>NZ_BSYI01000015.1 GCF_030270585.1 Paralimibaculum aggregatum
CCGGGCCGCCCGCCCCCGGCAGGGCGCTTGCGCCGGGGCGGGTGCTCGGTCAGGCTGCGACGGAGGGGCGGCCGGGTCCCGGGCCGCTCCGCTGTGCGCAACGGGACGGAGGCGGCGCCATGACCGTGGACGTCAAGATCAACTGGACGAAGAACAAGAGCAGCCCCAGCTTCAAGTCCAGGACCTACAAGGACCTCTTCGCCGAGATCGGCAAGAAGAAGGCGAAGGGCAATCCCATCGGCGAGTTCGAATGGGAGGACTTCAAGTGGAAGATCTATGCCGACAAGAAGTCCGGCAACATCGCCAAGGTGGTGATCGACGCGGCCTACAGGATCACCGTGCCGAAATGGCCGGCCGCCGGCAAGGCCAGCCCGGCCGAGAAGAAGGCCTGGGAGAAATGCATCGCCGCGCTGGCCAAGCACGAGGAGACGCACCGGCTCTACCACCTCGAGGCGCTGGCGAAGTTCAACACCGAGGTGAACAAGCTCGCCGCCCCGACGCTGGCCGATGTTGAGACCCTGCTCGCCACCATGCAGACCGACCACAAGAAGGAGCAGAAGGCCTATGACGGGCGCACCGGCCACGGCGTGAAGGAGGGCGCCACCCTGCCCCACCCGGACAGCCTCTGAGGCCTCAGCACCAGCTCACCGCCCCGCAGAGCCAGATCACCGCCGCATAGCGCCCCGCCTTGGCCGCCGCCACCAGCGCCAGGAACAGCCAGAACGGCGTCCGCAGCACCCCCGCCACCACCGTGAGCGGGTCGGCGAAGGGCGCCCAGGAGAGCAGCAGCGTCCACACCCCCCAGCGGCGATACCAGTCGCGCGCCCGGGCCATCTGCGCCGGGCCCGCCGGGAACCAGCGCCGGCCCTCGAACCGGTCGAGGAACCGCCCCATCCAGTAGTTCGCCACCGAGCCCAGCGTGTTGCCGACCGAGGCCGCCGCGAACAGCGCGCCGACCGGCGCCGTCTCCGCCGCCAGCATCGCCCCGAGCACGAATTCCGACTGGAACGGCAGCAGCGTCGCCGCGCCGAAGGCGGCGAGGAACAGCCCCGCCAGCGCGCCCCAGGTCTCCCAGTCCATGCCGCCGCTCCCCCCCGTGTTCCCGCGAACCTGCCGGCCGAACCCCGCCCTTCGGAACTTTCCCGCCCGGTTTACGGCGAATTTAGGAACATTTGTCAGGATGTCCGCTTCCGACCCCGCGAAACACCCGGAGGACCGCCCGATGCCCCGCACCGACACCCTGCCCGAGGCCGCCCGCCTGCTGCTCGCCGAGCTCGAGGAGCGCACCCGCTGGCAGGCCGAGCTGAGCCGCGAGCTGGCCGCCGCCAGGCGCGAGCGCGAGACCATCCTCTCCGGGCTGCAGCCGGTGCTGCGCGGGCTGCCCGAGGCGGTGCGCGCGCCGCTCTATGCCGAGCTCGGCCGCATCGGCCGCCTGCTCGGCCCCTCCGACCGCGAGATCGGCCGCACCCCGCGCGCCCGCGCCGCGCTCGGCTTCCTCGCCCAGCTCGACTATACCGAGATCCGCGCCGCCGAGCTGAATTTCTACCTGCGCCGGCAGGGGTTCGACTGCGCGCCCCGCTACGCCGCCCGCCTGCTCGACGCCTGGCGCCGCGCCGGCATCGTCGAGCGCATCGGCCACGGCCTCTACCGCCTGGTGATGGGCCACCCCGCCGTCGCCCGCATCCGCCTCCTGCAACTCGAGGCCCCGGACAGGGGGGCTAAGGGTGGATGATGCGCAACCAACGCACAACAATACACCTACGCAAGATTAAGTGCTTTCCACAACCCTCTATGCATCATTATACTCTCGGATGAGTTGAATTTAGATGCTTGATTTCGAAACTTGAACGAATAGTATTTATTATTTCTATGGTCCTTGTATGTATTACCAATTGCTCCGCAGTCATACAATACATTGAAAATTCCCTCAATATCTAAACCATCGCCAAATCGCGATTCAATCTTGGACTTCGCTTCAAAAAATTGGAATTCTCTTCGTTTTAATTTAGAAACTTCGCCAAACAAATCTGACAAAACATCTTGCGGCACAAACCCATACAACTCGTCCATCACTTCTGGGAGAAAATAGTCTTGTGAATATTTCCTGACTCCGCTCAATATTTGAGTTCTGTCAATTGGAGATTTATGCATCATCTCCTGTATACTACTAAGTAATACAATAAAATCCCTAGGTCTATGTCGAGTTAGATCAAGGAGATAATGGTAAACCCTCTTTCCGTCTATCAAACCTTTCTGAAAATACTCTAATATATCCGATCCTTCTCCAGTAGATGCTTTGGCGCGATGATTGGCAAGCTCAACTAACATAGAGCGACCCGGGGAGTTTGGATCATGATACCAATCCAATACAATCGAAAAATTTTGTCTGATCTTGTTCTTGTTAGCTCCCGATACCCTCGTGAATAAATCTTGTCGGCATAATATTACAATTTTTATCTTTAGTCCATTCTCTCTGAAAAATCCATTGAGTCTTTGAGTTTCAAATATCAACGCACCAAGAACATCATACTGACGGCCTCTCTTTGTAAGAATATCATCAAGGCCGTCTAGAATAATAAAATGCTTCGCTTTTGTATTTGCTCTAAGAATTAGAGATTTGAATGATTCAACGTGATTAGGAATATCATATATTTCACTTCTCCCGCCAGATTCGTAGGAGATCTGAGCGTACTGGGGGACTCCAACAGAAAACCCCTTCTTTCCGGCACTCAAAATAATCTTGTTAATATTATCAGATCCAACAAGGCCAGCTCCCGCAAAAATATCATTAATACGATTCAACTCTACCGAAGCTTCCGCATCAATACTATGATCGCCCCTCAGCATGTCCAACACAACAATCAGAAGAATCCAAGACCAGGCAGTAGGATACTTTGCCTCTGGCTCATCTTTTCCTCGAACAATCTTCGAGAACGCAGTATAAGATATGTCCTCAAGAAGTAGTTGTCTGTCAAATTGCATTGGATCCGATTTTCCCATGAGCGAAATATGTCGCCCCAAGGAAGTCTTACCTGACCCCTTGTCTCCTAGACAAACAAACTTACTGGTTTCAGTTATCTCATGGACCATGCCCTTCATATCGAAAAATCCATCCGTCAAAAGCGACGGCAACTCTTCAAATTCCTTTTCAGCACTAGCAAAACCAAAATTTATTTCTTTAAATTTATTGATTCTTTCCACAGTCGTACTCCCTCACTCTAAGCACCACCTCAGTATACCCTTCTGCGCGTGCAGTCGGTTCTCGGCCTCATCGAACACAACCGAGCGGGGGCCGTCAAACACTTCGGAGGTGACCTCCTCGTCGCGGTGCGCCGGCAGGCAGTGCATGAAGACCGCGTGCGGGGCGGCGCGGTCCATCAGCTCGGCGGTGACCTGGAAGGGCCGGAGCTGGTTGTGCCGGCGGTCGCGGGCCGAGACGTCGTCATGCATCGAGAGCCAGGCGTCGGTGATCACGGCGTCCGCCCCGGTCACCGCCGCCGCGGCGTCGCGGGCGATCTCGACGCGCGCGCCCTTCGCCCGCGCCGCCGCGACGATGCCGGGGTCGGGCTCGAGCGTCTCCGGGCAGGCGACGGTGATGTCGAAGCCGAACGCCGCGGCCGCATGGATCCAGGAGTGGCAGACATTGTTGCCGTCGCCAGCCCAGACCACCCGAGCCCCCCCCAAAGCCCCCACATGCTCCTCAAAAGTCAGGAGGTCGGCCATGATCTGGCAGGGGTGGCTGCGGTTGGTGAGGCCGTTCACCACCGGGATCTCGGCATGGGCGGCCAGCTCGCGCAGCGTCGCGTCCTGGAAGGTGCGGATCATCACCGCGTCGACGAAGCGCGACAGCACCCGGGCGGTGTCGGCCACGGTCTCGCCATGGCCGAGCTGCATCTCGGTACCGGACAGGATCATCGTCTCGCCGCCCATCTGGCGGATGCCGACATCGAAGCTGATGCGGGTCCGCGTCGAGGGTTTCTCGAAGATCAGCGCGACGATGTGGTCGGCCAGCGGCTGCTCGGCATCCGGCGCCAGGCGCGGGCGGCCGTTGCGGGCCGCCTTGACGCGCTTGGCGTCGTCGAGGATGGCGCGCAGCTCCTCCGGGGCGATCTCGTCGAGGTCGAGGAAATGCCGTGCGCTCATGCCGGGCCCTCCAGCGCCGTCGCGGCGCGGTCGAGGCGGCGCACCGCCTCCGCGATCTCGTCCTCGGAGACCGTCAGCGGCGGCAGCAGCCGCACCACGTTCTCGGCGGCGGGCACCGTGAGCAGCCCGGCCGCGCGCCCCGCCGCCACCAGGTCGGCGGCGGCATGGGGCTCGGCGATGCGCAGGCCGCGCATCAGGCCCTCGCCGCGGATCTCGGCGATCACCGCGGGATGCCCGGCGGCGAGCTCGGCCAGCCGCTGCGACAGGAAGCCGGCGCGCGCCCGCACGCTGGCGAGGAAGCCGGCATCGGCCACCTCCTCCATCACCGCGAGGCCGACCGCGCAGGCCAGCGGGTTGCCGCCATAGGTCGAGCCATGGCTGCCGACGCCCATCGGCGCCGCGGCGGCCTCGGTGGCCAGCACCGCGCCGAGCGGGAAGCCGCCGCCGATGCCCTTGGCGACCATCATCACGTCCGGCACGACGCCGGCCGCCTCATGGGCGAAGAGATGGCCGGTGCGCCCCATGCCGCACTGCACCTCGTCGAACATCAGCAGCACGCCCCGCTCGTCGCAGAGCGCGCGCAGCGCCCGCAGCGCCTCGTGCGGCAGCACGCGGATGCCGCCCTCGCCCTGGATCGGCTCGATCAGCACCGCCGCGGTCTCCGGCCCGATCGCCGCCGCCAGCGCCGCCGCATCGCCCCAGGGCACGCTGTCGAAGCCCGGCATCAGCGGGCCGAAGCCGCCGGCGAGCTTCTCCGAGCCGGCCGCCGCGATGGCGCCGGTGGAGCGGCCGTGGAAGGCGCCCGCGAAGGTCACGATGCGGTGCCGCGCCGGGCTCTGCGCCTGGCCCCATTTGCGGGCGATCTTGATCGCCAGCTCGGCCGCCTCGGTGCCCGAATTGGTCAGGAACACGGTGTCGGCGAAGGTCTCGGCCACCAGGCGCTCGGCCAGGCGTCGCTGCTCGGGGATCTCGTAGAGATTGGACACATGCCAGACCCGTCGCGCCTGGGCCTCCAGCGCGGCGACGAGTTTCGGATGGGCGTGGCCGAGGGCGTTCACCGCGATGCCGGCGCCGAAGTCGAGAAACTCCGTGCCGTCGGTCGTGGTGAGCCAGCATCCCTCGCCCCGCTCGAATTCGAGCGGTGCCCGCGCATAGGTCGGCATGAGCGGCGAGATCACCTGTGGTCAGCTCCTGTCTCTGGCCGGCCCGGAGGACCGGCGGGGTGGGTGGTGCCGGACATGGCCGGCGGGTTCGGCGTCGAAAACGCGAAACGCCCCGTGGCGGCGTGCCAAGGGGCGACGCAAGGCTTATGGCGGATAGATCCGGGGGCTGTCAACGCCGCGGCGGACACGGCGCTGACGCCGCGTTCACCAGCCCGGCGCGAGCGCCCCCTTGACCGCCGCCTCGATGGCGCCGAGCGGGTGGTTGGTGAGGTCCTTGGCGATCTCGGCGGTGACCAGCCCGGCGACATCCGCCGGCAGCGCGGCGCGCAGGGTGCCGAGCGCGGCGGGCGCGGCGATCATCACGATGCGCCCGACCCGCCCCTCGCGCGCCGCGCCGGCGACGCGCTCGGCGAAGGCGCGCAGGAAGCGCTCCCCGGCGAGGCTGTGCCAGTCGGGGGCGTCGAGCGCCGAGCGCTGGCCGGCGCCGGTGTCGGAGCGGCGGCCGGGCCGGTCGGTGCCCTGCTCGCGGGTCGGCGGGTTGTCGAGCTCGCTGGTGGCCAGCCGGCGCAGCGCCGGCGCCCTGTCGTGCCCGTCGTTCTCGAGAAGCAGGGCCTTGCCGCCATCGGCGACGACGACCCAGGTGATCGGCTTGCCATGTGCCATCGGTGTCCTCCTTCTCCGGCAGAGGGTGCGGAGCGGTGACGGCCCGGCAGGGCGCAGGCGCGGGGGCGCAAAGGCCTGGGCTCAGGCCCCGATCAGGCCCTCCAGCCAGGCCTTCTTCTCGGCGAAGACCCGCTCGAGATCGTAAGCCTCGCGGATATGGGCGCGCGCCGCAACACCGAGCCGGCGGGCCAGCGCCCGGTCGTCGAGCATCTCCTCGACCCCGGCGGCGATCCCGGCCGGCTCGTGGAACGGCACCAGCCGCCCGGTCTCGCCGTCGCCGACGAACTCGCGCACCGGGGCGACATCGGCGGCGACCAGCGCGCAGCCGGCGCTCATCGCCTCCAGCATCGACCAGCTCAGCACGAAGGGCACGGTGAGGTAGACATGGGCGTCCGAGGCCTGCAGCACGGCGAGATAGTCGGGCCGCGGCAGGTGCCCGGTGAAATGGGTGCGCGCCGGGTCGAGGCGGCACTCGGCGAGCATCCGCTTCTTCCAGCTGTCGCCCTCCGGCAGGCGGCGGCCATAGGCCACCCGGTCCTCGCCGACGATGATCGCATGGAGCCGCGGGCGCCGCGCCTGCAGGATCTCGAGCGCGCGCATGAACTCGGGAAAGCCGCGCTGGGGCTCCATGCCGCGGGTGGCATAGGTGACGATCTCCGGCATCGCCGAGATGTCGAGCGCGCCGATCGCGGCCGGGCGCTCCGGCGCCGGGGCATGGGTCTCGGTATCGACCCCGTCATGGATCACGGTGATGTCGCGGCGCAGCTTCTCCGGGAACTGCCCGGCCTGGAAGCGGGTCGGCGCGAGCGCGGCATCGGCGGTGACGATGTCGGTCATCAGCGGCGTGTTGCGCACGCGCTGGCGCAGCCGGTTGTCCTCGTCGTCCCTGAAGTCGCCGAGGAAGCCGCTGTCGACCGGGGGGTAGTTGTACCACCATTCGAGATAGGGGATGAAGACCGCGTCCGGCCAGACATCCTTGGCGAACAGCCCGGCGCCCCAGCCGGAATGCGCCATCACGATGTCCGGCCGGTAGCCGCCCTTGCGCGCGGCATAGAAGGCGCGGGCGGCCATCTGGCCCTTGATCACCGCGCGCTCGGTGGAGCCGAGATAGGGATGGATGCCGCGGGTGATGCCGCGCCCCTCCTCGAAGGGCAGGATGCGGAACACCTCCGAGCGGGTGTTGGCCCGCGCCGTGGCGAAGGCGGTCTCCCAGCCGGCGGCGGCGAGGCGCTGGCCGAGGAAGCCGAACTGCGCCGGGAAGTTGGTATGGACGAACAGGATCTTCGGGGCGGGCATTGGCTCTCTCGCGCTGGACCGCCGACCCCTAGCGGCCCGACCACGGCTTGCGCAAGCCGATTTGCGCCCAGAGGCTGACCGGCCCGCGATAGCGGAACGCCACGGTGCCCTCCGGGCACGCCACCGCCGCCTGCCCGCCCTTGCCATGCGCCGCGAGATAGGCGGCGAGCCAGCGCGACCCCGCCGGCCAGCAGCTGGTGACGCCGAGCCGCGGGAAGGCGGCGGGCAGCCGGGTGTCGGCGTCGCCGAGCGCGCCCGCGAGCTGGCCGCGCCGCACCAGCCCGTGGCAGCGCAGATCCGCCCCCTCGAGCCGCGCGCCATGCAGCCGGATCTGCCGGCAGGTGGAGCCCTGCAGCAGCGCCCCGCGCAGATCCGCCGCCACCGCGCGGGCGCCGTCGAGCTTGGTCCAGCGCAGATCGGCGCCGACCGCGCGCACCGCGTCGAGCACCGCCCCGTCGAGCGCCGAGAAGCGGAAGTCGCTCTGCTCGATCCGGGCGCCGGCGAGATCGGCGTCGAGCAGGTCGACCTCGAGGAAGCGCGCCCCCACGGCCGAGACCCCGTGCAGCACGGCGCCGCGCAGATTGGTCCCGCGCAGCAGCGCCACGTCGAGCTCGGCGCCGGCCAGCACGGCGCAGAACCGGGCGTCCTCGCCGGCGCCCGCGGCATCCGGCGCGCGCCAGCAGGAGAGGTCCGCCCCGGTGAGATCGACGCCGCCGAGCCGCGCCCCCTCGAGCCGCGCGCCGTTCAGCCGGGCGCCCACGAGATCGGCATCGCGCAGGTCGGCGCCGCGCAGCGCGGTGCAGCGCTCGTCGCCGGGCGCCGGCCCGGGATCGGCGCAGGAGAGGTCCGCCCCGACCAGCAGCGCGCCGCGCAGCACCGCCCGGTCGAGCCGCGCGCCGCGCAGGTCGGCGGCCGGCGCGATCAGCCCCGGCGCATCGGCGCCGCGGAGGTCGCGCCGGCCGAGATCGTGCCGCGCGATGCGGGCGGTCAGCGCGAACCACGCGGTGCGGGCGCCGTCCCAGAACATGATCGCCTGCTCGGCATCGCGGATGCCCTCCGGCGCCGCGGTCATCCAGCCGGTCTCGTAGTCCCTGAGCCAGTCGTCGTAGATCGGCAGCCCCGGCGGCGGCCGCGCCAGCCAGGCCTCGCGCAGGTCGGCGGGGAAATGCGGCACCGCCACCCGGTCGAGATGGGCCAGCCAGTCGGCCAGCGCGGCCTGCCCCGGCCCGCGCGCCCGGCGCCAGCCGGCATAGTCCGGCGCCGGCCGGCCGGGCGCCGCGAGCCGGCCGATCGCGGTGCCGAGCCCGACCGACATCTCCAGCGACATCAGCGCGATCGCCGCCGCCGCCGCCGGGGCCGACCACTGCGCCAGCCGCGGCACCCGCCGGCGCCGCGCCTCGTCCTCCGGCACCGAGGCCATCAGCCCCCAGAGCGCCGCGGCGCTGTAGATCCCGACCAGCCCGGCGAAGGCCAGCGCCAGCCCGGCCCAGACCGAGAGCCACGGATCGTGCACCACCCAGCCGCGCACCCAGAACCAGAGCACCACCAGCGGCCCGATCCACCAGGTCACCGTGAGGCTGACCGCCGCGGTGATCCCGGCCATCGCCTGGCGCGAGACGCAGCGCGTCGGGGTCAGCCCGCCGGTGCGATCCGGCACCAGCGCCTCCGGGCCGCGGCGCCAGGCGCGCAGCACCAGCACCGCGCGCACCAGCAGCCAGGGATAGGCGGCATCGGCGATCGGCCGGCCGTCATCGGTGAGCGCCGGGGCGCGCGACAGCACCTCCCAGAGCGGCACCAGATAGAGCTGCAGATAGCCGTAGACGATCGCCACCAGCCAGGGCCCGAAGAAGAAGAAGGCGGTGACCGGCACCTCGAGCCCGATCAGCGGCAGCCGGGTGGAGCGGCCCTCGGCGAAGAAATCCGCGTCGTCATGGGCCATCAGCGTCAGCGCCATCACCGCGAGCAGGCCGAGCAGGATGAACCAGGTGCTGCGCGCCGCCTGGGCGAGGGTCTTGATCTGGTCGAGGCTCACACGCGCCTCGGGAGCATGCAGGCCGGGCTTCGGCATCGGCTGACCCCTGCATGGATGACCTGGGGAAAGCCTGAGCCCTCGCCCCCGCGCGATCAACCGGAAACGGCGCCGACCGGCCCCGGGGCAGCCCCCGGAGCCGGCCGTGCCGCGGCCTGGTGCCGCCTCAGCGCTGGCGCGAGAGGGCGGCCGCGCTCTCGGCCAGCCGCACCAGCTGGACGAATTCCGAGCGGTAGCCCCAGGGATCGTCGCCCCGGGCACCGGCGGCCAGCGCCGCGGCATCGGGGAAATCCCAGTCGCCGGTATAGCGCCCGCCGCGCAGCAGCTGGCCGAAGCCGGCGACGGCGGCGGCGAAGCGCGCCTCGGTGTCGGGCTCGCCGACATCGCCGCGGGTGATCGGCCGGGTGATCAGGTTGCTCTCGCTCTCGCCCGGGCGCTTGTAGCGGATCTTCAGGAAGGCGAATTCCGCCGCCCGCGCCGCCCCGGCATCCGGCGTGTCCTCGGGCTCCGCCACCGGCTGGGCATAGCGCAGATCGTCCACCAGCCGCGCCGCGCTCGCCACCGGGGTGATCTCGTAGAGCGCGGTGACCCGGTGGCCGGAGCCGATCTCGCCGGCATCGACCTTGTCGTTGTTGAAGTCCTCGCGCTTCAGCGCCCGCGTCTCGTAGCCGATCAGCCGGTACTCGGCGACCGTGGCGGGGTTGAACTCGACCTGGATCTTCACGTCCTGGGCGATCGGGAACAGCGTGCCGCCGGCCTCCTCGCCGAGCACCTTGCGGGCCTCGGAGAGCGTGTCGATATAGGCCGCCTGGCCGTTGCCGTTCTGCGCCAGCGCCTGCATCAGCGCGTCGTTGTAGTTGCCCTGGCCGAAGCCGAACACCGAGAGCAGCACCCCGGTCTCGCGCTTGCGCTCGACGAAGCCCTGCAGCTCCTCGGTGGAGCGGATGCCGACGTTGAAATCGCCGTCGGTGGCCAGGATCACCCGGTTCACCCCGTCCTCGATCATGTTGGCCTCGGCCAGCGCATAGGCCTGCCGGATGCCCTCGCCGCCGGCGGTGGAGCCGCCCGCCGAGAGCCGGTCGAGCGCCGCGAGGATCTTGCCCTTCTCCGAGGCCGGGGTCGGCTCGAGCACGGTGCCGGCGCTGCCGGCATAGGTGACGATCGCCACCCGGTCCTCCGGCCCCAGCCTGTCCACCAGCAGGCGGAAGGCGTTGAGCAGCAGCGGCAGCTTGTCCGGCGCGTTCATGCTGCCCGAGGTGTCGATCAGGAAGACCAGATTGGCCTTCGGCCGCTCCTCGCGGGTCAGCTCGTAGCCCTTGAGCCCGATCCGCACCAGCTGGGTCTCGGCGTTCCACGGCGTGTCGAACACCGCGACATGGGTGGCGAAGGGGGTCTCCGCGGTCTCCGGCGGCGCGTAGGTATAGGGGAAGTAGTTGATCAGCTCCTCGACGCGGATCGCGTCCTTCTGCGGCAGCACGCCCTGGTTCAGCATCTTGCGCATGACGCCGTAGGAGGCGGTGTCGACATCGATCGAGAAGGTCGAGACCGGCGCCTCCGCGGTGAGCTTCACCGGGTTGTCCTCGACCGCCTCGAAGCGGTCGCGGCCCTGCTCCTGATAGCCCGGCGGCGGGGCTTCGGCCTCCGCCGGGGCGGGCGCCGAGGCGATCCCCCCGGCATAACCGGCCGCCGCGTCGGACGCGCCGGCCAGCCCCTTGGCGCGGAGCCGCCCGATCTGCTCGGGGCTCGCCTGCACGCGGCCGGCGGAGAGCTGCCGGCTGGCGCTCGGCGCCGGCGCGGGCCGCGCGGTCGGGGCGGCCGAGAGGCTCATCAGCCCGCCGCCGGCGGCGCCGCCCGAGACGGCACCGACCTGCGGCGCCGGCTCCGGCTCCGGCATCGGCGGCGGCGCGGCCGGGGCCTCCTCGGCCAGCACCGTGTCGTCGAGCTCGGCGCGCTCGCGGGCCGGGGCCTCAGCCTCGGTCTTGGCATCGGCGGGGGCACCGGCGGGGGCATCGGCGGGGGCATCGGCGCGGCGCTCGTCGGTGCCGGCGAGGGTGCCGCTGCGGGCGCCGGTCTCCGTACCGGTCTCGATATTGCCCTCCGCGCCGTCGAGATCGGCAGTCTGCTGGCCCGTCGGCTCGGGCGCGAGGAAATCCGCCTGCTCGAGCTGCGGCAGCGCCGCCACCACGGCAAGCGCGATGACGGCAAGGCTGGCGCCGCCCATCAGCAGGGTCCGCGGCCGGGTGAATTCGGAAATCTTCATGGCTGTGCTCCTCAGAATGCGTCCGAGCCCCATCGCCCGGTCCCTTCTGAGACGCGCCCCGCTGGCCGCTTCTTGGCGACCGGCGGAAATTTTTTCGCCCGGCGCCGCCGCGGCGGTTTCGGCACCCGCCGCCCCGGCCGCCTCGCCGGCCGCCTCGCCGGATGCCTCGAACGCCGCCAGCGCGGCCGCCAGCGCGGCCTTGCGCGCCGCCTCGCGCGGCGCCGGCGCCCGGTCGGCCTCGAAGGCCCGATGCAGTCGCTCCAGTTCGTCGGTCATGCGCCCATATCCTCAGCCCTGTCGGCCAGCGTCGCGAGCCGCTTGCGGATCTCCGCCATGCGCCAGGAGACGGTGCCGCCGCTCACCCCGAGCGCGGCCCCCGCCTCGGCATGGGTCAGGCCCTCGTCGAGCACCAGCACCGCGGTCTCGCGCAGCTCCGGCGAGAGCGCCGCCAGCGCCCGGCGCAGCCAGTCGAGCTCGGCCGCCCGTGCCTCCGCGCCCGCCCGCTCCAGCGCCTCGACCTCGGTATAGGCCTCGACCAGCCGCGCCCCCCGGGCCCGGCGGCGCTGCGCATCGCGCGCCGCGTTCACCACGATCCGGTAGAGCCAGGTGGCAAAGGCCGCCTCGCCCCGGAAGCCGCGGATCCTGGCGCCGAGCCCGGCACAGACATCCTGCGCCAGGTCCTCCGCCTCCGCCGCGCTGCCGAGCAGCCGCCAGCCGAGCCGGTGGATCCGGTCGTAGTGCCGGCCGAGCAGCTCGGCAAAGGCCGCGCCGTCGCCCTCCGCCGCCCGTCGGGCCAGCGCGAGATCGGCCGCCGCATCGTCAGGCCCGGTCATCCGCTCTCCTGCCCCATGCTCTTCCTCTGACGCCGCCCGCGGGGAATATCTTGGCGGAGACGGCGAAAAAAGAACAGCCGCGGGGGCGCAGCGCCCCAGAGCATCACCGCGTCAGGGCGGCACCTCCGCGCCGCGCCAGTCGAAGACCCGCCCGCTCTCCGCCGGCCCGAGCCGGTCGAGCACGCCGAGCAGATGGCCCGCCGCGTCTCGGGGGGCGAACACGGCGCCCGCCCCGAGCCCGCCGCGAAACGGCGCCGAGAGCCCGGTCGCCACGGTGCCCGGCTGCAGCCCCGCGATCACCGCCAGCGGGCGCGTGCGGGCGGTCTCGATGGCGAGGCAGCGCAGCACCTGGTTCAGCGCCGCCTTGGAGGCGCGGTAGCCGTACCAGCCGCCGCTGCGGTTGTCGGAGATCGAGCCGACCCGGGCCGAGAGCGCCGCGAAGATCGCCCGCCGGCGCCGCGGCAGCAGCGGCAGCAGGTGCTTCGCCGCCAGCGCCGGCCCGGTCGCGTTCACGGCAAAGGCATGGGCCATCGCCGCCGGCCCGATCTGCCGCAGGCTCTTCTCCGGCCCGCCGGCCGGCCCGTGCAGGTAGCCGGTGGCCAGCACCACGAGACCGAGCGGCGGCCCCGCGGCCAGCCGCGCCGCGGCATCGGCGAGGCTGGCCTCGTCGGTCAGGTCGGCGGCCATCGCCTCGGCCGGCGCCGGCGCCCGGCCGGACCGCGAGAGCCCGACCAGCCGGCCGCAGCGCCGGTCCTGCGCCAGATGGCCGATCAGGGCCGCGCCGAGCCCGCCGGTCGCGCCGAGTACGGCGGCGGTGTAGCCGTAGGGAAGGCTGTCCATCATGACAGGCGATCTGCAGCGCCGGCGGCCCGCGTCAAGCGACCGCCGCTAGCGGGCGAAACCGGCGCCCCGGCCCCTTGACAGCCCCCGGCCCGACACACTAGGTCTCGCCGCAGCCGCTGGGGAATAGTTTAACGGTAGAACAGCGGACTCTGACTCCGTCGGTCCTGGTTCGAATCCAGGTTCCCCAGCCAGCGAAACGGTTCCCCCCAGCGAAGCGGCAGGTTCCCTGTCCCGGCATCCGGTGCGGATGGCTTTACCGGATCGCCGCTGTCTTCGGCGAACGATCGGGTGGCCCGGCCCGGGGCCTGCGGTCGGCATCCGCCGCGGTTCGGTGACCTGCCGCCCAAGCCGCCGAGACCTGCCGGCACCGTGAGCGGCAAGGCGGCTCCCGGGGCGCGAAGCCCGGTTCTCCGATCATCGGCCGGCGGCGCGGCGAAGGCGGGCCGAAGCGCCCACATGCGCGCCGACAGCGTCCCTCCTGGCCATCGGCAGCGGCTTCCCGGCAGAGCCGTCGTCCGGGGCTTCAGGCGCGATCCGGAGCCTGCAGCGCGGCCTGCAACCGGCGACGCGCCCGTGCCGCCATGCCGCTGCCGGGGATCAGTTGAACAGCCCCTTCTTGTCGAAGGTCTTCTCCACCCATTTCACCAAGTTGTTCACCGCATCGCTGAACTTCTTGTCCTGCTTGTTGTGCAGGTCGGTAAACCTCTTGTCCTGATCCCTGTGCAGATCCGCGATGTACTTGTTCTGGGCATTGTGCCCTTCGACCAGCTTCTTGTCGATGTTCGCGATGTAGTCCATCTGCTTCTTCTCCCACGCGGCCTGCACCTTCTCGTAGCGGGCCAGCGCCTTCCAGAGCAGAATGATCTGCTTTTCGTTCTTTTCCGCCAGCTTCAGCGCCTTGTCACCGTTGTCGCTCATGATCCGGTCTCCCGTCCTGTTCTCCAGCACTTGCATTCCCTGCGACGCCCTCCGGCCATGCCCGGCCTGACGTGGCGGCTCATTGGCCCAGTTATACCAATTGGCGGGGGTCTTGACCCGACTGTTCTTGGGCACGCCCGGTCGATCCGGATGCGCATGGCGCCGAGGGCACGCCGGTTGCCGCGCATCGCGGACCGTCCGTGCCCCGTGCTGCGCGGCCGTATCCGCCCGCTCGGGCCGGGGCTCTGATCAGGTGGCGATCCCGATGTTTTCCCGGCAGGACTTGCGCGGTTTGCGCCCCCTGGCGCGGCGCGGGAGCGCGAGCCGTCCGCCGGGGACAAACGGGCAGCGACCTTCCGGGCAGCGGCGCGGCGGTGGAGGTCTCCGGGGCGGCGCCCATGCCGGGGCGCAGCGCGGCCGCCTGCCCCGCGGCGTGGATCGTCGCGGCGCCCCTACGCGCATCGCCGCGCCGCACGCCTCCCCGGACCATGGCGGCAGCGCCATGACCTTGCGGGCGTCCACGATGCGATCGGCGGCGCGGCGGTGGGGGCGCGGCGGGCGGCGCCACCGGGGCTGGCGCCGGATGCTGCCCTCTGCCCGGCTGCAATCCCAATGCCTCCCCTTCCCGACATGCCGCGGCCGGATGGCGGCGCATCTTAGCCGCCGCGCGGGCGGCGCAGGATCGCCACCGGCTCGCCGGCTAGGTGCCCGGCGATGCGGCTGCCATAGCCGAGATCCCGGGCGAGGCGGAGCGAGGCGGCGTGCTCCGGCGCGATCATGCAGACGGTCTCCGCCGCGGGCAGCGCGGTGTCGGCCCAAGCCAGCGCCGCGGCGACCGCCTCGCGCGCCAGCCCCCGACCCTGCGCCGCGGTGGCCATCACCCAGCCCGCCTCGGGGCGGCCGTCGAAGCCGGGGGTCACCGCCCGGCGATACTCCGCGAGGCCGACCTCGCCGAGGAAGGTACCGGTCTCCCGCCCCGTCACCGCCCAGTAGCCGAAGCCCATCAGCGCCCAGTGCCCGGCATGGCGCAGCAGCCGCGCCCAGGCCTCCGATGCCGTCGCGGGCCGCCCGGTGATGTGGCGGACGACGGCGGGATCGCCCCAGAGCGCCGCGACATCGCCATGGTCCTCCACTCGGTGCGGGCGCAGGACGAGGCGGTCGGTGGTCAGCAGCGGGGCGACGGGCATGGGCGCGAGCCTAGGCGGGAGGGCCGCTCCGGGCCAGCCCCGATCGCCGGGATGCGGTGTCCTGCGGGCGGTTTCCGGGTGGCGGTGTCCGGGTGGCGGTGTCCGGGGCGCGCGCCGCGCCGCCCCTCGCCGGGCACCCGGCCCGCAGCGGAGGCGCGGCAGGCCGCGGTGGCGCGCATCCCGGCAGGCCCCTGTCCGAGCGCACCGGGGCCGGACAGGGGACGCCAACTTGCCCCTTCAGAAGATCGAGGGCAGCGCCAGCGGCTCGGTGCAAAGCGCCCGTGCCCGGCGGTGGCGCGCCGCCACCGGGTGCCGCCGTGATCGCTGACGGTGAACCGCGCCAGGGCCTCGATACCGCTCTCCGGCGGCTCTCCGGCGGCTCGCTGGCGGCGGCGGTGCAACCGGCCGCGATCAGGCTCAGGCCTTCGGGCGCACCGGAGCCGGGGGACCGAGGCTGGGGCCCATCACCTCCGGCTCCCTCCGCCCACGCGCACCGGGGCTGAGCCGGCGCCGCCGAGACGCCCCTCTCGGAAGATCGAGGGCTGGGCCGGCGCCTCGGTGCAGGGCGCCCATGCCCGGCGGTGGCGCGCCGCCAATGGGGAGGCGCCGTAATCGCTGTCGGTGAATGGCGCGAGGATCTTGATCCCGCTCTCCGGCGGCTCGCCGGAGGTGGCGGTGGAACCGGCGGCGATCAGGCCCCCGCCCGCGTGCGCACCTGGGCCGGGGGACCGAGGCTGGGGGCGATCACCTCCGCCCCCCCGCCCGCGCGCATCGGAGGCGGGCCGGGGCCGCCGAGGCGCCCCTCTCGGAAGATCGGGGGCGGCGCGGGCGCCTCGATGCAGAGCGCCCTGCCCGGCGGTGGCGCACCGCCACCGGGTGCCGCCGTGATCACTGTCGGTGAACGGCGCCAGGATCTCGATCCCGCGGTCCGGCGGCTCGCCGGAGGTGGCGGTGGAACCGGCTGCGATCAGGCCCCTGCCCGCGTGCGCACCGGGTCCGGGGCAGGCGTGGGAGCAGGGGCAGATGCGTGGGCGCGATCTGAACGCCTGCGCCCGATCCCCGCGCGCACCGGGTGCGGGCCGGGGCCGCCGACGTGCCGCTCTCAGAAGATCGAGGGCGGCGCCGGGGCCTCGGTGCAGAGCGCCCGTGCCCAGCGGTAGCGTGCCGCCACCGGGGTGCCGCCGTGATCGCTGTCGGTGAACAGCGCGAGGATCTCGATCCCGCTGTCCGGCGGCGCGCCGAAGGCGGCGGTGAAGTCGGCCACGATGTTGCGCCGCTCGGTCACCCAGCCCTGCGCCCCGCCCGGCCCGCTGCGCACCACGACGCTGCGCAGCACGCCGGGGAAATAGGGGCTGTCGATCACCGCATCCACCGGGTTGGCGGCGGTCGCCCAGACATAGCGCAGCGTCGGCACCGGGTCCGGATTGGCGAAGACGCCGGGGTCGCCGAAGGCGAGGATCAGCGAGGCGGCGACATCCTCGGTGGCCTTGACCGCGAGATCGGCCTCCTCCGGCAGGCGCTCGACCCGCCAGGACCACTCGACCACCGGGCAGGTCTCCGGGTCGATCTCGACGCGGCGGGCGATGCCGGCGGAGGCGCCCTCGGCGGCGGCGCGGATCACCACCTCGCCGTCCTCGGCGACGAGGCCCCAGTCGGACACGCCCCAGATGGTGAAGCGGCGCCAGGGCTCGACCACCGCATCGCCCGCCTCGAACAGCGGCACGGCGATCTCCGGCGCGGCGCCGGCGGCCTCCGGCCCGGGCGCGGTGCGCGGCGCCATGGCGCAGCCGGCGGCGAGCAGGCAGGCGGCGGCCGGCAGGAGGCGGCGGCGCCGGCGATGACGGCGGTTGTCGTGGTCAATGTGGTGGTGCGCGTGGCGGGGCATCCGGTCCTCCCGTCATTGGCAGGTCGGGATGCTGTCTAGCCGAATGCCGGCGGCGCGGGCAGCCCGGAAATCGCCGCAGGCGGCGATGCGGGGCGCAGCAGAAAGGGCCGGGCGTTGCCACCCGGCCCTTCCCTGAAGCGCGCGGCCGTGCCCTCAGATTTCGCCGCGCGCCATCATCCCGGCCATGGTCTCGGCCTGGCGGATCGCCAGCGCCACGATGGTCAGCGTCGGGTTCTCCGACGCGCCGGTGGTGAACTGCGAGCCGTCGGAGACGAAGAGGTTCGGAATGTCGTGGCTCTGCCCGAAGCGGTTGACCACGCCGTCGCCCGGCTTCTCGGACATCCGGTTGGTGCCGAGGTTGTGGGTCGAGGGATAGGGCGGGGTCGGCATCGTGCGCGTCGCCCCCACCGCGTCGTAGACCGCGGCGCCCTGGGCATAGGCATGGGCGCGCATCGCGACATCGTTGGGGTGGTCGGTGAAGTGCACGTCCGGCACCGGCATGCCGTACTGGTCCTTGATCTCGCCATGCAGCGTGACGCGGTTGCTCTCCTGCGGCATGTCCTCGCCGACCAGCCACATGCCGGCCATGTTCTCGTAGCCGTCCATCGCGCTGGAGAACTCGCGCCCCCAGGCACCGGGGTCGAGGAAGGCCGCCATGAACGGCACGCCGATCGAGAGCGTCTCCATCTCGTAGCCGCCGACGAAGCCGCGGGCCGGGTCGTTCCGCGACTCGTCCGAGATGATGCCGGCCATGGTGGTGCCGCGCCACATCCGCACCGGCTCGGGGAAGATCGCGTAGACCGAGCCGGTCATGTGCCGCATGTAGTTGCGCCCGACCTGGCCCGAGCTGTTGGCGAGCCCGTCCGGGAACATCGCGGAGGCCGAGTTGAGCAGCAGCCGCGGGCTCTCGATCGAGTTGCCGGCCACCGCGACGACGCGCGCCGCCTGGCGGTGCTGGTTGCCCTCCTTGTCGGCATAGACCACGCCGGTGACGCGGCCGTCCTCGCCATGCTCGATCTTCAGCACATGGGCGTGCTCGCGGACCTCGAGATTGCCGGTCGCCTCGCCCTTCGGGATCTCGGTATAGGCGGTCGACCATTTCGCGCCGAACTTGCAGCCCTGGAAGCAGAAGCCGGTCTGCTGGCAGGCCGGGCGGCCGTCGCGCTCGACCGAGTTGATGCCCATCCGGCCGGTATGGACCTGGGTGTAGCCGAGCTTCTTGGCGCCCGCCTCGAACACCTTGTAGTTGTTGTTGCCGGGCAGCCCCGGGCGCCCGCCGGTGCGGGTGACGCCGATCTTCTCCTCGGCCTTGGCATACCAGGGGTCCATCTCGTCGGCGGTGATCGGCCAGTCGAGCAGGTTGGCGCCCTCGATGTCGCCATACTCGGTGCGCACGCGCCACTCGTGCTCCTGGAAGCGCAGCGAGGCGCCGGCCCAGTGCACCGTGGAGCCGCCCACCGCCTTGACGATCCAGGCCGGCAGGTTCGGGAAGTCGCGGCTCACCCGCCAGTCGCCGGAGGTGGTGCGCATGTCGAGCCAGGCGAGCTGTCCGAAGCTCTCCCACTCGTCGTTGATGTAGTCGTTCGGCAGGTGCCGTCCGCCGGCCTCCAGCGCGACGACAGAGATGCCTTTCTGCGCCAGCTCGTTGGCGAGCGTGCCGCCGCCCGCGCCGGTGCCGATGATGACGACGACGCTGTCGTCGGAGAGGTCAAAAGGTGCAGCCATTGGTCGATCCTCCCCTCAGAGCCACGCGATGTCGTCGAAGCCGCGCTCGAGATAGCCGCCGTATTCGGCGCTCGAGCCCTCGTATCCGAAGACCGGCCAGACATCCTTCTGGTTGTAGAGGCCGACAACCAGCCCGCCGCGGATGGTCTGGAAGAAGCCGCCATCCTCGATCGCGCGCAGCAGCGCCACGCGGTCGATCTCCCAGCCGGTGCCGAGATAGCTGCCATGGCCGGCCTCGGCCGCCGCGGCATCGAGCCCGGCGACGCCGTCCTCGATCATCTTCGCGAAGTCCGGATCGCCGGCCGCCTTCTCGTCATGCGCCTTCACCGCCAACGCGTAGTGCCGGTCGGCGATGCGGTCATGCGGGTAGATGTCCCGCGACATCTGGATCAGCGTTGCCATGGTCGCGGGCTGGAGCGCCTTGGTCTCCATCGCCCAGGCCTCGGTCGCACTCGCCACGAAGCCACCGCCGACCACCATCGCGGCCCCCGCCGCGACGCCGGACGAGAGAAGCTCGCGACGGGTCATCGCCCGCACGGCTCGTGTCTCTGTCATCGTTTTCTCTCCCTTAGAGACTTGCCCCCGGATCATCGCCCGGGTGGTTTCCGTTCCGGGCCGGCTGGGCCGGCCCGGCCGTCAGCGGCTCACTCCAGCCGCGCCTTCACGTCTGCCGCGAAATCCTCGTAGCGGCGCAGCGCCTTGACCTCGACCTGCACGTGCTGGCCGTGGCGTTTCATGATCGGCAGGTCGAACAGCACCTGGTCGAGCGTGTCCGGCCCGTCGACATCGACCACGGCGAAGACCCGGCGCTCGCCGACCACCTTCCAGAGATCGACGACCGCGCCCGCGGCCTTGGCGCCGAGCGCCGCATCGGCCTCCTCGGCCCAGATCCGGAACAGGTCCTGCTGGCTCTGGCCGGCGGCGTATTCCACGGTGAATGCGAGATGATAGAGCATGGCGGCCCCTCCCCTACTGGTAGCGACCGGCGCGCTGCAGCACCTCGATCTCGTAGCCGTCCGGGTCCTTCACGAAGAAGAACTTGGCGATCACCTCGCCGGCAGGGGCGAATTCCACCAGCTTGCGCGGCTCGAAGCCGGCCTCGGTGAAGCGCTTGTGCTCGGCCTCGAGATCGTCGACGGCAAAGGCCATGTGCCCGTAGCCATTGCCGAGGTCGTAGGCGTCGGCCTGACCCTTGTTGACGGTCAGCTCGAGCTCGAAATCGTTCTCGGGGTTGCGCAGATAGACCAGCGTGAAGTTCGGAAAGTCCAGCCGGTCGGCGACCTTCAGCCCGAAGGCCCGGTCGTAGAAGTCGAGCGAGCGCGCTTCGTCGAGCACGCGGATCATCATGTGGATAGCCTTGGCCAAAGCTGACGCTCCCGGTTTTGCCTCATCCTGCGGTCAGGCTAGCGCCGGGCATCCGCGCGTGGTGGTATCCGGGTACTACGCCGCCTCCCGTGCGCGGGCGACCTCGCCGCCGCGGTCGAGATGGATCAGGCAGGCGCAGCGCAGCAGCGAGGTGAAGTTGCGGGTCTCGCCGCGCAGCTCGATCACCTCGTCATGCAGCTTGGCGATGAACTGCGGCACCGTCACGCCCTCGCGCGCGGCGATGTCGTCGAGCACCCGCCAGAAGGCGGCCTCGAGGCGGATCGAGGTGGAATAGCCGTTGAGCCGCATCGAGCGGGTCTCGGAGGCGTAGTTGTCCGGGTCCTGCCCGGCAAAGATCTGGCACATGGCGTTCGTCCTTCCCTTGCGTGTCGCGCCCATTCTGTCGAGGCACCCGCGATCTTCCGATCATAGGCCCCGTTGGCGGCGGATCACAATCCGAACCGCGCCCGCCGCGCCGCGATGCCGGCGGTTTCGCCCGGGCGCAGCCGGTTGCGCGGGGTTGCGGCGCCATGTTCTCCTGCCACGCGGAAGGAGGCGCCATGCGCTGCAATCACACGATCCATTCGGGCCGGCACCATCTCGGCTGGGACCGGTCGATCGCGCCGGTGCTGACGGTGCGCCCCGGCGAGACGGTGGCGCTCGGCACGGTGGACGCGTCCGGCGGGCAGCTCGGCCCCGGCGCCGGGCTGGCCGATCTGGCGGCGATGGACCCGGGCAGGGTCAACCCGGTGACCGGGCCGATCTTCGTCGAGGGCGCCGAGCCGGGCGATGCGCTGACCCTGCGGTTCCGCGAGTTCACCCCCTCGGGCTGGGGCTGGACGGCCAACATCCCCGGCTTCGGCCTGCTCGCCGAGCAGTTTCCCGAGCCGGCGCTGCATCTCTGGTCCTATGACGCCGGCGGCACGGCGCCGATGCTCTACGGCCCCGGCGCGCGGGTGCCGCTGCGCCCCTTCGTCGGCACCGTGGGGCTGGCGCCGGCGGCGGCGGGGCCGCATTCGGTGATCCCGCCGCGCCGGGTCGGCGGCAATCTCGACATCCGCGACATGACCGCCGGCACCCTGCTGCACCTGCCGGTCGAGGTGCCCGGCGCGCTGCTCTCGCTCGGCGACACCCATGCCGCGCAGGGCGACGGCGAGGTCTGCGGCACCGCGGTGGAGAGCCCGATGGAGGTGGCGGTGGAGATCGGCCTCGCGAAGGGCGCGGGCCTCGCCTTCCCGCGCTTCGAGACGCCGCCGTCGTCCCCCGGCCCCGGCGATGCCGGCGCCTTCGCCACCACCGGGGTCGGGCCGGACCTGATGCAGGCGGCGCGCGACGCGGTCTCGGCGATGATCGACTGGCTCGCCGGGCGCACCGGCATGGCGCCGGTGGAGGCCTACATGCTGTGCAGCGTCTGCGGCGACCTGCGCATCAGCGAGATCGTCGACGCGCCCAACTGGGTGGTCTCGTTCTACTTCCCGAGGGCGGTGCTGGACTGAGGCCGCCCCCGGTCCGCCCCACCAGTCCGCCCCCGGGTCCGCCGCCCCGTCAGCCGAGCCCCAGCGCGCGCCGGCGCTTCGCCGCCCAGGTGTTGGCCAGATGGTCCACCATCAGCCCGATGAAGGCGACGCAGAGCCCGAGCACCAGCCCCTTTCCGACATCGTTGGACGACAGCGCCCGCATCATCTCCTGGCCGAGATCCTGGGTGCCGATGAAGGCCGCGATGATCACCATGAAGAGCGAGAACATCACCGTCTGGTTCAGCCCCACCATCATGTGCGGCAGCGCCATCGGCAGTTCCAGCGACCAGAGCCGCTGGCGCCGCGTGCCGCCGGACATGTCGACCGCCTCCTTGAGCGCCGGCGGCACCCCGAGCAGCCCCTCGATGGTGTAGCGGATCACCGGCACCGCGCCGTAGATCACCACCGCGCCGATCGCCGCGACATCGTTGACCCCGAACAGCATGATCACCGGGATCAGGTAGATGAAGCTCGGGAAGGTCTGGAAGGTGTCGCAGATCAGCAGCATGCGCCGGGCGCTGCGCTCGCTGCGCGCCATCCAGATGCCGAGCGGCAGGCCGATCGCCACCGCCAGCGCCACCGCGACGCTGACCATGTAGGCGGTGATCATCGCCCGGTCCCACCAGCCCGAGACCGCGACGAAGAGCACGAAGCCGGCGCAGACCGCCGCCGAACGCGCGCCCCCGACATTCCAGCCGATGCCGGCCACCAGCGCCAGCACCGCGGTCCAGGGCGCGGCGAGATAGGCATCGCGCAGCGGGATCAGGATGTGGATCAGCAGCCAGCCGCGCAGCGCGTTGGTATAGGGATAGGCCTCCACCGCCAGCCAGTCGACGATCGGGTCCCAGAGGAAGGCGGTCGAGGCCGCCTTGCGCCGCGGGATCTCCGCCACCCAGTCGTGCAGCCCGCTCGCCGCCGCCACCGCCGCCATCAGCCCGAGCCAGACCAGCAGCAGCCGGTTGCGCTTCCACCAGGGCGTGCCGCGCTCGTGATGCACCGGCTGCAGCTCGGCCCAGGCGCGCGACAGCCGGTCGAGCATCACCGCGATCAGCACCACCGAGATGCCGATCTCCACCGCCTTGCCGATCTTCAGCCCCTGGAGATACTGCAGGAGCTTGTAGCCGAGCCCCGGCGCGCCGATGAAGCTGGCGATCACCACCATGGCGAGGCACTGCATGATCACCTGGTTGACGCCGACCAGCATCTCCGCCCGCGCCGTCGGCACCCGCACATAACGCATCAGCTGCCAGCGCGTGGCGCCGGACATCTTGCCCGACTCGACGACCTCCGGCGCGACCCGGCGCAGCCCCAGCACGGTCAGCCGGATCATCGGCGGGGTGGCGAAGATCACGGTGGCGATGGCGCCGGCATGGTCGCCCACCCCGAAGAACACCACCACCGGGATCAGATAGGCGAAATGCGGCAGCGACTGCGCGATGTTGAGCAGCGGCATCAGCATCGCCTCGACCCAGGGCCGGCGCCAGGCGGCCCAGCCGAGCAGGAAGCCGAGCACCACCGAGAGCGGCGCCGCCACCGCGATCAGCGCCAGCGTCTCCATCCCCCATTGCCACTGCCCGAACACCGCGAGCCAGGTGAAGGTGCCGCCGGCCAGCGCGCCGAGCTTCCAGTCCTTCAGCCCGTAGCCGAGCATGAAGCCCGAGATCGCCATGGCGGCCCAGGGGATCTGCGGCAGGCCGAGCCCGCCGCGCCCGCCGGCCAGCAGGTTGTCGGTGATGTCGAGCAGCCCCGCCACCAGGTCGGCGAAGGCCCGGGTCAGCACGGTGAGGCCGAGATCCTCGTGCACGAAGGCGAAGGTGACGTTGATCCAGTCCGCCATCGGCAGCACCATCCAGTCCGGCGGGCGCATCGCCGCGGCGGGCAGCGCCGCCGCGGTGACGATCAGCGTCAGCGCCAGGCAGAACAGCGCGAAGGCGATCGGCCGGGCCGGCAGCGGCAGGCCGCCGGGGCGGGCCGGCGCGGTGTCCGGCGCCGCGGTCACGGCGCGTCCGCGAACAGCAGGTCGAGCGCCCGCGTCCGCTCCATCGCGCCGAGCGACCGGCCATCCGGCCCGGCGACCGGGATCAGGGCCGCGGAGCTTTCCACCAGCCGCCGGCCGAGCGCCGCGATGGTGGCATCCCCCGGCACCGGCTCGCCCTCGGCCGAGAGCCCCGGATCGGCCAGCGCCGCGGCATGCACCACGCGCGCCTTGGCGATCTCGCGGGTGAAGCGCTCGACATAGTCGGTGGCCGGGTTCATCACGATGCGGTCCGGCGTGTCGATCTGCTCGACCCCGCCCTCATACATGATCGCGATGCGGTCGGAGAGGCGCAGCGCCTCGTCGAAGTCGTGCGTGATGAAGACGATGGTCTTGCCGAGCATCTCCTGCAGGCGCAGGAACTCGTCCTGCATCTCGCGGCGGATCAGCGGGTCGAGCGCCGAGAACGGCTCGTCGAGGAACCAGATGTCCGGCTCGATGGCGAGGCTGCGGGCGATGCCGACGCGCTGCTGCTGGCCGCCGGAAAGCTCGCGCGGGAAATGGTCCTCCCGCCCCTTGAGGCCAACGAGCTCGATCACCTCGAGCGCGCGCCGGCGCCGCTCCTGCCGGCGCTGCCCGCGCATCTCGAGCGGGAAGGCGACATTCTCCAGCACCGTGCGGTGCGGCAGCAGCGCGAAGTTCTGGAACACCATGCCCATCTTCTCGCGGCGCAGGCGGATCAGCCCGGCCTCGTCGAGCCCGAGCAGGTCCTCGCCATCCACCGTGACCCGCCCCGCGGTCGGCTCGATCAGCCGCGAGAGGCAGCGCACCAGGGTCGACTTGCCGGAGCCCGAGAGCCCCATCACCACCAGCATCTCGCCGGGGGCGATGGAGAGGCTGACATCGCGCACCGCCGGCACGTGGCCGCTCTCGCGCAGCGCCGCGGCGCTCGGCGGCGTGGGGCCGGCGAGCGCGCCCTCCGGATCGGGGCCGTAGACCTTCCAGAGCCCCTCGCAGACGATGGCGGGCGCGGGCGCGGCGGCCTGCCCGGGCGCGGCGGCCGCGGCCGGGGCGGTGGCGGGTGGCGCGGCGGGATCTTGCAGGGTCACGGGCTTTCCCCTCGGTGATGGCGGACCGGAACGGCATTCCCCCGCCCGGCCGGGGCCGGACGGGGCTTCGATCGGGCGGAGCGCCGGATCACTCGGTCCAGGGCCGCCAGACCGCCTCGTTCTCCTCCATCCAGGCCTCGGCGGCCTCGTCCGGCTCGAGTTCGTCGACATCCACCAGCTTGGCCATCTCGGCGATCTGCGCGTTGGTGAACTCGATCTTCTTCAGCGCGGCGAAGGCGCCCGGCCATTTCGCCTCCATGCCATCCCATGCGGCCTTCTTCAGATAGCCGTCGGCGGGGTTGCCGCAGTCATAGGTCATGTCGGGGTTCGGGCCCTTGGAGGGATCGTCCTTGCAGCCCTCGAAATAGGCCGGGAACTCGACGAAAGCGCCGGGATAGAGCGCCTCGATGAAGTTCGGCGTCCAGTTGAACAGCACGATCGGCTGCTGGCGCTTCTCGGCGGCGGAGAGCTCGGCCCAGAGCGCCGCGGCGGAGCCGGCGTTCACCACCACGAAATCCATCCCCAGCGCCTCGATGCGCTCGGCATCGTGCTTGAGCCAGTCCACCGGCCCGCCGAGGAAGCGGCCCTTGGGGGCGGTCTCCGGCGCGGCGAACTTCTCGGCGCAGGCGTTCAGCGCCTGCCAGTCCGGCAGGCCGGGGCAGATCTCGGCGACATAGGCCGGATACCACCACTCCTCGCGGGTCACCGCCGGGTGGTCGCCGACATCGACGATGCCGCCCTTCGCCAACGCCTCCTCGAAGGCGACACCGAAGGCGCCCTCCCAGACCTCCATCTCCAGCGTCACGTCGCCGAGGCGCACCGCCTCGTAGACCGCCTGGCTGTCGGTCGAGACATAGTCCACGGTGTAGCCCATCTCCTCGAAGATGCCGCCGACCACGTGGCTCATCACGATCTGGCTCGACCAGTTGTGCGTCGGGATGATGATCGGATCGTCGGATTCGACCGCCAGCGCACCGGCACCGGCGAGCGCCGCGGCGGTCAATCCTAGGACCGTTCTCTTGAGCATTGTCATGGTGAAACTTCCCTGTCTGCGCGGTGCATCATGGCAACGCGGCGTTCTGGTTCGGGCGCGCGGCGCAGTCAGCGCGGGGGCGGGCGGGGCCCGCCGGGGGCTGTCCGTGCCGGTCTGTCCCGGCCTCGTCGGCCTGTCGAGCTTACCGGCTCGGTTCCGTCAACGTCCACGGAATCCGGGGCCGAGGGCCCGGCGGAAGGCAAGAATTGTAACAGTTTACGTAACCCTTCGATACTTCTAGTAAACCAAAGCTGGTCCAATGGCTTGACCATTCCTTTCGCGGCGCAGCACCGGGCCATGCCGCAGCGCAGCGATTCGCGGCGGCCGGTGGCGGCGGACGATTGCAAAGCGGCTCCGCTGGCCGCAGGCTGGGCGCAAACATCCGGACGGTGCCGCAGGCGGGGAGGGAGCATGGCCGAGATCGTCATCCTGAACGGAAGGCTGATGACCTTTGCGGGGCCCGCCGGCGGCCCGCCTCCCGGCGCGCTGGCGATCGCCGGCGGGCGCATCGCGGCGCTGGGGCCGGATGCCGAGATCGCCGCCCTGGCCGCGCCCGGCGCCGAGGTGATCGACGCCGGCGGCGCCACCGTGCTGCCGGGCTTCATCGAATCCCATGTCCATCTCTTCGGCGGCGCCGCGGAGCTCGGCGCGCTCGACCTCGCGGGGCTGCGCGGCATCGAGGCGCTGACCGCGGCGGTGCGCGCCCGCGCGGCGGCCGAGCCCGAGGCGCGGCTGGTCTTCGGCGTCTCGGCGGAATACCCGATGCTCGGCGAGGGCCGCGAGATCACCCGCCACGACCTCGACCGCGCGCTGCCCGACCGCCCCTTCGCGATGATGGCGGCGGATCATCACACGGTCTGGGCCAACACCCGGGCGCTGGAGGCGGCCGGCATCCTGCATGGCGGCCCGGCCCCCGGCGGCGAGATTGCCATGGGCGCCGACGGCCTCGCCCGCGGCGCGCTCTACGAGGCCGGCGCCTTCGGCCATGTCACCGCGCTCACCCCCAGCGGCGGGCGCGAGCTGATCGGCTATGTCACCGGCGAGGACCCGGACCCGGCCCCCTCCCCCGCCGAGCGCGCCGCCGACCGCGCGGTGATCCTCGCCGGGCTCCGCCACGCCGCGGCGCAGGGCATCACCACGCTGCACAACATGGACGGCAACCGCTACCAGCTCGCGCTGCTCGCCGAGCTCGACGACGCGCTGGCCGCCGAGGGCGGGCTGCCGGTGCGCGTGCAGGTCCCCTTCCACCTCAAGCCCCACCACCCGCTCGAGCGGCTCGAAGACGCCGCCGCCTGGGCGCGCGACTGGCCGCTCACGGCGCGCGGCGGCCGGCTCTGGTCCGGCCGGGTCAAGATGTTCATGGACGGGGTGATGGAGAGCTACACCGCGCTGATGTCGCGCCCCTATCCCGGGCGGCCGGAGACCTGCGGCACCGCGCTCTTCGAGGCGGAGGCCTTCGACGCCGCCTGCATCGCGGCGGATGCGCTGGGGTTGCAGATCTCGGTCCATGCGATCGGCGATGCCGCGGTGCGCCGCACGCTCGACGGCTATGCCGCGGCCCGCGCCGCCAACGGCCCGCGCGACCACCGCCACCGCATCGAGCATATCGAGCTGCTGGCGCCGCAGGACCTGCCCCGCTTCGCCGCCGAGGGCGTGGTGGCCTCGATGCAGCCGCTGCATGCGCCGCGCGGCGGGCTGTTCCCGCAGATCGCGCGCAACACGCTGATCCGCGACGCGGACCTGCCCTGGGCCTTCGCCTGGCGCAGGATCCTCGACAGCGGCGCGCGGCTGATCTTCTCGACCGACTGGCCGGTGGCGCCGCTGCCGGTGATGCGCTCGGTGCAGGCGGCGGTGGCCACCGTGCCCTGCGACGGCCCCTGGGAGGACCAGCGCCTGACCCTCGCCGAGGCGCTGGCGGCCTACACCGTCGCGGGCGCCCATGCCGAGTTCACCGAGGCGGAAAAGGGCCGGCTCGCGCCGGGGATGCTGGCCGATATCGCGGTGATGGATCGCGATCTCGCGGCCGAGCCCCCCGAGCGGCTGGGCGAGGCCGCGCCGGCCGTTACCATCATGGGCGGACGGGTGACGCACCGGGCCTGACCGGCTGCCCCCCGCGGCGAGGCGCCAGCCGGCACCGGCGCCAGCCCGGCACCAGGCCCCGGGGTCTGCGAGCCCCTCCGCCGCGTCGGCGCATCGATTGGAAGGGCCGGGCGCATCGCCGCTGTCCGGGCCAGCGTCCGGCTCACTGTCCGGTCCATCGGGGACATGTCGCCCACGGCGCCGGCCGGCAGGCACCATCCGGCGGGCACCGCCCCCCGGAGAACCTGCGCGTGCACGGCGCCGGCCCCGGCATCGATGGCCGCCCGCCCGCGCGAGGCGACGCGCATCGCCGCCCCGCATCCCCGCCGACGCCCCGCGCGCCGCCGGCGAAAGTCCCGCACGGGACCCGGAGGGCGGGGGCTCGATGCCCCCGTCCTCCGCCCCGCTTCAGGCCGTCACTTCTGCAGCTCGGTCCAGATCGCAGTGAACAGCGCCTGCGCCTCCGGCGGGCAGCTCTCGGTGAAGCGGCCGCTGGCGGCGAACTCGTCGGGGATGATCACCTCCGGCGCGGTCTTCATGTCCTCCGGCATGAACTCTTCCGAGCCGGCGATGCCGTTGGCATAGCGCGCGAAGGCCGAGATCAGCGCCGCGTTCTCCGGCTCCATGATGAAGTTGAGGAACAGCTTGGCGTTCTCGACATTCTGCGCGTCCTTCAGCAGCGCCACCGAATCCATCCAGAGGACGAAGCCCTCCTTCGGATAGCCGTAGCGCACATCGGCGTTCTTCTCGCGCGCGCGGAAGGCAGCGCCGTTCCAGTAGAGCGAGGCGGCGAGATCCTTGCCGGCGAACTTCTCGATGATGCCGTAATCCATCGACAGCCATTTCTTCTTGGCCTCGACGAGGGTGTCGCGGACCTTGCGCAGCACCGCCTTGTCGGTCGTGCAGCTCTCGCCGCCGTGGTAGTAGATCGCGGTATGCATCACGTCCTGCATCTCGGGCGCGACGTTGATCTTGCCGACCAGCTCCTCCGGCGGGTCGAAGATCACCGCCGAGGTGTTGATGTCGCCGGAATAGACCGAGGTGTCGACCACCACCCCCACCGAGCCCCACTGCCAGGGCACGGTGTATTCCCGGCCCGGATCCCAGGCGACGTCGCGCCAGCGCGGGTCGATGTTGCCGTAATTCGCCATCTCCGGGATGCCGGGCTTCGCGATCAGCCCTTCCTTCACCCAGATCGGCACATAGCTGTGCGAGGGCACCACGAGGTCGTAGCCGTGGCCGCCGGCCTTCACCTTGGCCAGCGCGGTGTCGTTGCTGTCGTAGTCGGTGATGCTGACCTCGACGCCGTATTCCGCCTCGAACTTCTCGATCAGCTCGGGGTTGGTGTAGTTGCCCCAGTTGAAGATGTTGAGCTGGCCCTCGGCCAGCGCCGCGCCCGGAAACGCGAGCGCCAGCGCCGTGAGACCGGCGAGGGGTCCTCTGAGCTTGGTCATGATCTCTCCTGTCGTGCGGTTGTTTGTTTGTTGGTGTCCGGCCGCCGCACCGAAGCCTTGCGGGCGGCGCCCGGGATCAGGTCCGCTTGCGCGTGACCAGGAAGAAGATTGAGACGATTGCCACCGAGATCGCAAGCAGGACGGTGGAGATCGCGTTGATCTCCGGCGTCACCACCCGGCGGAGCTGGCCGAGCATGTAGGTCGGCAGCGTGTCCTGCCCGGCGGATTTCACGAACTCGGTGATCACCACGTCGTCGAGCGAGATCACGAAGGCCAGCATGGCGCCGGCGATGATGCCGGGGAACATCAGCGGCAGCGTCACGTGCCGGAACGCCGCCCAGGGGCTGGCATAGAGATCCGCCGCCGCCGCCTCGAGCCGGCTGTCCATGCCCTGCAGCCGCGCCCGGATCGGCAGATAGGCAAAGGGGATGCAGAAGGCGGTGTGTGCCGCGATCAGGTAGAACAGCCCGTGATAGCCGGTCGCCTCCTTGACGATGGCGAAGACCACCAGCAGCGCCACGCCGGTGACGATCTCCGGCACCATCAGCGGCTGGTTGATCAGCGCATAGACCGCGGTCAGCCCGCGATAGTGCGGCACCCGCGTGGTGCCGAGCGCCGCCATGGTGGCGATCGCGGTGGCCAGCACCGAGGCCGAGACCGCCACCACCACCGAGCGGATCGTGGCCTCCTGCACCGCCTCGTTCTCCCAGGCCGCGCCATACCAGCGCAGCGAGAAGCCCTCCCACAGCGCGAGGCTGGAGCCGGCGTTGAAGGAATAGGCCACCAGCGTCACCATCGGCGCATAGAGCGCGATGAAGCAGAGGATCGCCACGGTCACGAAGCCGCGCTGGCGGCGCACCTCGAAGGCCCTAGCCATGCCCCTCGCCCCCCTTCTGCGCGGCGCGGACATAGAAGATCAGTGCCACCATCACCAGCGCCAGCAGCGAGATCGAGAGCGCCGCGCCCAGCGGCCAGTTGCGCCCCTGGCCGAACTGCAGCTCGATCAGGTTGCCCAGCATCATCTGCTTGCCGCCGCCGAGCACCCGCGGCGTGACATAGGCGCCCAGCGAGGGGATGAAGACGAGGATCGAGCCGGCGACGATGCCGGGGCTGACCAGCGGCACGATCACCCCGCGCAGCACCTGGAGGCGGCTGGCATAGAGATCGTAGGCCGCCTCCACCAGCCGGAAGTCGAGCTTCTCCATCGAGGCATAGAGCGGCAGCACCATCAGCGGGAAATAGACATAGGTCATCCCCAGCATGATCGAGAAGTCGGTATAGAGCATCTGCACCGGCTCATCGACGATGCCGAGCCCGGTCAGCACCGAGTTGATCACCCCCTGCGCGCGGATCCATTCCAGCATCGCGAAGGTGCGGATCAGCAGGTTGGTCCAGAACGGGATGGTGATGAGGAACAGCCAGAGGTTGCGGTTGGCCCGGCTCCGCGTGGCGATGAAATAGGCGGTGGGGAAGCCGAGCAGCAGGCAGGCCAGCGTCGTCATCACCGAGAGCTTCACCGAGCGCCAGAAGATCGCCAGATGCGCATCCTGCAGGCGCAGCGTGTCGTCGAAGATGTCCCGCGTCATCAGCACCGCGAACCAGCCGTCGGTGGACAGCTCCCAGCGCACGCCGCCGTAATCCCCGGCCGCGAGGAAGGAATAGAGCAGCACCACGAGCAGCGGGCCGGCGGCGAACAGGATCAGCCAGAGGATCGCCGGCAGGTTCAGCAGCCAGCGCCGGCGCACGGCGCGGCGCGCCATCTCCTCGGCATCGACCCGCGGGGCGGCAGGGGCCTCGGGGGCGGGCTCGGCGGCCTCGGGCACCGGCTCAGTCCCGCAGGACCTGGAGCGCGCCGGGGGCGAGCGCGATGCCCGCCTCCGCGCCCTCGCCGGGGGGCTCGCCATCGGTCAGGCTGTTCTGCACCCGGAGCGTGAAGGCGCTGTCGTCGGCAAGGCGGAGGGTGACCAGCGTGTCGGTGCCGAAATAGACCCGCCCGGCCACCCGGCCGGTCAGCGCGCCCTGCCCCGGCGCCACCAGCCGCGCCTGCTCGGGCCGCACCGAGGCGGTGACCCGCCCGGTCGCCGCGACGCCCTCGGGCACCGTTGCCTCGGCCTCGCCGCCGCCGGCGAGCCGCAGCCGCGCCATGCCGCCGCCGGCCTCGATCACCTCCGCCGCGAGGAAGTTGGTATCGCCGATGAAATCCGCCACGAAGCGCTCGCGCGGGTGGAGATAGATCTCCCGCGGGCTGCCGATCTGGAGGATCCTGCCGGCCGACATCACCGCGATGCGGTCCGACATCGTCAGCGCCTCCTCCTGGTCATGGGTGACGAAGATGAAGGTGATCCCGGTCTCGTGCTGCAGGCGCTTGAGCTCGGTCTGCATCTCCTTGCGCAGCTTGTAGTCGAGCGCCGAGAGCGGCTCGTCGAGCAGCAGCACCTTAGGCCTCGGGGCAAGCGCGCGCGCCAGCGCCACACGCTGCTGCTGGCCGCCGGAGATCTGGTCGGTGCGCCGGTCGGCCAGCGCCTCCATGCGCACCAGCGCCAGCATGTCGGTCACGGTCCGGTCGATGCGGGCCTTGTCCCAGCCGAGCATCTTGGGGCCGAAGCCGATGTTCTGGCGCACGGTCATGTGCGGGAACAGGGCGTAGGACTGGAACACCGTGTTCACCGAGCGCTGGTTCGGCGGCAGCTCCGAGATGTCCTCGCCGCGCAGCAGGATCTGCCCGGCGCTGGGGTGGTCGAAGCCCGCGATCAGGCGGAGCAGCGTGGTCTTGCCGCAGCCCGAGGGGCCGAGCAGCGTGAAGAAGGCGTTCTCGCCGATCGCCACCGAGACGTCGTCGAGCGCGCGGACCGCCGACTGCCCCTCGCCGAACAGCTTGGAGACGTTCAAGACGTCGATGGCCGGCACCGCCTGCGCGGCGGGCGTCTCCTGCGGGGTCTCGGCGGCGCGCGCCGGAGAGATCGAATCCTGATCCATGCGCCAGTCTAGGCAGAGACGCGCGGGAAAGCGCAAGCACCTTCTTCTTGCGGCGCGGCAAAAGCTGCGCGCGCCCCCCGCGGCACCCCTCGCCGGCGCCCCCGGGTCAGGCGGCGCGGGCGGCGGCGAAGGCGGCGTCGAGATCGGCCTTCAGGTCGTCCACATCTTCGAGCCCGGCATAGACCCGCACGAGCTGGCCCTTCGGCTGCCCCGGCCGCGGCCAGGGCGAGGCGGTGCGCCGCGGGTTCACCGGCATCAGCATCGACTGGTACGAGCCCCAGGAGAAGCCCATGCCGAAGAGCTCGAGCCGGTTGCAGAACGCCGAGATCTGCGCCGCGGAGGACAGCCCCTCGGCCATCCAGAAGGCGAAGAGCCCGCCGGCGCCCCGGAAGTCGCGCTTCCAGATCGCATGGCCGGGATCATGCGGCATCGCCGGGTGCAGCACCTCCTCGACCTCGTCGCGCGCGCGCAGCCAGTCGCCGAGGGCGATCCCGCTCTCCCAGTGCCGCGGCAGGCGGACATGGATGGTGCGCAGGCCGCGCAGCGCGAGATAGGTATCGTCCGGGCTGCCGGAGAGGCCGAGATGATACCAGCCCTTCTGGATCTGCGGATAGGCCGCCTCGGTCGCCGTCACCGCCCCCATCACCAGATCGCCATGCCCGGCGATGTATTTCGTGACCGCCTGGATCGAGACGTCGACGCCGTGCTCGAAGGGCTTGAAGTAGAGCGGGCTGGCCCAGGTGTTGTCCATGAAGACCAGCGCGCCGGCCTTGTGCGCCTCCTCGGCGATCGCCGGGATGTCCTGCACATCGAAGGTCTGGCTGCCCGGGCTCTCGGTATAGACAACCTTTGTCTCGGGCCGGATCAGCGCGCGGATGCCGCCGCCGATCAGCGGGTCGTAGAACTCCACCGAGACGCCGAAGCGCGCGAGCATCCCGGCCGCGAAGTCCCGCGTGTTGCCATAGACGGCGTCCGGGATCAGCACATGGTCGCCGGCGGCGAGGCAGGCGAGCAGCGGGCCGGAGAGCGCCTGCGCGCCGGCCGAGCAGATCCGCGTGCGATGGCCGCCCTCGAGCTCGGCCAGCGCCTCCTCGAAGGCATAGGTGCCGGGCGTGCCGTGCACCGCATAGCTCACCCCGTCGCCATAGCGGAGCTTCGCGGTGCCCTTCAGGCTCTCGAGATCCTCGAACAGGACGGTCGAGGCATGATAGACGGGCGGGTTCACGAAGCGGGGATCGGGGCCGGGGCTGCGGCCGCCCCTGACCGCGCGGGTGGCATCCTTCATCTGCGGCATCTCCTCTCTGGCAGGGCTCCGGCCGGGCCGCAGGGCCGGGGCCGGCGGCGGGCGCACGCGGAGGCGCAGGCTACGCCGGGGCGGGGCGAGGTCAAGGGGCAGCCCGGCAGGCCGCGGGCGCGCGCGATGAGGCACGTCACAAACCACCGCCGCAAGCCGGGAAATTTGTCGAGTGACGGGCACACTGCCTTGACTGCGCTTGCCCGGATTGTTCACTGTTTCTTATGGGGGCCATCCCCGGAACTGAACTGAAAGCCCGGGCGCACGACCCGGCCCGCTTCGCGCGGCAAACAGGTATGAGGTATGCTATGAAGACTTCCATCCTTATCGGCACCGTAGCCGCCGGCGCACTCGCTGCCGGGCTCGCCGGCGCCGGCACCCTCGATGACGTGAAGGCCAAGGGCTTCGTGCAGTGCGGTGTCACCACCGGCCTCGCCGGGTTCGCCTTCACCGACGACGCGGGCGACTGGCACGGTTTCGACGTGGCGCTCTGCCGCGCGGTGGCCGGCGCCGTCTTCGGCGACGCCAATGCGGTGAAGTTCACCCCCACCACCGGCAAGACCCGCTTCACCGCGCTCGCCTCGGGCGAGATCGACGTGCTGGCGCGCAACACCACCTGGACCCTGTCGCGCGACGTGGACCTCGGCTTCGACTTCCTCGCCGTGAACTACTATGACGGCCAGGGCTTCATGGTGCCGACCTCGCTCGGCGTCTCCTCGGCCAAGGAGCTCGACGGCGCCACGGTCTGCATCCAGACCGGCACCACCACCGAGCTGAACCTCGCCGACTTCTTCCGCGTCAACGGCATGAGCTACGAGCCGCTGCCGATCGAGACCAACTCCGAGGCGCAGCAGAACTACCTCGCCGGCGCCTGCGACGTGTACACCACCGACGCGTCGGGCCTCGCCGCCACCAAGGCGACCTTCGAGAACCCGGACGACCACATGGTGCTGCCCGAGATCATCTCCAAGGAGCCGCTCGGCCCGCTCGTGCGCGAGGGCGACGAGAAATGGGGCGACGTGGTCAAGTGGACCTATTTCGCGCTGCTCACCGCCGAGGAGTACGGCGTGACCGCCGCCAATGTCGACGAGATGATCGCCAACCCGCCGAACCCGGACGTGGCGCGCATGCTCGGCGTCGAGGGCAACATGGGCGAGATGCTCGGCCTGCCCGCCGATTTCGGTGCCCATGCCATCAAGGCCGGCGGCAACTACGGCGAGATCTTCGAGGCGTATCTGACGCCGCTCGGCATCTCGCGCGGCCTCAACAAGCTCTACACCGAGGGCGGCCTGCAGTACGCACCCCCCTTCCGCTGATCGCACCCGGCGGCCGGGCCCCTCGGGGTCCGGCCGTTCCGTCCGCACGGTGCGCGCGGGGGCAGCCCGCCGGCCCGCTCGTCCCGTGCTCCCCGAGCGTCACCGGATGAGAAAGGTGTGAGATGGCAACCACCGAGGCCGCGGACCCACGCTTCGCCAAGGGCGACCGCCCTGAGCCGAGCTTCCGCATCGAGATGCTCTGGACCGACGCAAGATACCGGTCCCTCTTCCTTCAGATCATTGCCTTCATCCTGCTGATGCTCGCCGTCGGCTGGCTGGTCAACAACACCATCCAGAACCTCGGGCGGCTGGGTAAGGACTTCAACTTCGGCTTCCTGTTCACCGAGGCCAACTACGACATCAACCAGCGGCTGATCAGCTATGACAGCCAGAGCCCGAACTGGCAGGCCGCCCTCGTCGGCATCCTCAACACGCTGCTGGTGGCGGCCATGGGCTGCATCGCCTGCACCGTCATCGGGGTGATCGCGGGCGTGCTCAGGCTGTCGAAGAACTGGGTCGTCTCCAAGCTGATGCTGGTCTACATCGAGGCGGTCCGGAACGTGCCGGTGCTGCTGCAGATCCTGCTCTGGTACGCGGTCTTCATCGAGGCGCTGCCGAAACCCTCGGCGTTCCGCGCCAAGGCCGACGCCGAGCCGGAGGCGACGCTCTGGTTCGACATGATCGCGGCGACCAACCGCGGCTTCTACCTGCCCCGCCCGGTGTTCGAGCAGGGCATGACGCTCGTCGGGCTGACGGTGCTCGCCTCCATCGTGCTGCTGTTCGTCTTCAACTGGGCGCGCAAGAACTACCAGAACGCCTATGGCGCGGAGATGCCGGGGGCGATGATCGCGCTCGCCATGCTGTTCGCGCCGGTGGCGGGCCTGGCGATCGTCTCGCTGCTGTTCCCGGTCGCGCTCATCGAGGGCGGGCTGGCACAGATCCCGGCGAATCTCGGCGCCGCCATCGGGGCGCAGGAATTCGCGCTGCTCGCCAAGGCCGCCGGCGCGGTGCTGGTGGGCGCGCTGATCGGCCTCGTGCTCTGGCGCGCGCCGATCAGCTCGATGCGGGTGCTGATCCTCTTCCTGCCCGGTGTCGCGGTCTACTACCTCCTCGGCGAGCCGATGACCTGGATCTATCCGGAGCTCAAGGGCTTCAATTTCATGGCCGGCGACGATGCCGCGATCTATGCCCGCAACTCGCTGATGGCGCTCTGGCTCGCGCTCTCGGTCTATACCGGCGCCTTCGTGGCGGAGATCGTGCGCGGCGGCATCGTGGCGATTCCCAAGGGCCAGACCGAGGCGGCCGCGGCGCTGGGGCTGCGCGCCAACCGGATCATGAGCCTCGTGATCCTACCGCAGGCGCTGCGGGTGATCATCCCGCCGCAGATCTCGCAGTATCTGAACCTCACCAAGAACAGCTCGCTCGCCATCGCGGTCGGCTACATGGACGCCACCGGCACGCTCGGCGGCATCACCCTCAACCAGACCGGCCGCGAGATGGAATGCATCCTGCTGCTGATGGCCTTCTACCTCGCGATCTCGCTGACGATCTCGGCGGTGATCAACTGGTTCAACGAACGCGTCAAGCTGAAGGAGCGCTGAGATGACTCAGGGACCGGACGCCGAACACAGCGGAGATCCCGTCGTCGTCACCTCGGCGCCGACAGCGACCCGCGTCGCGAGCGACTATGCCTTCGTGGCCGAGGGGCAGATCCCCCCGGCCCCGCCGCCGCCGGGCTCCAGCGGACCGCTTCTCTGGGTCCGCGAGAACCTGTTTCCCGACCTGCTGAACGCGACGCTGACGCTGATCACGATCGCCCTGCTGGTCTGGATGCTGCCCGGGATCTACCAATGGGCCATCGGCCACGCCATCCTCGACGCCAACTCGCTCGACGAGTGCCGGCAGCGGATGGACGAGCTCTATGGCGAGGGCGAGCGCGGTGCCTGCTGGGCGATCATCAACGAGCGCATCCAGCAGTTCCTCTATGGCCGCTATCCCGAGGAGCTGCGCTGGCGGCCGACGCTGGCCTTCCTGCTGCTGTTCCCGGCAGCGGCGCCGGTGCTGTTCTCCCGCCCGGCACAGCCGATCCTGGTGTTCTTCGCCGTGGTCTGGGCGGTGTGGGGCTTCTCCGCCTGGTGGCCCGACGAGGGCTTCGACGCGATGACGGCGGCGCTGATCCTCGGCCCGCCGCTGATCGCGCTGGGGCTCGCGCGGATCATCCCGCCGGTGCGGCGCTTCCTGCTGGTCTTCTCGGTGCTGTTCCCGGCGGTCGCCTATTTCCTGATCTGGGGCGGCTCGATCTGGGGCCCGATCCTCGTCGTCGCCACGCCGGTGATCGCCTATGTGGTCTACTGGCTGGTTGAGCGGATGCTCGACGACACCCTCGGCGAGGAGCTGGCCAACACGCTGGCGATGATCGCCAGCATCTTCGCGGTGGCCTTCTGGCTGCTGTTCGGGGTTGCGGCGGTCGACGAGGCGCTGACCCGCGCGGTGGCCGATACCCGCATCCCCGACCGCGTCGCCATGCTCGACCAGGTGATCGCCGATCCGGAGGCCGAGGACGCCGCCCGGGCCGCCGCCCGCCGCGAGCGCAGCGACCTGCTCGCCCTCGACGAGCAGCGCGCCGAGATCTCCGGGCTCCGGCTGGCGCTCGAGAAGCTCTCGACCGAAAGCGTCGCCACGCCCGAGGGCGCGAAGCCGGTGGCGGACTTCGTGCACGAGGATCTCGACGCCAGCCCCGAACTGGCGGCCGCCTCGATGCAGGCGCTCTCGCCAGAGGACCAGGATCTCGCCGAGGCCTACCAGACCACCGAGAGCCGGCTGATCGGCGAGCAGACCCGGATCTGGACGATCTACAAGAACTTCGGCCGGGTCGGGATCGAGCAGGTCGAGAGCGCGCAGCTCGGCGGCTTCCTGCTGACGCTGATCATCGGCGTGACCGCGATCGCGGGCTCGCTGCCGATCGGCATCCTGCTGGCGCTCGGGCGGCGCTCCGGGCTGATCTTCATCCGCATGGTGGCGGTGACGATCATCGAGGCGATCCGCGGCGTGCCGCTGATCACGCTGCTCTTCGTGGCCTCCTCGCTGCTCAACTACTTCCTGCCGCCCGGCACCTCCTTCGACATCATCCTGAGGGTGCTGATCCTGGTCACGCTGTTCGCCTCGGCCTATGTGGCGGAGGCGATCCGCGGCGGGCTGGCGGCGCTGCCCAAGGGGCAGTACGAGGCCGGCGATGCCATGGGGCTGACCTATGCGCAGTCGATGCGGCTGATCATCCTGCCGCAGGCGCTGAAGATCTCGATCCCGTCGATCGTCAACATCTTCATCGGCGTGTTCAAGGACTCGACGCTGGTCTCGATCATCGGCCTGTTCGACCCGCTCGGCGTGATCGCGCCGATCCTGGCCGACAGCCGCTGGCAGGGCATCTATGCGGAGACCTACGTGTTCGTCGCCGCGCTGTTCTTCGTCTGCTGCTTCGGGATGTCGCGCTACTCGATGTATCTCGAGCGCAAGCTCAAAACCGACCACCGCTGACGGGTCACAGGGAGTCAAAAGTCATGACCGAAGCAACTGCAGATCCGGCAACCGAACTCCGCGCCGACCGCTCGCGGATGCGGGTCTCCGACGAGGTCGCCATCCAGATCACCAACATGAACAAGTGGTATGGCGACTTCCACGTGCTGCGCGACATCAACCTCACGGTGTATCGCGGCGAGCGGATCGTGATCTGCGGGCCCTCGGGCTCCGGCAAATCAACGCTGATCCGCTGCATCAACCACCTCGAGGAGCACCAGCAGGGCGACATCGTGGTGGACGGCATCGAGCTCAACTCGGATCTGAAGAACATCGACAAGATCCGGGCCGAGGTCGGCATGGTGTTCCAGCACTTCAACCTGTTTCCGCATCTCACGATCCTCGAGAACTGCACCCTGGCGCCGATCTGGGTCCGCAAGACCCCGAAGCGCCAGGCCGAGGAGACCGCGATGCACTTCCTCGAGCGGGTGAAGATCCCGGAGCAGGCCAACAAGTATCCCGGCCAGCTCTCCGGCGGGCAGCAGCAGCGCGTGGCGATCGCCCGCTCGCTCTGCATGAACCCGCGCATCATGCTGTTCGACGAGCCGACCTCGGCGCTCGACCCGGAGATGATCAAGGAGGTGCTCGACACCATGATCGGCCTCGCCGAGGAGGGCATGACCATGCTCTGCGTGACCCACGAGATGGGCTTCGCGCGCCAGGTGGCGAACCGGGTGATCTTCATGGATGCGGGCCAGATCGTCGAGCAGAACGAGCCCGAGGAGTTCTTCAACAACCCCAAATCCGAGCGCACCCAGCTCTTCCTCAGCCAGATCCTCGGCCACTGAGCCCGGATCCGCGGGGGGCCGCCCGGCCCCCTGCCCTTCCCCTTCCCCTCAGCGCGCGATCTCCTCCCGGCGCTCGGCGAGCCGCCGGCGCACCAGGCCGAGATGGCTTTGCGCCAGATGCGCGTTCTCGCGGAACGAGAGCGGCAGCTTCATCCCCCTGAGCCGTCCCTCGAGGGCGTCGAGCCGGTCCGAGAGCCGGTCCAGCGCCGCGGCATCGCGCGCCTCCGTCACCCCGAGATCGATCTCCTGCAACTGCGGATAGAAGCGGTAGATCCGCCGCCGCATCGCCCATTCGTAGAGCGCGGGCACCGCCCGCATCAGCGGCACCAGCAGGAACAGCGCCGGCAGGATCAGCACCAGGAAGCGGTTGATCTGCGCCGCCACCCAGTAGGGCAGGAACTCCATGAGCCGCGACGGCCCGTTCTCGAGCAGCGCCCGGGCATGCGGGTTGAGCGGCGCGCCGAGCTGGCGGGCACTGGGGAAATCCCCCTCCAGCGAGAGCTGCGTGGCCCGGGAATGGAGCATCCGCGCCGCCCGCACCAGCCGGTTGACGAGGGCAGGATGCAGGTCCTTGCGCGCCAGCATCCGCGCCGGCGTGGCGAGCAGCGTGACGTCCTCGGGCGGCAGCCGCGCGCCGAAATCCAGCGTGCCCGCGGGAAGGCGCAGCGCCACCAGCTCGGGCAGCCGGCGGGTCAGTGCCTCGACCTGCGCCACCGGCACGAGGCCGTGGCCGGGCGTCGACAGCAGCTCCGTGAGATAGGGCGCATCGGTCGGCGCGACGAAGAGGGCGAGATCCACCTCGCCCCGGCGCAGCGCCTCGGCCGCCGCGCGGCCGCCGAGCGCCACCTCGCGGTTCGCCGTCCGGTCGAGCTCCATCGTGCCGGCCAGCCGCCCCCAGGCGAACCGCGCGCCGCTACCCTCCGGCCCCACCGCGAGCGCGAGGCCCCGCCAGTCCGGCGGGAAACGCGGCACCGGCGCGGCCTCGCGCTCGACGAAGAGGATCGGCTCGAGGAACAGCGCGGCGATCGCCGCCGGCGGCACGCCCTCGGGCACCGGCACGCCGCCCTGCAGCAGCCCGGCATCGGCGCGGCCCTCGGCGAGCAGCCGGGCGTTGTCGACCGAGCCATCGGTCTCGAGGATCTCCACCGTGATGCCGTCTTCGGCGAGGATCTCGGCATAGCGTTCGGCGAGCCGGTGATAGCCGCCTCCGGCCCGCCCCGCGGCAAGGCTCAGCTCGGTGTCGGGCGCGAGGTCGAGCGCAGTCCAGAGGGTCCAGAGCAGGCCCGCCAGGATCAGCCCCGCGAGCGCGTAGAGTCCGAGCTTGGCCATGCAGTGCGTCCCCCTTGCGCCACCTGTCGCGGGCCGGGCAGCTGCGGCTCAGACCGTGCCGGCCTCGAGCTCCCGCGGCCGGGCGAAATCGACGAAGGCGGCGGCGTGATAGGCGAGCCGGCCCCAGTCCTCGAGATCGAGCTCGAAGACCGCTGCCGCCGCGGTCGGAAAATGGTCGAAGGCACGGGCGCAGCGCGGGCGGACGGCGCCGCCGGCGAGTTTGCGGGTCAGCGCCGAGAGACCGGGATTGTGCCCGACGATCATCGCCGCGGCGGTCTCCGGCGGCAGCCCGGCGAGGCGCGCGCGCATCTGGTCGGGGCTGGCGTGATAGAGGTCCGGCTCGATCACCGGCGCCGGCAGGCCCGGGATCGTCTCGGCCATCAGCTCCACGGTCTGGCGGGTGCGCAGCGAGGAGGAGCAGAGCACCAGATCGGGCAGATGCCCGCGCTCGAGCAGCCAGCGGGAGATCACGGGCGCGGCGCGCCGCCCGCGCGGCGCGAGCGGCCGGTCATGGTCCTCGAGCGCCGGGTCCGACCAGCTCGACTTGGCGTGGCGGACCAGAATCACCTTTTTCATGCCGGGAATATGACAGTCATCGGACCTCCGGGGTCAACTGCGTAGAAGCCGGCTCAGGCGCCGGCGGTGCGTGCCGCGAGGAAGGCGGCGATGTGAAAGCGGGTCTGCGCCGCCGGCGGCGGGCTGCCCACCGGACAGGCCCGGCGCACCAGGCAGCCGCCGTCGCGGCAGGCCGCGCCCGCCGGCCCCCGGACATGCGCGGCGCAGGCATCGACATCGTAGGGCGCCGGCCCCATCGCCCCCACCGGGCAGGCGGTGAGGCAGGGCGCCGGGCAGGCAAGGCAGGGCTGCGGCGCCGGCGCCGGCGGCAGCGGCCGGCGCCCGGGCAGCGCCAGCGCGCCGCGATAGGAGGCCCAGAGCCCCCGCGACGGCGAGACCGGCAGGCCCACCGGCGAGCCGGCCAGCCCCTCGCCCCGCGCCGCCCAGCGCAGGAAGGGCAGATGCGGCGGCCCGCCGAAGGGAAACAGCGCCTGCCCCCCCTCGGCCGCGGCGAGGGGGGCGAGCACCCGGCGGCTCCAGCGGTCGAGCGGGTCGGCGCGGCCGTCCGCGGCTTCCGGCGCGGCGGAAAACACCGCCCACATCCGCGGCCCGTCGGCGCCGACGAGGAGCAGCGTCTCCAGCCCCTCGGGCAGGCCATCCTCCGGGCAGCCATGAAAGCCGCCATGGAGCGCGAGGCCCAGCCGCTGCAGCGCCGCCGCGAGGGCGCCCCGCCCCGCGCTCATCGCGGGCACGCCGCCGCGGCGCGGGCGGTCTCGGCACGGGTTGCGGCGCCGGCAGGCGCGGGAAGGACACACATCGCGGTCGCGGTTTTCCGGAATGACGCTAGGATCGAGGGGAGCACGCGGCCCCCCGCCGCAGCCGACATCGCAAATTCTGGGAGGGAATGTCCATGCCCGAGACCACCAGTCCCGAAATCTTCTGGCTCGCCGCCACTGCGCTGGCCACTGCGGTGATGTGGGTGCCCTACATCCTCTGGATGATCTCCGACCGCGGGCTCGGCCCCGCGCTGATGGATGGCGAGCACGACATCGCCTATACCGTGCCCTGGGCGGCGCGCGCCGTCCGCGCCCATCGCAACGCGGTGGAGAACCTCGTGGTCTTCGGTGTGCTGGCGCTGGCGGTGCAGGCGACCGGCACCGGCACGGCGCTCACCGCGCAGGCAGCGGCGCTGTTCTTCTTCGTGCGGGTGGCGCATTACGGGGTCTATGTCGCCGGGATGCCGGTGGTGCGCACGCTGCTCTTCGCGGTCGGGGTGGGCTGCCAGATCGTGCTCGGCCTCGCGGTGCTCGGCTGGATCTGAGCCTCGGGACGGCGTCCGGAGGAGGCGCCGCGGCCGGCGCTGCGCCCGGCCCCGCCGCCCCGCCCGCGGCGCGCTGCCGGCCGGTCGCCCGGCCCGACCGGGGCGGGTGGCACGCGGCGCGCCTCAGCCGACACCGAGCGCCAGCACCCGGCTGATCTGCATCAGCGGACGGCCCGATTCGCCGGCCCAGGCGTCGAAGGCCCGCTGCACCGCGGCCATGGCGGATTTCGAGCCGGGCGCCTTCGCCACCACGCCCTCGCGGACCAGCGCCGCGGTGACGTCGCGGCTCAGCACGAAACCGTCCTTGCCGAGGCCGCGCAGGGCATAGGCGCCGGTGTTGCCGCCGAGCCGCGCGCCTCTGGCCTTGAGAAACAGCAGCAGCCCGGCGAAGTCGCTCCCCGGCCAGGCGGCGAAGGCGGCGCCGGCGCTGCCATGCTCGGCCGCCAGCGCGCGCAGCATCAGCGCATTGTCGCGGATCGCGCGGGCCTTGCCCATGTGGCCGATGCCGCCGGTCCGTGCCGCCGCCTCCAGCGCCTCGTCATCCATCATCGAGCAGGCGCCGGGGTCGAAGCCGTCGAAGGCTGTCTCGAAGCCGGGCCATTTCGCCTCCACCACCTTCCAGCTGAAACCGGCGGTGAAGACATGGAAGGAGAAGGCCGAGAGCCAGCGATCGTCCGGCAGCCGGGAGAGTTCCCCGGGCGCCACCGGCACCGGCAGCAGCGCCTCGAGCGCCGCCGGCCCGCCGTGGCGCTCCGCCGCCATGGCGAAGATCTCGTCGAAGCTGCGCATGTTCCGCCTCCCCTGCATGGAGAATATAGCGGGAACATCCGACAGGCGGCACGTTGCGTCAAGTCACCCGCCCGTGACCCGCGCGTGACCCGGGCACGACCCGGTCAAGGGGCGCCCGCCGCCTCCCATGGGTGGGCAGGTGCAACGCCGAAGCCGGCGCGCCGGTGCAGGGGCGGGGGAGGCGGCGGGCGCCCCCTCCGCCGGCGCCCCCGGCCGTGTGCCGGGGCTCAGCCGCGCAGGTCCGGCGCCCGCGCATCCTCGGCGATCAGGCCGAGTGCCTCGCCGAAGGGCATCACCTTCTGCCCCTGCTGGCCGAGCCGGCGGACGGCGACGGTGCCGGCCTCCACCTCCTGCCGGCCGATCGCGAGGATATAGGGCACGCCGGCACTGGAATGCTCGCGGACCTTGTAGTTGATCTTCTCGTTGCGCAGGTCGCTCTCGACCCTGAGCCCGGCATCGCGCAGCCGCTGCGCCAGCACCTCGGCATAGGCGTCGCCGTCCGAGACGATGGTCGCCACGACCGCCTGCACCGGGGCGAGCCAGGTCGGGAAGCGCCCGGCGCAGTTCTCGATCAGGATGCCGAGGAAGCGCTCGAAGCTGCCGAGGATCGCGCGGTGCATCATCACCGGGCGCGCCTTGTCGCCGTCCGGCGTGACGTATTCCGCGCCGAGCCGCTCGGGCAGGTTGAAATCCGCCTGAAAGGTGCCGCACTGCCATTCGCGCCCGATCGCATCGGTCAGCTTGAAGTCGAGCTTGGGCCCGTAGAAGGCGCCCTCGCCGGGATCGACCTCGTAGTCGTTGGTGACCTTGCGCACCGCCGCCTCGAGCGCCGCCTCGGCCTTGTCCCAGACCGCATCGGAGCCGACGCGCACCTCCGGCCGGGTCGAGAGCTTGATGTCGAAGCGCTCGAAGCCGAGATCCCGGTAGACCGAGCCCAAGAGGTCGATGAACCGCGCGGTCTCGTCCTCGATCTGGTCCTCGGTGCAGAAGATGTGCGCATCGTCCTGGGTGAAGCCGCGCACCCGCATCAGCCCGTGCATCGAGCCCGAGCTCTCGTAGCGGTGGCAGGAGCCGAACTCGGCGAGGCGCAGCGGCAGGTCGCGATAGCTCTTCAGCCCGTGATTGTAGACCTGCACATGGCAGGGGCAGTTCATCGGCTTCAGGGCGTTCACGCGCTTCTCGTTGGCATGTTCCTCGTCGATCTCGGTGATGAACATGTTCTCGCGATACTTGTCCCAGTGCCCGCTGGCCTCCCAGAGCTTGCGGTCGACGACCTGCGGGGTGCGGATCTCCTGATAGCCCGCGGCGGTCAGGCGGCGGCGCATGTAGTCCTCGAGCACGCGGTAGACCGCCCAGCCCTTGGGGTGCCAGAACACCATGCCCGGCGCCTCCTCCTGCAGGTGGAAGAGCTGCTGCTCGCGGCCGATGCGCCGGTGGTCGCGCTTGGCGGCCTCCTCGAGCATGTGCAGATGCGCCTCGAGCTCGGCCTTGCTGGCGAAGGCCACGCCATAGATCCGCTGCAGCATCTTGTTGCGGCTGTCGCCGCGCCAGTAGGCGCCGGCCACCGACATCAGCTTGAAGGCATCCGCCGGCACCTGGCCGGTATGGGCCAGATGCGGGCCGCGGCAGAGATCCTGCCAGTGGCCGTGCCAGTACATGCGGATCTTCTGATCCTCGGGGATCGCCTCGACCAGCTCCACCTTGTAGAGCTCGTTGCTGGCCTCGTAGTGGCGGATCGCGCGGTCGCGCTCCCAGGTCTCGGTGGTGACCGGCTCGCGCTTCTCGATGATCTGGCGCATGCGCTTCTCGATCGCCGCGAAATCCTCCTCGGTGAAGGGCTCCTCGCGGTCGAAGTCGTAGTACCAGCCCTTGTCGATCACCGGGCCGATGGTGACCTTGGTCTCGGGCCAGAGCTCCTGCACCGCGCGCGCCATGATGTGCGCGCAGTCGTGCCGGATCAGCTCCAGCACGTCCTGGCGGTTGGCCTCGTCCTTGGCGGTGAGGATGGCGAGCTTCGCATCCGCCTCCAGCGGCTCGGAGAGATCGGCCAGCCGGCCGTCGATCTTCGCCGCCAGCGCCGCCTTGCCGAGCGACTTGGAGATCGCGGTCGCCACCTCGGCCCCGGTGGTGCCGCGCGGAAACTCGCGCTCGGCGCCGTCGGGTAGGGTGATCGTGATCATCTCGCTCATGGCTCTCATCCGCTCAGGGGTTGCATGGGATCGTCGTCGTGGAACGGGCGGCAGGTTTCCCGCCGCCGCGCGGGCCTGTCAAGGCGGCCCGTTGCGCCCGGCGCTCAGGGTTGCGGTGCGGTGTCCACCATGCGGCGCCCGCGCAGCCGCTTGCGGGCGAGCTCGGCCAGCGGGCGGCGCAGCTCCGAGCGCAGGAAGGGCATCGCGTCCGCCGCCGCGAAGGCTGCCTGCTCGCGCCGTGCCACCCGGCGCCAGAACGCGGTGTCGAGCCGGGTGCGGCGGTCGAGCTCGGCGGCGTCCTCGGGCGCCAGCATCTCGCGGCGGAGCGGCTCGATCCCGGTCTCCGCGCGCCAGCCATGGGCGGTGTTGGCGGCCTCCGCCGCCTCGGGAATGCCGAGCCGGCGCGAGAGCTCCGCCACCAGCCGGTCGCAGTCCGACACATCGCCGATGAAGTCGAACGCCGCGAAGGCCGCCTCGAGCCGCGCGAGCTTTTCCCCGGCATCCATCCGCGCCAGCCGCGCCCAGGGCAGCTCGAGCCAGTTGGCCAGCAGGAAATGCGCCAGCGGGTCGGGCGGCATGCAGGCCAGATGCAGGCCGAAGGGATAGCCCGCCTGCCCCAGCGAGCGGTAGCGCGCCATGCGGTAGTTGTACCACGACAGCACCAGCGCCTGCGGCTCGCGCATCAGCACCGAGCGGCGGATCGCCCGGCCGGCGAAGCGCGCCTCCACCGAGCGCCCGATATAGTGCCCGGAGATCGCCCGGATCGCCTCCGGCGGCGCCGGCATCCGGCCGTTGTACTTCCGCCCGAAGAGCTCGATCGGCACCGCCCGCCCGCGCCGCCGCGGCGACCAGAAGGCCTCCGGCCCGAGATGCTTGAGCAGATGCACCTCGATGGTGCTGCCCGCGCATTTCGGGATGTGCAGCACGATCTCCAGCGGCTGCCCCGCCGCGCCGCTCACAGCGAGACCCCGAAGCTGCGCCCGGCGGCCCGCTCGTAGACATCGATGGTCGCCCGCTGCATCGCCTTCACCGTATAGCGCGCATGCACCCGCGCCCGCGCCGCGAGCCCCATATGCGCGCGCTCCGACGGGTCGAGCTTCAGCGCCGCGTCCAGCGTCTCGGCGAGCCGCGCCACATCGCCGGGCGGATAGAGCCAGCCGGTCTCGCCATGCACCACGGTCTCGCGCGCGCCGCCGTGATCGGTGGCGATCACCGGCCGGCCCATCGCCTGCGCCTCCACCACCACGCGGCCGAAGGCCTCCGGATCGGTCGAGGCCGAGACCACCACGCTCGCCACCTTGTAGGCGGCGGCCATGTCGGTGCAGCCGCCGGTGAGCCAGACCTGCTGCTCGAGCCCGTGCGACTTGATCCGGTTCTCCAGCGCGCGGGCATACCAGTCCTCGCCGCCATCGCCGACCAGCAGGATCAGGAAATCCGCGCCGCGCCGCTTGCGCAGCAGCGCCGCCGCCTCGATCAGCCCCTCATGGCCCTTCCAGCGCGTCAGCCGCGCCGGCAGCAGGATCACCGGCCGCGGATCGTCGAGGATGCCCCAGCGCTCGGCCAGCGCCACGGTTCGCTCGGCGCTCACCGCATCCTCGGAGAACACCGAGATGTCGGCCCCGCGCGGGATCACCACGATGTCCTCCTCGCGCACCCGGTGGCGCTCGGCCACAAGCTGGCCGATGAACTCCGAGACCGCGATCACCGGGCGGCCCTTGGCCATCACCGCGTTGTAGAACCGCTTGAAGGGCAGGTCCTCGTTGTAGGTCCCGTGATAGGTCGTCACGAAGGGCACGTTGCAGCGCCGCGATGCGAGATAGGCCGACCAGGCCGGCGCGCGCGAGCGGGCATGCACGAGGTCGATCCGCTCCTCGCGGATCAGCCGCGCCAGCAGCCCGGCATTCTGCCAGATGTTGAACGGGTTCTTGGTGGCGAGGTTCATCTCGAAGATCTCGGCCCCGGCGCGCAGCATCCGCGGCACCATCTGCCCGCCGGTGGTGGCCACCACCGCGCGCCCGCCGGCGGCCACGATGGCCTCGACGATTTCCAGCGTCCCCCGTTCGACGCCGCCGGTATCGAGCCGGGGCACCACCTGGAGGATTCCGAGCGGGTTGTGCCCTTCCTGCGCCGCGATCAACCGGCTATGGTCCCGGGCGCTCTGGCCCGTGATGGAGGACGCCGACATGACCGCCCCGGAATTCCTCGAACGCGCTTCGATGCGACGCATTGCGTATCACAGGCTGCACGCGAAAGGCGATGGGTCAAAGCTGCCCGGCGTGGTTTTTCTCGGTGGCTTCCGTTCGGACATGGAGGGCACCAAGGCGCTCTGGCTCGAGGACTGGGCGCGGGCGCGCGGCCGGGCCTTCCTGCGCTTCGACTATTCCGGCCACGGGCAGAGCGCCGGCGACTTCCTCGACGGCTGCATCGGCGACTGGGCGGAGGATGCCGAGGCCGCGCTGACCCATCTGACCGACGGGCCGCAGGTGCTGGTCGGCTCCTCGATGGGCGGCTGGATCGCGCTGCTGCTGGCGCGGCGGATGCCCGAGCGGGTGGCGGCGCTGGTCGGCATCGCCGCGGCGCCGGACTTCACCGAGGATTCGATGTGGGCCGGCTTCGACGCCGAGCAGCGCGCGGCGCTGGCGCGCGACGGCCAGGTGGCGCTGCCCTCGGACTATTCCGACGAGCCCTATGTCATCACCCGCCGGCTGATCGAGGACGGGCGCGAGAACCTCGTGCTGCGCACGCCGCTCGCCCTGCCGTTCCCGCTGCGGCTGCTGCAGGGCACCGCCGATACCGACGTGCTGCCGGAGGTCGCCACCCGCCTGCTCGGCCATGTCGATTGCGCGGATGCCCGGCTGACCCTCGTCAAGGGTTCCGACCACCGCTTCTCCGGGCCGCGCGAGCTGGCGCTGCTCGACGACACCCTCGACGCCCTCACCCCCCATCTCGCCGCCTGAACCCGATGCGCCTCGGAGAGATCGCCGACAGCCTGCTCGAGCGGGTCGAGACCGCGACGGAACGCGCCGGCGCCTGGTTCGAGCCGAGCCTGCGCATCGGCGTCACCGGGCTCTCGGGCGCCGGCAAGACGGTGTTCATCACCGCGCTCGCCGCCAGCCTGCTGCATCGCGGGCGGCTGGCGGGCTTCGCGCCGGAGGCCGAGGGGCGCATCCTCTCCGCCGGCCTCGGCAGCCAGCCCGACCCGGCGCTGCCGCGCTTTGCCTACGAGAGGCATCTCGAGGCGCTCACCGCGGTGCCGCCGCGCTGGCCCGAGAGCACCCGCTCGGTCAGCCAGCTCCGGATCTCGCTGCGCCACCGGCCGGCCGGGATCCTCGGCGGCATCGGCGCCGGCGGGGTGCTGCATGTCGACATCGTCGACTATCCCGGCGAATGGCTGGTCGACCTGCCGCTGCTGGAGATCGACTACGATGCCTGGGCCGAGGCCGCGCTGGCCGCCGCCCGCAGCCCGGCGCGGCGCGCCCATGCCGCCGGCTGGCTCAAGGCGCTGGCCTCCGCCGACCCCGCCGCCGAGCATCACGAGCCGGCGGCCGAGGCGTTGGCCGCGGCCTTCTCCGACTATCTCGCGCGCTGCCGCAGGGCGGGGCTCGCGGCGCTGGCGCCCGGGCGCTTCCTGCTGCCGGGGGATCTCGCGGGCTCGCCGGCGCTCACCTTCGCCCCGCTGCCGGCCCCGGAGGCGCCGCGGAAGACCAGCCTCCATGCCGAGATGCGCCGGCGCTTCGAGGCCTACAAGCGGGTCGTGGTGAAGCCCTTCTTCCAGGACCATTTCGCCCGCATCGACCGGCAGGTCGTGCTGATCGACGCGCTCGGCGCGCTCGCCCACGGGCCGCGCGCCTTCGGCGACCTGATGGAGAGCCTCGAGGGCACCCTCGCCGCCTTCCGCCACGGCCGCGCCGGCTGGATCGAACGCCTGCTCGGCGGCCGCCGGATCGACCGGCTGCTGATCGCCGCCTCCAAGGCCGACCATCTGCACCATTCGGCGCATGGCGCGCTGACCCGGCTGGTGGAGGCGATGGTGTCCGAGGCGGCCGGGCGCGCCGCCTATCGCGGCGCCGAGCTGCGCGGCGTGGCGCTGGCCGCGATCCGCGCCACCGTCGAGCACGAGGCCAGCGCCGGCGGCCGGCCGCTCGCCATGGTGCGCGGCCGCCGCGCCGATACCGGCCGCGAGATCGCCGTCCATGCCGGCAGCCTGCCGGACGACCCGGCCGCCCTGATCGCAGCCGCCGCCGATCCCGGCACCGCCGCGGCCGACTGGCCGGACGCCGCCTTCGCCCAGATCCCCTTCGCGCCGCCCCGCTGGAGCACCGATGCCGGCAAGGGCCCGCCGCATATCCGCCTCGACAAGGCGCTCGACTTCCTCATCGGCGACCGTATGGAGTAGCCCATGGCCAGCGACCGACCCGGCCGGAACGGCCGCCCCACCGGCCCCCGCCGCCCGGTGATCCTCGAGATCGACGAGGCCGGCCCGGAGCCCGCCCCCGGCCCGGCCGAGGCGCCGCCGGTGCCCGACGAGCCGTATCCCGACACGGAGGAGGCGGCCGCCGGCCCCCCCGCCGCCGAGCGCGCGCTGCGCCGCGCCGCGCGCAGCAGCCGCACCTCCTGGATCGGCCGGCTGTTCTGGACCGGGATCGGCGGGCTCGTCGCCCTCGGCCTGACGCTCTGGCTCACCGAGTTCGTCGCCCGGCTCTTCGAGCGCGCGGCCTGGCTCGGCTGGCTCGGCGCGGCGCTGCTGGCGGCGGCGGCGATCGCGCTGCTCGCGGTGCTGCTGCGCGAGGCGGCGGCGCTGGCCCGGCTCGGCCGGGTCGAGGGGCTGCAGCGGCTCGCCGCGAGCGCGCTGGCCAGCGAGGCGCCGGGGCCGGGGTTGCGGCTGCTCGAGGGGCTGGCCGGGCTCTACCGCGCGCGGCCCGAGCTCGGCGCGGCGGAGACCCTGGCCCGCGGCCGCGGCATCGCCGAGGGGCCGGACATCGTCGCCTTCGCCGAGCGCCGCCTGATGCCGGGCCTCGACACCGCCGCCGAGGGCGCGGTCTCGCGCGCCGCCGGCCGGGTCGCGACGCTCACCGCGCTGCTGCCGATGCCGGCGCTCGATCTCCTGCTGGTGCTGCTGGTCAACATCCGGATGATCCGCCGCATCGCCGAGATCTATGGCGGACGCGCCGGCTGGCTCGGCTCCTGGCGGCTGCTGAAGGCGGTGGCGGCGCATGTCGTGGCGACCGGCGCGATCTCCGCCACCGACGACCTGCTCGGCCCGCTGGTCGGCGGCGGGCTGCTCGGCCAGCTCTCGCGCCGCTTCGGCGAGGCCACCGTCAACGCCGCCCTCACGGCGCGGGTCGGCACCGCGGCGATCGAGGTCTGCCGGCCGCTGCCGTTCCGGGCCCGGCCCGCGCCGAAGGCCCGCAATCTCGTGCTCGGCGCGCTCAAGGGCTGGCGCGGCAACGGGCGCTGAGGCCGTGCCGCGCCCCGGCCGGGCCGGGGGCGGGGCGGGCGGGTGGGCGCCCCCGGTCCGGGCGGGGCGCGGCACGGCGCCTGGCCCCCTCGCATCGGCGGGGCGGGCCAGGGCACGCCGCTCCCGAACGCCCGGACCACGGCCATCCCGTGCCCATGCCGGAACCGCCGGCACGCGCTCCGGGCCGCGCGCCGCTTGCCAAACCGCGCGCGCTGAGGCATCGGGCGGGCCATGCCGCGGATGAAGCTCACCCTCGAATATGACGGCGGCCCGTTCCAGGGCTGGCAGCGCCAGGAGAACGGCCCCTCCGTGCAGGCCGCGCTGGAGGCCGCGATGGGCGCCCTCGAGCCGGGCCCGCACACCGTGCAGGGCGCCGGCCGCACCGATGCCGGGGTGCATGCCACCGGACAGGTCGCGCATCTCGACACCGGGCGGGACTGGGATCCCTTCCGCCTCGCCGAGGCGCTCAACTGGCATCTCAGGCCCGCCCCGGTCGCGGTGCTCGCCGCCGAGCGGGTGGCCGACGGTTTCCACGCCCGCTTCGACGCCATCGGGCGGCGCTATACCTACCGCATCGTCGCGCGCCGGGCGCCGCTGGTGCTGGAGCGCGGCCGCGCCTGGCGCGTGCACGGGCCGCTCGACGCGGAGGCCATGCGCGCCGGCGCCGCCCATCTGGTCGGCCGGCACGACTTTACCACCTTCCGCGCCGCGCAATGCCAGGCGCAGTCCCCGGTGAAGTCTCTTGACAAAATCGTGATCGAGGAGATCCACACCGCGACCGGGCAGGAGATCCGCCTGCATTTCGCGGCGCGCAGCTTCCTGCACAACCAGGTCCGCAGCCTCGTCGGAACCCTCGAGCGTGTCGGGTCAAGGCGTTGGCTTCCCGAGAGAATCCGGGACGCCCTCGCGGCACGCGACCGCGCCGCCTGCGGCCCGGTGGCCCCGCCGCAGGGCCTCGCTCTCACCCATGTGATCTACCCGGAGGTTCCACAGTGATCCGCCGGTGATCCGTTTGACCGCCCGCTCCGTAGAAAGTTCATCCATGACGGACGAACGGCAGAGAGAAGGGATGGGCCAGATGGCAACGACTTTGCAAAGCGGCGATCACTCGGTGGCGCGGATTGCGATGGCGGCGGAACTGCTCGATGCGGATACCGAGCTGACGCTCGCCCGGGCATGGCGCGATGACGGCTGCGAGCAATCGCTGCACCGGCTGGTCAACGCCTATATGCGTCTCGCGATCTCGATGGCCGCGAAATATCGCCGCTATGGCGCGCCGATGACGGATCTCACCCAGGAGGCCGGCGTCGGGCTGATGAAGGCGGCCTCGAAGTTCGACCCGGACCGCGGCGTGCGCTTCTCCACCTATGCGGTCTGGTGGATCAAGGCCTCGATACAGGACTACGTGATGCGCAACTGGTCGATGGTGCGCACCGGGTCGACCTCGTCGCAGAAATCGCTGTTCTTCAACATGCGCCGGGTGCGGGCGAAGCTGGAGGCGGAGCTTTCGGCCGAGGGCGACATGCCGACCTCCGAGGAGATCCGCCGCGAGATCGCCGCCGAGCTGGGCGTGCCGCTGCGCGATGTCGAGCTGATGGAGGCGCGGCTCTCGGGCTCGGACTTCTCGCTCAACGCGCAGCAGTCCGGCGAGGAGGGGCGCGAATGGGTCGAGACGCTGGAGGATGACGGCGCGCAGCCCGAGGAGGAGGTCGCCCGCTCGCGCGATCTCGGCACCGCGCGGGGATGGCTGCGCGATGCCTTCGATGCGCTGACCGAGCGCGAGCGGATGATCATCGCCGCGCGGAAGCTCTCCGAGACGCCGGAGACGCTGGAAAGCCTCGGCAGCAAGCTCAAGCTCTCCAAGGAGCGGGTGCGCCAGCTCGAGGCGCAGGCGCTGAAGAAGATGCGCAACCGGCTGGAGACGGTGCATGGCACCGCCGTCGGGGAACTGGCGCAGGCGTTCTGAGGCGATGGCGGCGCGCCCGCAGCGGGCGCGGCGCGCCTCCTCGCTTGATGATCGCGCCGGCTTGTGCCACATGGGCCGCGGAGGCCCCGTGGCTCAACTGGATAGAGCAATCCCCTCCTAAGGGATAGGTTGCAGGTTCGAGTCCTGCCGGGGTCACCACCGCCACGCGGGCGGTGGTGCAGGCTTTGCGGATCGCGCCGGTCGCGCCTCAGGCAAAGGCCCAGACGCCCTCCTCCACTTCCGTCAGGTTGTTGAGATAGAGCGTCTCCTCGGCCACCGCGGTCTCCTCGGCGAGATCCGCCAGCACCGAGCCGCGGCTCGCGCCGCCCTCGAGCTCGGCCAGCGCATCGGCATAGAGATCGCCGCCGGTGTCGAGATCGACGTTCTCGAAGACCCGGTCGAGGAAGTCCGCATCGGAAAGTTCGCCCGGCGCGCCGAACTGCAGCGCGAACTCCTTCGACAGCACGAAGGCCTCGCTGATGAAATCGAGGCTGGCGCCGCTGTCGAACACGTCCACCCAGAAATTGTAGCCGCCGAGATCGAGCACCCGTGCCAGCGAGAGATCGAACAGCCGCCCGAGCGCCAGCAGATCGTCCGGCGCCTCCGGCGCATCGGCCACCTCGCCGCCGCCGCCGGTGACGAAGAGCAGCGCCTCCGACCAGACCTCGCGGCCGACCTCGCGGCCCAGGTCGCGGCCGTTGAGATCGCCGTCGTCGAAATGGATGCCGCCATAGATCCGGCTGATCCCGGCCTCGTCGGCGGCCGCCGTGAAGGTGTCCCAGGCCAGCGTCACCGCCTCTGCCGGCGTGGTGCCGGGCTCGAAGAGCGAGCCGCCGGCCTCGAAGGTGACCGAGCCGCCGAAATCGTCGGAGCCGGCGAAGCTCTTGAGCACCTGCGCCGCGGCCGCGGAGAAGGCGCTGTGCCCGGAGGTGTACTCGGCAAAGGGCGGCGAGGGATCGGCGCCGGGCTTCTGATAGGGAATGAAGTTCTCGGCCAGGATCGTGCGGGTGCCCTCGTCCACACCGGCCCAGGCCTCGATCACGAAGCCGTCCTCACCGGTGAGCTCGTCGGTGCCCGCCTCGCCGATCAGCCCGAGCGCCCCGAGCTCGCGGATCGCGCGCACCGGCCGGGTGTAGTCGTAGAACACCTTCGATTCCCAGGTGGCGATGCCGGCATCGAACACCGCGTTGCCGAGGGCGAGGAACAGCACCGCGTCCTCGTCGAGCGTGTTGTCATGGCTGGCCGAGACGAACTCGCCGAAGGTCATCCAGGTGCCCGGCGGGAAGGAGGTGCCGCCGCCATCCTCCCAGAACTCCGCGATCAGCTTCTGCTCGTCGGTCAGCGCGGCGGAGGCGGTGACCAGCCGTTCGGCCTGGGCGATGAATTCGGGGTTGATGACCGAGCCGACGAGTTCCGGGCTGACCGCCACCGGGGCCGGGGCCTCCGGCCCGTTGAAGGTGATCGTCGCGGTCTCGATGTCGAGGGTCGCGTCCACGCCCTCGACGAAGAAGCCGGCCGGCGGCTCGGGCCGCATCGCCGCCGCGTCGTCGAGCGCGAAGGGCGTCACGCCGCCCCAGTGCGCGGTCAGGAAGACCTGATCGGGGCTGTCGTCCTCCGGGTCGATCGGCACGTTCTCCGGGGTCCAGCGCGTGATGTCGACGATCGCCTCGGAGGAGAGATTGACCGGGGCATAGCCGGAGGTGTCGGCATAGCCGTTCTCCTGGTTGGAGCCGTCGCCGCGGCGCTCGGCCATCAGGGTCTCGGCGACCAGCAGCCCCAGCGAGGCCGGGCTGTCCGGCGCCACCAGCCCGAGATTCACCGGAAAGCCGAGCTCGGCCATCGCCGCGTCGAAGATCTCGCCCTGCTCGGGGAACAGCTCGCGCAGCACCGCATAGGCGGCAAAGCTCATCGCCTCGGTCTTGTTGGCCTCGGTGTTGTCCACCGCCGCCTGCTGCAGCGTGTCGCCGACGCTCACGCCGACCGCCACCGGATCATAGGAGGCCCAGGCGTCGAAGATCGCGGTATGGGTGAGCGCGTAGGCGCGCGAGGCGATGGTCGGGCCGACCGCGGTCTCGATCACCGCGGATTGCACGGCCTGGTCCCAGATCACCGAGACCGTCGGGGAGGGATCATCCACCGTCACGCGGGCGGTTTCCGGATCGAGGACGAGTGCGATATCGTCTTCCATGAGATTTTCCTGCATATTCCCAAGCGCAACCCGCAGACGATATTCGGGACCACGGGTAAACGGAAGATTGTTTCGTGAAGCGAGGTATTACGTCGCGGCGAACGCCTCGATTGCCCGTGCCGCCGAAACAATTCCGTCTTCCATCGAGAGCGTTTCGGCGATCCGGCCGGCGGCCTCCGCATAGGCCGGGCGGCCGGTCAGGGCGCGGAGCCGCTCGGCCAGCGGCCCCGGCGCGAGGCGCTTCAGCGGCAGCGGCGCCGGCCCGCAGCCCAGCGCGGCGATGCGCGCGCCCCAGAACGGCTGGTCGACGCCCGCCGGACAGATCAGCATCGGCCGCCCGGCATGGAGCGCGGCGGCGGTCGTCCCCGCGCCGCCGTGATGGACCGCCGCCGCCATCAGCGGAAACAGCGCATCATGCGGCGCGCCCTCGATCACGTGGACAGCCTCCGGCGCACCGGCCGCGGCCTCGGCCGAAAGCCCGCCCCAGCCGGTTGCGAGCACGGCGCGGAGCCCGGCGCGGCGCACCGCCTCCACCACCACGGCGGTAAGCGGCCCGGCCTCGGTGGCCGACATCGAGCCGAAGCCGACATAGACCGGCGCCGGCCCCGCCGCGAGGAACCGCGCGAGGCCCGGATCCGGCGCCCAGCCTTCGCCCTCCGCCAGTCGCCAGTAGCCGGTGAGGCGCACCCGCTCCGGCCAGTCCGCCGGGCGCGGCAGCACCGCCGGCGAGACCGCGCAGAGCTCGAGCGGCGCCGGGCGCGGGCAGCGATGCCCCGGGCCGAGGCCGAGCCGCTCCCGCCGCCAGCGGTTGATCTCGCCCATATAGGGCAGCCGTGCGAGGCCGGTGAGCCGCCAGCTCAGCCGGTTGAGCACGCGTCCATAGCGCTGCCCCGAGACGATCACCGGAAAATCCCCGGTCGGCGCGAGCGGCACCGGCGATGCCAGCACCCGGCGCAGCCCCATCGCCTCGGCGACATCCTCGGCGCCCACGATCTTCGGATGGTGCAGGATCAGGTCGGCCCCCTCCGCCGCATCGGCCACCGCCTCGAGCGAGGCGCGCACCATCGGCAGCACGCGGCTCCGCCAGACATGCCGCAGCGCCCACCACTGCCCGCGCAGGATCCGCGCGATCTCGGGGTCGGCCATCAGCCCCCGGATGTCGGCCTCAATGGTCCGCGCGGCGATGCCATGGCGCCCGATCCAGGGCCCGAACCCCTCCGGCGCCCAGAGCGTCACCTCGTGCCCCCGCGCGGCCAGCCCCTTCGCGAGTGCCAGGATGGGCTGCACGTCGCCCCGCGTGCCCAGCGTGATCGCGGCGATCCGCATCGGCGCACCCGGCCGCTCAGGCCGCCGGCCCGTCATGGCGGGGCAGGTCGTCCGCCAGATGCAGCCAGGCGAGCTTCTCGGCATGGTAGACATGCGCCTGCGGCGTCAGCGCATCGGGGTCCTCATGCGCCGCGGCATAGAGGTGGATCTCGCCTGGCCAGTGATCGGCGCGATAGGCCATCGGCGTGCCGCAGCGCCCGCAGAACAGCCGCTCGACGCCCGTCGAGGAGCCGTAGACCGCCGGCTCCGCCCCGGTCCAGCGCCAGCGCCCGTCCTTCACCCCGACGAAGGTGGTGAAGGGCGCCGAGCACTGCCGCCGGCAGCTCTCGCAATGGCAGTGGATCACCCAGCGCGGCCGTCCCGCATATTCGAACCGCACCGCGCCGCAGAGACAGCGCCCGCGGGTGATGTCCTCCGGCGTCCTGTCCTCGCCCATGCTTGCATTCTCCCTCTGCAATCCTACATTTCGATATATAGCGAATTATTGAATGGAGGACACGATGCCCGACCTTCTGACCACTCTCGCACACCGCCTGCAGCGCTGGCAGCGGAACCGCCGCGACCGGGCGACGCTCCAGCACATGACCGCCGAGCAGCTCGACGATCTCGGCATCACGCGGGTGGAGATCGACGACTTCCTCGCCGGCCGGCTGATCCCGGGCGGCCGCATCCTGCCGCTGCGGCCGCCGCGGTCGCCCCGGCTCGCCGCACGCCTCGAGGCCGCCGGCCCGCAGCCCGACGGCGCTGCCTGCTGCGCCTGACGGGCCGGCCCTTGCGCCCGGCTCAGGCCGGGCGCTCCTGCGGCTCGAGATGGAGCCCAGAGCCGCCCGGCCAGGGATGCGCCCGCGCCACAGCCTCGTCGAGCGTCACGCCGAGCCCCGGCGCCTCGGGCACCAGCACATGCCCGTCCTCCCAGGCCAGCGGCGTCTCGAGCAGCTCGGCATAGAAGCCATCCATCTTCCAGATCGATTCGAGAATCAGGAAGTTGGGAATGCTCGCCGCGAACTGGATGTTCGCCGCCGCCACCACGGGCCCGCAATAGAGATGCGGCGCGATCTGCGCATAATGCACCTCGGCCAGCGCGGCGATCTTCCTGGCCTCCAGCAGCCCGCCGCAGCGCCCGAGATTGGGCTGCAGGATCGCGGCCGCGCCGCAGGCCAGCACCCGGGCGAACTCGTGCTTGGTGGCCAGCCGCTCGCCGGTGGCGATCGGCACGGTGCTGGCCCGCGCGACCCGCGCCATCTCCTCGGGGCTTTCCGGCGGCACCGGCTCCTCGAACCAGAGCGGCGCGAAGGGCGCCATGCGCTCGGCCAGCCGGATCGCGCCGGAGGGGGTGAACTGCCCATGCGTGCCCACCAGCAGGTCGGCGCGGCCGCCCACCGCCTCCCGGAGGCAGGTGAGGAAACGCTCCACCCGGTCGAAATCCGCCATCGAGGGCTGGCGTCCGTCATAGACGGTGTAGGGATAGCAGGGGTCGAACTTGACCGCGGTGAAGCCCTCGGCCACCGCTGCCGCCGCGACCTCGGCCGAAGCCTCCGGGTCGGAATAGAAATCCCCCCCCACCCCGGCCGGCGGATAGAGATAGGTGTAGCTCCGCAGCCGTTCGTGCACCCGGCCGCCGAGCAGCACATGCACCGGCTTGCCGACCTCCTTGCCGAGGATGTCCCAGAGCGCCATCTCCAGCGCGCTCAGCACGCTCATCAGGCCGATCTCCGGGCGCCCGCCATAGCCGCGCCCATAGACCTCGCGCCAGACCGCCTCGATCGCCGGGAAGGGGCGGCCGAGCAGATGCCGCGCCGCGACCTCCTCGATCAGCCGGCAGGTGGTCTCCGGCCCGGTGCCGGCAGGATAGGCCTCGCCGATCCCGGTGATTCCCGCATCGGTGGAGAGCTTGACGAAGATGAAGACCGGCCCGCCGCGGCCGGGCTCCGGGTTGGCGACCGCGAAGGTCTCGACATCGGTGATCCGCATGGGGGCTCCCTGGGCCAGTTGCTCGGGAAAGTGCTCGCCCATCGCAACCCGTCGCGCAAGCCGCACGATTGCCGGGAGGCAATCGGCGCGCACCCGCTTGACAGGCCCCGCCGCTCGGGTCAAAAGGCGCCGCACGGGCGGTTAGCTCAGTTGGTAGAGCACAGTGTTCACATCGCTGGGGTCACTGGTTCGAGCCCAGTACCGCCCACCATTCCCACATTGCCAGCTTTCAGGCTCTCCAAGAGCCTGAATGGCAACGAGAAATCGGCGGTTCGATAACTGTCGTTCCGGCAGTATGGCAAAGGCTTCGTGAACGCCAGCCTGAGCACGGCTCGCTGGTGGCCGCAGCTCCCGGAAGCTCATATTTTCCAAGGGTTTGCGAGGAACGTGAGCGCGGTTCGGGAAACCGCCTCGAAGGTCATGCGCGGCTGGCCCGATGAGGCCCCACGGTCCGCGAGCGCCATCTTCTGCTCTTCGAGCTTCACGATTTGCGCTTCATGGGCAGCGATGAGTGTCGGACTGTCCGTCTCGATCAGACGCTCGACCAGCTGGCCGGTCTTCGCCTCGATGGCCGCGATTTCCTTCTCGATCTGCGCCGCCCCACGATCGGCTTGGCCGAGACGGGCGTCCCAGAGATCGCGCAGCATCGCCTTGGCGATGGTGAACAGTTCCGGCACGGGCGTCAGCTGGCGCAGCAGCGCCTCGAACTCGCCTTCGACCTTCTCCTTGCGGACGGACTTGCCCTTCCCGGCGCAGTAGCGCGCCAGGCAGACATCGTAGGGATAGCGCTTCGAGCGCCCCTTCGACCAGGCCGCCGTCAGAAGGCCGCCACAAGAGCCGCAGGCAACCACCTCGCGCAGCGGGCATGATCGCTTCCGCGGTCGCCTTCCAGACCGGTGTCGGCGACCGGCTGATGATCGGCGGTTATGGCGAGCTTGCCGGCACCTTCGAGATTGTCCCGCTCAGCCTGCGCTCCGGGATGGGCCCGACCTTCCTCGTCAGCCGCGGCGAGATCACCGGAGTTTCGACCGGATGAGCGCCGGCGCCTTCGGCAGCCATCGCGAGACTAGGGCGGGCGCCGATGACCTCGATGTGTCGGACGGCGGCGAGACCGACGCCCGGATCGAGCCATCGGTCGACCTGCGGCAGGAGATGGCCATCGACGGCGGGCCGATCCTCTCGCGCCCTGCGCAGGCCGGCGGCGGCATCTCCCTGGCGGACCACTTCGCGGCGGATGCCCGCTTCGCCGGAGCAGATGTGGCGGCCGGCGGCGGCCGCAACGAGGTGGCGACCAGCCGGGTCACTGGACGGGCTCGGTGCGCGCCACAGGGTCTCCGCGGCGATCGACAATGGCATGGGCTACCAGGCTGCATTCGGCGGCGGTGAGACCGGCCATGCCGGCACGCTGTCGCGGACCTGGCGCATCCGGGACGGAGCGGCCGGCGCCTAGCCGCCGCCGGAGGCCGGCTGCTTCACGCCAGCCACGCCTGTCTGCCCGGCGCTCCGGGCCAGCGAGGCCGAGATCTGCGCGGCAAAGCTCTCGGCCGCCACCGGCAGCTCGCGGGATCTGAGCTTGCCGACGAAGAGGGTTCCGGGCGGCAGGTCCTCCTCGACGATCTCGCGCACCAGCGTCTTCGATTCGGCCTTGGTCTTGAGGCCGAGGCGGATCTGGAAGCTCACCGCCCGCTCCTGCAGCACGTAGTAGCGCATGAACTCGAAGCTCTCCGCCTCGATCACCGGCGCGAGGCGCAGCGAGAGCCGCCCGGCGGCCAGCTCGAGCACATGGCGCACGCCATAATCCCCGGTCGGCACGACATGCGGCCAGGCCAGGCAGTCGGCCAGGCGGAGCGGGTCCACCTGCGCCAGCGGATGGTCTGCCGCCATGATCGCGCAGAGCCGCTGCGGCACGGCCGCGATCATCTCGAAATCGGCGAGATACATCGGCTCGAAGACCAGGGCGATATCGCTGGAGAACGCCAGCAGATCGCGCTCGGCGGCGGCGCGGTCGCGTACCTTGAGCGAGAAGGTGACGCCCGGATGCCTCTTGCGGAACCTGGCGATCTCGGCCGGCAGGAAGATGTTCATCAGGGCCTGGCTGCAGGCGATCGAGACATGGCCGCTGCGCATGCCGGAGAGATCCGCCACATCCATGCGCACGCGCTCGAAATCCGCCAGCTGCTGGCGGATGTGGCGCAGCAGCAGCTCGCCGGCCTGGTTGAGGCGGACACCGCGGGGCAGCCGCTCGAAGATCTCCGCGCCGAACTCCTCCTCGAACTGGCGCAGACGCCGGTTGAGCGCCGAGGGGGTGATGTGCAGATCCGCCGCCGCCTTCCGCACGGAGCCGGCGCTGGCGATGTCCTCGATCATTCGGAAGGTGGTCAGATCCCGCATGGCGGCCTCCTGGAGAGTGGTGCATTTTTCGACGCACTCTGTGGAAAAATGAGCAATTTAAATATACACGAGTGCCCCCTACCTATCCAGTGAAAGCTCGGCTGACCCTGAAGACTTCCAAGCAGCCCGGCCCGACGTGACCACGAGTACCCATTCGGAAACATGCAAAGCGTCAAGTGTGAAAGGTGAGAACCATGAAGAAGGGCGAAAAGGCGAAACTGGACGTCAACTGGTGGAAGAAGAACAAGTCGATGCGGCTGCGGAGCAAGGCGTTCGACACGGCGCTTTCCGACTACATCACGGCACGCGACCGGGCCGAGCGGGCGGGCGACGACCCGGATCTCTGGCGCGAGGCGAGCAACCTGGCGCTCGGCGCGAAGAAGGAGGCGAGCCAGCTGGTCGGCAAATGCGGGCTGAAGCAGGACGAGACAAAGGCGGTCCTGCAGGACTATGTGAAGCTGCTCGACACCCTGGGCAAGGATGCGAACAAGCAGCATCTCGCCCATCTCAAGAGCGCCACCAAGGCGCAGGACCGGATTGCGCAGGCCTTCTCCCGGCACGAGAGGGCGCTCAGGACCGATGCGGAGCGGCTCGGGAAGCTCGAGAAGCTCGTCGCGCAGATGGACGCGACCGCCGGGAAGTTGATCGCGGCGATCGGGGCGAAGCAGTTCGCCATCAATGTGAACACGGTGACCGGCAAGGCCGACGAGATCGAGAACAGCATCGAGGACACGGCCGATGCGCTGACGACCGCCGCGAAGACCGGCCAGGTCGGGAGCACGCCGCCGGGGCAGGTGGACAAGGCGATCAAGGCCGCCAACGAGCTCCGGCAGCGCGCGCACCGGATGCAGGTCGAGGTCTCGGGCCTTCGGCTGAAGTCGCGGGACGCCCTCGCCGCCGAGGCTGCCTGACGCCGGCGCCAGCGCCCGCAGCCGCAGTGTCGACCGGCCGGCAGGCATCCTCGCGATGCCTGCCGATCCCGTTTCGGCGCTGGCTGCCGTCACGCCCGCACTGGCATGATGTGCCACGAGGCACCCCGACTTGGGTGATATCTTCTCCGCAATTGCTTCTATCTTGAGCAGAAACAAGCATGCACCGGATGAGGACCGCCTGGATGTCGCCGACTCCCACATTTCAGCTCAATACCTATAATCTGACCGCAGCGCCGGCCACGCGGGAGGCGGTGCCGCTGCTGCACGAGCTGTCGATCGGCGTCGGCTGGCCGCACCGGCCAGAGGACTGGGAGGTGGTGATCGATCTCGGCACCGGGGTGATCGCCCGCGACGAGATCGGCCGCGTGGTCGGCTCGGCGCTCTGCACCACGCGGCTCGACCGGCTGGCCCATATCGGCATGGTGATCACCACGCCCAAGCTGCAGGAGCTTGGCGCCGGGCGCTGGATGATGGAGCATGTGCTGGAGATCGCCGGCGACCGGCTGAAGGTGCTCAACGCCACCCGCGCCGCCTACCGGCTCTACATCGCGCTCGGCTTCATCCCCCAGGGCCAGGTGCACCAGCACAACGGCAAGGTCACCGCCTGTCCGGCGGCACCGGCCCCGGCCAAGGGTGCGATCCGCGAGATGACGCCGGACGACCATGCCGCGGTTCACGCGCTCGACACGGCGGCCTTCGGCGCGGCCCGGCCCATGGTGATCGACCGCATCCTGCCGGTCTCCACCGGCACCGTGCTCGAGCGCGAGGGCCGGGTGGCGGGCTTCGCGCTCTGCCGCCGTTTCGGCCGCGGGCATGTGGTGGGACCGATCGTGGCGGAGGACGACAACGCCGCAGTCGCGCTCACCGCGCCGCATGTCCGGGCCCATGTCGGCAGCTTCCTGCGCGTCGACACCCGCCAGCCGGACGGCGACTTCCGGGCATTCCTGCTCGCCGCGGGGATCAGCCATTTCGACACCGTCACCCGCATGACCCGCGACGGCACGCTGCCGGAGACCGGGCCTGCGATCACCTATGCGCTGATCAACCAGGCGCTCGGCTGAGCCCGCGTATCAGAAGAGCTCCATGCCCCCGAGATCGCTGCCGTCGACCATGCGCGCATGGCGGAAGGGCGCCGGATCGACCGAGGGCGCGTCGCCCCGGATCAGCTCTGCCGCCAGCCGCCCCGTGGCGGGGCCGGTGCCGAACCCGTGGCCGGTGTGCCCGGCGCAGACATGCAGCCCCGAAACGCCCTCCACCGGCCCGATCACCGGAATGCCGTCGGGTGTGCAGTCCACCATGCCGCCCCAGGCCCGGGCGACACCGATCCCTGCCAGCGCCGGATAGGCGGCGGCGATCTCGCGCTGCCCGCGGCGCACCAGCGCCATGTCCGGCCGCGGGTCGAGCACCCGGATGCGCTCGAAGGGCGAAGGGCCGTCCGCACCCCAGCGCTGCAGCGAATCCGGCCCGGTGAAGAACGACGCCCCGAACCGGTAGCGCAGCTTCGCCCGCCTGCTGCGCCAGGTCGGGAAGAAGGGCCGCGCCTGCAGCGCCCCGCGAGGCGTGAGATGCAGGGTGCCGAACCCCGCGAGCCCGACGGTGTAGCCGCCATCGAGCCGCCGGCGCAGGGTGACATCGGGCATCGCGACACCGCCCGCGGTGACCTCCTCCCCCGGCACGGTGGCAAAGGAGGTCGACTGGATCGAGGCTTGCAGGAACCGGATCCCGTGATGGCGCAGCAGCATGCCGGTCCAGGCGCCGCCGGCCACCAGCACCGTATCGCAGGCAATGCGCCCGGCCTCGGTGATCACGCCGGCGACGCGCCCGCCGGCGATGTCGATCTCGCGCACCGCGCAGGTCTGGTGCAGGCTCGCCCCGGCCCGCCGCGCCGCCTGCGCCAGCACCGGCACGGCGAGCGCCGGCTCGGCGCGCCCGTCGGTCGGCGAATGGACCCCGCCGATCCAGCGCCGGGCATTGCCGGGCATCAGCGCCGCGGCCTCCGCGCCGGAGATCATCCGGCTGTCCATGCCGTAGCTGCCCGCCATCGCCACCCAGCGCTCCCAGGCGGCGATGTCGGCCTCCTTGTCGGAGGCATAGACCAGCCCGGTGCGGCGGAAGCCGAGATCGGCGCCCGCCTCCTCGGCCAGCCCCTCCCAGAGCCGCAATGCCAGCATGGCGAACGGCAGCTCCCTTTCGTCGCGGTTCTGCCGGCGGCACCAGCCCCAGTTGCGGCTCGACTGCTCGCCGGCGATCACGCCCTTCTCGACCAGCGCCACCCGGCTGCCGCGCAGGGCGAGCTCGCGGGCCGCGGCTATGCCGGAGATGCCGCCGCCGACGATCACCACATCGGCGCGCGCCGGCAGCACCGGGTCGGAAGGAACGGACTGGACGGGGGGGGACATCGGCTTGGCTCCGGTCTTCAGAATTCGGCAACCTTGCCCCGCACCGAGCTGTCGAAGCGCGAGAGGGCATAGGGTCGATGGTCGAGCTGCGGTGTCTGCCCGGTTAGGAGATCGGCCACCATCTCCCCCGCCCCCGGCCCGATGCCGAAGCCGTGCCCGCTGAACCCTGCGGCAAGGATGAGCCCCGGCACCGGGGTTTCGCCGATCACTGGCACACCATCGGGGGTGCTGTCGATATAGCCGGCCCAGACAGCCGCAACCCGGCTCTCGCGCAGCGCCGGCAGCAGCGCGCGCGCGCGGGCGAGGGTGAGGTCGATCTGCCCGCGGTCGGGCCGCGGGTCGAGGATGCGGGTGCGCTCCATCGGCGTCGGCGCATCGAGCCGCCAGCGCGCCAGTCCCTCATGCCCGGCGCGCAGCCCTTCGAGCCCGCCCGGCGCCAGATGGCGCCAGCGCCTGGCGAACATCGGGAGGAAATGCCCGGCAAAGCGGAGCTGCTGCAGCGTCGGGTCGATCCGCGCCTTGCCGGATATCGCCAGCGTGTGCCCATCGTTGCCGCGCCGGGTCACCGAGACGGCGGCGGTGTGCAGCGCATCCGGCACCCCCTCCGCCGGGGTCACCGCGAGGATCGAGGCCCGCGCCGTGGCCTGCGGAAAGCGGATGCCGAGCTGGCGGCAGAACGACGAGGCCCAGGCCCCGCCGGCCATCACCACCCGGCGCGTGCGGATGACGCCGGCCTCGGTCACCACGCCGGCGACGCGGCCCGCCTCGATCTCGAGCCCCCGCGCCGCGCAGCCCTGATGCACGCTGCCGCCGAGGCGCTCCACGCCCTGCGCGATCACCGGCGCCGCGCGGGACGGGTCGGCGATGCCGTCGCTCGGGGAGAACACGCCGCCCTTCCAGGCCCGGCCCGTGGCGGCGCCGCGCTCGGCCGCCTCGGCGGCCGAGAGCATCCGCGTCTCCACCCCCCGGCTCCGGGCGAAATCGCGCCAGCGCGCCCAGCCGGCCAGCTCCGCCTCGTCGTCGGAGAGATACAGCAGCCCGCAGCGGCGGAAGCCCGGATCGGCGCCGATCTCCGCCGCGAACCGGTCCCAGAGCGCAAGGCTGTGCGTCGCCATCGGCAGCTCGCGCGCATCGCGGTTCTGCTGCCGGCACCAGCCCCAGTTGCGGCTCGACTGCTCGGCGCCGATGCGCCCCTTCTCGACCAGCGCGACACGCAGGCCCCTGCGGGCGAGGAAATAGGCGGCCGAGACCCCGACGATGCCGCCGCCGATCACCACGGCATCGGCATCGGCGGGCAGGGTATCGACGGTGGCGACATGCATGAGCGGTGCGGGCATGGGCGTTCCTTTCGCCGCGAGCCTAGGCCAGCCGGCAAGCGATGGTCTGCCGCTGATCGGCCGGATACGGAATATTCTGCCGCATACCGCGCTCCGCCGATGCCATTCATCTCATGGCGCTTTGGCAGGATCCGGTGAAGGCATCTGCGCACGGGGATTGAGCTTCCGGCATAATCTTCTATGCTCGGCGGCCGGGTCTCCGGGGGTGATGGGCATGAAGCTGGATCGAATCGACATCCGCATTCTTCACGAGCTGCAGAAGAACGGCCGCATCACCAATGTCGAGCTGTCGGAGCTGGTGCATCTCTCGCCGAGCCCCTGCCTGATGCGGGTCAAGAAGCTGCAGCAGGCCGGCTACATCACCGGCTATTCGGCGCAGATCAACCTGGCCAAGCTCGGCCCCTCGCTGACCATCTTCACCGAGGTCACGCTGAAGAACCACGGGCAGAGCGATTTCGCGCGTTTCCAGCAGGCCATCGAGAAGGTCGACGAGGCGATCGAGTGCCACCTCGTCTCGGGCGGCTACGACTACATGCTGAAATTCGTCACCGCCGGGATCTCCGACTACCAGGCCGTGATGGAGCGGCTGATCGACATGGAGATCGGCATCGACAAGTATTTCAGCTTCGTGGTGATCAAGACCCCATTCGTGAAATCCCACCTGCCGCTGAAGACGCTGTTCCCGATCTGAGCCGCTTCGGCGCCGCTCAGGTTCCGGGCAGGCGCTCGGGCAGCCCGTCGAGCCAGCCGGTGTCGAGCTGCGGCACCGAGGCGAAGAGCAGCCGCGAATAGTCCTGCGTGGCGCCTTCCGGCAGGGCGCTCGCCTGCAGGGTCTCCACCGTCCTGCCGCCATACATCACCATCACCTCGTCGCAGATCGCCTGGACGGTGGAGAGGTCGTGGCTGATGAACACGTAGGAAAGATCGAGCTCGCGCTGCAGCTCGTCGAGCAGCTCGAGGATCGCCGCCGCCACAACCGTGTCGAGCGCCGAGGTGATCTCGTCGCAGAGCACGATCTCGGGGTTCGCCGCGAGCGCCCGGGCGAGGTTGACGCGCTGCTTCTGCCCGCCGGAAAGCTCGAGCGGCAGGCGGTGCTTCATCGCCCGCGGCAGGCGCACCATCTCGAGCAGTTCCTCCACCCGCGCCTCGCGCGCGCGGCCGCGCTGGCCGTGGAAGAAGGTGAGCGGACGGCCGATGATGTCGGAGACCGAACGCAGCGGGTTGAGAGCGGTATCGGCGAGCTGGAAGCAGATCTGCATCCGCCGCAGATCCTCCTTGGCGCGCCGGGCGACATCCGGCGCGAGCGCCTGCCCGCCCAGCAGCACCTCGCCCGACACCGGCGGCAGAAGCCCCGCGATCGCCCGCGCCAGGGTCGATTTGCCGGACCCGCTCTCGCCGATCACGCCGAGATTGCGGCCGCGCTCGAGCCGGCAGCTCACATCGTCGAGCGCGCGCACCCGGGGCATGCCGTCCGGCCCCGGCCGGCCATAGCCGGCGACGAGGTTGCGCACCTCGAGGATCGGCGCCTCCGCCGCTGCGGCCGGCGAAGCCACGGTGGCATGGGAGACCGGGCGGAAGGCCGCGATCAGCTCCTTCGTGTAGGGGTGCTGCGGACGGTTGATGATGTCGTCCGTCGTGCCGGTCTCCTGCACCGCGCCGTCCTTCAGCACGACGATCCGGTCGGCCACCTGCGCCACCACGGCAAGGTCGTGCGAGACGTAGAGACCGGCCATGCCGCCCTGCTTCATCACCTGCTTGAAGGCGCGCAGCACCTCGATCTGGGTCGTGACGTCGAGCGCGGTTGTCGGCTCGTCGAAGATCATCAGCCTGGGCGCGCCGATCAGTGCCATGGCCGCGGCAAGGCGCTGGAGCTGCCCGCCGGAGACCTGGTGGGGATAGCGCTCGCCGATCGTCTCGGGCTCCGGCAGGGCGAGCGCACGAAACAGCTCCACCGCCCGCGCCCGCGCCGCCTGCCGCGGCATCAGCCCGTGGATCCGCGAGACCTCGACCACCTGGTCGATCAGGCGTTGCGCCGGGTTGAAGGCGGCCGCCGCGCTCTGCGGCACATAGGCGACATCGGTGCCGCGGAGCCGGCGCCGTTCGGCCTCGGACATGGCCACCAGATCGCGCCCGGCGAGCCGCACCTGCCCGCCGATGATCTCGCAGCCGGCCCGCGTGTGGCCCATCAGGGTCAGCGCGATGGTGCTCTTGCCCGAGCCGCTCTCGCCGATCAGCGCCACCACCTCGCCCTCGGCGGCCTCAAAGCTGACGCCGCGGATGATCTCGATCAGCCGGCCGGAATCGCTCTGCGCCCTGACCTTGAGGTCCCGGATCTCGACGAGGTTGGCCATCATGCGCTCCGGTCCCGGATCTTGGTGGGCAGGTTGTCGATCAGGAGGTTCACGCTGATGGTGAGGCTGGCGATGGCGATGCAGGGCGCGATCACCGCCGGGGCGCCGAAGGCCAGTGCGCCGATGTTCTCCTTCACCAGCGAGCCCCAGTCTGCATAGGGCGGCTGCACGCCGAGCCCGAGGAAGGAGAGCCCCGAGAGCAGCAGCACGATGAAGACGAACCGCAGCCCCATGTCGGCCAGCACCGGGCCGGCGATGTTGGGCAGGATCTCCTGGGTGATCAGATAGAAGGTGCCCTCGCCCCGCGCCCGCGCCACGGCGACGAAATCCATCGTGTTGATGTTGACCGCGAGCGCCCGGGCGAAGCGGTAGGAACCCGGCGTGTAGATCACGGCGAGCACGAGGATCAGCACCGGCGTCGACGAGCCGATCGCCGCCACCATCACCAGGCCAAAGAGCTTGGAGGGGATCGAGCTCAGCGCATCGAGGAACCGGCTGAGCACGACGTCGATCCACCCACCCGTGACGGCCGCCGCCATGCCGAGCGCCACGCCGCTGGCACAGGCCAGGCAGACCGCCGCCAGCGAGATGCCCACCGTGTAGCTCGCCCCCATCAGGATGCGCGAGAGGATGTCGCGCCCGAGATAGTCGGTGCCGAGCGGGAACTCCGCCGAGATCGGGCCGTAGTAGTCGAAATCCACCACCTTGCCGGGTGAATGCGGAGCGAACGAGGTGCCGAACAGCGCCATCGCCGCCCAGAACAGGATGAACAGCGATGCCAGGATGGCCACGACATTGATGCGGTAGCCGAGAAGCCGGAGGGAGGAGAAGCTCATGGCCATCACTTGCGCAGCCTCGGGTTGGAGACGATCGCCAGGATGTCCGCCAGGGTGATCAGGACCAGATAGCCGATGCAGAAGACCATGGCGCAGGACTGGATCAGCGGCAGGTCGCGCGTCGCCACCGCATCCACCATCAGCTTGGCGACGCCGGGATAGTTGAAGATGGTCTCGACGATGATCACCCCGCCGAGGAGATAGGAGAGCGAGAGCGCGACGGCGTTGACGATCGGGCCGATGGCGTTCGGCAGCGCGTGGCGCATGACGATCCGCCAGCGCGAGGCGCCCTTGAGCAGCGCCATCTCGATATAGGGCATGCGCAGCGTCTCGATCACCGCGGCCCGGGTCATCCGGATCATCTGGGCGGTGATGACGCAGCAGAGCGTGATCACCGGCATGGCGAAGATCCGCAGCATCTCGCCCCAGCCCGGCGTGCCGCTGGAGAAGGAGAGCGCCGGCAGCCAGTTGAGCCAGACCGCGAAGACCAGCACCGCCAGCGTCGCGATCATGAACTCCGGCACCGAGATCACCGAGACCACGCAGGTCGTCACCACCCGGTCATAGGTCGAGCCGCGGAACATTGCCGTGGTGATCCCGAGGGTCAGCGCCAGCGGCACCGCCACGCCCCCGGTCACCGCCGCGAGCCGCAGCGTGTTGGTCAGCCGGTCGCCGATCATCTCGGCGATCGGCAGGTCGTTGGCGTAGGAGGTGCCGAGATCGCCGCTCAGGAGCCCGATGATCCAGCGCCAGTAGCGCAGCACCGAGGGCTCGTCGAGATGCATCGCCTCGCGCAGGCCCGCCACCGCCTCGGGCGTTGCCGCCTGGCCGAGCAGGATCTCCACGATGTCGCCCGGCAGCATCTCGGTGGCCGCGAAGACCACGGCCGAGACGATCAGCAGCGTCACCAGCGCGACGCCGAGCCGTCCGATCACGAGCATGGCGATCTGTGGGTTCATGAAGGCTCCCCTGGCCGGAGGCGGATGCCGGAGCGCGGGCCCCGGCATCCCGTGGTGGTGATCAGGCGTCGAGCCAGACATACTCCGCGAAGGAATAGCCCATCTGCCCGCCGAGCGGGTTCGGCCGCAGGCCCTTGAGGCCGGTCGACAGCGCATCCACGCTCGAGAGATAGACCGGGATCGCCGTGCCCGCCTCGTTGGACACCATGACCTGCATCTCGCCGTAGATCTCCTTGCGCCTGGCGAAATCGAGCTCGCCGCGGGCCTCGACCAGCATGGCGTCGAACTTCTCGCTCTTGAACTGGCTCTCGTTCCACGGCGCGTCCGAGGCGTAGAGCAGCGAGAACAGGATGTCGGGCGTCGGCCGCGGGTTGATGTTGCCGAAATGGATCGGCGCCTTCAGCCAGTACTTCGACCAGTAGCCGTCGGAGGGCACGCGCTGGACATCGAACGGCATGCCGATCTCGGCGCCGGCCTGCTGCACCAGGGTGGCCATCTCCACCGAGTAGCCGGCGGCATCGGAGGCGACGATCGGGATCGCCTGGCCATAGACCCCGGCCTTCTCGAACAGCGCCTTGGCCCGCTCCGGATCATAGGCGCGCGGCTTCAGCTCGGCATTGTGATAGGCATTCATCGGCGAGATCGGCTGGTCGTTGGCGATCTCGGCCAGGCCCCGCACCGCCGATTTCCTGATCAGGTCGCGGTCGAGCAGGTATTTCATGCCCTCGACGAAATCGGCATTGTCGCCCGGCGAGAGGTCGAGGCGCATGTTGAGGTTGGTGTAGTTGCCCGAGGTGGTGATCGAGGTCACCACGTGGTCCTGCGACTCGAGCAGGCGCATCGACTGCGGCTTGACCGCGGCGGCGAGGTGGATGTCGCCCGAGAGCAGCGCGTTGACCCGGGCCGAGTTGTCCGGAATCGCGAAATACTCGAAGCTGTCGAGGTTGGGGCCGTCCTTGAAGTAGTTGTCGTTGCGCATCATGATCGAGCGCACGCCGGGCTCGAAGGTCTCCACCCTGAAGGCGCCGGTGCCGTTGCCGGTGCTGAAATCCGTCGTGCCCTCGGCGACAATCATGAAATGGTGCAGCGACAGGATCGTCGGCAGGTCGGCATTCGGCGCCTGCAGCGTGATCTCGACGGTCAGCGGGTCCACCGCCTTGATGCCGGTCATCTGCGCCGCGATCGAGTTCACCTTGGAGCCGGTGGCGTCGTCGAGGTGGCGCGCCAGCGAGAAGACGACGTCGTCCGCGGTGAAGGGCTTGCCGTCGTGGAAGGTCACGCCGGACCGCAGCTTCACGATCCAGGTCTGGGCATCGGCGCTCTCGATGCTCTCGGCGAGCTCCATCTCGACCTCGCCGGCCTCGTTCAGGAAGGTCAGCCGGTTGTAGGCCGCGCAGCAGCGCACATAGTCGGTCGAGAGCGAGGCCTTCGCCGGGTCGAGCGTGTCGGCCGTGCTCGAGGACCAGCCGGCCGCCTTCAGGTGCCCGCCCTTCACCGGGGTCGCCGCCAGCGCCGCGCCGGCGCGGCCGAGAATGGTGCCCCCGGCGGCGAAGCCGATGCCGCTCGCCATGAACATCCGCAAGAGGTCGCGCCGCGAGGCGCCACGTTTCAGCGCGTGCTCGACCATCCGGTCGTCGGCGCGGGTCCAGTTGGTGATCTTCTCGTCGGTCATGGTTGCAGTCCTCCTTGTCGGTTCTTTCCGGGGCCGCGGGCTCACACGGGTTGGGCTTCTTCGGGCTTCTCTGCCGCGACGGCACCGGCGAGGCCGGCCATCGAGGTGAAGTGGAAATCGGGCACCGTGTCGGCCTCGGGCGCGATGGTGCCGCCATAGCCGGGCTTGCCGCTGCGCCGCTGGATCCAGCAGTTGCTCAGGCCGAGGGCGCGCGAGACGCCGATGTCGTGATACTGGCTCTGTGCCACGTGCAGCAGCGCGTCCGGCCTGCCGCCCTCGGCCGCGACATGCGCCAGAACCTGGCGGAAGAAGGCCGGGTCCGGCTTCTCGGTGCCGGTCTCGTCGGGGGTGAAGCTGGCATGGAAGGGGCGGCCGAGCGCGTTGTCGAAATGCTCGAAGGCCCAGCGCTGCGCATTGGTCATGGCGACGAGGCGGAAGCGCTCGCCCAGCTCGGCCAGTGCCGCGACGCTGTCCGGGAAGGGGCGCCAGTCCGCCACCGAGGCGCGCAGCCGCTCGGCCGGGGCGGCCTCGGCGGGCAGGCCGAGCGCCGGGGCGATGCGCAGATAGCAGCGCACGAGATCGTCGGGGAAGCGGCCGACATCCGGCGCGCCGCGCGCGGCGCGGTAGAGGTCGAGCGCGCGGGCCTCGTCGAGCGCCGCCCCGTGTCCGGAAGCGATCGCGCGGAGCGCGTCGAGCAGGCCCCGCTCGAAATCGATCAGCGTGCCGACCACGTCGAAGCTCATGTAGCGGAAGGCGGCGAAGCTGCCTGTCATCTCTCTCGTCCCCCTGCGAGGCCCGCGATGCGGGCCGGCCATCCGTTCACGGCAGAAAACGCTGCCACTGCCGGTGCGCTCCTCCTGGCTTCGGTCTCCGATCCGCTCCGCCCTTTCGATGTCGTTCCCGACAGACTGGGCCAATACCGCAATGCAAACGCGCCGAACCGGGCGGCATCGCGGTATAATCTGCTGAATCGACCCATCGCGCCGGAATCGTCTCAATAGCCGCGCGCGCGGTCGATCAGGCCGGGCACCGGCGCGCCGGCCCGGTCTGCCATGACGCCGGCGACCACATGGCGTGCGCCGTCGGCGGCGCGAGTCTGGCAGGCGATGTGCGGGGTCAGCAGAATCTGCGGATGCGAGCGGAAGGGATGGCCGGCCGGCAGCGGCTCGGGTTCGGTCACGTCGAGCACCGCGCCGGAAAGCCGGCCGCCGTCCAGCGCCGCGAGCAGCGCGCCATGATCGAGCTGCCGCCCTCGGCCGGCATGGACCAGCGACGCGCCCGCCGGCAGCATCGCGAAGAACCCGGCATCCATCAGCCCCTCGGTCTCGGCGGTGAGCGGCAGCAGGCAGACGAGGATGTCGGTGCGGGCGAGGAACGCCGGCAGGTCGGTGTAGCAGTCGACCCCGGGGATCTGCCGCGGGCTGCGGCTCCAGCCGGCCAGCGGGAAACCGAAGGGCGCCAGCGCGCCCAGCACCGCGGCGCCGAGCTGGCCGAGCCCCATCACGCCGATGCGCCGCTCCGCCGCCGGCCGGTTGCGCCCGGACTGCCAGAGCCCGGCGCGCTGCTGCACGAGATAGCCCGGCAGGTCGCGGTGCAGCGCGAGCACCGCCATGGTCACGTATTCGCGCATCTGCTCGGGGATGCCGGGCTCCAGCATCCGCACCACGCCAACCCCTGCCGGCACGGCGGCGAGGTCGAACTGGTCCACCCCCGCCCCCACCGAGAAGATCAGGCGCAGCCGCGGATGGGTCTCGGCCAGGCGCTCGGGCACGGTCCAGGTGACGATGTACTCCACCGCCTCCGGCTCCGGCGCGGCGCCGATGTGGAAGGGCAGCTCCGGCAGCGCCTCGGCAAAGGCGTCGCGGAACACCGCGCCGCGCGCCGGGTCGGAACGGAAGAGGAGCGCCATCCCCCTCAGCCCATCGCCGCGCGGATGTCCGGATCGTCGAGCGTCTCGTCGAGCACCGCGCGGGTGCGGGCGAGGATGCCGTCGATCTCCGCCTCGGTGCAGCAGAGCGGCGGCGCGAAGCCGATCACCCCCCAAGGGAAGGCGCGCAGCACCAGCCCCTGTGCCCAGGCCCGGTCGAAGATCCGGGTGGCGGGCTGTGCCGCGGCCGGCAGCGGGGTCTTCGCGGCCTTGTCGGTCACGAGCTCCAGCGCCGCCAGCATCCCGCGGCCACGGACATCGCCCACCAGCGGATGGTCCGCCAGTGCCTGAAGCCCCGCCATCAGCCGGGCGCCCGCGCGCCGACCGTTCTCCAGCAGCCCGCCCTCGTAGAGATCCAGCACCGCGAGCCCGATGGCCGCGCTCACCGGATGGCCGGAATAGGTGAGCCCGTGGCCCACCACGCCCTGCCCGGCGCCGTCGGCGATGGTCGCATAGACATGCTCGGAGAGGAACACCGCCCCCATCGGCGCATAGCCCGAGGTCAACCCCTTGGCGGTGGTCATCATGTCAGGCACCACGCCCTCCTCGGCGCAGGCGAAGAGCGGGCCGGTGCGCCCGAAGCCGGTAATCACCTCGTCGGCGATGAAGAGGATCTCCATCTCGGCGCAGACCGCCCGCATCGCCGCCATCCACCCCGGCGGCGGCACCAGAACCCCGCCGGAGCCCTGGATCGGCTCGACATAGAAGGCCGCGACCCGCTCCGGCCCGCCGAGCGCCTTCACCTTGGCGCGCAGCGCGGCGACCGAGGCCGCGGTGATCGCCGCCGGGTCCTGCCCGGCCGGGTTGCGATAGGCATGGTGCGAGGGGATCCGGTGCTGCCAGTCATGCGGCACGCCGAAGCCGGTGTGGAAGGCCGGCAGCGCGGTCAGCCCGGCGCCCACCGTGCTCGAGCCGTGATAGCCCATCTCGAGGGTGATGAACTGGTCGCGCTCCGGCTTGCCACGGCTGTGCCAGTAGTGGCGCACGAAGCGCACCGTGCTGTCCACCGCGTCCGAGCCGCCGAGGGTGAAGAACACGTGGTCCAGATCTCCCGGTGCGGCCTCTGCGAGCCGCGCCGCGAGCCGGATCGCGGGCTCGGAGCCGAGGCCGAAATAGCCGGTGGCATAGGGCAGCGTGCGGAGCTGGCGGGTGGCGGCCTCGACGATGCTCTCCTGGCCATAGCCGGCATTGACGCACCAGAGCCCGGCGAACCCGTCGATCAGCCGATGGCCGCTGGTGTCGGTCACGGTCGCGCCGTCGCCGGAGGCGATGACGCGGACGCCGGCCGCCTCGTGGCCGCGCCAGGAGGCCACGGGATGGACGAGATGGGCGCGGTCGAGTTCGACGAGCGAGTTGCTCAGCATGGGGGCGGTCTCCGAAACTGTCAGCCGAGGGCCTGGGCGGCCAGGGCGAAGAGATGATGGGTCTGCGGCGCCGGCAGCGCGGGCGCGCCGCGGCGCATGGCGAGGCCGCCGCCGGCATGGGCGAGGCCGCGGGCGGCGAGCCAGTCGCCAAGACCGGTCTCGGCGGGGGTGTCGATGCGCAGGAAGCGCCCCTCGCACGCCGCCAGCGCCGCGGAGAGCAGCGCCTCGGCCCCGGGCCGGTCGGGCGCGACCACCGGGCCGGCCACGTCGCCGCGGCCGAAGGCGCGAAGCGCGAGATAGCCGGCCGGCGCGCCGCGGCGGCGCAGCACCGCGATGCGCCCGGCCCCTGCCAGCGCGCTTACGAGGGAGGCGCGGTCGGCCTGCGCGGCCTCGGCATCGAGGGCGGCGATCGCCGGGAGCAGCGCCTCGCGTTCGGCGCCATCGACCCAGGAGACATCGCCCGAGGGCAGATCCGCGGCCTGGGGCGCCGCGATCCCCTGATGCTGCACGATCTCGCCGGTCACCGCGAAGCCCAGCTTCTCGTAGAGCGGGCGACCCTCCTCGGTGGCGACGAGGCGAAGCTCCGCCACCGCCGCGCCGGCCATGACCTGCTCCATCATGCGCCGCCCGATGCCGCGCCCGCGCAGGCGCGCATCCACCACGATCATGCTCATCACCGCCACCGGACCGAAGCGGGTGAGCAGCGTCGTGCCGACCACCTGGCCGCCGTCCAGCGCCACGATCCCCCGGCTGAGGCGGAGGAAGAAGGCGAGATCCTCGGCGCGGTGGGGCCATCTGGCCTCGGCGACGAGGCGCAGCGCGCCGGGAAGATGCTCCGGGCGGAAGTCCGCAAGGGTCAGGGTGTTCATGCTCTCGATCGGCGTTTCGGGATCCATGCGAAAAGGCTAGGGCGGGCGCGCGGGCCGATGCTTCGGGAATGCCGGCGCCCGGCGACATCTTCCGCCGTTGAGCACGCGCCGCGCCGCAGGAACTGCCATGGCCGGCACGCGCCGGCACGAGTGCCCGGCGCCCGCCCAATCCGCCGCCCGCCCGGCTCGGAAGACTGTGCTGCACGCCCGGCGCAGAACGGCGTTTTGTGCTTTCCCGGCGATCAAAGCAGCGGGGCGCCGCGGCGGCCCTGGCCTAGGCTCGGGGAAACCACGCCACCAGACATGCGAGGACAGCCATGACCGCATTCCGCCCCAAGTTCGTGACCTTCGACTGCTATGGCACGCTGACCAATTTCGACATGCAGGGCGCCACGCGCCGGGTCTATGAGGGGCGCATCGACGAGGCGACGCTGGAGACGCTGATCCGCGATTTCTCCGCCTATCGCCGCGACGAGATCCTCGGCGCCTGGAAACCCTATTTCGACGTGATCAGCAACGCGCTCGAGCGGGCCTGCAAACGCAGTGGCGTCGCGTTCCTGCCCGAGGGCGCCCGGCAGATCTACGAGGAGGTGCCGACCTGGGGGCCGCACCCGGATGTGCCCGAGGGGCTGGCGAAAGTCGCGGCCGAGATCCCGCTGGTGATCCTCTCCAACGCGATGAACGACCAGATCATGCACAATGTCGAGAAGCTCGGCGCGCCGGTCCATGCCGTCTTCACCGCCGAGGAGACAGGCACCTACAAGCCGGCGATGAACGGTTTCGAATACATGATGGACAGGCTCGGCGTCGGGCCGGAGGAGATCACCCATGTCTCCTCCTCGTTCCGCTACGACCTGATGACGGCCCACGACCTCGGCATCCGCTCGAAGGTCTGGGTCAACCGCGGGCACGAGCCGGCCAATCCCTATTACGGCTATACCGAGATCGCCGACATTCGCGGCCTGCCCGCGGTGTTCGGCCTCTGAGGGCGCGATGAAGTTCACCTCCTACTGGCACGACAGCGCCCCCCGCTTTGCCGGGGGGGCCGTGGGTCCGGTCGAGGGCACTGCGGATGTCGCGGTGATCGGCGCCGGCTTCACCGGGCTCGGCGCCGCCCGGGCGCTGGCGAAGGCGGGGCGCCGGGTGGTCGTGCTGGAGGCGGCGCATGTCGGCTTCGGCGCATCGGGCCGGAACGGCGGGCATCTCAACAACGGGCTGGCGCACAGCTATCTCCATGCCCGCGACAGCTTCGGGCCGGAGCGGGCGCAGGCGATGTACCGCGCCTTCGACACCGGCATCGCCACCATCGAGCGGCTGATCGCCGAGGAGGGCATCGCCTGCGACTTCCGCCGCGCCGGCAAGCTCAAGCTGGCCTCCAAGCCGGCCCACTACGAGAGCATCGCGCGGAACTTCGAGGCGGTGCATGCGGAGGTGGACCCGGAGACCGAGATGCTGACCCGCGCCGAGCTCGGCCGCGAGATCGTCTCCGGCGCCTTCCACGGCGCCATGCTGCAGCACCGCAGCGCGATGATGCACATGGGCAGGTTCGCCGCCGGGCTGGCGGAGGCGGCGGCGCGCCACGGCGCCGCAATCCACGAGGGCGCTCCGGTCATCGGCCTCCGCCGCGAAGGCGCGGGCTGGGCGCTGACCACGCCGAAGGGCCGGCTCGCGGCGCGCGAGGTGCTGCTGGCGACCGGCGCCTACACCACGCCGGTGTTTCGCTGGTTCCGCCGCCGCATCGTGCCGGTGGGAAGCTTCCTGCTCGCCACCCGCCCGCTCTCGCCGGACGAGATCGCCGCCACGATGCCGGGCAACCGCACCTGCGTGACCTCGCTCAACGTTGGCAACTATTTCCGCCTCTCGCCGGACAACCGGCTGATCTTCGGCGGGCGGGCGCGGTTCTCGGCCAGCTCCGACCAGCGCTCCGACGCGAAGAGCGGCGCGATCCTGCAGGCGGCGCTGGCGCAGATCTTCCCGGCGCTGGCCGGCATCGAGATCGACCATTGCTGGGGCGGGCTCGTCGACATGACGCAGGACCGCTACCCCCGCGCCGGCAGCCATGAGGGCCTGCACTATGCCATGGGCTATTCCGGTCATGGCGCGCAGATCGCGACCCATATGGGGGAGATCATGGCCGGGATGATCGTCGGCGCCGCGGTCGAGAACCCCTGGGCGCATCTGCCCTGGAAGGCGGTGCCGGGGCATCTCGGCACGCCGTGGTTCCTCCCCGTGGTCGGCGCCTATTACCGGATGCTCGATCGGATCGGCTGAGGCGCCGGCCGACACCCCCGATCACGGAGCCCCCAGGGCCGACCCTCGAGGGTCGGTCATGCGGAGCGCCTTCTGCCTGCGATCTCCCCCGAGCCTGGCCTCACCAAACTCGAGCACCGGGCGCGGGCATGGCTTTGGATGCAGAAAGGAGCGGCGCTGCAACAGGGCGTCGTGCTCGCGAGCCGGATCGCCTCGGCTTCCGTCGCCCGATCGACGAAAGGTGCAACCGGGCCGCAGGACGCCTCTGCCGGCGGCGGAAACGGTGCGACCTCCGGGGGCTGGATCGCCGCCGCAAGGCCAGCCGGCTCCTTATGCGCCGGGATCTGCCGGCTGCCGGCCGGAGCGGGGCTGGTGCCACCATCAGTCAGGCGCGCGCCCCGACGAGCCATATGACGAAGCGGGCGCCACGGCAGATCCTGCGGCGCGCCTCCTGGAGCGGCTTGCCCCCTCCAAGAGGGGTTTCGCACGGGATCCACCGAATGCGCCGGCGCCAGGTCGTGCCGGCGCACCAGCATCGCCGCGCGCGCAGCATGGGCATCGCGCGCCACGCCGCGAAGCCCGCCCGGGCCGCGCCGGTGGCGGCCTCTTCCTCTGCGCCCGAGCGATCGGGCACGGAGCCGATCTCCGCGCCCGTGGCCAGGGCCGCGCCCGTGGCCGTGGCCGGCACCTCTGCCGATGCGCCATGCGCCGCCGACCGGCGCCGCCTGCCGGAACGGTCCGGCATCCGCGATGCCCGCCGGGGCAACCGCCTCCGCCTGTTCCGTTGCCGTTCCCTCAGTCCAGCGCCGCCAGCACTGCCGCGGTGATGGCGTCGGTGCGGTCCTGCCCCGGTACGGTGCCGATGCCGCGGGCGGTGACCGCGCCCACCGCCGCCATCACGCGGGCCGCCGCCTCGGCCTCGCCGAGATGTTCGAGCATCATCGCCGCCGACCAGATCGCGGCAATCGGGTTGGCGATGCCGAGATCGGCGATGTCCGGCGCCGAGCCGTGCACCGGCTCGAACATCGAGGGCGCCTCGCGCCCCGGATTGATGTTGGCCGAGGCGGCGAAGCCGAGCCCGCCCTGGATCGCCGCGCCGAGATCGGTGAGGATGTCGCCGAAGAGGTTCGAGGCCACCACCACGTCGAGCGTCTCCGGCGCCATCACCATGCGCGCGCAGATCGCATCCACATGATAGGGCGTGACCGCGACATCCGGGTATTCGGCGGCGAGTTCGCGGGTCACCTCGTCCCAGAACACCATCGAATGGCGCTGTGCGTTGGACTTGGTCACCGAGGCGAGCCGGCCGCTCCGCCGCCGCGCCTGCTCGAAGCCGAAACGCAGGATGCGCTCGACCCCGAGGCGGGTGAAGATCGCGGTCTCGACCGCCACCTCGCCCGGCGTGCCCCGATGCACCCGCCCGCCGGCGCCGGAATACTCGCCCTCGGTGTTCTCGCGGATGCAGAGGATGCCGAACTCCGCCTTGCGCAGCGGCCCCTCGACCCCCGGCAGAAGCCGGTGCGGGCGCATGTTCGCATATTGCGCGAACTCCTTGCGGATCGGCAGCAGCAGCCCGTGCAGCGAGACCGCGTCCGGCACCTTCGCCGGCCAGCCGACGGCGCCGAGCAGGATCGCGTCGAAGCCGCGCAATGTCTCGATCCCGTCCGCGGGCATCATCGCGCCGGTCTCGAGATAGTGGTCGCAGGACCAGGGGAAGCGCACGGTCTCGAGCCGCCCGCCCAGCGCCTTCTCGGCCACGGCGACCGCGGCCTCGGTGACGGGCACGCCGATCCCGTCGCCGGGGATCAGGGCGATGCGATGGGGTCTTGTCTCGGTCATTCGGTCCTCGCGATGTCGATCAACACGGTTTTCTCCCGTCGGCAGGCATGGAAGGCGGCACGGCCGAGATCCTTGCCGATGCCGCTCGACTTGTAACCCCCTGTGGGCAGGATGTGGTCGCGCGAGCGGCCATAGCGGTTGACCCAGACGGTGCCGCTCTGCAGCCCCCGCATGACCCGGAGCGCGCGGGAGAGGTCGCGCGTGTAGAGCCCGGCGCAGAGGCCATAGACCGGGTGATCGGCCAGCCGCAGCGCCTCCTCCTCGCTCGCGAAGCTCTGCAGCGTCAGCACCGGGCCGAAGATCTCGGCCAGCTCGGCGGGGTTGTCCGGACGCACGCCGGCCAGGAGCGTCGGCGCGTAGAAATAGCCCTCCCGGTCGAACCGCGCGGCGCCGCAGCGCAGCTCCGCCCCGGCCGCGATGCCCGCGCCCACGATCCCCTCGATGCGGGCGATCTGCCGCTCGGAGACGATCGGGGCATAGTCGGTCTCCGCCGCCCAGGTCGGGCCGGGGCGGATGCGGGCGAGGCGCGCGGCGAGCATCTCCGTCAGCTGCTCCGCCACCGGGGCCTCGACGATCACCCGGCTGCCGGCGACGCAGGCCTGCCCGGCATTGGCGAGGATGCTGCGCGCGATGGCATCCGCCGCCAGCCCGAGATCGGCATCGGCGAAGACGATCTGCGGGCTCTTGCCGCCGAGTTCGAGGGTCACCGGCCGGATGCCGGTGCGCGCGGCATTCTCCATGATCGCGGCACCGGCGGCGGTGGAGCCGGTGAAGCTCACCTTGCCGATGCCGGGATGGCCGGTGAGCGCGGCGCCCGTGGTCGGCCCGTCGCCCAGCACCACGTTGACGATGCCCTCCGGGATGCCGGCGCGCACCGCAAGCTCGGCCAGCCGCACCGTGGAGAACGGCGTCAGCTCGGAGGGCTTGATGACCACCGCATTGCCGGCGGCGAGCGCGGGCGCGAGCTTCCATCCGGCCATGGAGATCGGGAAGTTCCAGGGCGTGATGGCGGCGATCACCCCGTAGGGCTCGGCAACGGTCATGCCGAGGGCGCCCTCGGCGGTGGGGGCGAGCTCGCTGCATTCCTTGTCCGCCAGCTCGGCGAAGAAGCGGATCTGCTCGGCGGTAACCGCGATGTCCCCCGCCGCCAGCTGCGCCACGGGCCGGGTCGAGGAGACCGCCTCGAGCCGGGCCAGCGGCGCCGCCTCGGCCTCCATGAGATCGGCCCAGCGCTGCAGCGCACGGGTCCGGTCCCGCGGGGTGCAGCGCCCCCAGCCGGAGGCGGCGAGGGCGGCATGGGCAGCCTCCACCGCGCGGTCGACGCAATCGGCATCGGCCACCGGGCAGTCGGCATGGGCGGCGCCATCGGACGGGCGGCGGAGCGGAATGCCGCCGCTGGCGGGCAGGAACCGGCCGGCGATGTGGTGCCCGGTGGGCAGGTCCACCGAGGCGGGGTCGAAGGATGCGGTCATGGATCTCTCGCGTCTCTCGGGGCTGGGGTCAGGCGGGCGCATCGAGGCCGTAGCGCGCGCAGAGCCGGGCGAAGATCTCCCGCATCTGCGGCTCCGGCGGAGCATCGGGGGCGGCGGCCACCGCCTCGAAGACGCGGTGCTTGAGGTAGAAGCGCCAGGAGACCGGCTGGCCCGCGAGAAAGGCCGTCAGCAGGTCATAGCGCGCGCGGGTCCAGACCGCCTCGAAGACGCGCCGCTCGGGGCCGTGGGAGATTGTCTCCGGCGCCGGGCGGGGCGCGGCCCGCAGCGCCTCGGTGGCGGGCATGTCCACCGTGCCGCCGCGCAGCACCACGCCATAATCCGCCGCCGCGCGCTCCGGGCTGACCGCGCCGCGGCGGACATCCGCCGCCACCAGCTCCGGCGGGCGGGAGAAGGGATCGCCCCAGCCGCCGGCACCGGGGCCGACGACGCGGATCACGTCGCCCGGCCCGCAGCGCACCAGATCGGTGTTGCCGAGGTTCACCTCGCCGGCCTGCCCCGGGTTCTTCACGAAGCGCGAGACCCCGGCGGCGCCGGCCCCCTGCAGGCCCCAGGCCGCCATGATCGAGCGGTTGCGGTTGCGCGCCGTGACCACCGTCTCCGGCGCCGAGACGCGGAACTCCATCACCGCCGAGAGCCCGCCGCGCCAGCGCCCGGGCGCGCCGCTGTCCGGCTCGAGCCCGTAGCGCAGGAAGTGGATCGGCACCTCCGCCTCGGAGATCTCGATGGGCGTGTTGCGCAGGAACCCCGTGGTGCCGCCGGCCCCGTCGCCGCCATCGGCGAAGGGCGTGGCACCGCCGCCGCCGCCCACCGGCCCGATCGAGGCCATCGCCGGGCGGCCGTTGCGCGCCGCGGTTCGGATGTTCATGATCGCGTTGCCGCCGGGCGCCGCCGCCGGCATCAGCGCCGGCAGCGCCTGGGCGAAGGCACCCTGGGTGACGATCTGGGTGAGCGCGCAGGTCAGCGAGCGCATCCCCACCGCCGCCCCCGGCGCCGCGTTGACCATCGTGCCCTCGGGCAGCACCGCCCGCGCCGCGCGCAGCGTGCCGGCGTTCAGCCAGATCCCCGGCGAGAGCGTGCCGAGCACGTAGGTCAGCCCCACCATCACCAGCGCGTGGCGCTCGCGCCCGCCGGTCGGCATGTTGAGCGAGGAGCCGAGCTGCGGGTCGGTGCCGGAATAGTCGAGCTCCACCGCGTCGCCCTGCACCCGGAGCGTGAGGGCAACCCGGGCCGGCAGCCCCTCGGGGCTGTCCTCGTCGGCATAGTCGGCGAAGAAATATTCCCCGTCGGGCACTTTCGAGAGCGCCTGGCGGGCCTGCGCCTCGGCATGGTCGAGGATCGCCTCGACGCCCTGCAGGAAGGTCTCGAAGCCGAAGCGCCGGATGATCTCGCCCATCTTGCGCTCGCCGATGTTCACCGAGGCGATCTGCGCCGCGAGGTCGCCGAGGTTCTGCTCCGGCAGCCGGACATTGGCGCGGATCAGCTTCGCGATATAGGGGTTCTCGACGCCCTGCTCGATCAGCTTCACCGGCGGGATGCGCACCCCCTCCTGCACGATCTCGCTGAGGCTGCGCGAGAGCGAGGCCGGCACCGCGCCGCCGACATCGGTGTTGTGGATATGGCCGACGACGAAGCAGGCGATCTCGCCCTCGTGAAACACAGGCTTCCAGATGTGGATGTCCGGCGTGTGGGTGGCGACGTTGCCGGCCTCCGGATCGTTGGTGATGCAGATGTCGCCGGGGGCATAGGCGGGAAAGCTCGCCAGCAGGCCGCCATAGTCGACGCCGGAATACCAGGGCGCGCCGAGATGGCGCGGGTTGCCGAAGGCCAGCCCCTCGCGGGTGACGATCTGGCAGGAGAAGTCCTCGGTCTCCTTCACGAAGGCCGAATGGGCGGTGCGCATCAGCGTGTAGGCCATGGCATCCGCCGCGGCGTTGCAGAAATTGGCGAGCACCTGAAGGCTGCGGGCGTCGATCATGCGGTGGTCCTCCGGGGGCTCAGGCGCGGGGCGCGCGGGTCAGCACGAGGTTGCCGAAGGCATCGACCTCGAGCGCGAAATCCGGCGGCAGCACGGTGGTGGTGTCCTCCTGCCCGACGATGGCCGGCCCCGCGAGCCGATGGCCCGGGCGGAGATCGGCGCGCTGGTAGAGCGGGACCTCGTGCGCCAGCCCGTCGAACCAGCCGGTGACATGGCGCTCGGGCATGGCCGGCCCTTCTGCCGGCGCGGGGCGCGGGATCGCCGGCTTCGGCGTCGGCCCCGAGACCACGAGGCGGAGATTGACGAGCTGCACCGGGGCATGCGGGTTGGCATGGCCGAAGAGGCGGTCGTGCTCGGCATGGAAGGCCTGCGCTATGGCCCCGGCATTCCCCGCGGCGATCCACCCGGCCTCCAGCGGCGCCTCGATCTCGAAGGACTGCCCGGCATAGCGCATGTCGGCGCTGACCGAGATCGCCGCCGGCCCGTCATGCCCCTGCTCGGCGAGCCAGGCCCGCCCGGTTTCCTCGAGCTCGGCGAGCGGCGCCGCCAGCGCGCGCACCCCGGCCTCGTCGAGATCGAGGAAGAGCGTGCGGATGAAGTCGTTGCGCAGATCCGCGATCACCCCGCCGAGCGCCGAGATCACCCCCGGCCGCGGCGGCACCACCACGCCCTTCATGTCGAGCTCGCGCGCGACGAAGCAGGCCAGCATCGCGCCCGCGCCGCCGAAGGCGAAGAGGTGAAACTCCCGCGGGTCGATGCCGAAGCGCGAGATCAGCCCGGAGATCTCGGCATACATCGAGGAGACCGCGATCTCGACGATGCTGGCCGCGACCTCCTCCACCGTTGCGCCAAGCCCCTCGGCCAGCGGCGCGATCGCCGCCCGCGCCGCGCCATGATCGACGCTGACCGCGCCATAGCCGAGCGCGCCGTGGCCGATCAGGTTGGCCGCCGCCATGGCGTCCGTCACCGTCGGCCGCGTGCCGCCGCGGCCATAGCAGGCCGGCCCGGGCGTCGAGCCGGCGCTTTCCGGCCCGACCTTGAGCACGCCGAGCCCGTCGAGCGCCGCCACCGAGCCGCCGCCCTGGCCCACGGATGTCACGGCCACCGAGGGGATGTGGATCTGGAACTCGCCGATCAGCTCGCCGGTGCCGAACTGCGGCACCCCGTCGAGGATCACCGCGACATCCGCCGAGGTGCCGCCGATATCGAGGCTGAGGATGCGGTCGAAGCCGCAATGCCGGGCGAGATGGCCGGCGCCGATGACCCCGGAAGCCGTGCCCGAGAGGATCATCTGCACCGGCTCGGCGCGGGCCTGATCGAGCGCCATCACCCCGCCGTTGGACTTGGTGATATGCGCCGGCACGCCGACCCCGGCCTCGGCCAGCGCCGCCTCGAACCGGTCGAGATAGTTGGCGACCTGCGGCTGCACGTAACCGGAGATCACCGCGGTGACGCTGCGCTCGTATTCGCGGATCACCGGCCAGGTGCCGGAGGAGGTGACCACCGGCAGCCCCGGCGCCAGCTCCGCCAGCATGGCGCGCACCGCGTCTTCATGCGCCGGGTTGCGATAGGCATGGAGGAAGGCGATCACCACCCCCTCCGCGCCCCGCGCCTGCGCCTCGGCGAGGTGCGCCGCCACATCCGCGCGGCCGGGCGCCCGTTGCGGCTTGCCGTCGGCGCCGATCCGCTCGGCGATACCGAAGACCCGCTCGCGCGGGATCAGCGGTGCCGGACGGCGGGAGTAGAGGTTGTTGATCTCCGGGATCTTCAGCCGGGCGACCTCGAGCACGTCCTCGAAGCCCGCCGTGGCGAACAGCGCGAGCTTCGGGCCGCTGCGCTGGATGACCGTGTTGACGCCCACCGTCGTGCCATGGGTGAAGTAGCCGACCTGCGCCGGCGTTACGCCGTCGCGCTCCGCCAGCGCGGCAAGGCCGGCGAGGATCTCCGCCCCCGGCTCCTCCGGCCGCGAGAAGACCTTGAGCGCCAGCATCTCCCCGCTCGTCTCGTCGAGCACGGCGAAATCGGTGAACGATCCCCCGACGTCGACGCCAATGCGATAGCCCATCTCGGTCAGCTCCTGTCTCCGCCTTCGCCGCGGCGGAGGCTCATGTAGAATTCCGGGTTCGGCACCGGGCGGAAGCCGGCGCGGGCATAGACGCCGTGCGCGTCGCGCGTGGCGAGCATCCAGGTGCCGACGGTGGCGAGGGCGGGATGGCTGCGGATCACCGTCGCGAGCCAGGTGGCGAGCCCCCGCCCGCGATGCGCCGGCAGCACGAAGACATCGCGCAGATAGGCGAAGGCCGTGTAGTCGGTCACCACCCGGCCGAAGCCGACCATGCCGTCCGCCGGCGCATGGATCCCGGCCGGCAGGGAATGGGCCAGTGCGCGCTCCAGCAGTTCGGGCGGAAGGCCGGGTGTCCAGTAGGCTTCCCCGGCGAGAAAGCGCGCCACCTCGCTGCGGTCGATCCGCGCCGGATCGGTGCTGATCGCATAGCCGTCGTCCCGGCGCCATTCCTCTGCCGGGAACCCGGCCTGCCCCATCGCCTCGTGCATCGCAGCTCTCCTCTCGGCCCCTGAGCCTGTGCCGAACCGCGCCGAATCTGCGGCTCTTGTGCCGGGCCGATCGGCATGGAATTGCGGCTGCCCGAGGACTTGCGGCAGGATCTGCGCGGCCCCTGCCGGCATCATGGGGCAAAGGCACGAGGAGCGCGCATGACCATTCCGATCACCGCCCGTGCCGCCCCCGGCGCGGCGCAGATCCTCGGCGATCTCGTCGCGATTCCCGATCTGCCGGGGCGATCGAATGCCGCCATGGCCGGCTGCGTGCGGGCCCGTCTCGCCGCGGCCAGCATCGATTGCCATGTGCTGCCAGGGCCGGAGGGCGACCGGGTCAATCTCTTCGCCAGCATCGGGCCGCGTGACGTGCCGGGCGTGATCCTCTCCGGCCATATGGACGTCGTGCCGGCGGAGGGGCAGCCCTGGACCTCCGATCCGTTCTGCCTGACCCAGCGGGAAGGGCGGCTGGTGGGGCGCGGCGCCTCCGACATGAAGGGCTTCCTCGCCTGCATGATCGCCATGGCGCCGACGCTCGCGTCGATGGGGCTGGCGCGGCCGGTGCATCTGGCCTTCTCCTATGACGAGGAGATCGGCTGCCAGGGGGTGGGGCACATGATCGCCCGCCTGCCGGAGCTCTGCGCGCCGCCCTCCGCCTGCATCGTCGGCGAGCCCTCGGGGCTGGCCCCGGTGCTCGCGCACAAGGGCAAGCAGGCCTTTGCCGTGGAGATCACCGGGCGGGCGGCGCATTCGTCCGAGCCTGCCAAGGGCATCAATGCGCTCTACCCGGCCGCCCGGCTCCTCGCGGCCATGGAATCCCGGGCCGCCGCGCTTGCCGAGGAGGGCGCGCGGGACGCGCGTTTCGCCCCGGCCCATTCGACGCTCGTCGCAGGCACCATCCACGGCGGCGTGGCGCTCAACATCATCCCCGAGCGGGCGGTGATCGAAGGCGAGGTTCGCGCCATTCCCGCCGAGGACCCGCGCGAGATCGCCGCCAGCCTGCTGGCCCGCGCCGAGGCGCTGGAGACCGAATACCCCGGCATCTCGGTGTCGCACCGGATGCTTGGCGGCTATCCGGCGCTGCCCTTCCCGGATGATCCGGGGCTTTCCCGGCTGATGGAGCGGCTGACCGGCAGGCCCGCTGCCGGCTCGGTGAGCTACGGCACCGAGGCCGGGCTCTTCCACGCCGCCGGCATCCCCTCGATCATCTGCGGTCCGGGCTCGATCGACCGGGCGCACCGGGCGGACGAGTATATCCTGCCCGGTGAGCTTGACGCCTGCTGCGCGATGATCCGCGCCCTCGGCGAGACGTTGACGGGGTGAGGCGCCCTATCACCTGACCGCCTGCGCGGCGAGGCGGGCATGGAGCGCGCGGGCCTCGGCCAGCAGCGCCGGGTCGAGCCCCTCCTCCCGCCGCGGGTCGGGTTCGCCGCGGAAGGCGCCGGCGAAGTCCGCCTCCCCGGCATCCACCCCGATCGCCGCGCAGAGCGCGCGCATGGTGGCCCCTGGCGCGGCGCGGAGGTCGTCCTGATCCACCAGCACGAGCCCCGGCATTCCCGCCGCGGCCGCCGCCTCCACCGCCGCGAAGCCGGCGATCCAGTAGCGCAGCCAGTAATCCGGGTCCTCGGGGGTCAGGCTGCCGAGGGCGAATTCCGTCCGGTCGAAGCCCGGGAACCGGATCGGCCGGTGCAGGCGGCCGAATTCGAGATGCCCGATATCCTCCATGTAGCGCGCCGCGAAGGGGTCATCCGCATGCAGGCGGGTGAAGTTGCGATGCTGGCGCAGCAGCGAGGCGGCATGGGCGCTCGGCTCGCGCAGCGGCACGACGACCGCCGCGCCGGGAAACATCTCCGGCAGCAGGCCGAGCCGCGCGATGCTGGCGTTGTTCTTGGAGAGGTAGCGGCCCTGGCCATCGGCGCGCAGGGCGACGATCTTGGCGAAATGGCGCCGGAAATCCGCGGCGGCTTCGGGGCGGGCATCGGCGGCGGCCCAGGGCCGGATGCCATCGGCGCCATAATGCTCCGGCCAGTGCAGCATCCAGAGCACCTCCTCGAAGGCCTCCGCGGTGTCGAGGTCGATCTCCAGCCCGTCGCCATGGGCGCGCTCGCGCCGGGAGATGCGGGCGCCGAGCAGCCGGCGGGCACGGTTCCAGAGCAGCGGCGCCGTGAGGAAGGGCATGTCGCGATAGCGATGCGCGGCGAGCCCGGGCAGACGATCGAGCGCGGCGAGCAGCGCCGTGGTGCCGGCCCGCGGCAGCGAGGTGACGAACACCGGCGGGCGGCTGTCCGCCCCGCCGGCGGCCCGGCCCAGCAGCCGGTCGTCGAGCCGGGCCGCGGCGCGCAGCACCCCCGGCGAGGCAAAGGCGGCGCGGTGCAGCAGCCGCTCGGCGAGGGGATATGCGGTGGCTTCGGTTGCCGCCGCCGGGGCCCGCCGGCCAAACGCCCATGCGCCGGCCCCCAGCACCAGCGTCGCCCCCAGGAGGAACTCCCAGCCGAGCGAGAGCGCCAGCACGCGGCCCGGGTCCGCCAGCCCCAGCGCCCAGAGCGGCAGCACCGGCAACGCGGCGGCCAGAAGGCAGAGCGCGAAGCGCCAGGCCAGCCCCCAGCTCGCGCCGAGCAGCGCCAGCCCCGCGGCCTGCACCGCCCGCTCCTGCGCCTCCTCGCCGAGGCTGCGGTCGAGCATCGCCTCGACACCGGCGCCGGCCGTTGCCGCGGCCCCCCGTGCGACCCCCAGGATGCCGGCCCGCCCCAGCGCGGCGGCAAAGGCGAGCGCCGCCAGCACCGCCGCCGCCCAGTCGCCCATCAGGCCGCGCCCGGCCCGTCCTGCCCGCCCTGGCCGGCGTCCCGGCCCTTCTTCCGCCGCCGCAGCAGCCGGCGCAGCGGATACCAGAGGAAGCCGACGATCAGCAGCAGCCCGGCGAAGACCACGGCGATCAGCGTCCCCACCGCGCCGATCCCGGCGCCGGGGCCGAGATAGGCCGCGGCCGGCGTCGCCAGCCCGGCCAGCCCCGCGGCGAGCGCAAGCCCCGCCAGGCGGCGCGCCCGCTCACCCGCCACAGGCGGCACGGGCTTCTTCGAAGAAGCCGGCATCCATGTCCGGCGGGAGCAGGAGCGCGTCGTAGATCCAGCCATTGCGGTCCTCCGAGATACGGTTGCTGTAGCGCCAGGCGAGGCGCCCGTCGGCGAGGAACTCGAGCAGCCGGCCCTCGGCGCCCGAGGCCACGAGGATGTTGCCGTTGGCGAGGCGCTGATGGCTGCCCATGATGTCGGTGAAGAAGGGCTCGCCGCCCGCCGCCGCCCCCGGTGCGCCCGAGAGCACCTCCGTGAGCGCTCCGGTCCGGGCGTCGATCTCCACCACCCGGCTCGCCGGCACCGGCTCGCGCGCGGGCAGGGTGTTGTTGTTGTCGAAGACCGAGATCCGGTCGCCCGCGACGAAATCCGGGTCGTGATGCCGCAGCACCTGGCCGGTGGACTGGAACAGCACCGCCCCGGTCTCGCGGTCGAGCACCAGCACGGTGTTGATGTTGCGCAGCGAGAGCATCAGATCGCCCGGGGTGAAGATCCCGGAGGCGAGCCCCTCGGGGAAGGTCTCCACGTCGTTCAGGTGCAGCGTGTCGCCGGTGACCTCGGTCTCGCGCTGCATCTGCGTGGAGAGATGCAGCAGCCCGCGCAGGCCGAGCCTCTCCAGGAGCGCGATGATGTCGATGGTCTCCAGCACCTGGCCATCCGCGGAGATCCGCTGTGCGGTCCAGGCCCTGAGCGGCGCCCTGTGATTGGCATAGGGCACCGGGTCCGCGTCGTGATAGACTTCTGCCGCCACCCAGATCTCGCCCGTCTCGGTCACGTGCACGCTGTGATGGCCGAGATTGGGCAGCGCCCAGCGCAGCCCGCCGCAGGCGTCATAGGCGGCGGTGGCGAGATGCTCGAAATTCAGCACGATGCCGCCGTCGGGCAGCACCGCGAGCCCGTGCGGATAGGCATTGGGCGCCGCCTTCGGACGCCGCGCCTCGGGCACGAAGGCAATGTCGTCGAAGAGGGCGAACCAGTCCGGCCGCCACCGCTGCACCACCGCCCCCTTGCGGTCGACGACGCGCACGACGGGGTGGAAATCGGTGTCCGCGCCCGAGATCGCCAGCAGCCCCGGTGCCAGGCGGTCCGGCAGAAGCGTCTCCACCGGCGCGGCATGGCGCACGGTGTCGAGCGCCAGATCGTTGACGACGAGGGCCCGCAGGTCGCGCTGCACCTCGCGCATCAGCGGCACGGGGAAGAGGTCGTCCTTGTGCGCCAGCACGCCATAACCGAAGGCGGCAACCGCGATGGCGCAGACGAAGAGCCCTGCCGACAGCCAGCGTATCACGTCCCCTCCCCAGCCGGGCCGGGCGCCGGGCGGCACCCTGCGCCGGGTCTAGCCGATGCCCGCCGGCCTGGGCAAGCGCCGGCGCGGGCCGCGCGGCCGCAGCCCGCGCCGCCCCGGTCCTCCGCCGCGGGTGGGCGGGCGGGGGCGGCGGAGGACCGGGGCGCCCTGCCGCCAGGCGCCCCGGCAGGGCTTCAGAGCGCGAACTTCTCGAGGCTGGTCGCCCAGTCATCCACGAAGACCATCCAGTTGCGGTATTCCTTCACCGCGCCGGAGACCTTGTCGGCCTCCTTGGCGGCCTTGCGGTCGAGCTTGGCGATGCGGCCCTCGAGATCCTTGACCTTCGCGGTGTCCTTGCGCTTGCGGGCCTCCTTGAGCTCGGTCTGCAGCGGGATGATCTCGTCGGCGACCTTCAGCCAGGCGGCATAGCCCTCGTCGGCCCGCTTGGTGAAGGTGTCGAGGATGCCCTGGTTGTCCTTGAAGCTGGTCTTCAGCTTCTCGGCCTTCTTGGCGCAATCGTCGAGGCGCTTGGTGATCTTCTTGCGGGCCTCGGTGTTCTCCTTGCGGAGCTTGCCGCTCTCGGTCTTCATCTTCGCATAATCTTCGATCGCCATCGGGTCTCTCCCTTGCTTTCCGGCGCCGACGCGGGGGGCCGGGGGGCCGGGCCGGCGTCGCTGCGGTATCTCTGTCGAGGGTGGAGATGGGCAGGCCGCGTATCGGTTTCATGTCGCGGCCGGTCTCGATTGTATCGAACGGGTAAATCTTCCCCGGCCAGCCACCCGGCGCTTCGCGGCGCTCGTCGCCGGCATGGCTCGACCCGCGCAGCGCGAAGCGCCGGCGGAGCACGGGGCATGGCCGGCCGAGCCTCCCGGCCAGGTCGCGCGGGCCGCGATGCCTGTCGCCGCGCTGTTGCCGGCCAGCCGAGGGGAGAGGGAAAAAGGGCAGATGGCTGCGCGGGCGTGGCTGTCTGCGAGGTGTCGCAGGGTCCTGGGAGGGCCCCCGCAAGGGAGAGAGGTTTGCGCGCCCCGGCTCAGTGCCGGGTCGGCGCAGCGCGGTGGCTGGCGGCCAGCGGCACGATATCGGCCGGCGCCTCCGCGGCATGGGTCCCGGCGGCATGGGTCCCGGGGGCATCGGTCCCGGCGGCATGGGTCTCGGCGGCATCGGTCTCGGGGGCACCGGGCGGGTCGAAGACCTCGGCGCGCAGGCCGCTGCCACGCATCAGCGCGAGACGCAGGGTCGCCGCCACCACCTCGGCCTCCGCCGCGAGCAGCGTCGCCATCTCGACGCGGACCAGCAGCGCAGCAAACAACGCTGCCTCATCGCGGTTGCCCTCGGCCGCCGCGCCGATCATCCGCGCCAGCACGGCCTCGTCCGCCCCGAGGCAGCGGCAGGCGCAGCGATGGCGCATCACCGGCCGGCGGGAATGGCCGGCGATCAGCACCATCATCTGCTCGAGGCCCTTGAGATGCGCAGCCCCGTCGCGCGTGCCGAACAGCGTGGCGAATTCGGTCCAGAGCTGCGCCTGGCGGGTCTCGCCGGCACACCAGAGGCGCATCGCCAGCACCGCCGCGGTCTCGACCTCCGACAGCTCCGCGAGATAGCCGACCGGGGCGCCGCCGCGCGGCCGGGGATCGGCCGGCGCGCTCATTTGGTCAGGATCAGCTTGCCCTGGCGGGTGATCCGCAGGGTGTAGACCTGCCCGTCGAGGGCGATCCGGGCCATGTCGCCGCCTTCGGTGAGCAGCCGCGCATCGTGCAGCGGCAGCGACGGCACCTGCGGGCCGGGCGCGCGCAGCCGGGTCTGGCGGGCTTCGCGCGGATCGCGGCTCTCGGGCGGATCGGTCCTGGTTGCGGAGCGGGTCGCGGGACGGTCGATCATCTGCACGGGTCCGCCTCCTCGATGCGGTCGAGCAGCGCCTCGAGCGCGGCATCGCCCGGAAGGAAGGCCGGGAAGCGGGCGAGCAGATCGCCGAGCTCGGTGCTCGGGTCGCTGGCCGGCGTGCGGCGGCGGTCGGGGTCGGCGGGGTCCGGCAAGGCGGTCATGGCAGCACTCCGTGTCCTCGGGTCGGTGGATCGGGGGTCTGGGGGATCGGGCCGGGCTGCACCGTGTGGCGGGGACTGGCTGGGCCGTCCTGATAACTGACTGATTCACTCGGCATTGTCAATTCCGAGTTTTTCTGTCGTCTATTTGCCGCCTGCCCCGGCGACCGGCAACCGGCGCGTGGCCGCGCCGCTTGTCCGTCCCGCCCGGCCGCGGCATAGTCCTGGCGGAGAGGAAGCCCCGCCCATGCCAGTGCCCGCTACCCCCTGCCCCGCCACCCCCTGCCCCGCCGCGCCCCGTCCCGCCACGCCCCGTCCCGCCACGGCCGCGCACCGCCGGCACCGGGCATGAACGCCCCGGCAGGAGGCGCTGCGCGCGCGGGCCTCTGGGGCGCGGTCGCGCTGATGATCCTGGTGCCGGTTCTCGTCACATGGATGGTCTGGACCGTGCTCGGCGACCCGCCGCCGGCAAGCCTCTTCTGGCCGAGCCGCGAGGGTGAGGTGGTGGACCTGCGCATGACCGGCACCGGCTCCGGCGGGCGCAATCCGGACCTCGTGCTCGAGCTGCGCTTCCCCGATGGCGACCGGGCGGTGGTGCACACCCGCGACCGGATGCTGGCGCGCGAGTCCGACGGGCGGCTGATCCGCGACGGCGAGGGCGCGCCGCAGCCCATGGTGGCGCGGGGCGATCTCGTCTGGGTCAGCCTCGGGCGCCGCGGGCGTGCCACGGTCGAGGCGCCGGGAGACACGATCTGGCTGGCCGCGCCGATCACCGCGATCGCCGTGATCGTGCTCGCCTTCGGGCTGCGCGCGGCGCTGAGGCTGGCCGCCGGGCGGGCGCTCTGAACCCCGGCCGCCGGTGCGCGCGAGCGCCGTTGCGGAAGGCGGCTTCCTCGCTGGACAGCGGCCGCCAGTTGCCCTTAGCCTTGCGCAAAACAACGGGAGGGTCACGACATGGAGATGTCCGGAGAGCGCGTCATCGAGGCGCCGCGCGATCAGGTCTGGGCCGCACTCAACGACCCGGAGGTGCTGAAGGCCTGCATCCCCGGATGTCAGGAACTCGAGAAGACCTCCGAGACCGGTTTCGCGGCAACGGTGAAGCAGAAGGTCGGCCCGGTCTCCGCCACCTTCAAGGGCGCGGTGGAACTGACCGACATCGTGCCCGGCGAGAGCTACACCATCGCCGGCGAGGGCAAGGGCGGCGCCGCCGGCTTCGCCAAGGGCGGCGCGAAGGTGCATCTCTCGGACCTGCCGGAGGGCACGAAACTCTCCTACGAGGCCGAGGCCAAGGTGGGCGGCAAGCTGGCCCAGCTCGGATCGCGGCTGATCGACGGTTTCGCGAAGAAGATGGCGGACCAGTTCTTCGACCGCTTCAAGGCCGAGGTCGAAGGCCCCGCGGAGACCCGGAACGGCACCGATGCCGACGCGGCGAACGCGCCCGATGCCGCCGAAGCCCCGGCCGAGGCCGCCAAGGCCGATGCCGCCCCGGTCGTCGCGCCGGAGAAGAAGAAATCCTGGCTCGGCCGGATCATCGGAAGCTGAGCCCGCCTGCGCCGCCCCGGCCCACGACCGCGGGCGGCAGTCCCGACCCAGACAGAACACATCCAGGGAGGAGATGCCCGATGGCACAAGTTTCGATGACCGTGAACGGCAAGGCCGTCTCGGGCGAGGTCGAGGGGCGCACCCTGCTCGTCGAGTTCCTGCGCACCGGGCTCGGGCTGACCGGCACGCATGTCGGCTGCGACACCTCGCAATGCGGCGCCTGCGTGGTGCATATCGACGGCGAGAGCGTGAAGGCCTGCACGGTGTTCGCCGCCGCCGCCGACGGCGCCGAGATCACCACGATCGAGGGCATGGCCAATGCCGACGGCACGCTTTCGGTGCTGCAGCAGGCCTTCCAGGACCATCACGGGCTGCAATGCGGTTTCTGCACCCCGGGCATGGTCATGTCGGCAGCCGACCTGCTGAAGACCAACCCGAGCCCGACGGAACACGAGATCCGCGACTGGCTCGAGGGCAACATCTGCCGCTGCACGGGCTACCACAACATCGTGAAGGCGATCCAGGCCGCCGCCGCGACCATGTCCGGCCAGGCGCAGGCCGCCGAGTAACCCCTTTCCGGGCCGAACCGCGCCCGGGGGTGATGCCCCGAACGAGACGCGGCAGCCCCGACCATCCGGAGGAATTCACATGCCCAAGGATCACGGCATCGGCGCCAGTTCGAAGCGGCGCGAGGACATCCGCTTCCTGACCGGCAAGGGCCAGTATACCGACGATATCAACCGCCCCGGCCAGCTCTATTGCCACTTCCTGCGTTCCGACGTGGCGCATGGCAGGATCGCGAAGCTCGACACCGCCGCCGCCGCGGCGATGCCCGGCGTCGTGGCGATCCACACCGCGCAGGATCTCGCGGCGGTCGGCGGCGTGCCCTGCGGCTGGCAGGTGACCGACAAGAACGGCGAGGCGATGAAGGAGCCCAAGCACCCGATCCTCGCCGAGGGCAAGGTGCGCCATGTCGGCGATCCCGTCGCGGCGATCCTCGCCGAGAGCCTCGAGCAGGCGCAGGACGCCGCCGAGGCCATCGAGCTCGAGATCGAGGAACTGCCGGCGGTGGTCGACATGAAGGCCGCGCTGTCGGGCGAGAGCCTCGTGCATGACGACGTGCCGGGCAATCTCTGCTTCGACTGGGAGTTCGTCCAGGAGAACAAGGACGCGGTGGCCGAGGCCATCGCCGGCGCCGCGCATGTGACCAGGCTCGAGCTGGTCAACAACAGGCTCGTCGCCAACCCGATGGAGCCCCGCGCCGCGATCGGCGAATACGACGCCGCCCGCGACGAGCACACGCTCTGGACCACCTCGCAGAACCCGCATGTGATCCGGCTGCTGATGGGCGCCTTCGTGCTCTCGATCCCCGAGCACAAGCTCCGGGTGGTGGCGCCGGATGTGGGCGGCGGCTTCGGCTCCAAGATCTACCACTATGCCGAGGAGGCCTATGTCACCTGGGCCGCCAAGGCGGTCGGACGCCCGGTGAAATGGACCGCGAGCCGCTCGGAGGCCTTCCTCTCCGACGCGCAGGGCCGCGACCATGTCACCACCATCGAGCTGGCGCTGGATGCGGAGCACAACTTCGTCGCGCTGCGCTGCCACACGCTGGCCAACATGGGCGCCTATCTCTCGACCTTCGCGCCCTGCATCCCGACCTGGCTGCACGGCACCCTGCTGGCCGGCAACTACCGGACCCCGCTGATCTTCACCAACGTGCAGGCGATCTTCACCAACACCGTGCCCGTGGACGCCTATCGCGGCGCCGGCCGTCCGGAGGCGACCTTCCAGCTCGAGCGGGTGATCGACAAGGCGGCCCGCGAGCTCGGGCTGGACCCGGCGGAGCTGCGGCGGAAGAACTTCATCCCGCCGGATGCCTTCCCCTACCAGACGCCGGTGGCGGTGCAGTACGACACCGGCAATTACGGCGCGACGCTCGACAAGGCGCTGGAGATGGCCGATGCGGCCGGCTTCGCCGCGCGCAAGGCCGAAAGCGCCGCCCGCGGCAAGCTGCGCGGCTTCGGGCTGGCCTCCTATATCGAGGCCTGCGGCATCGCCCCCTCCTCGCTGGTCGGCGCGCTCGGTGCCCGGGCCGGGCTCTACGAGGCGGCGACGGTGCGGGTGAACCCCACCGGCTCGATCTCGGTCTTCACCGGCTCGCATTCGCACGGCCAGGGGCACGAGACCACCTTCGCCCAGGTGGTGGCCGACATGCTGGGCTGCGACGAGGGCCAGGTCGACATCGTGCACGGCGACACCAATCGCGTGCCCTTCGGCATGGGCACCTACGGGTCGCGCTCGCTGGCGGTCGGCGGCTCGGCCATCGTGAAATCGGTCGAGAAGATCGTCGCCAAGGCGAAGAAGATCGCCGCCCACCTGCTGGAGGCGGCGGAAGGCGACATCCAGTTCGCCGACGGGCAGTTCACCGTGGCCGGCACCGACAATGCGCTCGGCTGGGGCGATGTCTGCCTCGCGGCCTATGTGCCGCACAAGTACCCCATCGAGGAGCTGGAGCCGGGGCTCGAGGAGACCTCCTTCTACGACCCGGCCAACTTCACCTACCCCGCCGGCGCCTATGTCTGCGAGGTCGAGGTCGATCCGGAGACCGGCCGCGTCGAGGTGCAGAACTTCGTGGCGGCCGATGATTTCGGCAATGTCGTCAACCCGATGATCGTCGAGGGCCAGGTCCATGGCGGGCTCGCCCAGGGGCTCGGTCAGGCGCTGCTGGAGAACGCGGTCTACGACGCCGAAGGCCAGCTCGCCTCCGCCTCCTACATGGACTACGCGATGCCCCGGGCGGCAGACTTCCCGAGCTTCGCGGTGGACCATTCCTGCGTGACCCCCTGCACCCACAACCCGCTCGGCGTGAAGGGCTGCGGCGAGGCCGGAGCCATCGGTTCGCCGCCGGCGCTGGTCAACGCGGTGATCGACGCGCTCTCGGAGCACGGCGTCAGCCATATCGACATGCCGCTCACGCCGACCCGGGTGTGGGAAGCGATCCAGGCCGCCAAGGCGTGACCCGGCAGGCAAGGAGACAGCCATGTATGCCTTCGACTATCTGAAACCCAGCACGCTCGACGACGCCGCCGCGGCGCTGGCCCGCGAGGACGCGCAGGCGATCTCCGGCGGGCAGACCCTGATCCCGACGCTGAAGGCCCGCCTCGCGCAGCCCTCGGCGCTGGTCGACCTCACCGGCATCGCCGAGATGCGGGGGATCGCCGTGGCGGACGGCACCGTCACCATCGGCGGCGCCACCTGCCATGCGGCGGTGGCGGGCTCCGCCGAGATCCGCGCCGCGTTCCCCGCGCTCTGCGATCTGGCGGGCCGGATCGGCGACCCACAGGTGCGCAACCGCGGCACCATCGGCGGCTCGGTGGCCAACAACGATCCCTCGGCCTGCTACCCGGCCGCGGTGCTCGGCACCGGTGCCACGGTGGTGACCAACAGCCGCGAGATCCCGGCCGACGAGTATTTCCAGGGCATGTTCACCACCGCGCTCGAGGAGGGCGAGATCGTCACCGCCCTGCGCTTCCCGGTGCCGCAGAAGGCGGCCTATGCCAAGTTCGTGCAGCCGGCCTCGCGGTTCGCGCTCACCGGGGTCTTCGTCGCGAAGTATTCCGGCGGCGTGCGGGTGGCGGTGACCGGCGCCTCCGAGAAGGGCGTCTTCCGCTGGGCCGAGGCCGAGGCGGCGCTCTCCACCGAGTTCTCCGAGGGCTCGCTCGCGGGGCTCTCGGTTCCGGCGGATGGCATGATCGGCGATATCCATGGCAGCCCGGACTACCGCGCCCATCTCGTCGGCGTGATGACCCGGCGCGCGGTGGCGGCTGCGGGCTGAGCCTCCCGCCGCCAGGCATTGTGGCGGGCCCCTGCGGCCCGCTGCCTCCCCATCCGCGCAGGCGCCGCGCCGGCGGCCGGAGCTGCGCGGACCAGCCCGGAGGCGGCGCCCGCCCTGGCGGCCGGCTCGTCCCTTCCCTTGGCCGCGGCTCCGTGTTAGCTCTTTGTTCACGAACACGGAGCCCGCGATGACAGCCAGCCTTGCCGAACCCGCGCCCGCCGGCCTGCCCCTCATGCTGGCCGGCACGGCGCTCACCGCCTGCCCTTCCGGTGCGCTGTGGTGGGCCGATGCGCGGCTGCTGGCGGTGGCGGACCTGCATCTCGGCAGGGCGGAGCGCACGGCGCGGCATGGCGGCGCGCTGCTGCCGCCCTATGCCTGCGCCGACACGCTCCTGCGGCTCGAGGCGGAGGTGGCGCGGCTGGCGCCGGCGCATCTTCTCTGCCTCGGCGACAGCTTCGACGACGGCGAGGCGGCGCGGCGTCTCTCCCCCGATCTCGCGGCGCGGATCGCCCGGCTCGCGGCGGGGCGACAGCTCACCTGGATTGCCGGGAACCACGACCCGCGCCCCCCCGGCCTGCCCGGGGAAGCACGGGCAGAGGCCCGGATCGGGCCCCTCGCCTTCCGCCACATCGCCGCGCCGGAGGCCGGGGCCGGCGAGATCTCCGGGCATTATCATCCCAAGGCGAGGCTGGCGCTGCGCGGACAGCGGATCGCCCGCCCCTGTTTCCTGAGCGACGGCATGCGGCTGATCCTGCCGGCCTTCGGCACCTATACCGGCGGGCTGGATGCGGCGGCCCCGGCATTCGATCCGCTGTTCGGCGGGCAGGCGCAGGCGCTGCTCACCGGGCAGCCGATGGTGGCGCTGCCGCGGTCGGGGCTGGCGCGATGAGCGGCACGGCCCCCACCCCGCGCGATCCGGATTTCGCGGCGCGGATCCGGCGCTCCTTCGCGCGGCAGCCCTTCATGGCACATCTCGGGGCGGAGCTCGTCTCGGTCGCCCCCGGCACGGTCGAGATCGCGCTGCCCCTGCGCCACGTGCTGACGCAGCAGCATGGCTTCGGCCATGCCGGGGCGACCTGGGCGATTGCCGACAGCGCCGCCGGTTTCGCGGCGCAGTCTCTGATGCCGGCCGACCGCACCGTGCTGACGGTGGAGCTGAAGATCAACCTGCTGGCCCCGGCAGAGGGGCGGCTCCTGGCGCGCGGGCGGGTCGAGCGCGCCGGCCGGCGCCTCACGGTGGCCCGGAGCGATGTCGTGGCGACGGGCGATGACGGCACGGAGACCGCCATCGCCACCGCCCTCGGCACCTTCATGGCGGTCGAGGGCCTTGCCGAGCGCGAGACCTAGCCCGCGCTGCCCTCGCCGGCCCGGGGCGCCGCGGCGAGGATGTCGCGCAGCATGGTGGCGGCGTTGTAGAAGCCGAAGCCGAGCGCGATGGCGAGCAGCCCTATCGCCAGGTAGAGCCCGGCAGCGCGGCCTTCGGAGAGCACCGGCAGCGCCGCGCCGATCAGCGCCACCGCGCCGATCCCGAGGGCGATGAAGCCGGTCACCACCACCCAGGTCGCGAGGCGGGCGGCGCCGGCGGTCTGCGGGCAGTCGCCCGCCATGCGCCCGATCACCACCAGCACGGCCGCGAGGGCGGCGAGGCCGGAGAGCGAGACGGTGAAGTAGATCAGGTCGGTCATCGGCATGGCTCCTGTGTTCTGGATCGGGAAGACAGCGTGCGCTCGGCGATCATGCCGGCCGCGAGGCCCATGATGGCGGCGGCGGGAAAGCCGAGCAGGAAGCAGGAAGCGGCGATCCGCAGCGCCTCCGCCGGCGGCAGCAGGGCGAGCAGCCCGAGCGCATAGAGTGGCAGCGTTCCGAAATTCGCGAGGAAGCCGGTCCGCAGGCCGGCCCAGGCGAGGGACTGCCCCGGGCGCATCCGGCGCAGCATCTGCCAGAATGCGGGGCAACCGATCAATAGATAGGCTGGCAGACCGAGCACCAGCGCGGCGCCCATGACCCAGCCGACGATCCGCGTCGGCGGCAGGGCCAGGGCAAGCGCGGCGATGCTTGCGAGCGCCAGATAGCCGCCGACGAGCCCCTGCCAGAAGCCATCGGCACGGCTGCGGGGAGGTGCCGCCGGCGGCTCGGGCGGATCGGCGACCGGGGCCGGAACGGGCAGCGCGGCCAATGGCACGCGGTCGGGGAGCAGCCTGTCGAACCTGTCGATCATTTCTGTATGCTCCGAAACTGATGGCCAGAAAAACGCATGGCCTCATGCCCCGACGGGAAGCGGGCCGAGGGGCAGTGCCGGAGGGCTTTCCGCCTCCGCTCGGCCGATCCGTTCCGCAGGGCCGTCCCCGTCCTCCGGCCGGACCCAGCCGAGCTCGGCGAGGTAGTGGCGCGTTGCCGCCTCTCCCGGCTGGCCGATGCGGCGAAGGAAGGCCGCCTGTCTCTCGCTGTCCATCATCCCTCCTATTCCGCCGCCTTGGGCAGCAGCCGCGCGATCCGCGCGCCCATGCGGAGCAGCGTGAGCTGGGTGCCCTGCGGCAGCCGTGCCATCTCGGAATACCAGCGGTCGAACATCTCCATCACCTCGAGAGTCCCGCGGATGCGCGCGACGACCCGGGCGGGCGTGCCGTCGGCCTCGGCCGCGGCAAGGGTCTCGCGCACCGCCTCGACGGTGGGGGCGTATTCGCGGGCACGGCGGCCTTCGACCACCCGGCGGACAAGGTCGAGCATGTCCTCGACGGAGGTGAAATGGTCGCGCCGGTCGCCGAGCTGGCGGCTCACCTGCACGAGGCGCCAGGATTGCAGCTCGCGCAGCCCGGTGGAGACGTTGGAGCGCGCCATGTTCAGCGTCTCGGCGATCTCCTCGGCGGGCAGCGGGCGCTCGGCGAGGTGCAGCAGCGCGTGGATCTGCGCCACCGAGCGGTTGACGCCCCAGCGCGCGCCCATCTCCCCCCAGTGGAGGATGAAATCCCGCATCGCCGGTGTGAGCTGCATTGCCATCTCCAATTTCTGACAAGACAGAAATAACAGAAGGCACAGCCTCGATCAATCGGGCCCGGGTGGGGCGGAGAGCCGCAGCAGCGCGCGTTCGAGCCCGGCAGCGGTGTCGGGATCCAGGCGCGAGCGGAAATGCCGCGCGACGGCAGCGCGGTAGACCGGCCACATGCGTGCGAGCAGCGCCTCGCCGGCCGGCGTGATGGTGACGATCTGGCCGCGGCGGTCTTCCAGGCAGGGCCGGCGTTCGGCAAGGCCGTCGCGGACCAGCCGGTCGATCAGGCGGGAGATGCCGTATTGCGCGAGCAGCATCCGCGCCTCCAGCGCCTTCGGACGGAGCCCTCCGGGCGCGGCGCGGCGCAGCTCGAGCAGCGCGTCGTAGTGCTCGAGCGGCGGCAGGCCGGCGGCCTTCAGCTCGCCCTCGACGGCAGCAAGGACGGTCCGCCCGGTGCGGAGGAAGCGGGCCCAGAGGGCCATCTCGTCGGTTGCGGTCATACGGAACGGGTACTGGATCAATGCAATTGCATCAAGCTTGCCAGTAGATGCGTTTGCATCTATATACATGCAATCGCATTCACTGGAGGCAAGCATGTCCCTCACTCTCGTCAGCCACCCCTTGTGCCCCTATGTCCAGCGCGCGGCGATCGCGATGGCGGAAACCGGCACCCCGTTCAAACGGGTCTGGATCGACCTCGCGGACAAGCCGGACTGGTTCCGGAAGGTCTCGCCGCTCGACAAGGTTCCGGTGCTGCTCGTGGATATGGCGGGCCGCCGCGAGGCGCTCTTCGAATCGGCGGCGATCCTCGAATATCTGGAGGAGACCTCGGGCCGCCCGCTGCACCCGGCGGACCCGGTGACCCGCGCCCGCCACCGCGCCTGGATCGAGGCGGCGAGCCGGGTTCTCGACCGCATCGCCGAGTTCTACAACGCCCGCGAAGCGGCAGCGCTGGCGGCGGCAGGCGAACGGCTTGCGGAGAGCCTCGCCCCGGTCGCGGCAGCGCTCGGCAAGGGGCCGTATTTCGCGGGGCAGCGGTTCACCCTGGTGGATGCCGCCTTCGCCCCGGTCTTCCGCTATTTCGAGACCTTCGAGCGGCTCGGCGCGCCGGATCTGCTCGCGCCCTTCCCCGGCATCGCGGAATGGCGGGCGGCGCTGGCGGCGCGGCCCTCGGTCCGGGCGGCGGTGGGGGCGGACTATCCCGCCCGGCTCGAAGCCTTCCTGCGCGCAAGGCAGAGCGCGCTGATCGGCGCGGCCGCCGCCTGAGCCCGGGGGCTCCGAGGGCGGCCGCGCGTGTCAGGCGGTCAGCCCTTCCGGCTCCGGCAGCCGGTTGGCCCGGCAGCAGGCGGTGAGCGTGTTGGCCAGCAGGCAGGCGATGGTCATCGGGCCGACGCCCCCCGGCACCGGGGTGATCGCACCGGCCACCTCGGCACAGCTCTCGAAATGGCAGTCGCCGACGATGCGGTGCTTGCCCTCGCCCTTCTCCGGCGCCGGCACGCGGTTGATGCCGACATCGATCACGGTGGCGCCGGGCTTCACCCAGTCGCCCCGGATCATCTCCGGCCGGCCGACCGCCGCGACGAGGATGTCGGCGCCGCGGCAGACCGCCTCGATGTCCCTGGTGCGGCTGTGCGCCACGGTCACGGTGGCGCTGTCGCGCAGCAGCAGGTTGAACATCGGCTTGCCGACGATGTTGGAGCGGCCGACCACCACCGCGTTCTGCCCGGAGAGGCTGCCGAACCGGTCGCGCAGCATCATCAGACAGCCGAGCGGGGTGCAGGGGACCATCGATTTCTGGCCGGTGCCGAGGAGCCCCACATTGGAGATGTGGAAGCCGTCGACATCCTTGGCCGGGCTGATCGTGTTGATGACGATCTCGGAATTCATGTGGCTCGGCAGGGGCAGCTGCACGAGGATGCCGTGGATCTTCGGATCGGCGTTCAGGCGCTCGACCATGGCGATCACCTCGGCCTCGGAGACCGAGGCGTCCATCCGGTGCTCCTCGGAGTGCATCCCGGCCTCGACGGTCTGCTTGCCCTTGTTGCGGACATAGACCTGGCTCGCCGGGTCCTCGCCCACCAGCACCACCGCGAGCCCCGGCACGATGCCGTGCTCCTGCTTCAGCCGGGCGACATGGCTCCCGACCTCGCCCCGGATCCGGGCGGCGAATGCCTTCCCGTCGATGATCTCCGCGCTCATGGCGTCTCCTCTGTGTCCTCTCGCGGCGCAATTGTCGCGCCCGGCCGATCCTGCGGCCTGTGGCCTGCGATTCGCGGCCTGTGGTTGGTATCATGCAGACAAAGAAACCGTCACCGGTTGCCATCGAGGAGCCTGTTCCATGCGATTTTCCCGTCCGCCGCGCCGCGGCCCCGCCGCGCTCCTCGCACTGGCCCTCGGCATCGGCACCGCCTTCGCCGCGGCGGCCGAGCCGGTGGGACGCTGGAAATCGGCGCAGGTGGAGGGGCGGCCCGGTGCGGTCACGGTCAACATGGTCGGCGAGGCCGGGATCTCGGCCAATCGGGTGACGATCTACTGCACGCCCCATGGCGATGTCGCGGCGAGCTTCGCGCGGCGCCCGGGCATGCCGGCCGAGACGCCGATGGCGCTGACGCTCGAGACCGAGCTCGGCACGCTGCCGCTCAGCGGCGTGACCAACCGCTACGGCGTGCTGGTGATCGAGGGCCCGGCGGCGGCAGACGCCGCCCGGCTGCTGGCCGGCTCGCGCCGCGAGGCCCGCGCGGTGCTGCTCGACGGCCCCGGCCTCGGCCCGGTCAACGTGGTGCGCTCGACCAAGACCATCGGCCGCGTGCTGGATGCCTGCGGCCCGCGCCCGCCGACGCCCTACAAGGGCTGATCCCGCGGCGCCGCCTTCCGCTCCGTGCTGGCCCTCCCCGCCCGGCTGTGCTCAAACTCGGGCAAACAGCCGAGAACCGGGAGGAACAGGACATGGCCGAGCACTACGACGAGCTGGAGACCCGCGCCCCCGAGGCCCGCGAGCGCGCGCAGTTCGAGAGCCTGCGCAAGCTCCTCGTCGAGGCGATGGCGGATGCGCCGGGCTGGGCGGCGCAGCTGGCCGGCACCGATCCGGCGAGCGTGACCGATCGCGCCGCGCTGGCCAGGCTTCCGGTGCTGCGCAAGAGCGCGCTCGGCGAGATGCAGCGCGCGGCACCCCCCTTCGGCGCGCTCACCACCCGCCCGGCCAGCGATTTCGACCTGGTGTTCCAGTCTCCCGGCCCGATCTACGAGCCCGGCATCGCCGGCGCCGACTGGTGGCGCCTGGCGCGCGCGCTCTGGGCGGCAGGGCTGCGCCGGGACGACGTGATGCACAATGCCTTCGCCTATCACCTGACCCCGGCCGGCCACATGCTGGAGAGCGGCGCCCGCGGGATCGGCGCCACGGTGCTGCCGGGCGGCGTCGGCAATTCCGAGGCCCAGGCCACCGCCGCGGCCGAGACCGGGGCCAGCTTCTATGCCGGCACGCCGGATTTCCTGAAGACGCTGATCGACAAGGCCGCCGAGCTCGGCCGCGCGCTGAAGATAACCCGCGCGCTGGTCTCCGGCGGCCCGCTCTTCCCGGCCATGCGCCAGGGCTATGCCGAGGCCGGGATCGCCTGCCTGCAATGCTATGCCACCGCCGATCTCGGGCTCATCGCCTACGAGACCGGCGGTCCGGACGGCCCCAACCCCGGCATGGTCTGCGACGAGGGCGCCATCGTCGAGATCTGCCGCCCCGGCACCGGCGACCCGGTGCCCGATGGCGAGGTCGGCAAGGTGGTGGTGACCACGCTGAACTGGGACTATCCGCTGATCCGCTTCGCCACCGGGGATCTCTCGGCGGTGCTGCCCGGCGCCTCGCCCTGCGGCCGCACCGGCCCGCGGATCAGGGGCTGGATGGGGCGGGCCGATCAGACCACCAAGGTCAAGGGGATGTTTGTTCGCCCCGAACAGGTCGCCGAGGTGGTGCGCCGGCACCCGGAGGTGCTGAAGGCCCGGCTCACGGTCTCCCGCGTTGGGGATGCCGATACGATGACCCTGGCGATCGAGACGGCGGCGGCGTCCGCCGGGCTCGCCGCCGCGGTGGCCGAGACGCTGCGCGATGTCTGCAAGCTGCGCGGCGAGGTCGAGACCGCCAGCCCCGGCAGCCTGCCCAATGACGGCAAGGTGATCGACGACATCCGCAAGTTCGACTGAGCGTCCCCGAGGCGCCCCGGCATGCGGGGCGCCCGCCTCCGGACCGGCCTCGCCGAGCGGCTTGGATGCGCCGCCGGGTTCTGCTCTGCATCGAAGCGCTGGCGACGACGCGAACCATTCCAACTGCGACGCCGGGAACGCGAACGGCCCCGGCATGGGCGCCTGCATCCATTGGGCATCCCGGGGAGGCCGCGCCGCACGGGCCCGTGCCACCGGCGCCTCCGCCGCGCCCCGGAAGGGCCCGGGCGCGCGGCCCGATGCGCCGGCGCGGTGCCCGGCAGCGGACCGGCACCGCCCGCGCACACGTGAAAAAGCCCGGCGCGCAGGGCGGCCGGGCTTCGGTCTTGCGGTCGGCGGGGCGCGATGCCCCGACCGGATCAGCCCTGGCGGGCCTTGAACTTCTTCTGGGTCTTGTTGATCACGTAGACCCGGCCGCGCCGCTTCACGACCTGGCAGTCGCGATGGCGTGCCTTGAGCGAGCGCAACGAGCTCTTGACCTTCATATCCGCCTCCTCAGGCCAGCGCCGCGCGAGCGCGGTCGACGATTGCGTTGAAACCCGCCGGATCATGCACGGCGAGATCGGCGAGCACCTTGCGGTCCACCTCGATGCCGGACTTGGCGAGCCCGTCGATGAAGCGCGAATAGGTCATCTCGACATCATGCTCGCGCACCGCCGCGTTGATCCGCTGGATCCACAGCGAGCGGAAATTCCGCTTCCTGACCTTGCGGTCGCGGGTCTGGTACTGCAGCGCCTTGTCGACCGACTGCTTCGCGGTACGGAAGTTGCGCGAGCGGGCGCCGTAATGGCCCTTCGCCGCCTTGACCACCTTGCGGTGGCGCGCATGGGTGACAGTTCCACCTTTCACTCGGGGCATGGACTATCCTCCTCAGGCGTAGGGCAGGAACTGCTTCACGATGCGCTCATCCTGCTTGGAGAGCACGGTCGTGCCGCGTGCGTTGCGAATGAACTTGGTGGTGCGCTTGATCATGCCGTGGCGCTTGCCGGCCTGTGCGACCTTGACGCGTCCGTTGGCGGTGACCTTGAAGCGCTTCTTCGCGCCCGACTTGGTCTTCATCTTGGGCATTTCGATCTCCTGGTCGATGTTCGGGGTCGCCGCGGCAGCCCAGTCCCGGCCGGGCGACCCGTTTGGAAGCGGCGTCTATAGCTTTCCAGAGGGCGCTTGGCAACCCCGCGGGCCGTGGCGGCACCCGCCGCGGCGCCCTCAGCGCAGGCCGGAAGGCAGCGCGATATCGGCGAGATGCGGCGGCAGCGCGAGCTCGGCGCTGCGCTGCCCCTCGGCGCCGCGCCAGAGCTCCACCGCCACGGTGCCGCCACCCCGGAAGACCGCGCCGAGCACCGCCTTGAAGAGCGTGTCCTCGGCCGCCGCGAGCCCCGCGACCTCGATGCCGGCAACGCGCAGCACCACATCGCCGGGGGCGAGATCGTCGCGGCTGCTGGCCAGCACCAGCCCGCCGGCGCGCGGCGGCAGCCCGGCGCCAAGCAGCCGCCGGTGGGCCGGCTCCAGCGCCCCCAGGGCAAATCCGAGCATCGCCGGCGCCCGGGTCGCGAGCCGCGCGATATCCGCCGCGCCCAGCACCATCGGCACGCCGCGCCGCTCCGCCGCCAGCGCCCGCAGCAGGCCCTCGACCAGCGCCCGGTCGGCGGTGGCGCGGCGGGCCGGCTCGGCGCCCGGCGGGATCAGCGCCGCCTCGAAGAGCGCCGCGGCGATCAGCGCATCGGCGATGCCGACACCGCGATCGGCGAGCCCCTTGAGCCGCTCGATCGCATATTGCCGCTCGGCGCCGCCACCCGCGGCCTCGAGCGCCAGCACCGCCGCGCCGAGCTCGGCCAGCGGTGCACCGGCCGCCGCCGCCGATGCCAGCGCCGCCGGGCGATGCGCGGGCTCGGCCGCCAGCGCCGCCAGCAGCAGGGCGGCGGAATCCGGGTTGTCGATCTCGTCGAGGCGCAGCCGCGCGGCCTCCGCGGCGCCCTCCGCCAGATCGAGCAGCGCCAGCCGGGCCGCCGCCCGGTCGCGCAGCAGCCGTTCCTCGATGTCGAGCCCGGCCGGCTCCGGCAGCCGCGCACAGGCAGCACGCAGCCCCGCCGCCGGCACCCCGGCGAGCGCCGGGGCCAGCGCCTCCGCCGGGCGGTTGAGCAGCGTGTCGAGGGCCTCGAAGTCGCGGAGCTTCGCCGGGTCGAGCAGCGCCTCGGGCTCGAGCACCGCCAGCCGCCGCTCGCAGCTGCGCAGCGCCGCGACCTCGAGCCCGTCGATCCGGAGCGCCGGATCGAGCGCGATCCCGGCCTCCTCGGCCCGGCGCACCGCCGCCGCCGCGGCCTCCCGGTCGGGCAGCCGGCCGGCGCGCCAGAGGCTCGGGCCACGATGCGCCGAGAGCAGCACCGCGCCGCGCAGCGCATCGGCCAGCGGCACGCCGCGGCCCGCGGCCTCCGCCAGCGCGGCCAGCGCGGCTTCGGTGTCGCGCGGGCGGTAGGTGCCGTCGAAGAGCACCACCGCCTGCAGGAGGCGCGCGGCGCCGCTGCCGCTGTCGGCGGCACGGTCGAGCGCCGCCAGCACCGAAGCCGGCGCCTGGGTGCCCGACCCCTCGGCCAGCAGCCGGAGCGCCGCCAGCACCGCCGCGGGCGTTCGCTCCGGCGCCGAGGGCGCGAGCGCCGCGGCGGCCGCCATCGCGCCTTCCGCCCCCGGTGCCAGCATGGCGAGGCGCAGCGCGCGTTCGGGCGCGGCATCGGCCGCCGTCTCGGCGCGCGCACAGCGGGCCTCGATCTCGGCGAGCTCGGCCGTGCCCAGGCCGGTGGCCGCACGCACCGCCTCGAGCCAGTGCCGGCCCAGCTCGCGGGCATCGGCGAAGGCGTCGAGCCGGCCCAGGACACCGGCATTCAGCGACAGGATCTCGGCCGGGTCGAAGCCCAGCGCCGCGTCGCAGCGCTCGCCCTCGCGGGCCCGGAGCCTCGCCTGCAGCAGCGCATCCTGACGCCGCGCCGCGCGGTGCCAGGGGGTCTCGGCCCGGTCGCGCAGGAAGTCGCCCAGCGCCCGGTCATTGCCGAGCCGCAGCGCCGCCAGCGCATCCGCATAGGCCTCGCGCACCGTCGGCCGCCCGTCGAAGCGCCGCTCCGGGATGCCGTGGCGGGTGAGCACGAACTCGCCGCCGCGGTCGTTGCGCCCGAAGCTCCAGAGCGCCAGCCCCGCCCCGCCTGCCGAGGCGAGATCGGCCGCGGTGACGAAGGCGTCCGGGTCGGCATGCTCGGGCGCCAGCGCACCGAATTCGGGCGACTGTGCCAGCGCCGCCACCAGATGCGCCATGACGCGGATCTCGGCGCTCCAGGGCACCAGCGCCTGGCGCGCCGGGTCGAAGACGCTCGCCCGGCCGAGCCAGCCCGGTCCGCTGCCGGGGCGGCTGACCTGCCCCCAGCGCGCATCCGCCTCGGCGATCTGCGCGGTGAAGGCGACGAGCACATGGCGCGCATCGCTCGCATCCAGCGCCTCCATGATCGGCGCCAGCGCCACCGGGTCCGGCGCCGGATCGTCCGGCCGCCCCTCGGTGCCGGCGAGCATCAGCCCCTCCGGCCCCGGCGCGAGGCGGCTGTCGATCACCACCAGCAGCCCGGCATCGCGATCGCCGCCGCTCCGGGCGATCCAGTCATCGACGGCACCGGCGAGCCCGCCGGCCGGCCGGCTCTCCGGGCCCAGCTCGGTGACCGCGACGCCGAGGCTCTCGAGCCAGGCGCGCAGGGCCTCGCGCTCCACCGGGTCGCCGGCCCCCTGTCCGGTGGCGGTGGTGAGCAGCAGCGCGCGGTGGGCAGGATCGGGATAGAGCGTGACCTCCTCCACGAGAAGCCCGCGATCGTCGTAGTATTCCGCGGCGATCTCGGCGCGGGCCGACGGCATGGCCCCGGCCAACCAGGCCAGGCCGACGAGCAGCGCCCCGGCGAACCGCGCCCCGGTCCGGCGCATCACTCGCTCCCCCCGTCGCTGCCGCCGCCGAGCAGCGAGCCGATGGCGTCGAAGAGCTGCCGTCCGGCCTCCGGCGGGACCGGACCGGCGGCTGGCGGGGCGGCCGGCGCGGCCTCTGCCGTCGCGGCAGCGGATGCCGGCGGAGCGACCCCGCCGCAGGGATGCGGCGCGAAGCCGGTGGTGCGGCCCGGCCGCACGCCCTGCCAGAGCGGATCGCCGTGGCGCCCGAGCATGGCCAGCGAGGCGGCAAGCTCGGTGGCGGCCTCGGCGAGGCGCTCGCAGGTCGGCCCGCGATAGAGCCAGGCGACGAGTGCCGCCCGCACCGCCACCGTCGGCACCGCGCCCTCGGCAAAGCGATAGGTCCCGGCCGGCAGCTCGGCCGGCTCGTGCCCGGCGATCCCGCCCGCCGGCGCGAGCGGCACCAGGCGCACCCCGTCGCCGCGGTCGATCGCGCGGGCCAGCAGCGGCACCGGCGCCGGCGCGGTCAGGAAGACCGCATCCACGCGGCCCGCCAGCAGCGCGGCCACCGCGCTCTCGACGGGGCCGGTGTCGAGGCTCGCCGGCCGCACCCGGGCGGCGTCGAGCAGCAGCGCAGCGGTCACCGCGCCGGGGCTGTCGAGCGCGCCGATGGCGATGCGCGCACCGCCAAGATCCTCGATGCCGCGGGCATGGCCGCGCACCAGCAGATGCACCGGCTGCGCGCCCAGCGCCATGATCTGCGCCATGTCGGCGCCGAGCCCGGCAAAGCCGGCGGCATCCGCGCGCCCGAGACGGCGGCCGAGGAAGGCCGGCAGGTCGCCCGGCACGATGGCCATCTGCACGCCAGGGCTGCGCCGCGCTGCGGCAAGCGGCCCGAAGGCGCCGGGCACCGCGCGCGGCTCCACCGCGATCCCTGCCGCCGAGAGCGCCGAGGCTATGTCGCGCGCCAGCCGCGCCGAGGGCGTGCCGGGCAGCCCGGCGGCGAGGCCGAGCGGCCCGGGCGCCTGCTGCGCCGGCGCGCCGAGGGGCAGGGCCGCGAGCGCCAGGGCGGCGAGCGCCGCGCGGGGGAATGTCGTCATCGGATGCCTCCTCGGGCAGGGACGCGAACGCAGGCAGGACCGCAGGCGACGACGCCAGGACGGGAGACGCCAGGACGGGAGACGCCAGGACGGGAGACGCCAGGACGCGAGACGGGGCGCGGCGGCGCTCATTCCAGCACCGGCTCGGAGGCGACCACCCGGAAGCCGATCGCCGGATGCGGCAGGCTCTCGGGCGCCGGCGCGCGGTTCTCGATGCGCAGTGCCAGCGGCCCGTCGGCATAGCTGCCGCCCTTGACCACGCGCTTGCGCGAGGGGCAGCCGGCGCGGCGCACCGGATGGTCGGGCTCGCTCCAGCAGTCCTCGACCCATTCCCAGAGATTGCCGCTCATGTCCTGCAGCCGCCAGCGCGGGCTCTCGCGCTCGCCGCCGAAGCCGACCGGCATCGGCCCGTCGCCGCGGGCACCGCCGGGGGCGGCGCAGCCCTGGCAGACCGCGCGCCCCGGCAGCATCACGTCGCCCCACCAATAGGCCGGCGGGCGGGTGGCACCGGCGCGGTAGCCGGCCTCGCCGCGGGCGGCATATTCCCATTCCGCCTCGCTCGGCAGGCGGTAGACCGGGCCGTTGGAGACCGAGTTGAGCCAGCGGATATAGGCCTGCGCCTGTTCCCAGCTCACGCTGACCGGCATCTGCCCGTCGGCGAGATCGGCGGTCTCGGTATCGGCCAGCGGCGCGCAGGCCCGGGCAAGCTCGCAGGGCCGCCACTGCGCCACCGTGACCTCGGTGATGCCGACCGCCAGCAGCAGGCCCTCGACCTCGCTCTCCACGCCCTCGCCCATCAGCCGCTCCGGCCCCGCGCGCGCGCCCGCGGCGGCGGCCAGCGCGAAGCGCGCCTTCGGCAGCACCATCATCGGCGGGCAGTCGGCGCATTGCTCGGGCACCGGGAGATAGGGCTCCCAGGCGCGCGCCTGCCGCGCGGTCCTCGGGGCATAGGGGCCCCAGAACGCCACCGAGCAGACGCCGCTGCCGGCCCAGTCGCGCAGCTGGCCGGTGCCGCCGAGGGCGAAGGCGCGGCGCTGCTCCTCGGCGGTCTCCTGATCGTTGCGCTTGGCATAGGCGATGAGCAGCGCCAGCGCGGTGTCCTCGGCGGGCAGGTTGAAGGCGCCGAGCACGCGGAAGCTCTCTCCCGGCTCGATGGTCTCGAGGAAATTCGCCTTCTCCGGCACCGGGCTGTCCATCAGCGCCACCGGCTCGCGCGCGGTGCAGGTGGCGACGAGCGAGACCGAGGCGAGGCAGACCCTGTCGCTCGCCGGGATCGTGTCCATCGCCACATAGGCCGGCGCCGAGGCGAGGATCTTGCTGTCGGAGAAGCGGATCACCTCGGCGCGCAGCAGCACCGTATCGGCATCCTCGACCGACCACTTGACCGCGATGGCGGCGCCGTCCTCGAGGCTCTCGCGGCGCTGGCTGTCGATCCGGTCCATGCGGAAGCCGCGGAGATAGCTGGTGAGCTTGTCGTTGAGCCCGCGGGCGAGGCGGCCGGAGAACGGCTGGCAGAGCAGCTCCTCGCTCGAGCGGGCCTGGCGGATCAGCGAGAACTTGAGATCCTCGGCGCCGCGCCCGGTCTGCGCCGAGAGCGCCTGGGCGATGTCGCGGGCGATGTCGTCCAGCGCGTCGTCATAGGGCCGCACATACTGCGCCGCGGCCGGCCCGGCGAGCGAGACGAGCATCAGAATTGCCGCGAAGACCGCCGGGAAATTGGACAGCGTCGACCAGAAACGTGCAAAAAGCATGGCGCGACTCTCATTTCTGCGGTGTTCCGACTATAAAAACCGGGGTGTGGTTTGCAATAACCGGGGGAGAGCGGTTTTTCCGGGCTGCCGCAGGCCGCGGCCCCGGGCGAGGGAGGTTGAGGACGACGATGCCCGTGATCAAGATGGAGTTCGCCCGCGCGGGGCTCGCGGCCAGCGCCACGAGCGAGAGCTTCCTCAACCACATGCAGCTGCTGCGCGATGCCCGCGCCTGGTCGGGCGGGGCCGGCGGCGCCGAGCTGCCGCGCTTCTCCGAGAGCACGGTGCGCTATCTCGAGCGCTCGCTGCTCGCGCGCGGGGCCGACCTGCGCGACGCGGTGTTCCAGTTTGCCCACCTGATCGGCATGGCGGCGGCGATCAGCCCCTCCGGCCGGGCGCTCGACACGCTCTACGGCTTTGACGGGCCGGTGCGCGCGCGGCGCCTCGCCGGGCATCTCGCGCAGGGCCTCGAGGGCATCCGCAGCCATGTCGAGATGGAGGAGAACGCCTTCAACCTCGTCTATGGCCATGACCAGAGCTATCGCCTGCTGCATGCCCGCCTGCCGCTGCTCTATGCGCTGCTCGAGTTCCTGCTGACCGCGCCGGATGCGCCCGAGCAGGCCCGCGAGGTGATGACGCTGATCGCCCGCATCGAGGAGGCGCCGCAGGATTTCGAGACCGTCCGCGCCACCTCCAACGCGATCGCCGCCACGCTCAATGCCGGGCTCGACCGGATGATGCGCTCGCGGGTCGAGCGCGACCGGCTGGAGGCGCTGGCCGCCCATCTCGACGAGACCGCGAGGGAGACCGAGGCCGGCGAGCGGCGCTGGACCATTGACGACGGCGCGATTCTCGCCTTCTGGCTGAGGGGCGCGGAGCCCGGCGGCCGCTCGGACGACTTCCGCCAGTTCCGCACCGTGCACCGGGCATTTGTCGCCCTGCTTCTGGCATTGCGGGAAGGCGAGGATTTCCAGCGGCTCTACCGGCCGCAGGCCGCCGATGACGAGGAGGGATACTTGCAGCTCACCGATGACCAGGCGACGTTCGAGACCGTGGAGGAGGGCCTGCCCTCGCCGCTCGATGCGCTCGCCGAGGATCCGGTGGGCCGGGTGAAGTTCCTCACCGGCGCCGAGACGCGCAATCTCGAGATCGCCGCCCGGCTCTGGGGCGCGGTGCGGGCCTTCCCGCTCGCGGTGCTGCGCTCGGAGGTGATGGGCGGCGCGCAGAACGAGATCATCAACGCGCTGCGCTTCAAAAGGGCGCTTGGGCCGCTCATCGCCCTCGAGAAGCTGGAGGACCCGGACGAGGCGGGCTATCCGGCGGTGGCCGAGCGCTATGCCCGGCTGCGGGCGCATCTGCGCCAGATGCTTCATGCCTCGGCCTATGTGACGGCGACGCGGCGGCAGATCAACCTGCCGGAACCCACCGCGAGCGAGACCCGCAAGGCCTATCGCGGGGTGCGCCGCGCCGGCTTCGGCGAGGCCTTCGACGATCCGGAGATCGGCGAGGCCTTCGAGGCGGCGATCACCCCGCTATCGGAGCTCGCCGGGCTGCTCGGCGAGCTCGAGGCGGCAATGCCGGGGGAACTGGTCGAGCGCTTCGCAGAGGACCGCGCGGTGTTCGCCGACGCCTTCGGAGAGATGTATGGCAAGGAGACGTGAGATGGAGTTCGAGATCCCGACCGGCGAGGCGCGCGATGCCATGCTCGACCGCGCCGTCGCGGCCGACATCGCGCTGACGCTGCGCCTCGAGCGCGGCCGCAGCGCCGCGGCGCGCGAGGTCCGCCCGACCTATGGCGACATCCACCGCGCCGCCGCGCTCGGCGATGCGGAGGCGCGTGCCCGCGTCGAGGAGGCCGCGAAATCCGACTTCTGGGTGGCGCGGACCTATCGCGAGATCCTGGCGCGCGACGCGGTGGCGATGTTCGGCGAGGTCCGCGCCGCCAGCACCGGCGACGTGCTGACCCGCGAGGCCGGGGCCTATACCATCGAGATCCGCGCCTCGGCGAAACGCCCCGAGCGCAGCTTCCTCGCGATCACCCTGGCCCCCGGCGCCGCGGTGCCGCGCCGGCTGGTGGTGCACCCGGAAGCCGACCGCCCGGCGGTCGAGCCGCTCGGCCTCGGCGAGCCGGCCGAGGGGGTGATCCAGGTGGTGCTGCCGAGCGACCATCCGGTGCTCGCCGCGATCCGCGACCCCGAGCGCAGCTTCCATCTCGCCTGAGCCGGGGCCATATCCACTGCCAGGCCCGCAGCGGGCCAGAGCGGGCTGACCCCCGCGGGAGGGACCCGTGGACGACCGCATCCTCATCGACATCGCGACCACGGGCGGTCCCGCGACCGTCCGCGTCGCGGAGTATGACGAGGGCGCGCCCTGCTCCTGCCTCCAGCTCTTCGACGACAACTATATCGGCGCCGGGGTCAACCCGATCGTCGACGGCTTCGACAGCCGCCTGCGCGCGCATCTCGCGGCAGAGGGGCTCGCGACGCCGGCCGGCAAGCTCTATGTCGAGCTCGGCCTGCTGATCGAGACCGGCAAGAGCTGGCAGCTCGGCCTGACCCTGGTCAATCTCGCGCTCGCCACCGGCCGGCTGGTGACCGACGAGGCCGAGGCCACGCGGCTGATCTGGACCACCGGCGAGATCGGCACCTCGACCTGGTCGACCCGCCCCGTGGAATGCGTGCCGACCAAGCTCCAGAAATCCGCCGAACGGTTCCGGGCGCTGATGGCGCGCGGCATCGCCGTCGAGATCCTGGTGCCGGAGGAGCAGCTCGAGGAGGCCAGGGCGGAGGTGCCCGAGGGCGCCCTGCTGCGGCCCGTCGGCGCGCTGGCGCCGCTGATCGCCGAGTTCCGCCCGGTGATCGCCGCCGCCTCCCGGCCCGAGCCGGCAGAGCCGGAGGTTGCGCCCCTGCCGGTGGCACCGGCGGCGGCGGCATCGCCGGCACCGCGGCGCTCGCACGGCCGGATCGCCGCGCTGGCGGCGCTGGCGCTGGCCGCCGGCGGCGCCGGGATCTGGCTCGCCACCGCGCCCGTGCCGGAGCCGAAGCCCGACCCGCTGCCGCGCCTCGTCGGCATCGACGAAGGCACCGGCGGAGATACCGGCACAGGCACCGGCGGCGCCGGCGAGCCCCTGCGGCCGCCGGCGCTCGCCGCGCCCGATCTGCCGGAACCGGCGGTGCCCACGGCCGCGCCCGCTTCGATCAGGGCCGCCGGGCCCGATCTCGGAGCCCGCCGCGCGAGCTATGCCGACGGCGTCATGGTCGATCACTGGGCGAGCCGCCTGCCGCCTGCCCGCGGCGTGCGCCGCATCGTCTTCCGGCGGGCCGCCCCGCCGCGGCCCCGGCTCTGGATCGGCGCCCCGGCAGGGCTCACGGCCGCGCCGCCGCCCGCCCGGGCGGATCGGCCGCTGCCCCGGCTCGAGGCGGTGGCCCATGGCGCGGCCCTGGCCGCACCCGCTCCGCACGCCGTTCCGAAGGCCATCGACACCGCGCTGCCGGCCCGGCTGGCGCCGGCGCCGCTGACGGTCTGGCTGGCGGCGGCCGGTGGCCCTGCTCCGGCAGCACCGGCGGCAGGCCTGCCGCCCCTGCCCCCCGGTCCCGACCCGGCGGTGCACGGCG
>NZ_BSYI01000016.1 GCF_030270585.1 Paralimibaculum aggregatum
CATCCCGATCAAGCCGGTAGTCCCATTCTGCCCGGTGCACCGCGCTCAGCGGGTCGTCGGGGCGGATCTCGAAACGCTGCGCCACGCTGTTGGCGATGCCGAGCCCGTGGGCGCCGCGCCAGCCGCCGAAATCGTCGGCGGTCTCCAGCACCAGCCTGCCGGTCTCGTCGACGAAACGGCGGCTCTCGGCCCGCGACGTGCCGAATTCCGTGACATCCGGCGGCGGCGCGGGGCGCACCGGATCGGGCGCGCCCTGCCCCGCCGCGCCCTGCCCCGCCGCGCCCTGCCCCGCCGCGCCGCGGCGCACCGGCAGGTGCAGCCGGCAGCCCGCGAGATCGAGCCGCACCCGCGCCCGTTCCGGCGCCGGCCAGAGCACCGGCCAGTAGCTCGTGGACAGTGCCAGCCGCAGCCGGTGGCCCGGAGCAAGGGCATGGCCGCAGGCGTTGAGCGGGATCTCGGTGCGATAGAGCCGGCCGGGCACCAGCCTCTCCGGCGCGGCGAAGCCGGCATGGGCGCAGAGGTTGCGCGGGCGGTAGCTGATCCGCTGCGAGACACCGTCCGGCGCCACGTCGCAGAGCCGCGCGCAGAGCTGGGCCACCGGGCGGTCGACGCTGAAGGCGAGCTCCAGCACCGGGCGGCCGAGCAGCGCGAGCGGCGCCGCGAGCGGCGCGGTGTCGAAGCAGAGCGACAGCGCGTCGTCCGCCGCCTGGTCGCCGGCCAGCTCGTGGTCGATCCGCATCCCCGGGCAGAAATAGGCGGCCGCCGCGCCGAGGGTGAGCGGCGTGTCGACCTCCGCGGTGCCGGCACCGGGCCCCGGCGCCAGCGCGCCCTCGTGCAGATGCAGCACCTCCCCGGCAAGCGCCGGCGACGGCCACGCCGCCTCGGCCACCCAGGCGCCCCGGCGGGGCTTGAGCCGCGGCGACGGTGCGTCGTGCTCCTGCAGATAGGCGCGGACCGCGGGCAGCCGCTCCGCCCCGGTCGGGCGCCCGTCGAGCCAGTGGCCGAACCAGCGGACCGCCTCGCCGGGGAAATCCGCGGCCGGGCCGACCCGCGCAATATGCGGATACTTGTGATCCCACGGCCCGATCAGCGCGCGGGCCGGCACCGGGAGGTTCTCCACGAGGGCCAGCGGGGCGTTGAGATAGGCATCCGCCCAGCCGCCGATCGCCAGCACCGGGACCTCGATCGCCGACCAGTCCTCGCAGACCGAGCCGCGCCGCCAGTAGGCATCCCGCGCCGGGTGGCGCAGCCATTCGGCCGCGAGGAAGGGCGTGCCCTCCAGCCGCTCGAGCCAGCGCGCGCGCCAGTCCTCGCGCAGCGCGGGATCCGGCGGGCGCGTGTTGTAGGCGGTCATCTGCGCGCCCCAGTTGAAGTTGTCGGTCAGCAGGCAACCGCCCATGTAGTGGATGTCGTCGGCGAAGCGGTCCACCGTCGAGCAGACGGTGACCACCGCGCCGAGCGCCGGCGGGCGCCGCGCCGCCAGCTGCAACCCGTTGAAACCGCCCCAGGAGATGCCGACGATGCCGACCCGCCCGGTGCACCAGGGCTGCTCCGCCATCCAGTCGAGCACCGCCTCGCCGTCGGAGAGCTCCTGCTGGGAATACTCGTCGTCGAAGGCCCCGTCGCTGTCGCCGGTTCCGGCGATGTCGACCCGCAGGCAGGCGAAGCCATGCGCGGCGAAGACCGGATGGGTGCCGGCATCGCGGGGCGCCGTGCCGTCGCGCTTGCGATAGGGGAGGTATTCGAGGATCCCCGGCCAGGGCCCCTGCCCGGCGGGCCGCCAGGCCCGGGCGGCGAGGCGCCGGCCATCCGGCAGCGGCACCCAGAGATGGTCTACGATCCGGATCCTGTCCGCCATGCGCGCCTCCCCTGGCCAACCGGAAGCCTGAGGCGGGTGGAGGGGATTGGCAAGCGCCGGCTGGCTCTGTACGCCAAACGATGGCGCAGGCGGAATGGGGGCCGCGGTGCGCCGGGGAGACCACTATGCTGCTTGCACAGATTTCCGACCTGCACATGCGGCGCGACGACCGGCCGCTTTCCGGCGCGGTGCAGACCCGGCCCTTCACCGAGGCGGCGATCGCGGCGGTCGCGGCGCTCGCGCCGGATGCCGTGGTGATCACGGGCGACCTGGCCGACACCGGCACCGCGGAGGAATACGCGATGCTGCGCGAGGCGCTGGCCCCGCTCGCGATGCCGCTCTTCGTGATCCCCGGCAATCACGACGACCGGGAGGGGCTGCGCGCCGCCTTCGCCGGGCGCTGCGCGCTGCCGCCGACCGGTCCGCTCGACTGGGTTGCCGATCTCGGCCCGCTGCGGCTGATCGGGCTCGACAGCCTGGTGCCGGGCATGCCGCATGGCGAGGTCGCGCCGGAGAGCCTGGCCTGGCTCGAGGCGCGGCTGGCGGAGGACCCGCGGCCGACCATTGTGGCCGTGCACCATCCGCCCTTCGCCATCGGCATCCCGGCGATGGACCGGATCGGCTGCCGCAATGGCGATGCGCTGGCCGCGGTGATCGGCCGCCACGCCCATGTCGAGCGGGTGATCTCGGGGCATGCGCACCGGCCGATCCAGGCCCGATGGGCCGGCACGCTGGGCCTGATCGCGCCCTCGGTGGCGCATCAGGTGGCGCTCGGCTTCGCCGATGCCGCGCTGCCGCACTGGATCCTCGAGCCGCCGGCCCTGCTGCTGCATCGCTGGAGCGTGAACGGCGGCCTGGTGACGCATACGGTCTATGTCGACGACTATGGCGGCCCGCAGCCGGTGGTGCCGGATGCGGCAGAGCAGAACAGCTGAGGCAGGCACGGGAGGCGGAGATGCAGGAACTTGCGGGCAAGGCGGCGCTGGTCACGGGCGCGAGCCGGGGCATCGGAGCGGCGGCGGCGCGCGCGCTGGCAGCGGCCGGTGCAGGGGTCGTGCTGGCGGCGCGGAGCCTCGGACAGTCCGAGGCGGTGGCGGCAGAGATCCGCGCGGCGGGCGGCCATGCCGAGGCGGTGGCCTGCGACGTGGCGGATTATGCGCAGGTCGCGGCCGCGGTGGCGCGCGCCCAGGCGGCGTTCGGCCGGCTCGACATCCTGGTGAACAATGCCGGGCTGATCGACCCGATCGCGCGCCTTGCCGACAGCGATCCGGCGGGCTGGGGGCAGGTCGTCGATGTCAATCTCAAGGGGGTCTATCACGGGCTGCGCGCGGCGATCCCGGCGATGGAGGCTGCCGGCGGCGGGGTGATCGTCAACATCAGCTCCGGCGCCGCGGTGAGCGCGCTCGAGGGCTGGAGCCACTACTGCGCGACCAAGGCCGCGGTGCTCTCGCTGACCCGCTGCGCGCAGAAGGAATACGGCCCCCTCGGGATCCGCACGGTGGGGCTGAGCCCGGGCACCGTGGCCACCGGGATGCAGCGCCAGATCAGGGCCTCGGGGATCAACCCGGTCAGCCAGATCGACTGGGAGGCGCATATCCCGGCCGACTGGGCGGGCCGGGCGGTGGCCTGGCTCTGCACCGCGGATGCGGCCGAATTCGCCGGGGAGGACGTTTCGCTCCGCGAACCGGACATCCGCAAGCGAGTCGGTCTCATCTGATTCGAGTCGGCCGGACCGCCCTGTCACGATCGCCGGGTAGGTTTTGATTCGGATCAATTCGACAATCTTTCGAAGCGTTTACAAGGGCCAATCGAGGCAGGATCATGGCAAGCCTGCCTTATTGTTGCGGGCCGCATTGCTTTCTGCAAAGCGGCTCGCGCGCTCATATATCAGCGATGACCCGGAACACGCGTAGGTTGTCCCGCTGCACGAATTTTCGGCCCGGGATCAACGGCGGTGTTTTTTGCATGCAGGATTTCCTGTAGATTTTCCCCATCAAGGATCAAGGGGATCGGCTCTCAGGTGGGCGAGAGCTTCCCCAGTCGGTAGTGTGTCTGGCCAAAGAGTAGAGTGTTTGTGTGGTCGACTGCGCGCTGAAGAGTTGGGAGACTCCCAGCGCAATCGAACTCATCAGACTTCGTCGTAGGCCCGGGGCTTGACCCCGCCAAGGCAGCTGCCGATGGCCCGTCGCCATCCGGTGCGGGCCGTGTGCGATGGAGCGGAGGGTTCAGCGTGACCGGATCGAGCAATACCTACTACATCCAGGCCGAGCACATGTCCGACTACGGGTTCAAGACGACCTGGGGGCGGAACGCGTCGAACGACAAGTTCGTCAAGCTCAGCGGCCACGAGGGCAAGCTCTGGAAGACCTTCGACGGCCAGTCCGGCACCTATGAATTCAAGATCAAGGTCCAGGACGAGAACGACGGGCAGAGCACCCTGCGGATCAAGATCGACGGCGAGGTGGTCGGCACCATCACCCTCGACAAGGACAACAACGGCGGCGGCTCCGACAACGGCTACTTCACCTCGCACAGCCTCAACGGGATCGAGATCCCGAACGGCGCCAAGATCGAGATCGAGGCGCGCTGCGACGGCGGCGAGTATGTCCGCATCGACAAGATCGAGCTCAAGCGCACCGGCGACATTCCCACCTCCGACGACAGCGGCAGCGATGGCGGCGACGGCGGTGACGGCGGCGGCGAGGTCTGCCTGCTGCACGAGAAGTTCAACGACAGCCACGGCTATGTCGAGAACGACTTCAAGCACTACTATGGCGGGGTCAAGACCTATGGCGGCCGCGACGGCGCGCTGGAGCTGAAGGCGGTCAGCCTCGACGGCTTCACCAATGCCAAGCTGACCTTCCAGGCGGTGGTGCTCAACGGCGGCTTCGAGGCCTCGGGCAGCGGCGCCGACGAGTTCGCCGTCTATATCGTCACCGAGACCGGCGAGGAGATCCTGCTCGACGTGTTCCGCGGCAACGGCAACGTGCTGATCGGCTCGATCACCGGCCAGCGCCTCGACACCTCGCTCGACACCCTGACCTACGACCTGCCCGAGGGCATCACCTCGGCCAGCGTGCGCTTCGAGTCCGACATCTCCTATTGCACCGAGATCATCTGGATCGACAACGTCAAGATCTGCGCCGAGGAGGGCGACACCCCGCCGCCGCCGCCGCCGCCCCCGCCGGGCACCGCGCCGGATTGCGAGCTCTTCGACCAGACCGCCGACGGCACCCAGCTCAAGGCCGGCGATGGCGGCGTGCTGGCGATGTCCGGCGTCACCTTCACCGCGATCCGCGCGCAGGACATGGCCTCCAACGGCGGCGACGGCCTCTACAACGACGCGATGATCTTCGACAGCGGCAACCCGACCGGCGGCGACTGGGACCTGGCGCACAACGATCTCGGCAACATCCTGATCATCTCCGAGGACGGCGACAGCAGCGACCCGGACGACAATGCGATCGGCGGCCAGATCGTCGCCGAGCTCGACGTGCCCTCCACGGTGCACGAGGTCATGGTGCTCGACACCGAGACGAAGAACGGCGCGACCATCGACCTGTTCGACGAGAACGGCGTGCTGCTCGCCTCCTTCCCGGTGCCGCAGATCACCGATGGCGGCCGCCAGGTGGTCGGTCTCGGCGATACCGAGGGCGTCAAGACGGTGGTGTTCAACTTCAAGAGCTCCGGCGCGATCGACAAGTTCTGCTTCACGCCCGATGACGCGCCGACGCTCGGCTCGATCTCGGGCCGCTACTTCTGCGACAAGAACGGCAACAGCCTCGACGATGACGAGCCGGGCGTGGCGGGCCGCGAGGTCAAGCTGCTCACCGCCGGCCTCGACGGCGTCTTCGGCACCGGCGACGACGTGATCGAGGCCACCACCAGCACCGACGATACCGGCGGCTACAGCTTCGGCGATCTCGACGCGGGCGAGTATGCGGTGATGATCGACGGCGAGCGCTACGTGACGCAGGACGTCGACGGCAACGCCTCCGACGACATCGACTCGGATGTCGACGGCAGCGGCATGACCGGGGCGATCACGGTCGCCGCGGGCGAGGACGTGACCGACATCGATGCCGGCACCGCCTGCTTCGAGGTGCCGGCAGACGGGCGGATCGGGGCGACCAGCCTGATCTCGGCCTCCGGCGGGGCCCGGCTCGACGCGATCGACAACCAGGGCACCACCGCCTACGACGCCATCACCGACACCTTCACCATGTCGGCCGCGGCCTCGCAGATCTACACCATGGCCGACGGCCTGCCTGCGCTGACCGGCTCCGGCCTCCACGGGATCCGCGTCGAGCTCAACATCGAGGTGGACGGCAACGGCGATCTGGTCGACGGCGCCTCGAGCACCTCGACGACCGGCTTCACCGGCTTCTTGGTCTGGGAGGATGCCGACGACAACGGCAGCTTCGACGACAGCATCGACACGATCATCCTCGCGGGCGACGTGCTGGCGCTCGGCGCGGAGAACTCCACCGACACGCCCACCGGCCAGACCCCGACGGTGAACGACATCGACAACTACGATGTTCTGGTGGAGGTCACCGGCGGCACGCTGGCGCCCAAGTTCGACGCGATCATCGGCATGGGCTGGTCGAGCGAGGCCTCGAGCTTCGACGACAGCTTCCAGGTCGATTTCGCCGGCGAGGCCAAGGCGGTGATCGGCGATGTCGACATCGACTGCGTCTGTGTCTGAACCTTCGCGAGGCGGGCGGGCGATCGCCCGCCTCGTTTCGGGCCGGAACGTAACGGACCGGGACAGTGGCGCCAGCGACAAGCGGTTGCGGCGACACGGAAAACCCGGTATCCTTCGAAACCAGTGTGTTATGAGGTATCCGACCATGGGCTTGCAGGGTGTTACCAGGGCCATTGCCATCGGGGCGGTTGCCGTTCTGGGGCTGGGTTTGCCCGCGGTGGCTGCGCCGATCACTTTCATGGGGCAGCTTGTCGAAGGCCAGAACGTGCCGGATCTCGGCACCGGCTCCTTCAACTTCAGCTGGAACGGGTCGGCCTTCACGGCAACGACCAACACCCAGGTCGGCTTCGCGGGCGGAGTGGCTTCGGGCGCCTATCAGGACGGCATCGACTCCGACGCGGTTGATACCTCGGCGACCTACAGCCGCCAGAACCTGATGATCGGCTTCGGCTTCGACGGCACCACCGTGACCAACAGCGGGGTTCTTCTGGACCCGTTGGATGCCGACAATGCCGGGCTGGTCCTCACGGGCTGCAATCAGAGCACGCACACCCCGATCGACTGCCTGTTCGATGGCAGCACGCAGGAGACCCTGCTCGTGGCCGATGCGGTCGGCGTCGGCTTCATCCCCGGCTCGGGCAGCCCGACCCTGCAGATCCTCTGGGAGATCACCGGCGGCACGCTGGCCGGAGAGTTCGCGGGGAACTTCACCACCGAGGGCGACCCGCTGCTCGACAACTACATGATCGGGCAGTATGTCAGCACCGGTTTCCCCGGCAATTTCGACAACCCGTTCTCGAGCGGGACCGCGACGGTCGATCACCAGGGCGTCTTCGTCCTGCCGATCCCGCCGGCGCTGCCGATGCTGCTCGGCGCGATGGGGCTGCTCGGCTTCCTCGGATACCGGCGCAGGGCGTCCGGCACCGCCTGAGCCCGCCCCCGCCGGAGCCCACCCCCGCCGGAGGCAGTGCAAGGCCGCTCGCAAGGGCGGCCTTTTTCATGTTCCCGCAGCTTTTCCGTCGACAGCGCCGCCCGTGCAGGGACAAATGTTCCAACGGCAGCGCGCAGACGGAGGCAGCGCCATGGAGGATGACCGGGCGGCGGCGGCCGTGATCCCCGAAACGGGGCCCCTGCCCTGCCGCCTCGGCGCGCCGGCGGGCGCAAGGGCCGCGCTGGGGCTTGTCGTGCTGCAGACCGACGAGACCATCGAGGCCGAGTTTCGCCGCCTGCTGCCGGAGCCGGACGTGGCGCTGCATGTCTCGCGGGTGCCCATGGCGGCCGGCGTCGATCTCGCGAGCCTCGCCGCGATGCAGGGCGCGCTGGCGGCGAGCGCCGGGCTCCTGCCGGCGCGGCGCTTCGCGGCGGTCGGCTATGGCTGCACCTCGGGCGCCACGGTGATCGGGCCGGAGCGGGTGGCGGCGCTGCTGCACGAGGGCGCCCGGACGGCGGCCACGGCAACGCCCATCGAGGCGGTGATCTCGGCCTGCCACCGGCACGGGATCGCCCGGCTCGCCCTCGTCACGCCCTATCTGCCGGAGGTCTCGGCGCGCATCGTGGAGCGGCTCGAGGCAGCCGGCATCGCGGTCGTCCGGCTCGCCTCCTTCGAGCAGGGCGACGATCCGACGGTGGCCCGCATCGCCCCGGCCTCGATCCGCGATGCCCTCGTCGCCACCGGCGCCGGCGCGGTGGACGGGGTCTTCGTCTCCTGCACCAATCTCCAGACGTTGGGGGTGATCGCCGAGGCGGAAGCGGCGCTCGGCAAGCCGGTGATCGCCTCCAACGCCGCGCTCGCCTGGGCGCTGCGCGGACATGCCGGGCTCGGCCCGCTGACCGGGCTCGGACGGCTGATGGCCGGCCCCGCCTTCCGCCCCGATGCCGCCCGCCCCGCCCGCTTCCGCGACGACGCCTGAACCGCCATCTTCCGCCCCGCCGCGGGACGCGGTAAGCCGGTGCCAACGATCTTTCCCGCCGCAGCCGCGGCAAGCCCAGCCCGAAAGGACCTGCAGACGTGCTCGAGGACAAACCCGGCCTGATCGATGAAATCCGCGACCGCTTCGCCCATGTCGAGAGCTGCCCGTTCACCGGCCCGCGCATCTTCTTCGAGAATGCCGGTGGCGCGCTGACGCTGAAATCCGTCGTCGAGCGCAGCGCCCACTATGCCGCGATCCCGGACAACCAGGGCCGCGACAACCCGGCCGCGAAGGCGCTGATGGCGACCATCGCCGAGGCGCGCATGCTGACCAAGCGCTTCTTCAACGTGGAGGCCGGGCAGATCTTCGTCGGCGAGAGCGGCACCGAGCTGCTCTTCCGCCTGATCTCCACCGCCTGCATGGGTGTCGGCCCCGGGCGCCCGGGCGGGCGCGTGCTGAGCTCGACGCTGGAGCACCCGGCCTCGCGCAGCGCCGCGCACCGCTGGTCGGAGGCCGCCGGCATGGCGCATGTGCTGGCGGCGCATGACGATGCCACCGGAACCGTGACGGCGGAGCACTACCGCCCGCATCTCGGGCCGGACCTGCGCGTCGCCACCATCATCCACACCTCGCCGGTGACCGGCATGGGGGTCGACATCGCCGCCATCGCGCGGGAGATCCGGGCCGCCGCGCCGGACTGCCTGATCATCGTCGACGGCATCCAGCACGCCGCCCATGGCGGGATCGACCTCGCGGCCGCGGATATCGACGGCTACGCGATCTCGCCCTACAAGGTGTTCTCGCGGCACGGCTACGGCATCGCCTGGGCCTCGGACCGGCTGACTGCCCTGCCCCGCAACGCACTCGACGGCGGGCCGGCGGAGAACTGGGAGCTCGGCACCCGCGACACCGGCGCCTATGCCACCTTCGCCGAGGTGATCCGCTATCTCGACTGGCTCGGCGGCGCGGTCTCCGACGAGACCGAGCCGCGGGCGCGGCTCGAGGCGGCAGCGGCGGCGATCCACGCGCATGAGCACCGGCTGACCGAGGCGATGCTGCATGGCACCGGCAATCATGGCGGGCTGGCCGGGATCGAGGGCGTGCGGATCCTCGGCGGGGTCGAGAACCCGGCGCGCGAGGGGCTCGTCTCGTTCTGGATCGAGGGGCGGCCCTCGCCGGAGATCGTCGCGGCGCTGAACGCGCGCGGCATCCGCACCCATACCCGCAAGGACGACCACTATTCCGGCAACGTCCTCGTGCCGCTCGGCCAGCCGGACTGCGTGCGCGTCTCGCTCTGCCACTACAACACCACGGCGGAGGTGGCGCGCTTCCTCGAGGCGATGCGCGAGATCGCCGGGGGCTGAGGCGCGGGCAAGGGGCAACACCACAGACAGGGAGGGAGACCCATGCGGTTGCAGGACAGGACGGCGCTCGTCACCGGCGCGGCCTCGGGCTTCGGGCGCGAGATCGCCCGGCGCTTCGCGGCGGAGGGCGCGCGCGTCGCGGTGCTGGATCTCAATGGCGCGGGCGCGGCCGAGGTCGCCGGCGAGATCGGCGGCAACGCGCTGGCGGTGACCTGCGACGTCACCGACGGCGCGGCGGTGGCCGGCGCCTTCGCGCAGGTCGCCGATGCCTTCGGGCGGGTCGAGATCGTGGTGAACAATGCCGGCTGGAGCCACCCCAACGGGCCGCTCCTCGATGTCGACTACGCGACCTTCCGCAAGGTCTATGCGGTGAATGTCGACTCGATCTTCCACATGACCCATGCCGCGGTGCCGCACTGGCGCGAGGCGGGCGGCGGCGTGATGCTCAACATCGGCTCGACCGCCGGCATCCGCCCGCGCCCCGGCCTCACCTGGTACAACTCCTCGAAGGGCGCGGTGAACCTGATGACCCGCTCGCTGGCGGTGGAGCTGGCGCCGGACCGGGTGCGGGTGAACGCGATCGCCCCGGTGATGGGCGAGACGGCGCTGCTCGAGACCTTCATGGGCGTGCCGGACACGCCGGAGAACCGCAAGCGCTTCCTCGCCACGATCCCGCTCGGGCGGCTCTCGACCCCGGCGGACATTGCCAATGCCGCGCTCTATCTCTGCTCCGACGAGGCCGATCTCGTCACCGGCGTGGTGCTGGAGGTGGATGGCGGCCGCACCATCTGACGCGGCGCGGCGGGGCGGCGCCCCGGCAGCCCGGCGCTGGCGGCGATGGCCGGCCGCGCCCGCCCGCCGTCAGCCGCCCTGGCGCGCCGCGAGCGTGCGGAAGAAGCGCTCCACCGCCTCGGTCGCGGAGAAATCCCGGTTGGTCTGCCCGACGATGCGGGTGCCGAGCCGCGAGGGCCGCGCGCCGGGCCAGGTATGCCCGCCGCCCTCCACCACATAGTGCAGCAGCGGCGCGGCGCAGGCGCGGTAGGTGCGCAGCTCCACCGTCGAGCCATCGGCCGGGTCGCGGTCCGGCAGCGGGCGCACGTCGTAGCCGGCGCAGCGGTTGCGCGCGGCCAGCCGCTCGAGGCTCTCGGCGATCGGGCGCACCCAGCCGCGGTCGCGGATCAGCGGGTTCCAGCCGCCGATGCGCCCGCCCTCCGGCGGCACGATGGTGTCGTCGGTGCCGTGGATCACCAGCACCGGCCGCGGCGGCCCGTCGGGGCAGGCATAGCTCCAGGGGAAGCTGGCGATGGCGACCGCGGCGCCGGCCACCAGGTCCGGCGCCTCGCAGAGCAGCCGCAGCACCATCATGCCGCCGATCGACGGGCCGGCGAAATAGACCCGCGACGGGTCGATCCGCCCGGCCGCGGCAAGCCGCCCGATCAGCGCGCGCAGGAAGCCGATATCGTCGGCGGTGTCGTAGGGCCGCCCGGCATGGTCGGTGCGCCCGTCGTTCCAGTCTCCCTCGGCGCGGGCGGCGGGCCAGAGCACCACCCAGCCCTCGCGCGCGAGGCCGACCCGGGCCTTGCGGCGCACGGTGCGCGGCCCGGCCAGCCCGCCATGCAGCGCCACCAGCACCGGCGCGTTGCGCACGTTGCGCGGCGCATCCATCAGCGCCTCGCGCGCCACCCCCTCATGCACCAGGGTGACGCGCCGGGTCTCGACGGCGCCGCCGGGCCCCGCGAACAGTGCGGCGAGCAGCGCCAGCAGGGCGACGGGCGCGAGAGGCAGATGCGGCATGAGGCGGCTCCATCCGGCGTTGCAGACACCAACGAAACTGGGGTCGGCGGCGCGCGATGTCGAGGGGGGAGCCGCTGCCTGGGGACGCCGGGAGGGGATGGAGCGGGCGATCGGGATCGAACCGACGACATTCAGCTTGGGAAGCTGACGTTCTACCACTGAACTACGCCCGCGCTCAGCGCTACCTACGACGGCGCGGTTTTGCCGTCAAGCGGCTGGCGCGCCTGCCCGTGCGCCAGCCGTCACCGCCTGGCTCAGGCGAACCACCAGCGCTCGATGAAGCGCCCGCCGTCGAGCGCATAGTTCGACGACACCTCCGGCCCGTGGGCGATACGGTCCGACATCGCATCGACGAAATTCGCGAAGCCCCAGACCAGCGCGCCGCCCAAGTCGCGCAGGATGCCCTGCATCTCGCCGTAGATCTCGGCGCGGAGCGCGCTGTCGGTCTCGGCCCGGCCCATGGCGAGGAGCTGGTCGAAGCGCTCATGCGAGAAATGCGTGTCGTTCCAGTTGGCGCCGGAGGCATAGCCCTGCGCGAACATCCAGTCGCAGGTCGGCCGCCCGCCCCAATAGGCGGCGCACCAGGGGCGCTTCAGCCAGATGTTCGACCAGTAGCCATCCGCCGGCACCCGCTCGACGCGCATGTTGATGCCGGCCTTCGCGAGCTGGCCCTGCATCAGCACCGCCGCATCGGTCGCCCCGGCATAGGCGGCGTCGGAGGCCGCGAGCACCAGTTCCTCGCCGCCATAGCCGGCCTTCTTCAGGTGATGCCGCGCGCGGTCGAGATCCTGCACCCGCTGGGGCAGATCGGCGTGGAAGGGCACCGAGGGCGCGATCGGATGATCGTTGCCGAGCGTGCCGTGCCCCCTGAGCACCCGCGCCATCAGCGCCTCGCGATCGACCGCATGCTTGATCGCCAGCCGCAGGTCGTTGTTGTCGAAGGGCACCATGTCGGTGCGCATCGGGGTGGTGTAGTGCAGGAAGCCGGTGGATTCCTCGATCCGCAGCCCGGGGCGCCGGCCGAGCAGGTCGGCGGTCTTGAGATCCACCCGGTTCATCAGGTCGACCTTGCCCGTGGCCAGCGCCGCCGCCCGCGCCGCGGCATCGCCGACAAAGAGGATCTCGACCTCGTCGAAATGCGCGCGGCCCGCCTTCCAGTGGTCGTCGCGGCGGCGCAGCACGGTGCGCACCCCGGGCTCGAAGCTCTCCAGCACGTAGCCGCCGGTGCCGACATAGTCGCGCCAGTTCGCCCTGCCGCCCTCGGCGGGCATAAGCAGCAGGTGGTAGTCGGCCATCAGATAGGGGAAATCGGCATTCGGCCCGTCGAGCACGAAGCGCAGGATGCCGTCCTCCGGCGCCTCGATGCGGGCGATCCCGGCCACCACGTCGCGCGCGGCGGAGGTCGAGCCCTCGCCCCGGTGGTGGTCGATCGAGGCGGCGACATCCGCCGCGGTGAGCCTGCGCCCGTCGGAGAAGGTCACGTCCCGGCGCAGGCGGAAGGTCCAGGTGGCGGCGTCGGGCGTGCTCTCCCAGCTCTCGGCGGCATCGCCCACCAGTTCGCCCGAGGGGGCGATCTCGGTCAGCGTGGAATGCGTCGCGAAGCCCACCGCGATCATGTAGTTGTCGGCATAGCCCTGCGGGTCGAGCGTGTCGGAGGTCGAGCCCTCGGCGATCGCCACGCGCAGCCGCCCGCCCGGCTTCGGCCCGGTGGCGCGCGCCGGCGCGGCGAAGGCGGCGCCAAGGGCCAGCGCGCCGGCCCCTTCGATGAAGCCCCGGCGGGTGGTGGTGTGGAAGGCGGACATGGGCAGTCTCCCGGATGGTTGCTGCAATGCGGGAGGCGAGACCTAGCCGCTCGGGCGCGCCCTGTCACGCGGAGCCGGGTTCCGTCAGGTGAGCGAAGGCCGCGCGCAGCCGGGCGATGAAGGCCGCCGCATTGGCCAGCATCGGCGCATCGTCCACCTCCGGCACCGCAACGCCCCGCGCGGCGCAGAGCGGCGCGAGATGGTCGGCGAGGCGCCCGCCCTCCGCCGCCAGCGCCCGCGCCGCCTGCTTCAGCAGCCCCTGCGCCTCGCCGAGCGGCATCTCGCGGGCCAGCGCGAAGGCCAGCGCCTCGGCCCGCGCCGCGCCGCCGCCCGCCTCCAGCATCGCCGCCATGCGCGCCGGCCGCGGCGCGAGGCTGCCCGCCAGGTCGCCGGCGTGCAGCAGCCCCGCGCCGGTCGCCAGCAGCATCTGCGGCAGCACCGGCCATTCGAGGCTCCAGGCGGCGGCGTCGCGTTCCTCGGTGTGCAGCAGCGCGCCCGCCATGGTCGCCGCCGCGCCGGCATTCTGCCGCCCGAGCGCCACCAGCGTCTCGGCGAGCACCGGATTGGCCTTCTGCGGCATGGTGGAGGACCCGCCGCCCTCGCCCGCGGTCATCTCCCCGATCTCGGAGCGGCCCATCAGCATGAGATCCGCGCCGATGCGCGCCAGCAGGCCGGAGACCATGGCGAGCCAGTTGGCCAGCTCCACCACGCCGTCCCGCTCGGTGCCCCAGGGCTTCGCCGCCGGGGCGAGGCCGAGCGCGTCGGCCAGCGCATCCATCGCCGCCGGGCCGGCCTCCCCCAGCACCGAGAGATTGCCCACCGCGCCGCCGAAGGGCACCACGAGCAGCCGCGGGCGCAGCTCCGCCAGCCGGTCGAGGCAGCGCCCGAGCGGCGCCGCCCAGGCGGCGATGCGCAGGCCCAGCGTGGTCGGCGCCGCGATCTGGGAGCGGGTGCGCCCGGCCATCGCCAGCGTGGCATGGGCCTCGGCCGCCGCCAGCAGCGCGAGGGTCAGCCGCCGGAGCCGCCGCTCGAGGATCTCCAGCACCGGCCGCAGGCGCAGCAGCAGCGCGCCGTCCAGCACGTCCTGCGAGGTGGCGCCCCAGTGCACATGGCTGCCATGCGGCCCCGCCGCCGCGCGCAGCCGCGCCACCAGCGCCGGCACCGGAACGCCCGCCGAGCGGGTGCCGGCGGCCAGCTCCTCCGGCGCCACGGTGAGCCCGTCGAGCGCCGCCGCGATCGCCGGGCCCGCCGCCGCCGGGATCAGCCCGAGCCGCGCCTCGACCTCCGCCAGCGCCGCCTCGTAGCGGATCATCGCGGCGATCTCGGCCTGCGGCGTGAGGTGGGCGGCGATCTCCGGGTCGCCGAAGAGGCCGGCATAGACCGGGCTGTCGGAAAGGCTCGTGCTCATCTCTGCCTCCTGCGGATCGGCGCGGACCGGGCGCCCGGCACGCCCGACTCCTAGCGCCGCCGCCGCCATCCCGAAACCGTTCCGGCGGGCTTGCGCGCCGTTCACGGTGGAATTTCGCGGTCCGGCGCCTGCGGCAACCGCCGGGGCGGCGCCAGGGTCTCCGCCAGGCGGGGATGGCGGCGGCCAGCCGAAACGCCGCGCAACCTGTCGTCGCATCCCCCCTTCCCGACCAAGGCAAGGCTAGGCGCTCACGGCCACCGGGAACCTGGGCGAGTCGCCGGACCCGGGCCGGGTCGCACCGATCGCATCGCGGTTCCTCCGCGAGCGTCCGCGCAGGAGCGCGCCAAGAACCCGGCAACCGTCCGCCAGCGCCATCGCCTCTCGGGGCGCAAGCCGATGGCAACCTCGGCCTGCGCCGCAGACCATATCGACGATCCGGCCCCCCTGCCCGCAGCGCGGGATCTGCCGATCCGCCATATCGGCTGCAGGCGCTCGATTGCCCGGCAACGCGGTCCCCCGCCGGGAGGGGTCGTCCGGCAGCGGGCAGATCGCAGAACGGCCGGGACGCAGGACAGGCCCAGCGGGCTCGCCGTCAGGCTGCGTCGGCTAGAAGGGCCGCTGCAACGGGAGATTTCGGTGCCGACGCGGTGCGCCGGATCCGGATGACTGTACAGACCTGCTGCCGATGGCAGCTCCGTGGCGGCAAAGGGCAAGTACGCCATGGCGCGAACCAACCGACGGCAGACGATGCCGATGGTGGAGCCGCCCCCGGCGCTTATAAATCCCCGCACGGAGGAGCCCTATCCGTTGACGCCGACGATGCATCGACCAAAGCTTCAGCGGTGCAGCAGGTCACGACGGTGGCGAAGAGGGCTGCAGGCATGGGCCGAAGCTTCGAGAATACGCGATGGAGACCGCGAGGGCGGCGACGATGGCGGGCCAAGGTGCTGTGAACCGGATGGCAGCAGTGTGCACGAGCAATATGCAGAACACCGTCGCCAGCCCCTCCGGTGCGGCGAAGGCGCGGTCGGCGATCAGCGCGGCGCGGGGGGGGCGAACGCGAGCCCTCTGCGGCTCTCTGCACGGGGCGCCTGCGCGCCGCCGGCCGAGACACGGTCGGGGAACGGCATCTGGCCGCGGATCGCGGCGATGTCCGCCGCCCCCGCCCCGGCCCGCGCCGGAGTTCGGCGGCACATGATCGGGCGCCAGCGTTTCCTGCAGCGCCCACGGCGGCACGAGGCAGATCGGCACGGTGCGCAGCGCCTGTCCGAGCCCGGCGCGCGGCTCGGCGGCGCGGCAGAGATGCGGGACAGCTCCAGCGAATTGGCGTGGCCGACCATACTGGCGAGGCCGATCCCGGCATTGCAGGCGACCCGATGAAGGCCAACCGCCTCGGCGCCAATCATGCCGCCGATCGCCAGCCTGCCGCCACGTTCCACGAGCGCCTGCACGGCGCTGATGCCGGCCAGCGGCGCGCGCACCCCCCCCGGCTCCAGGGCCGCAGCCGGCGAGCCAGGGCGGCACGGAGAGCATCCCGGGCGAGACGATGGCACGTGGATGCGCAACGGTCAGCAGTTTCTGCGCGGCGATCTGGGCACTTGTGATGGCAGTGGTGCCGCGCCTCCGGCTCTTTCGCATGGCGCACCCGGCCTGCACAGCGGCGCCGGGCAGGACGGAGTGATCCGCCGCCGGCAGCGCGATCGTCCCGGCGACCTGCGCATCAACGATGGCAGCCGCGGTGGCGGCGGCGATGGCGAACGGAAACCGGCGGGCCAGAAGTGCCAAATCCGTACGGGCCGAAGCGCAGAGGTAACCTCAAGATCTGCATTGCGCCCGGAGTTCGGCTGCTGGCGGAGGTCGTGCTCGGCGCGTGCCCTCTAGATCTCGCCGCGGGCCTTCGCGGCGGGGAGATCGATGGCAGCTGCCTCCATGCTGCGCGGCCTCCCGCGTCGGATGGCTGAAGTGGCAACGTCTCTGCTCCATGCGCACCCGATGCCGGCCCTCGGGGTGGCCCGGGTCGCGTCCGCCGTGAAGCCGGTGCGCGAGGACTGCCATCGCCGGGCGGCGCGGCTGCATGCCGCCAGCGCGGTCTCCAGGCCCGGCCCGGTGCGGGTCGGCGGCGCCTCGGGAGCCAGTGCAGACCGCGCAGGCAAGGATGTCATGGGCGCCAGCGAGGGCAAGGGCCTCGCCATCGCGCCGCTCGGCGCGGGGGCACCCGGCCGATGCCCATCTCTCGCAGCTTCGCGCGGGCAGCGGTGGGCAGGGCCGCGCGGTGAACCTCGCCGTCGGCATCGACGGCCGGCGACTTGCCGATGCCATGTTGATCGCGGGCGATGCGGTGGCGGTGCCGATCCGCGGGGGTTTGCCTTGGGCGCTGATGGTGCCCTGCCTCGTCTCCTCGCTGGGGAGTGGCGGTCCATCTCTCCACCTGGATGCGGCCCTCGCCGACCCATGCGGGCTCGGCCATCGGCAGGGACACCGGCGAGAGGCGGCGCGGTGGGCGCCTTGTGCAGGTGGTGGGCGGCATGGGCTCCGAGGGCGGCACCATGGCGGCCACTGCCGGCCGCCTCGAGGCGCTGTTCCAGCGCTGCCCGGCTACCAGGAGGGCGATCGCGATTTGGCAGCGCTTCAGAGGCTGGCCGCGCCGCACCCGGCCGGTTGGTGCCGCCGGGCGATGGCGGCGCCGGCCATGGGAGCGCCGCGGCAAGCATCGCCAGGGTGGCGAAACCGGTCGCCGTGCCACGTGCATGTGGTGGACTGCATGGGCTGCGAGGGCGGCACCGCGGCGGCCGGTGCTGGCCGCCACGCGGCGCTGGTCCCGCGCAGCCCGGCTACCCGGCGGGCGATCGCGGTCGGGCGGCGCTTCGGAGGCTGGCTGCGCCGCGCTCGGCCGCTTCGTGCCGCGGGGCGATGCCGGGGCCGGCCATGGCAGTGCGGCGGCATGCATCGCCGGGGTGGCGAAACTGGTCGCCGTGCCACGTACGGATGGTGGATGGCATGGACTGCGATGGCGGCACCGCGACGGCCGGTGCAGACCGCCACGCGGCGCTGTTCCCGCGCAGCCCGGTTACCAGGCGGGCGATCTCGATCGGGCGGCGCTTCGGGAACCTGCGGCGCCGGGCCCACCGTGCCGCGCTCGGTCGCTTCGTGCCGCGGGGCGATGCCGGCGCCGGTCGTGGCGGCGCGGTGGCAAGCACTTCCGGGGTGAGGAAACCGGTTGCCATGGCGCCCGGCGGCGGGGTGCTGGCGGCGATCCGGGCCGCGCGATGCCACGGCCCGGGTGGCTCCCGGGGCGCGTCTTGCCGTCAGCCTTCGCCGCGCAGCAGCCGCGCGCCGGGACCGTCCGGCCAGGCGACCAGCCCCTGCCCCGCCACGCGGGCGCGGCCGAGCAGGATCCAAGGATCGTCCACGGAGCCGATCTCGCGATCCACCCGGAACCGCCCGGGATGCGCATCGGCCAGATCGCGCACCGTCAGCCCGCTCTCGAAGCGCCCGGCCAGCAGCCCCTCGGCCACCGCCATGGTGGAGGGCGCCTCGATCTGCTCCGCCCAGGCGGAAAGATCGGCATAGCCGCGGGTCGCGGGCTGCAGCGCGATGCTGCGCGGGCGCGCGATCCCGGCCCGGGTGAGGATCGCGAGCGCCCGGCTCGACGAGATGAAGGTGTCGACCACATGGATGCCGTGGCTGAAATGCGCCTCCGCCACCACCGCCGCGCAATCGGCATGCACCGCCGCCATCAGCAGGAGATCCGCCTCTCCGGCCGCGATCCGGGCAAGCGCCGCGAAGAAGTCGTCGACCAGGCCCAGCCGCGCGCGCCCGGCCCCGTGAAAGGCGAGATAGCGCCGTGCCACCAGCGCGTGGTTGGTGCCCTCCGGCCCGAGGGTGAGGAGATGCGGCGCCTGCCTGCCCGTCATGGCCGTTTCCCTTCCGCGGCATGCCCCGCGCGTCGGTTTGAGGTTTGTCAGACCGCGGGGGATGGGGCATAAGGCGCAGCCGTGACGGCCTCGTCCAGAGGCCGCGGGGAAAAACGCCACACCGAGGGAGGATTCGGGAGATGACGCAGTTTTTCAGGGCGCTGGTCGCGGGGGCGATGGTTGCCGCAATCGGCGCCGGCTCGGCCATGGCCGAGACGCGGATCACCTACAAGTCCGCCAAGACCGCCTCGTCCTACTACCAGATGGCGGTGCAGATCGCCGAGGCGATGAAGCAGGGCTCCGGCGGCGAGATCATCGTCACCGTCGAGGAGTCCCAGGGCTCGGTGCAGAACGTGATGGAGACGCGCGCCCGCGGCGGCGATTATGTCTTCACCACGCCCCCGGTGCTGGTGAAGCTCGCGCAGGGCGGCAAGGCGATGTTCGAGGGCAAGGGCAGCCCGAAATTCGACGAGATCCGCGCGCTCTTCCCGATCCCCTCGCTGACCATGCATTTCGTCGTGCGCGACGATGCCGGGATCGAGGATTTCGCCGGGCTCGAGGGCAAGAAGATCCTGATCGGCAAGGGCTCCTTCGGCGCGCGCGAGGGTGCGAAATACCTCGAGCTCTTCGGCCTCGAGGGCAAGGTGGAGCTGGTCGATGTCGAGCTCTCCAACGCCGTCGCCGCGCTGAAGAACGGCCAGATCGACGGTTTCGTCACCGCCGGCAGCTTCCCCGCGCCCAACGTGATCGAGGCCGCCGCCTCGACCGGGGTCACGGTGCTCTCGCTCTCCGACGATCAGATCGCCGAGACCAAGCGCACCCGGCTGGTGATCCCTGCCGGCACCTATGCCGGGCAGGAGGCGGACATCGTCACCACCTCGCTGCCGGTCGTCGCCTACACCACCACCGCGATGGACGACGAGACCGCCTATCAGCTCACCAGGACCTACTGGGAGCAGAAGGCCGCCATGGGCGAGGACTCCGCCTGGTGGAACGGGGTCGATGCCGGGCTGCTGCAGAACATCACCGGCAAGATCCACCCCGGCGCCGCGCGCTACTACGACGAGGCCGGCATCGCGCTGACCGACGCGCAGCGCTGATCCGGGCGCTCCCGCGGGCTGGCGCTGCGGCGCCGGCCTGCCACGGTTCCTTCACGAAAACTGAACAATCCTTGGCCAATCCGCCGCGATGCGGGATAATGCCTGTTGATTTTCAATGAACATGCATGTCGAGGAGAAACCCATGACTGACGCCCGGATCAGGTTTGAAGGCAAGAGATTGCTCGTGCTGGGCTTCGGCAGCATCGCCGCTTCCATCCTTCCACTGCTGCAGCGCCACATCGCCATCGAGCCTGACCGCATGCTCATCATCTCCACCGACGAGCGCTATGCGGATATCCGGGAGACGCAGGGCATCCGCCACGAGGTGCGCCGGCTCACCCCCGGAAACTACCGGGAGATCCTGGGCGCACTGCTCGAGCCGGGAGACCTGCTGCTCAACCTCACCGGCGGGATCTCCTCGCTGGATCTCGTGCGCTTCTGCCTCGCACAGGGCATCCACTATCTCGACACCAGCAACGAGCGCTGGGAGCACGGCGCGGCCGACGACGACGCGGACGATTTCGCGCAGCACTGGTGCCGGCTGATCGGCGAGCGCGACCGCCTGCCCCAGGACGCCACCGCGCTCGTCAGCCACGGCGCCAATCCCGGCATCGTCAGCCATTTCGCCAAGCAGGCGGTGGAGAACATGGCGCGCGCCCGCGGCCTGCTGCCGGACCTGCCGCGCAGCCGCTGGAACTGGGGCCTGATGGCGCGCGAGCTCGGCATCAAGGCGATCCACATCTCCGAGCGCGACACCCAGGAGCCGAAGGTGGCGCCGCGGCGCTCGGAGTTCTTCAACACCTGGTCGGTCGAGGGCATGATCGAGGAGAGCGACAGCAATCCCTGCTTCGCCTGGGGCAGCCGCGAGCGGCCGCTCCGCGGCGCCGAGGTGCGCGAGGAGGCGGTCTCGGTGGTGGGCCAATTGCCGGGCCGGGCGCGCGACTGTATGGTCCGCAGCTGGCTGCCGAGCTTCGGGGAATTCTTCGGTGCCGTGATCCCGCACGAGGAGACCTTCAGCATCGCCGAGCTCTTCACCCACGAGGCGGCGGATGGCGATGGGGGCGATGCCTTCGGCGCCCGCTACCAGCCGACCGTGATCTTCGCCTACCGCCCCTGCGATGCCGCATGGGAGGGGCTGCACTGTGCCCGCCGCGGCGCGCGCACCCGGCACAAGGTGATGATCGACGAGATCGCCCGCGGCGTCGACGAGCTCGGCGTCCTGCTGCTGCGACGCGGCTCGAAGCGGGTCTACTGGTATGGCTCCACCCTCGATGTCGACGCGGCGCGCGACCGGGTCGATTTCGCCAACGCCACCAGCCTGCAGGTGGCGGCCGGCGTGATCGGCGGCCTCGTCTGGCTGCTGGAGAACCCGCGCCGGGGCCTCGTCTCGGCGGAACATGCCGACCACCGCCGCGTCCTCGAGATCGCGCGCCCCTATCTGGGCGAGCTGCGCGGCGTCGAGGGGCACTGGCACGAGGCGCCGGAAACCTGGAACATGCGCGAACTTCTCGTCCCGGAGACACATGCACCCAACTAGCCCCGCCGAGCCGGGCCGCCGCGGCGACCCCGCCCCGGCCGCCCCGCTCCGCCCCGGCCTCTCGCCGAGCGCCGGCCGTCTCGCCCTCGCCGCCCTCGGGCTGGCGGTGATCGTGTTCCATCTCGGCCTGATCTTCTGGGGCCTGGTGCCCAACCTGGTGGCGCGCCCGCTGCACATGGCGCTGGCGCTGCCCTGGGTGCTGGTCTTCGCGGCCCGGACCCCGCTCGGCCGCGGCTCGGGCGCCGCGCTCGCCGCCCTCGGCATCGGCGGCTGCCTCTGGATCGCCTGGCATCACGGGATGCTGGCCGACCAGTACGGCTTCCTCGAGAGCGATTTCCAGATCGCGCTGGCGGCGGTGCTGCTGCTGGTGGTGCTGGAGGCGGCGCGCCGGGCGATCGGCTGGCCGCTGCCGCTGATCGCCGCGCTGGCGCTGGCCTACGGGCTCTGGGGGCATCACATCCCCGGCGAGTTCGGGCATTCCGGCACGCCGCTCGGCTCCTTCCTCGGCACGCTGGTGATCGCCGAGGGCGGGCTCTGGGGCAGCCTCACCGGCGTCTCGGTGAGCGTGGTGGCGATCTTCGTGATCTTCGGCGCGGTGCTGAATGCCGGCGAGGCCGGACAGGGCTTCATGAACATCGCCGCCGCCGCGGCCGGGCGGCTGAAGGGCGGCGCGGCCAAGGTCTCGGTGCTGTCCTCGGCGCTGTTCGGCTCGATCTCCGGCTCGGCCTCGGCCAATGTCGCCTCCACCGGCGCGATCACCCTGCCGGCGATGACCCGGCTCGGCTATCCGCGCCCGCTGGCCGGCGCGGTCGAGGCGGTGGCCTCCTCGGGCGGGCAGATCATGCCGCCGCTGATGGGCGCCGGGGCCTTCGTGATGGTCGAGCTGACCGGCGTGCCCTATACCGGCGTGATGGCGGCGGCGCTGCTGCCGGCGCTGCTCTATTTCTTCGCCGTCTGGATCGGCATCAACGCCTTCGCCAGCCGCTACGACCTGCCGCCCATCGCGGCCGAGGACAAGCCGAGCGGGCGCGACGTCGCCATCACCTCGGCCTTCTTCCTGATCCCCTTCACGGTGCTGATGTGGGCGATGCTGGGCGCCGGGGTCACGCCGCAATATGCCGCCTGCCTGGCGATCCTGGCCGGTGCGCTGCTGCTGCCGGTGGACGCGAGGCTGAGCCTCGACCTGGCGCGCACCGCGGCGCGGCTGGAGAACGCCTGCCTCACGGCGGGCCGCCAGGTGGCGATGATCGCCGCGATCATCCTCTGCGCCTCCATCGTGATCGGCGTGCTCGGCATCACCGGGCTCGGCGTCAAGATCACCTCGCTGATCCTCTCCGGCTCGGGCGGGATGCTCTGGCCCTCGCTGCTGCTGACCGCGCTGGCCTGCCTCGTGCTCGGCATGGAGGTGCCGACCACGGCGGCCTATGTGATCTGCGTCTCGGTGGCCGGGCCGGCGCTCACCAGCCTCGGGCTCGAGCCGCTGCAGGCGCATCTCTTCGTCTTCTGGTTCGCGCTGCTCAGCACCATCACGCCGCCGGTCTGCGGCGCGGTGTTCATCGCCGCCGGCATGGTCGGGGAGAACTGGCTGAAGGTGGCGGGGCACGCCATGGCGCTCGGCGTCGGGCTCTATGTGATCCCGCTCGCCATGGTGGCCAATCCGGACGTGATCCGCCTCGCCGACGGCGCGCTGCCGGCGCTCCTGGCCGCGGCCAAGATCGCGTTCGGCCTCGCCGGCATCTCCTACGGGCTGATCGGCGCGGCGCGGCTGCCGGTCAGGGCCGCCATGGTGGCGGCCGGCGTGGCCTGCATCCTGGTGCCGATCGGAGGCTGAGGCATGGACCGGCTCGCCGCGATGAGGGCCTTCTGCCGGATCGTGGAGCGCCGGAACATGGCCCGCGCGGCGGAGGATCTCGGCGTCTCGCCGGCGCTGCTGAGCCGCGAGCTCAAGCTCCTCGAGGCCAGCCTCGGATGCACCCTGATCGCGCGCACCACGCGGACCATGTCGCTCACCGGGCATGGCCGGATCTACTACGAGGAGGCGCTGCGCATCCTCGCGGATGTCGAGCGGGTGGAGGCGCGGATGCGCGCCGGGGCGGGCCGGGTGCAGGGCATGCTGCGGGTGAACGCGCCGCATTCCTTCGGCACCGAGGTGCTCTCGCCGCTGCTGCCGGGCTTCCTCGCGCGCCACCCGGAGCTCGAACTGACGCTGTCCTTCGACGATCACGTGATCGACATGGTGGAGGGCGGCTACGACCTCTCGATCCGGATCCGCCCCGGCCTGCCGGATTCCGGCCTCGTCGCGCGCCGCATCGCGCCGGTGCGCCAGCGGCTCTTCGCGGCGCCGGCCTATCTGGAGCGGCGTGGCACCCCCGGGGCGCCGGCCGATCTGGCGCAGCATGCGGCGCTCGCCTACGAGCATTCCGAGGCCGCCGGCGCCTGGCAGCTCTCCGGCCCCGGCGGCAGCGAGACCGTGGCGATCGCGCCGCGGCTCCGCCTCGGCAGCAGCCTGGTGCTGCGCGACATGCTGATCGCCGGCGAGGGCATCGGCACCTTGCCGGATTTCCTCTCCGATGGCGCCGAGGCCGAGGGCCGCCTTGTCCGCGTGCTGCCGGGCTGGGAACTGCCCGAGCGCCAGGTCTTCGCCGTCACCGCCTCGCGGCTCGGGGCGGATGCGCGCACGCTCGCCTTCATCGACCATCTGACCGAGGCGCTCCGCGGGCATTCTTCAGCCTGAGTAAATAATGCCTTGATCCGCGGCCGGTTATTCCGCCCCGGCGCCGCCCCCATCCTCCTGCCAGCAACCATTGTCCAGCAGGAGACCCCGCCGATGACCACGAAGATCCTCGTTCTCTACTATTCGAGCTATGGCCATGTCCGCGCGATGGCCGAGGCCGAGGCCGAGGGCGCCCGCAGCGTCGCCGGCACCGCCGTCGATCTGCGCCGGGTGCCCGAAACCGTGCCGGAGGATGTCCGCGCCGCCGCCGGCTACCGGGCGGACCCGACGCCGGAGGCCCGCGTCGCCGATCTGCCGGGCTATGACGCCATCATCCTCGGCACCCCGACGCGCTTCGGCAACATGGCGGCGCAGATGAAGAGCTTCCTCGACCAGGCCGGCGGGCTCTGGGCGAGGAACGCGCTCGTCGGCAAGATCGGCGCGGTGTTCACCTCGACCGGCTCGCAGCATGGCGGCCACGAGGCGGCGCTGCTCTCGACCCAGATCCCGCTCCTGCATTTCGGGATGATGGTGGTGGGCCTGCCCTACAGCTTCGCCGGGCAGCTCGGCATGGAGGAGATCCTCGGCGGCTCGCCCTATGGCGCCGGGACCGTCGCCGGCCCCGATGGCAGCCGGCAGCCCTCCGCGGCGGACCTGGCCGGCGCGCGCTTCCAGGGCCGGCATGTCGCCGGGCTCGCGGCGCGGCTGGCGGCGGGCGCGGCACGGCGGCAACCTGCGCATGAGGAGGCCGCGGCATGACCCGCACGGCCGACATCCTGCTGACCGCGCTGGCCCCGGCGATCTGGGGCAGCACCTACTATGTCACCACCGAGTTCCTGCCGCAGGGCCATCCGCTCACCCTCGCGGTGCTGCGGGCGCTGCCGGCGGGGCTGCTGCTGCTGGCGCTGGTGCGGCGGCTGCCGGAGCGCGCCTGGCTCGGGCGGGTGGCCCTGCTCGGCGCCTTCAACTTCGCGATCTTCTGGGCGCTGCTCTTCGTCGCGGCCTATCGCCTGCCCGGCGGCGTCGCGGCAACGCTGGGGGCGACCCAGGCGCTCGTGGTGATCCTGCTGGCGCGGGGGCTGCTCGGCACGCCGGTGCGCGCCGCGGCGGTGCTGGCGGCGGCGGGCGGCGTCGGCGGCGTTGCGCTGATGGTGCTGGGGCCGGCGGCGGCGCTCGATCCGGCCGGGCTCGCGGCCGGGCTCGGCGGCGCGGTCTCGATGGCGGCGGGCACCGTGCTCAGCCGGAAATGGCAGCCGCCGGTGCCGCCGCTCACCTTCACCGCCTGGCAGCTCACCGCGGGCGGGCTGCTGCTGCTGCCGGCGGCGCTCATCGTCGAGCCGCCGCTGCCGCCGCTCTCCGGCGCCAATCTCGGCGGCATCCTCTATCTCGGGCTGATCGGCGCGGCGGCGACCTACGCGCTCTGGTTCCGCGGGGTCGCCCGGATCGAGCCCTCCGCGGTGGCGATGCTCGGCATGATGAGCCCGCTGACGGCGGTGCTGCTTGGCTGGGCGCTGCTCGGCCAGGGGCTGAGCCCGCTGCAGACGCTGGGAGCGGCCGTCGTGCTCGGCGCGACCTGGGCCGGGCAGCGCGCGGCGCGGCGGCCCCGGCCGTCCCCCCGCGCCCCGGTTCCATCGCTCCGCCGGCTGGCTGGATAAGACCAGTTTCGGACCAAACGGCCGAAATGCGCCGCTCCGGTCCCGACCGATCATTGAGCATGGGCGCCGTATTTCGGACCAATAACGAGCCAATCCCGCCCCATTCGGACCAATTTCCGAATCATGGCGCAGGATTGGCTTCCTTATGGTGCAGGTTTCGCTTAGCCTGATTCACGGAATCAAGAGAAGCGCAGGCCTGCATGCACGCAGGTGACAAGGCGCACAGCCAGCAGAGAGGGAATCATGAATTTTCGCAAGCTGAGCCGACGGGACTTCTTCACGGCCTCCTCCATCGCCGTTGCCGCGGCAGCGGCGGCGAGCGCCGGGCGGTCCTTCGAGGTCCCGAGCCTGATCGGCAGCGCCCATGCCGCCACCGAGGCGACCGGCGACCCGATCCATATCGGCTTTCTCGCGGCGCTCTCGGGGCCGGATGCCGGCTGGGGCCTGCCGGGGCTGACCGGCAACCAGATCTTCATCGACCGGGTCAATGCCGAGGGCGGGCTCAAGGTCGGCGACAAGCGCCACCCCCTCAAGATGTTCGCCTTCGACGACGAGGCCACCGGCAGCAAGGCGCTGCAGGGCGCCAAGCAGCTCGTGCTGGAGAACGACGTCAAGTTCATCAGCGCCATCGGCGGCAACCCGGCGGATGCGACGCACCCCTTCCTCAGCAAGATGAAGGTGGTCTATGCCAGCCTGATCTCCACCGACATCAAGCCGGACCGGCCCTATCTGATCGCCGGCGGCGACGTGACCCCGCGCATCGACATGCTGCGGCCGTTCTACCACCGCTTCGTCAACCCCAACCTGCATCGCTGGGCGGTGATCTCGCAGGACGACACGATCGGCCTCACCTCGCAGGCCTGGGAGGTCGGCTCGGCGCTCTCGGATGGCTGGGACGTGGTCTATGACGAGCACTACGCCATCGAGACCACCGATTTCGCCCCCGTCGTCACCGCGGTGCTGGCGACCAAGCCGGATGTGGTGAGCCTCAACCTCTCCTATCCCACCTTCGTGGTGCAGATCATCGAGCAGCTCTACCTGCAGGGCTACAAGGGCCTGATCTCGGCCAACTATCTCGACACCGAGTCGATCCTGCAGAAGGTGCCGGTGGAGTATCTCGAGGGCGCGACCGACAGCTTCCCGCTGTTCGACGACCCGTGGTGGGGCTCGCCCTCCTGGCAGGAGAACTTCATCACCGAATGGAACGCCCGCTACGGCCCCGGCGCGCCGGAGGACGTGCATCGCCAGATCACCGGCATCGACTGGGACCACGTGATCACGCTGAAGGTCTGGGCCGAGGGCGTGACGCTGGCCGGCACCGTCGATCCGGATGCCGTGCTGGAGACGATGCGCAAGCAGGACTCGATCCCCTCGATCCTCGGCCCGGCAACCATGCGCGGCAAGGACATGTGGGGCATCGACAACATGATCTCCCCGCCGATCCCGATCAACGAGGTGCGCAGCGGCACCAAGCGGGTGCAGGCGCAGATCCGCTTCGAGGACTGGTTCGAGACGCGCAAGGAGCAGATCATCAAGGTCGTGCGCGACAAGGGGCAGATGTTCGACCAGCGCTGAGGCGCGGCAGGGATCGCAGGGCGGAGCTCCGGGCCGGTGGCCCGGGGCCGGCCGCCTTGACCCGAATTTCGACCTTCCGATGATCCGACACCTGGAGACGCGAACCCCATGGATCTGCCAACCCTGATCCAGACGATCGCAAACTCGGTGGTCGCCGGCTCTGTCTATGCGGTGATCGCCGTCGGCCTCGCGATGGCCTTCGGGGTCATGAAGATGGCGAACTTCGCCCATGGCGAGTTCTTCATGGCCGGCGCCTATGTCGTCTATGTCTTCTATGGCCTCCTCGGCTGGCCGTTTCCCGCGGCGGTGCTGATGGCGATCCCGATCGTCGGCGCGATGGGCGTGGCGACCGAGCGGCTGATCTTCTGGCCAACCCGGAACAACGTGCTGGCAGGCTTCATGGCCACCGCCGGCCTCGCCTTCATGCTGCAGGTGCTGGTCGGCCAGACCTGGGGCGTCGGGCTGATGCGCTCGGTGCCGACGCCGTATATGGGGGCGATGGACCTCGCCGGCACCCGGGTCGGCTGGCAGCGGGTGCTGGTGATCCCCTCGGCCATCGCGATGCTCACGGCGCTCTGGTTCTTCCTCTACAAGGTGAAGGCCGGCAAGGCGCTCCGGGCCTGCGCGCAGGACCCCGAGACCGCGCGCCTCCAGGGCATCAACATCAACAGCATGACGATGCTGGCGATGGCGATCTCCGGCGCCTCGGCCGGGCTCGCCGGGGCGCTGATGGCGCCGATCCAGCCGGTGACGCCCTATATGGGCCATGCGGTGATCCTCACCGCCTTCATCGTGGTGGTGATGGGCGGCATGGAGAGCATCGCCGGCGCGGTGCTGGCCGCCATGCTGCTCGGCTTCGTGCATACCTTCGTGACCACGGTCTCGGACGCGGTGACGGCGCAGATGGTCGGCGTCGCCTGCATGGCGCTGGTGCTGGTGGTGCGGCCGCAGGGCCTGCTGGGGCGGGTGAAGGCATGAAACGGCTCGACTGGACGCTCATCGTCGTCGCCATCTGCGTGCTCCCCGCCGCGGTGGCCGCGCCCTTCTTCGTGGGCTACTACACGAGCGAGGTGCTGATCCTCTTCATGATCAACCTCATCCTCGTCTGCAGCTACCGGATCCTGACCACCACCGGCGACTGGTCGCTCTCGCATGTGGTGATGATGGGGGTCGGCGCCTATGCGACGGCGATGCTGACCAAGCATCTCGGGCTCTCGATCCTGCTCACGGTGCCGCTTTCGGCCTGCATCGCGGCGCTGGTCGGGCTGCTGATGGTGATCCCGCTGATCCGCACCCGCGGCTTCGGCTTCTTCATCGCCTCCTTCGCGCTCGGCGAGTTCGTGCGGCTGGTCTGGGTGAAGTTCCGCGAGCCCTTCGGCGGGCCGCGCGGCATGATCGGCATCCCCTCGGGCGAGCTCGGCTCGATCGACTTCTTCGACCCCCTGCCCTACTACTTCTTCGTGCTGACGGTCGCGCTGATCTGCCTCTTCGTGATGTACCGGCTCGACCGCTCGCGCATCGGCAAGACCTTCAAGGCGATCTACACCGACGAGGGCCTGGCCGAGAGCATCGGCATCGACGTGCCGCATTACCGCGCCCTGGCCTTCGTCACCGGCACCTTCTTCGCCGGCGTCGCGGGCTCGCTGCTGGCGCACCGGCTCGGCGCGATCGACCCCAAGGCCTTCGACGTCAACACCATGGTCTACCTGATCATCTGGATCGTGGTCGGCGGCGCGGCGACCTTCTGGGGGCCGATCATCGGGCTGGTGGTGATGACCTTCGCCTTCGAATGGTCGCGCCCGCTGCTGGAATGGCGCCCGCTGCTGTTCGGCGGCATCCTGATCTTCTTCCTGGTGGCGCTGCCCGGCGGGCTCGAGGGGCTGCTCTCCACGATCCGCGACAGGCTGGTGCCGAAGCGCCGGCCGGCGGAGGCCGCCGCGAAGGAGGCCGGCGAATGATCCCGCGCAACAGCATGACCGCGGTGCGCCGGCCCGAGGGCCGCGCGGGCCGCCCGTCGCAGAGCCTGGCCGGGGGACGGCGCTGATGGCACTTCTCGAAGCCCGCGCGCTGGTCAAGCGCTTCGGCGGCCTGGTCGCCGTCAACAACGTGGATCTCGATGTCGAGGCGGGCGAGATCCGCGGCATCATCGGCCCGAACGGCGCCGGCAAGACCACCCTCTTCAACCTGGTGAGCGGGGCGCTGCGGCTGTCCTCCGGCACCATCACCTTCAACGGCGAGGTGATCAGCGGGCGCAAGCCCAGCCACATCGCCAAGGCGGGGCTCGTGCGCACCTTCCAGCGCAACGCGATGTTCCCCAACTACACCGTGCTCGAGAACGTGCTGCTGTCGCGGCACACGCAGATCGAGGAGACGCTGTTCAAGGCGATCTTCGGCACCGACCGCGAGGAGGAGGAGCGCAACCGGGCGCGCGCCCGCGAGATCCTCGAATTCCTCGAGCTCGACATCTATGCCAACGAGCAGGCCGAGAACCTCGCGCATGGCCACCAGCGCCTGCTCGGCATCGCCAACGCGCTGGCGGTGGAGCCCAGGCTGATCATGCTCGACGAGCCGGTGGCCGGCATGAACCCCACCGAGACCGCCATGGTCACCGACCATATCCGCCGCCTGCGCGACGAGTGGAACATGACGGTGATCCTCGTCGAGCACGACATGCGCACGGTGATGGAGATCTGCGAATACATCACGGTGATCAACTTCGGCAGCAAGCTGATGGAGGGCACGCCGAAGGAGGTCTCGCAGAACCCCGAGGTGATCGAGGCCTATCTCGGCTCCGAGGAGATCGACATCTGACCGCCCCGCGCGCCATGCCAGGACAGGACCCGCAGCAATGCTGAGCTTGAACGATATCTGGGTGCACTACGGCCCGGTCGCCGCCGTCAAGGGCATCTCGCTCGAGGTGGAGGAGAACGAGATCGTCACCCTGATCGGTGCCAACGGCGCCGGCAAGACCACGACGATGCGCACCATCACCGGGCTGCATCACCCGACCAGCGGCGAGGTCCGCTTCTGCGGCGAGCGCATCGACCGGCTCGACCCGGAGAAGATCAACGCCCTCGGCATCGCCATGGTGCCGGAGGGCCGCCGGGTGTTCCCGCAGATGACGGTGATGGAGAACCTCGAGATGGGCGCCTATCTGCGCTCCGACACCGCGGGGATGAAGCGCGACATCGAGGAGATCTTCGGCTACTTCCCGATCCTCGAGGAACGCCAGAAGCAGCTCGCCGGCACCATGAGCGGCGGCCAGCAGCAGATGGTGGCAATGGCGCGGGCGCTGATGTCGGGCCCGCGGCTGCTGCTGCTCGACGAGCCCTCGCTCGGCCTCTCGCCGATCATGAGCCAGCAGATCGCCAAGATCATCAAGGCGCTGCACCAGGCCGGGCGGACCATCGTGCTGGTGGAGCAGAACGCGCGGCTGGCACTGCTTCTGGCCAAGCATGCCTATGTCATGGAGACCGGCAGCATCGCCTTCCACGGCCTCGCCGAGGATCTGCGCGACGACCCGAAGATTCGCGAGACCTATCTCGGCGTCTGAGCCGGGGCCTGCGCGCGCGGAGACCCGAAGTCATGGCGCCTCCGCGCGGCGCAATACACATGTAAAGTTTCGTTACAATCGTAAACATCTGTAACGCCAGCCTGCCGCCCGGCAAATATTTCTGCCATAGAATCGGCCGACAGAGATTGGCACACAACTTGCGTGCAGTTACCTTTCGAGGAACGCCGGACAGAACCCGCCAGACAAGACAAGGTGGGCAGGACGCCAGGACGGAGCACGTGCACGCTGACCATCTCCGCCAGATTCAGGCGCTGCATCCGCTGTGACGGGTGGCGCAGACCATCGAACGGACGCGGCTTGCGGCGTTCGGAGGGTATAGTCGGAACCCCGCGCGATTCGCGCGGGAGGCGAAGGGAGGTCTGAACCGCATCATCACACGCGGCGAACCGGCCAGCCCCCGCCACCGGCCGGTTCGGGGCCGGACGCGCCCCGGGCGCAGGCGACGCGCCGGATACGCCATTGGATTTCTCGATTTTCAGGCTTCGCCAGGCGGCTCAAGAACCGCCGGAATGACAAGGGAGGACGTGCAATGGATATCATTTCCAAGAAGGATGGGCCGCGCCGCGAGGATGTCGAGGCAAAGCGGCTGATCAGGGACAACCAGAAGGCGATCACCCGCCTCGCCGACCAGTTCAGCAACGGCGCCTATTCGGCCTCGCGCAATGCCAAGCCGGAGAAGCCGAAGCCCAGCGGGCTGATGCTGCACGATCTCGGCCGCGGCAGTGGCACCAGCGAACCGCAGCCCTATATCCGCGTCAGTCCCAACGACCGGGTGGTGATGGTGGATCTCGAGACCAACCGGCAGATGCACATGCTCGGCGAGATCCGCCGCCGCGACGGCGTGCGGCGGCTGGCGCTGGCGACCGCGGCGAACGGTTTCATAACGCCCCTCGACGAGCCGCTCGCCGAGGCGCTGGCCGACCTCGAGGGCGCCGCGATCAACGCGGAGTTCACCGCCGAGACCCTGGCCGCGGAGATCGGCGCGCGGCTCGGCATTGCTTGACGTGAACCGTCCTGCACCGTCAGCTACCCGGTGCAGCCGAGCAATGAAGCTCCAACCGATGAGAGAATGCGCATGTCCGGCCGTCCCGAAAACTCCGACAAGGAGCAGACTGCCGAGCGCGAGCAGGAGGACTCGGCGCAGATGAACCGTCACGTCCAGTACGACGAGCGCCAGGTGATGAAGGCCTGGGAGGCCTTCGTAGGCGGCGTGGCGAGCCGGCCGCGGCTCGAGACCAGCGTGCGCTCGCTGATCCATGATTCGTGGAGCCGCAGCGCCTCGCTCGGGATCGACGCAGACACCTCGCGCGCGCCCATCGCAGGCGAGGAGGACCAGATCGAGCGGATCGAGCGGGAGAACGCCCGCCTGCTGCGGGCGGCGCAGGACACCTTCGACCAGATCGGCCCGCTGCTGCACGATTCCAACGCGATGCTGATCCTCACCGACCACGAGGGCACGATCTGCAAGGCGATGGGCGACGAGGAGACCCTGCGCAACGGCCGCAAGATCCATCTCGAGGTCGGCGGGGTCTGGAGCGAGACGGTGATCGGCACCAACGGCATCGGCACCGCGCTCAGCACGCGCCGGCCGGTCTTCGTGCATGCGGCGGAGCATTTCTGCCTCGGCATCAAGGCCTGGACCTGCGCCGCCGCGCCGATCCTCGACCCGCTCGACCAGAGCCTGCTCGGCGCGGTCGATCTCTCGGGCCCGACGCAGATCTTCCAGCGCCACAACTCGGCGCTGGTGGCCTCGGCGGCGCGCGCGATCCAGGCGACGCTGGCGCGGCTGCAGAAGGAGGAGCGCAAGCGGCTGCTCTCGCTGTTCCACGGCGCCACCCCGGCGCTGCGATCGGACGATGCCACCCTGCTGCTCGACCGGCAGGGGCGGATCATCCATTTCAGCAATATCGACGGCGTCGGCGAGGCGGTGCGGAGCGGCCTCGCGGTGGGCCGGCGGCTGCTGCCGCTCTCCGAGGGCATGACCGATGCCGACATCGCCGCCGCGCTGCCCGAGGGGCTGCGGCCGGAGAACGCGGTGCCGCTCAGCCTCGACGGCGAGTTCGGCGGCGCGGCGCTGGTGCTGCGGCGCTCGGGCCGCAGGCGCGCCGCGAAGGACCATGCGGTGAGGCTCGCCGCGCGGCCCGACATCCCCGATGACGGCATCGCCATCGTCGGCCGCTCGGACGCGCTGCTGGAGGCGGTGGAGCTGACCCGGCGGGTGGCGCGGGCCAATGTCTCGGTGCTGGTGGAGGGCGAGACCGGCGTCGGCAAGGAGCTCTTCGCGCGGCTGATCCACAGCGAGTCCTGCGGCGCGGCGCGCGGGCCCTTCATCCCGGTAAACTGCGGCGCGGTCTCCAAGGAGCTGTTCGGCGCCGAGCTCTTCGGCCATGTCGCGGGGGCCTATACCGGCGCCTCGCGCGAAGGCAAGCCCGGCAAGTTCGAGCTGGCCGACGGCGGCGTGCTCTGCCTCGACGAGATCGGCGAGATGCCGCTCGACCTGCAGCCCTACCTGCTGCGGGTGCTGGAGCAGCGCGCGGTCTACCGCATCGGCGACAACAAGCGCCGTCCGGTGGATGTGCGCCTGGTGGCGATGACCAACCGGGACCTGCGGGCGGAATCCGAGGCCGGGCGCTTCCGGCAGGATCTCTATTACCGCATCGGTGCGGTCACCATCCACGTGCCGCCGCTGCGCGCGCGCCGGGGCGATGTCGAGCTGCTGATCGACCATTTCAACCGCCGCGCGGTGGATGCCATGGGCACCAGCCCGCTGCGCTTCACCGATGCCGCGATGGAGCGGCTGAACGCCTGGCACTGGCCGGGCAATGTGCGCGAACTGCGCAACGTGGTCGAACGGCTGCACCTGCTCGCGCGCCAGCCGGAGGTGCATCCGCAGGACCTGCCGCCGGAATTTCTCGAGGTCAGCCCATCCGCCGCGCCGAAGCCGGCCGGCGCGCAGCCGCCCGGCACCGCGCCCGCCGCCCCGGCGCCGGACGCCCATGCGCCCGGCAGCCTCGAGGAGAACGAGCGGCTGACCATCAAGCGGGTGATCGAGGAATCGAAGGGCAACATGACCCAGGCGGCGCGGACCCTCGGGATCTCGCGGCCGACGCTCTACCGCAAGATGCGCCTGCACGGCATCCGCCGCGTCTACGAATAGCCGGGAACGGCGCCGCCCCGGCGAAGGGGCGGCGCCCGCGGCTCAGGGCACGATCACCCCGCGCCCGGCGAAGCGCCGGTTCTTGAAGTCGTCGATCGCGGTGTTGATGTCGTCCAGCTTGTACTCGCTGTAGTGCATCTTCACCTTGCCATCGGCATTCAGCTCCATCAGCTCCACCAGCTCGGTGTATTCGCCGACGAGGCTGCCGCCGATCTTGATCTCGTTGACCACCAGCTCGACGGTGGGCACCTCGATCTTGCCGCCATATCCGACGACGATCAGCTCGCCGCCCTGGCGCAGCAGCTTCCAGCAGAGGTTCTCGGCGCCGAGCTCGCCGACGAAGTCGATCACCACATGGGCGCCGCCGCCGGTGATCTCCTTGACCTGCTCGATCACGTCAGGGCCGCCGTCGAGCACCACATGCGCGCCGAGATCCTTGGCCAGCTTCTGCGCCGCCGGCTCGCGGTCGATGGCGATCACCCGCCCGCCGCTGAGCTCGTTGAGGCTCTGCAGCGCGATGTGCCCGAGCCCGCCGATGCCGAGCAGCACGCACCAGGAGCCGGGGCGCAGCAGCCGCGCCGCCTTCTTCGCCGCGCGATAGGCGGTGATCCCGGCATCGGCCATCGGCGCCACGTCGAGCGGCGTGACATTGGGGTTGAGCTTGATCAGCGAGCGCTCGTTGGTGAGGAAATACTCCGCGAAGCCGCCGTCGAGCCCGAGCCCGGGGAATGCCCCGTGCTGGCAGTACATGTCGTCGCCATAGCGGCAGCTCAGGCAGATGCCGCAGGTGCGCAGGGGATGGCAGATCACCGCATCGCCGGGCTTCACCGAGGTGACATTGCTGCCCACATCCTCGACCCAGCCGGCATTCTCGTGGCCCATCACATAGGGCAGCAGGTTGCCCTCGACATCCATGATGTCCTTCCAGACCCCCTCGATGATGTGCAGGTCGGTGCGGCAGAGCCCCGCCGCACCCACCTTCACCACCACCTGGTCCGGCGCCGTGATCGTGGGCGCCGCGACGTCCTCGATCTTCAGCTCGACATTCATCGCGGGGTCGTACTCGTAGAGTCTCGCAGCCTTCATGGTCTGTTCCTTTCAGGATTTCGCAGCTGCCGGGGTCACTGCCGGCCGAGCAGCTCGGCGCCGCCGCCGAGTGCCGGGCCTTCGGTCGGGTCCTCGTCCTCCTCGAGATCGCCGATCAGCGTCTCGGTGGTGAGGATCAGCGTCGCCACCGAGGCGGCGTTGGCCAGCGCGCTGGTGGTCACGCGCACCGGGTCGACGATGCCGGCCTCGAACATGTCGCGGAACTCGCCGCGCGAGGCGTCGAAGCCGTGGCCCGGCGCGCCGCCGGTCACCTCGGCGACCACCGCGTTCGGCTCGGCGCCGGCATTGGCGGCGATCCGCGCCAGCGGCCGCGAGAGCACCGAGCGCACCAGCCGCACGCCCTCGGCGACGTCGCCCTCGACCTCCTCGAGCAGCGCGTCGAGCGCCGGGGTGGACTGCGCCAGCGCCGCGCCGCCGCCGGCCACCACGCCCTCCTCGGCCGCCGCCCGCATCGCGTGCAGCGAGTCCTCGATGAGCTGGATCGTGCGCTTCTGCTCCACCGGGGTGACGCCGCCGGCATAGATCACCGCGGTGCCGCCCGAGAGCTTGGCCAGCCGCTCGCGCAGCTTGTCCTGCTCGATGTTCGGCGGCGCCACGTCATACTGGCGCTGCACCTGGGCGCGCCGCGCGGCGATCGCCTGCGGGTCGCCGGCGCCGCGCAGGATGGTGGTGTGCGAGGCGGTGGTGCGCACCTGCTCGGCGGCGCCGAGCTGCTCGCGGGTGATGTCCTCGAGCCGGCCGCCGAGATCGCGCGCGATCACCTTGCCGCCGGTGAGGATCGCCAGATCGTCGAGCATCGCCTTGCGCCAGTGGCCGTACTCGGGCGGATGCACCACGAGATACCGGCCGGGGGCGCCCTCGCCGAGCAGCGTGACCACGACGTTGGGCGCGGTCTCCTCGGCGATCACCAGCAGCGAGCGGCCTTCCTTGGCGGCGATCTCGCGGGCCGGGGCGAGCGCCTCGGGCGAGAGGATCTTCTGGTCGGTGAGCAGCACCAGCGGGCGCTCGAGCACCGCCTCCATCTTCTCCTGGTCGGTCACCATGTGGTGCGAGAGGTAGCCGCGGTCGAAGGACATGCCCTCGACGACGTCGAGCGTGGTCTCGGTGGTCACGCCGTAGTCGGTGGAGATCACCCCGTCGGCGCCGACGCGCATGTAGGCCTCGGCCACCAGCGCGCCGAGCTTGGGATCGGTGGCGGCGATGGTGGCCACCGCGGCGAGGGTCTTCTGGTCGTCGCGGGCGGGCTTGGCGCTGGCCTTCAGGGTTTCCACCACGCGGTTCACGGCGAGCTGGATGCCGGCGCAGAAATCCACCGCCTTGGTGCCGCGCTCGGTGGCATCGACGCCCTGCTGGATCATCGCGCCGGCGAGCACGATGGCGGTGGTGGTGCCGTCGCCGGCCACGTCGTTGGTCTGGGTCGAGACCTCGCGGGCGACCTGGGCGCCCATGTTCTCGAAACGGTCCGGCAGCTCGATCTCGGAGGCGATGCTGACGCCGTCGCGGGTGATCAGCGGCGTGCCGACCGGCCGGTCGATCATCGCGTTCAGACCCTTCGGCCCGAGCGTCGGCTCGACGGCGGCGGAGAGCCGCTGCACCCCGCGGGCGAGCGCACGGCGGGCGGCGGAGTTGTGGAGCATAAGTTTGGGCATGACTTCCTCCCATCGTCCCGAGGGACAATTGCTGTCGTTTGTCGGGGCGCCGGATGCGGCGCCGGTGTCAGATGCAGGCCGGCGGGGTCTGTCCCGGAACGCGGCCCAGCATGAAGTCCACGAGGCCGGGGCCGTCCTCGCCCAGCTCGGCCTCCTTGTAGCGGGTGGATTTCAGCCGGCGGCAGAGCGCGCCGTTGAACTCCATGTTGATGCGGACCTGGCGCAGCGTGCCGAGATAGTCCGCCATGCCGGCGGGCGTGAGCGGCGCCCCCTCCCAGGTGCGGAAGGCGAGGTCGGCGCCCTCGCGCGCGAGGCCCTTCGCCAGCAGCATCTCGCGATAGCGCGGCTTCTGCGCCGCCGCCTCGCCCTCGCCGAAATCGGCGAGATCGAAGGCGGCCAGCGTCATCGCGGCGATCTCCGCGTCGGTGCAGCCGGCGGCGCGCAGATGCAGCAGCACGCTCTCCTGCCGGCGCTGGAAGGCCTTGACCTCGAACTTCGCGCGCAGCGCCGAGAGATCGTCTCCGCTCGCCATGTCGCCGAAGCTGGCATCGAAGCCGGTGCCGTCGTTGACCCCCTCGTTCACCTTGTCGGCGAACATGTGATCCTGCAGGCAGACCCGGGCCTGCTCGACCCAGGGCAGCGCCTCGACCTCGCGGCGGATGTCCTCGGCCATCAGGTAGGCGAAGTTGGGCGAGCACCAGTAGGTCGGCAGGCGGAAGGCCACCTCGACGCTGCCGCCGGCGATCTCGATGCCGTCGACGAAACCCATGTCGGTGATCGGGTCGTCGAGCTCGGGATCGGTGACCCGGTCGAGGGCGCGCCAGACGGCGCGCCTCCGCTCCTCGGTTGCGGTGAGCCTCTCCATCGCCCTCACTCCGCGGCGAGGGTGACGGGGGTCGAGGCGAGGGCGCTGCGCTTGGCCTCGACGTCGACGTCGTAGATCCGCGCCGCGTTGAGGCCGAGGATCTTCTCCTTGACCGCCGGGGTCAGGTCGACGCCGCGCTCCTCGCGGATGTCCTCCGGCAGCTCGAAGGCCCAGAACTTCTCGACCAGCCATTGCGGCGTCCAGATCGCGTAGTCGGAGCCGAACAGCAGGTTGTCCTCGCCGACCCAGAACAGCAGCTCCGAGATCACCTCGGCGAAATAGCGCGGGCGCGAGTGGATGAAGGGCAGCGCCACCGCCAGCCCGCCATAGACATTGGTCTCCTGCACCGCGATCCAGCAGAAATCGTCGAGGCGCGGCAGGCCGCAATGCTCGACGATCCAGTTCAGGCCCTGGAAGTCGGTCGCGGCATTGTCGACATCATGGACGTCGAAGGCGTCCTTGTTGAGCGGCAGGATGGTCGGGCCCTTGTGGACATGGATGTTCCTGATGCCGAGCTTCTCGCAGAGCTCGAAGCAGCGATAGGCATCCGGGTCGTCGAGACGCCAGCCCTTGGAAGACCCGTTCCACTCGGCCGTGTACATCTTCACGCCCTTGATGTCGTAGGTCTCCTTCATGAAATGGATGTATTCCAGCGCCTTCTCGCCGTCGCGCGGGTCGAAGGAGCCGTTGACGATGAAGCGGTCGGGGAACCGCTCCGCCACCGCGGCGTTGCGCTCGAGCGTGTTGAAGCCGTTCTTGTAGAAATCCTTGAGATAGGTCGACTGCACGATCGCCATGTCGTCCGGGCCGTCGACGAAGAGATCGCGGTAGAGATCGTCCTCGGAATACTTCTCGAACTTGGCCTTCTCCCAGAGCTGTTCCTTGGGGCTGAGGGCGGTGTGGTAGGCATAGAAGCAGTCGATGAACTGCTTGCCATGCACGTTGCGCTGGTTCTCCGGGCTGCCATCCCAGAAGTGGATGTGCCCGTCGATCACGAAGATCTCCTTGCCGTCCGGTGTCTTGTACATCGTTGGACTCCTTGAATGCGCCTCGGCTGGCCGTTCGCGCGGCGTTACTGGCTGGTGCGTTCCGGGTGGGATGGGGCGGGGGGCGACAGGGGGGAGCCCCCCGCCCGCGCGCGTCAGATGTACTCGAACACCTCGTCCATGTTTCCGAACAGGATCACGGTGTTGTCATCGACGCGCACCATGCGGCCGTAATGCGTCGAGGTGTTCACCTCGAAGATCTCGGCCGTCATGTCCTTGCCGAGGAACTCGCTGATCTCGTCCATCTTGAAGATCAGCTTGCCCTCGCCATCGATACGGATCAGCGCAGGGTTGTAGGTGACCGTCACCTTCGGGTCCTGGGCCATGAACTCGGCGATGGCGCGGGCCTCGACGCTGTCGTTCATGGTGACCCCGCACTGGTGCGAGATCGTCTGCTCGAAGGTGATGTCCTTCATCGACTTGAAGATGTTCTTGTTCGAGGAATCGCGTGCCGTGCTCGACATGTCCTGTACTCCCTGTTTCAGCGGCTGAGGCCGAGCTCGCCGACGATGTGACCGATACGCTCCTGCGAGACGGCGCGGGCATCCTCGAACGAGATCGGCTTGGAATGGGGCTGCGACCAGATCGGCTGCAGCGAGGCGGCGGCCTTGTCGGCGAGCTCGCCGTGCAGCCGGAGCCAGGTCTGGAACAGGGCGCGGTTCTCGGCGCCGTGCTTCTCGTCGTTGGCGAGCAGGTACATCAGGTCGATCGTGTTCGCGAGGTTGCGCTCGTAATCGGCCTCGGCCGCCGAGATCACCGGCGGGGTGATGAAGTCGTTGTTGGCCGCCGCCGCCTGCATCAGGAAGCCGGAGCGGAACAGCTCGCCCACCAGCGGCTCGAACACGATGTTGATCGCGAAGTACTGCTCGAGATAGTCGGCCGTGCCCATGATGGTCTCGATCGCCTCGCGGGTCGGCTGCCAGATCGGGTCCTCGAGCCAGGCCTGCTTGCCGAGGTCATCGTTCCAGCCCTCGATGTCCAGGCCGATCTCGGCGAGGTAGAGGGTGATGTCCTGGGTCAGGCGCATCTTGTAGGACGAGTTGGTCAGCGTGGCGTTGTTGATCATCTGGGTGTAGCCGTAGCGCTGCGCCTGCATCAGCGAGGTCGCGAGGCCGAACTCGGCGTGCTTCCAGGCGCCCAGATGGGTCTGCAGGATGCGGCACCACACCTTGTCGAACGACCGCGGCGCGCCGGATTTCCGGGCGTTGGCGATGACGCTCTGCACCATCGTCTCGATCTTCGACTGGCGCTGGTAGTGGGTGCGCTCCCACTCCTGGTCGGGCGCGCGGAAGGCGTGCCAGTTGGAGCTCTGCGCCCGGGTGTTGTCCTTCACATAGGCGCCCTGGCCGTTGTTGAAGGAGATGATCCAGTCCTGGATCAGGTAGCGCTCCGGATCGGGCTGCACATCGACCGTGACGTCCTCGTAATGGGTCGCCCGCTTGCCCCGCGGCTCGAAGTAGTTGTAGCGGCGGCTTTTCGAGCCGGCGAAGTTCGCGGCCCCCGCCGCGCCCGATCCGACCGAACTGGAAGTTGCTGGCATTGTGTTTTCTCCCTTGTATCTGGGTCTTCTGTGGGTTTCACACCCGGCGAATACGGGCTCAGTGCCCGCCGCTTTCGCCGGTTGTCGTGGTGAACTTGTCGAAGAAGATGCGATCGGTGTCGAAGTCCTGCATGAAGAGCACAGGCGTCAGCGCATCGATCATCGGTGGCGGACCGCAGGCATAGACGTCGCCCTCGCCTGCGATGCCGAGTTCCTTCAGCCGCTCGTCGACGGTCTCGTGGACGAAGCCGCGCGCGCCGGCCCAGTCGGTGTCGCCATTGGCATGGGACAGCACCGGAACGAACTGGACGCTCGGATTGGCCTCGGAGATCGCCGCCAGGCGGTCGGTGTAGAAGAGGTCGTCACGGGTACGCGCGCCGTAGAAGAAGTAGACCGGCCGGTCCTCCCCGCTGGCGAGGTGGTCGTGCAGGATCGACCAGACCGGAGACATCCCCGAGCCGGCGCCGACGAGGATCAGCGGTCCTTCCCGCTCTTCCCGTCGGAAGCACATCCCGTAGGGGCCCCGGACCCGGACGTCGGCTCCGATGCGGATTCCTCCGCTGTCGAGCTGGTTGGAGAACTTTCCGTCCGGGTACTTCTTGATGATGAAGGAGAGTTTTTTGGTTTCGCTCGGCGGATTTGCCATGGAAAACGAGCGCGTAATCGTCTCCCCTTCTTCCGTGGTGACCGTGATGTCGACATACTGACCGGCCCAGAATTTCATTTCGCCATCGAGCTCGATCTCCACACCGCGGATATCGTGCGTCAGGCGCTCGAAACCGGTGATGCGGCCGTCGAAGTCCTTCACGGGGATGGATTTCGACAGAACCTCCTCATCGAAGTTCAGAAGCTCGATCTCGAGGTCTTCCAGGGCCTGCGACCGGCACATCAGGATGTGGCCGGATTCCCGCTCGCCGTCGCTCAGGGCAAAGGTCGAATAGCGGGTCAGCTCGACCTCGCCGTCGAGCAGCACGCATTTGCAGGCCGAGCACTGGCCCTCCTTGCAGCCATGCGGCAGCGCGATGCCCTGTCGGAACGCGGCGTCGAGAATGGTCTCCTCCTCCTCGACCTCGAATTCGACCCCGACCGGCTCCAGGCGTACCGTGTACGTCTCGCTCATGATCTGCGGCCTCCCAATTCTCTCCCGTCCGGCGCAGCGGTTGCCGCGCCGGTATTGTGGGGAGGGACCGCGTGCGGCCCCTCCGATGGATCCCGCTCAGTTGCAGGGGTTGATCGTGAAGCCCGCCCGATACTCGGCCATGTGCTTCTCGCGCTCCTCCGGCCCCATCTCCTGGAGCAGGGTGAGCGGCGACAGCAGGGTGTGGCCGCGCACGTCGTCGAGGGTCCACATGTCCTTGTCGTCGAAGCGCAGATGCGGCTGCGGGGTCAGGGTCTTGCCGTCGTCGCGGACGAAGTTGAGGTCCTTGATCGCGTCGGCCAGATCCCAGCCGTGATACAGCGTCTCCCACTCGCGCTTGCCGGAGAACCGGCCCATCGCGGGCGTCGGGCGGCCCTGGTACTCATCGGAGAAGGCTTCCACCGCGGTCCAGCGGTCGAGCTCGTGGGCGAAGGTGTGCACCTTGCCGTCGATCTCGTCGGTGACGGTGTCCTCGCGGATGAGGCAGGGCACCAGGCAGCTCCAGCAGCGGTGCGGATAGACGTAGCCGGTCTCCTCGTTGAAGGTGATGACCTTCTGGCCCGGCTTCGAGAGCTTGGCGTACCACTTCCAGAAGTCGCCGAACTCGGCGTACCAGCCCGGGTACTTGTGCTCGAACCACTCGAAGTCCTTCTCGGTCTGGGCCTCGATGCGCCAGAAGTTCACCGGCCAGCCGACCGCGAAGAACTGCGCCACCTTGTGCACGTAGCGCTTCTCGGTGATCCGCTTCCAGGCCTCCTGGACGTCGTCGTGATGGACCTTGATGCCGTATTTCTCGAGCGGCAGCATGTAGGTCCGGTAGTAGTCCTCGAAGATCCAGCGGTGCCACATCTCCGCGTAGGATTCCTTCTCCTTGTCGCGGTTGGTGGTGCCGTACTCGATGAAGGTGCCGATCGCGGCGTCGACGATGGCGTGGTTCTGCCAGAAGGCATAGCGCAGGTCGCGCTCGAGCAGCAGGTGGTTCTCGGGCTCCTTCAGCGCCGCCATCAGCAGCGAGTGGCCGTTGCCGATATGCCGGCTCTCGTCGGACTGCACCGAGAGGAACACCGTCGGCAGGGCATAGTCGCCGTTGCGCGCGGCCTCCGAGGGCATCGCCACGAAGAGCGTGTTGGTGAAGGCGGTCTCGGCCACCACGGTGAGGTACATGCAGGCGGCGGTCATGGTGTCGCCGGTGATGAAGCCCTCGCCGAACTGCCGGCCGATGGTGGTGGCATAGCACTTGCCGAAGGCTTCCTCGGTGATGTCGAAGCCGGCCGGGTCGATGTAGTTCTCCATGTACCACTTCTTCAGGTTCATCTGAATCGTGGAATGGCGGAACTCGTCGACCATCTGCATGGTGAAGCCGGTGCGCAGGTCCTCACCCGGCGACAGCCGGGCGACCATGGCCATCGAGCGCGCCGCCGAGATCTCCGGGAACGGGATGATCGCCAGGAACAGCTTCATCCACTCGATCCAGCGCGGCTCGACATTGCGGAACATGTCGCCGCGCAGCGCGGCGTCGAGCGCACCGTAGACGCGGTTGTCCTTCTCCTCCTCCATCGGGAAGTAGGAGCGCAGCACCTGCTTCATCGGGTCCCGCGGCGCCTTGGTGATCTTGTAGTCCGTGGGGAAGGTGCTGGCCTCCTGCACATAGGAGGGGTTCCAGCCCAGGTCGGAGATCTTCTTCGTCGCCTCGCCCACGGAAATTCCGCGCTGCGACGTGATCTTGTTGAGCGTCAAAGACGTCATGTCATGAGCCTCCACTCATTTCTGCGCCGGCCACTGCCGGCAGCGGATTGACGGCGTGCTGAACCGTCGGCGTGAGTTCCGAATGACCGCCCGTCTCGCGCAGCACGGGCGCGGCATGGCAGCGGCCAGTCGAGTGGATCGAGGCAAAGGTTCCGGATCGCGTGCCCGGGCCGGCGGATGACCGGGCGCCCTGCCCGCCGCGCAGAGCACGCGCTGTCATCTCTGTCCGCTCCATGGCCGTCTCCCCCTTCGTTCTTGTGACACCCCTTTGCCGGGGTGGGCTTCTTCTGCGGGGATCAAGAGCAAGCGCCGTGCCAACACCGTAATTTCCGCGAAATTTCCTTTCGTGTGCAGAAGTGTCCACCGAACACCTGCAAACGGACACCGCGGACGTTGCGTTTGTTTACATCTGTAATCCGGAATCGTTACGGATTGTATTTGGTCATTTGCACACAAATCATTGTGCAAGTGCGAACACTACATTGGTTTACATGAAGGGTCGAAGACACAGGCGTTACACGGCGTGACGCCATGCGTTACGGCTGTAACATCCCGCCGCCGCAGCCGGCCCGGCGCAGCCCGGCGAACCCGCCGCCTGGCCGCGCCCGCGGCCGTGGCCCGCTTCTTGAATGCGGCCCCCTCCAGCCACGCAAGCAGACGGAGCGGAGCATGCCGAGCAGGGACGGACTGTCAGGAGAGGGCGAGGGCGGCCCCGGCGAGGTCGCCGGCAGCCTCGTCGCACGGGCGCCGCAGGACGTGGTCTTCGTCATGCGCTTTCTCGGCGAGAGCCAGCTCCTGCTGCAGCGCCACTTCAAGGACTACATAACGGAGGAGCTCGGCAGCCGCGGCGCCAGCCACGACACCCACCCGCTGCTGCAATACTTCATCGACGTGCACGCGGCGGAGCTGCGCGACTTCGTCTTCACCGGGGTCTCGCTGTCGCGCCAGTTCCCGATCCGCGAGATCGAGGTGCTGACCGGCGACACCGGCAACGTGATGCGGGTCGATCTCTGGGATGCGCTGCGCGGGCATATCGAGATGGCCGAGCGCAAGTTCCGCACCGAGGCGGAGGACCTGCCGCGGCTGCTCGCCGGGATCGAGGCCCGCGCCGGCCGCGGCGAGGGCGAGCGATGAGCCGCGGCGCCGTCTCTCAGGCGTCCGGCCTGCCGGTGCCGCCCCAGAGCCCGAGGATCGCGCCCATGTCCTCGCGCATCGCCTTGTGCACCGCGCCGAGCAGCGCCGTCCGCTCGGCCTCGTCGAGCGCGCCGAGCGCCGCCTGCGCCGCGGCCATGCGCCCGGGGTCCGGCGCCCCGGCGGCCGCGCGCGCGGCCCGGGCGACGGCATGGTCCGCGCCGAGCCGCTCGGCCGAGACCGCCGCCAGCGCCGCAAAGAAGGTCTGTCCCGCCCCGTTCAGCATGTCCGCCGCACCTCCCGCGCCCCCTGCCGCCGGGGGGCCTCCCCGGCGCGGCGCGGATCATGGCCCCCGTTTCGGGAGAACACAATGACCGATCATCCCCGTCCGATCCCCGATCTGATGACCGAGCGCATGGCCCTCGTGGCCCGCATCTCGGAGCTCAACGCCCGGCATCTGCGCCTCTGCCAGGTGGCCGGCGGCACCGAGATCGACCTCGCCCGCCACGCCCGCGACGCCGCCGATCCGGAGACGGAGGCCGACGCCGCGGCGGCGGCGGACGACATGGCGCGGGGCGAAGCCGCCCGGCGCGACCTCGACGACTGCGAGCGGCGGATTGCCGAGACCGAGGCGGAGATCGACCTGATCGACCGCGAGATCGCCGCCGCCGCCAACATGAAAGGATGACAGGCATGGATCAGGAAACCCTCGCGCCGCCGAGCCTCTTCGACCTGCTCGGACGCGCCTGGCAGCGCCCCGCGCGCATCGCCGCGGCGGTCTTCGCCGCCGATGGCGGGACGGTTGCGTTCCTCGACGCCGATGGCGGGCTGGTGCTGGCCCCGGCGGCCGACCCGGAGCCGGCGGCGAAGCGGATGCGCATCGACATCGAGACCGCCCGCACGACGATCCGCCCGCGGGCCAGGCCCCCCGCCCCGCCGGCCCCGGCCGACGGGATCGCCGGGGCGGTGACCGCGATCGCCCCCTTCGGCGCACGCGAGATCGCCGCCGGCACCGCCGATGGCCAGCTCTACCGCGTGACGCCGCGGGGCCAGGCGGTGCGGCTGGCGCCGGCGCTGCCGGGCGAGGTGGTCGCGCTCGACGGCCGGGCCGGGCTGCTCGCGGCGGCGGCGGAGGCCACCGCGCTGGTGCTGGCCGGGGAGGCCGAGCCGCTGCGCCTCGCCCATGAACACGCGCTCGGCGCGGCGGCGCTCTCGCCCTGCGGCGGCTGGCTCGCCTGCGGGCACATGGCCGGGATCACGCTGCACCGGCTGGACGGCAGCGCCGAACGCCGCGAGATCGGCTTTCCCGGCGGGCCGACGGCGCTGGCCTGGAGCCCGGACGGCACCTGGCTCGCCGCCCCGCTCGGCGCCGGCGGGGTGCAGCTCACCCGCCCGGAGGACGGCAGGACGGCCCATATCGCGCGCTTCCCCGCGCCGGTGCGCGACACCGTCTGGAGCGGCGCGGCGGGGGCGCTGGTGACCTCCGGCGCGTTCCGCGTCTCGGCCTGGACGATGGACCCGCCGCCGCTCGACGGCGACATGTCGGGCGCGCTGGCCACCGGGCGCCCCGGCCTCGTGCCGGTGGCCGCGGTCACCGCCCATCCCGGGCGGGATCTGGTGGCCGCGGGCTATGACAGCGGGCTGACGGTGATCGCCCAGCTCGGCCAGCGCGACGAGCTGATGCTGCGCCCCGATACCGGCGGCGCGGTGACCGTGCTCGCCTGGTCGCCGGATGGCGACCGCCTGGCGCTCGGCGATTCCGCCGGCCAGGCCGCGATCGCCGAGTTCCCGCCGCAGATGTTCAAGTGAGCCCGACGACGGACCGCACGACCGATACAACCAAGCAAGGGAGACGACCCATGACCGACCAGACCACAGCCGCCGACACCGCCGCCCCGGCCCGGCTCACCCCCGAGGAGGAGAGCAAGGACGCCTTCTTCCAGCGCGCGGCGATGCTCGCCGAGGAGATGGTGGCCGCGCACGGCAAGGAGTTCGCGATGGGCACGCTGGTGCTCGCCGCCCGCTGGATCGCGGAGAACCGGCTCGGCAGCTCGGGCCGCGCCAACTGAGCGAATCGCGCCGCGCCGGGGAGATCCGGCGCGGCGCGCGTTGCGGCTCCGGCCCGGTTCAGAGGAACCAGGTCGCGGTGACGGGCAGGAAGCTCACCACCAGGAGCGTGGCGAACATCGCCAGGATGAACCACTTGCAGTAGCCCATCACCTCCTCGATCTTCAGCCCGGTGGCCGAGCACACCGTCAGCAGCACCGAGGCCACCGGCGGGGTCTGCTGCCCGATGCCGAGATTGAGGCAGACGATCACCCCGAAATGCACCGGGTCGATGCCCATCTGCTGGCTCAGCGGCAGCAGCATCGGCACCACCACGATGATCGCCGCCGAGGCATGCAGGAACATGCCGAGGAACAGCAGGAAGACGTTGATCAGCAGCAGCCGCAGCACGTAGCTCTCGGTCAGCCCGCCGAGCCCCTCGGCGATCTTCTGCGGGATCTGCTCGTTGGCGAGGAACTGCCCGAGCACCGCCGAGCCGGCGATGATCATCATCACCACCGAGGTCTGGCGCACCGTGGCCACGGCGAGGCCGTAGACGATGCGGGTGTCGAGATCGCGCCGCATCACCCAGCCGAAGACCAGCGCCGCCACCGCGCCGAGCGCCGCCGCCTCGGTGGGCGTGACGAAGCCGCCGATCAGCCCGCCGACCACCAGCACCGGGATCATCAGCGGCACCAGCGCCGCCTTGAAGGCCCGCCCGAGCCGCGGCAGCTCGAAGGCGGCGTCCACCGGGTGCCCCTCGCGCCGGGCGAAGATGTAGCTGGTGATCATGAAGGCGCCGCCGAGCAGGATCCCCGGCACGATGCCGGCGATGAACAGGTCCTTGATCGAGGTGTTCGTCGTCACGCCATAGAGCACCATGGGGATCGAGGGCGGGATGATGATGCCGAGGGTGGCGCTGGTCGCCGTCACCGCCGCGGCGAAGGGCTTGGGATAGCCCTGCTTCGCCATCGAGGGGACGAAGATCTTGCTCATCACCGCGGCATCCGCCACCGCCGAGCCCGACATCTCGGCCATGAACATCGAGGTCACCACGTTGACATGCGCCAGCCCCCCGCGCATCCAGCCGACCAGCGCCCGCGCCAGCGCGATGATGCGGTCGGAGATCGAGGTCGCCCCCATCAGCTCGCCCATGAAGATGAACAGCGGGATCGCCAGCAGCACCACCTTGTTGACGCCCGAGAACATCTGGATCGGCGCCATGATCAGGTCGATCCCGGACACCGCCATCGAGATCGTCGCGGCGATCATCAGCGCGAAGCCGATGGGCATGCCCATGGCGATCATCAGGAGCAGGAGGCCGATCACCAGCCAGGCCATCGCTCAGCCCTCCTCTTGGGGTTGTTCGCCGGGGGCGTCGGAGAGCGCCGCGCGCAGCCGCGCCGCCACCGCCACCAGCAGCAGCACCGCCGCCAGCGGCAGGATCAGCATGAACCAGCCCTGGGCGATCTCCGCGGTCTCGATCTCGGTGCTGCCGGAGACCCGGATCATCCGCACCGACTGCCAGAGCAGCATCGCGAGGAACCCCGCGATCAGCCCGGCATTGACGCAGGCGAGCAGCCGGCGCGGGCGCCGCGGCAGCGCCTCGGCCAGCAGGTCGAAGGCGATGTGCCCCTCGCGCCGCATCGCCAGATAGGCGCCGAGGAAGGCGATCCAGACCAGCAGGAAGCCCGGCACCTCGTCGGCGGTCACCACGATCGAGCCGAGCAGGTCGCGCAGCGCGAAATAGACCGGGCGCATGCCCTCCCAGTCCTTCGCCAGGTCGCGCATCAGGCCGAGCACGAGATAGCGGTTGAGCACGTTCAGCAGGATGAAGAGGCAGGAGGCGGCGAAGATCGCCACCGCCACCGCCTCGACAATCCGGTCGAGGATCCGCAGGGATCGCATCACTGCGCGCCGCGGATGATCGCGAGATACTCCTCGCCCTGGCTCTCCTCGTAGTCGGCATAGCTCTCGGCGGTGGCCGCCTTGAACGCCGCCAGATCGACCTCGTTGATCTCGATGAGCGCCTTCATCTCCTCGAAGTATTTCGCCTCGAGCGCGGCGGCGGAGTCATAGGCCGCATCGGTGATCTCGCGCCCGACCTCGACGAAGACCGCCTGCTGCTTCGGCGTCAGGCTGTCGAAGAAGGCGTTGGAGGCGAGCAGGAACGACGGCGTGTAGACATGCCCGGTGAGCGAGAGATACCCCGCCACCTCGAAGTGCTTCTGCTCGTAGAAGCCGTAGGTCGCGGCCTCGGCGCCATCGACCACGCCGGTCTGCATCGCGGTGAAGGTCTCGCCCCACGACACCTTCTGCGGCGTCGCGCCCATGTTCTGGAACACCTGCTGGCGGAACTTGCCGCCGGAGATGCGGATCTTCAGGCCCTCGAGGTCGAAGGGCTCGGTGATCGCCCGCTCGGCGTTGATCACGTGCCGGAAGCCGTTCTCGTAGACCCCGATCACCTTCATGTTGCCGACCTCCTCGATCCGCGCGCGGATCGCGTCCTCGAGCCCGGCCGCCATGGCGCGGCGGACATGGTCGCGGTCGGCAAACAGCCAGGGCAGGTCGAAGACGCCGAGCTTCCTGTCGAGCTTCATCACGCCCGAAGCGACGTTGATCATCTCCAGCGAGCCGGCCTGGATGTTGGTCATCAGGTCCTTCTCCTTGCCGAGCTGGCCGGAGGGGAAGAGCTTGAACTCGAACTGCCCGGGCAGGCGCGCCTCCACCGCCTCGGCAAACAGCACCGACTGCGCGTGCAGCGGCGAGAATTCCGAGACATGGCTGGCGATGCGCACCTCGCGCGGCTCGGCGAGGGCGAGGCCGGCGCTGAGCGCGAGGCCGGCGGCGGCAAGGGTCAGGTGCTTCATGGGGGTATCCTTCCTTGGGGGGGCGTCCGCCTGTCAGCGGATCTCGGTGGTGTAGTGGAACTGGTCGGCCCGCCCGCGCGAGCGGCGCCATTCGAGCGGCGCGCCGCCGATGCCGCGGGCCAGCCGGTCGATCACGATGACCGGGGCGCCGGCGTCGATCTGCAGCAACCGGGCGGTTTCGGGGCCCGCGGCCTCGGCCCGCAGCGCCTCGTCGGCGGAGACCACGAGCTGCCCGCAGGCGCTCTCGTAGACGGGGTAGAGCAGCGGCCCGACCTCGCCGACCGGGATCTCGAGGAAATCGGCGAAGGGCCCGGCCGGCAGCCAGATCTCCTCGGCCAGCACCGGCTCGCCGCCGATCAGGCGCAGGCGCGACATCGCGATCCCGAGCGCATCCGCCCCGAGGCCCAGCGCCTCGGCGACATGGTCCGGCATCGGCGCGACCTCGCGGTGCAGGATGCGCCCCTCGGGCATGCGGTTCTCGCCGGAGCGGTCGCGGAAGCGGAAGAAGCGGAACAGCGAATGATCGAAGCGCGGGCGGCGCACGAAGGTGCCCTTGCCGCGGAAGCGCTCCAGCAGCCCCTCGTCCACCAGCATGGCGATGGCCTGGCGCGCGGTGCCGGGGGCGATCTCGAAATGCTCGGCCAGCCAGGTCTCCGAGGGCGCCCGCTCGCCCGGCTTCCAGCGCCCGGCATTGATCTCGCGGCGGAGCTCGTCGGCCAGCCGCTGATAGAGCGGCAGGCGGCGGTCTCCGGCGAGTTCCGGGTCGTGGCGCGACATCGGGCGGCTCCCCCTCGGGCGATTCCATCTGGACAAACTCTGGTTCTTAAGTTCTCTATAGAACCAGAGATGTCAAGAGGTGATGCATCATGCTGCTGACCGGCGCGAACCGGCTGATGGGCGGGGTCTCCGGGCCCATCGACGGCCATGCCCATGTCTTCCACCACGCGCTGCCGATGGCGCCGGGCCGGCGCTACACCCCCACCGCGGACGCGACGCTGGCCGATTACGCGGCGCTCCTGCGCGGGCACGGGCTGGCCGGCGGGCTGCTGGTGCAGCCGAGCTTTCTCGGCGCCGACAACAGCTTCCTGCTGGCCGCGCTGCGCGAGGCCGAGGCCTGGGAGGATCTCGCGCTGCGCGGCGTCGTCGTGCTCGATCCGGCGGATCCGGGCTGGCCGCAGGCGCTGGCCGAGGCCGATGCGGCGGGTGTCGTGGGGATGCGGCTCAACCTTGTCGGCCGGCCTGCCGATGCCGCCGCGCTGGCGCCCTGGGAGCCGCTCCTGGCGGCGGTCTCGGCCCGCGGCTGGCATGTCGAGCTGCATTGCGAGGGCGCCCGCCTCGCCCCGGTGCTGGAGGCCCTGCTGACCCGCTGCGAGACCGTGGTGGTGGACCATTTCGGCCTGCCGTCCGACGCCGCCGGCGCCGCCTGCCCCGGCCACCGCGCGATCCTGGCGGCGCCGAGGGGCCGGGTCTTCGTCAAGGTCTCGGCGCCCTACCGGGTGTTCCCGCGCCTCGCCTCGGCAGAGGCGGCGCGGGCTTGCCGGACGGTGTTCGGCCGCCTCGCCGGCGCGCTCGGGCCGGAGCAGCTGCTCTGGGGCAGCGACTGGCCCTGGACGCAGTTCGAGGGCCGGCACGACTATGCCGCCAGCCTCGGCTGGCAGGCCTGCTGGACCGGCGCTTCGGGCGCCTAGCCGCCCCGGCGCAGCCCGAGCGGGGCGGCACAGACCAGCCGGCCGCTCTCGGTGCGCTCCACGGTGATCGGCACGCCGTAGACCTCCGAGAGCCGCGCCGCGGTCAGCGCCGCCTCGGGCCGCCCGCGGGCGCGGATCGCGCCGCCCTGCATCAGCAGCACCTCGGCGCCGAGGGCAAAGGCCTGCTCCGGGTCATGGGTCGAGAAGATCACCCCCCGCCCCTCCGCCGCGCCGGCCCGGGCGAGCGCCGCGATCTCGGCCAGCACCCGCGCCCGGTTGCCGAAATCGAGGCTGGCGGTGGGCTCGTCCATCACCAGCAGCGGCGCGCCCTGCGCCAGCGCCCGCGCGATCAGCACGAGCTGGCGCTGGCCGCCGGAGAGGCGCGTGTAGTCCTGCCCGCCGAGCCCGGCGATGCCGAGCCGGTCCAGCGCCGCCGCCGCCGCCGCATGATCGGCCGCGCCGGGGCTGGCGAAGGGCCCGAGCCGCGCGGTGCGCCCCATCAGCACGATCTCGCGCGCGGCATAGGGAAACGGCGGGGCATGGGCCTGCGGCACATAGGCGATGCGCCGGGCCACCGCGGCCCGCCCGAGCCGGGCCAGCGGCGCCTCGCCCAGCGTGACCGTGCCGCCGAGCGCCGGGATCAGCCCGAGCAGCGTGCGGAACAGCGTGGTCTTGCCGCAGCCGTTGGGCCCGAGCAGGCAGAGGATCTCCCCCGGGCCGACCGCGAGCGAGAGCCCCCGCCCGATCGCCCGCCCGCCATGGCCGATGGCGAGGTCGCGCGCCGCGAGCCTCACGACCAGCCCCGCCGCCCGCGCGCCAGCAGCCAGATGAAGAAGGGCGCGCCGATCGCCGCGGTGAGGATGCCGAGCGGCACCTCGGTGGCGGCGATGCTGCGGGCCAGCGTGTCCACCACCAGGAGATAGCCCGCCCCCACCGCCGCCGAGACCGGCAGCAGCCGCCCGAAGCCCGGCCCCACCAGCATCCGCCCGACATGCGGGATCACCAGCCCGACCCAGCCGACGACGCCGGCCACCGCGGTGACGCTCGCGGTCACCAGCGTCGCCGCCACCACGGTCCAGAGCCGCAGCCGCCCGGCCTCGACGCCGAGCGCGCGGGCCTCCTCGTCGCCCATGCCGAGCACGTTGATGCGCCAGCGCAGCAGCCCGAGCACCACCAGCCCCAGCACCACCGCCGGCAGCGCCGGGGCGATGTCGGCCGGGGTCACCGCGGCGAGCGAGCCGAGCAGCCAGAAGGTGATCGCGGGGAGCTGGTCATAGGGGTCGGCCAGCACCTTCACCAGCGAGGTCGCGGCCCCGGCCAGCGCCCCGACGACGACACCGGTGAGCACCAGGACCAGCGTCGGATCGCCGCGCTGCACCGCCGCCGCCACCACCCAGACCAGCGCCACCGCGCCGAGCCCGCCGGCAAAGGCCGCGAGCTGGATGCCGAGCACCGGCAGCGACAGGAAGATCCCGAGCACCGCGCCGAGCCCGGCGCCGGCCGAAACGCCGAGGATGTCCGGCGAGACCAGCGGGTTGCGGAACAGCGCCTGATAGGCCGCCCCGGCCGAGGCCAGCGCCGCCCCGAGCAGCAGGGCCGCCGCGACCCGCGGCAGCCGCACCTGGCGCACCACGATCCCGGCCTGGCGGTCGCCCTGGCCGAGCAGCGCCGCCGCCACCTCGCCGGGGGTCAGCGCATAGGGGCCGACCAGCAGCGCCGCGCCGGCCAGCACGAGCAGCGCCGCGAGCAGCGCCGCGCCGAGCCGCCAGCCGCCGCCCGCGGTCACCGCGGCGGGCTCCCCCCGGCCCAGGCCTCGAGCGTGTCGAGCTCGGCCTCGGTCAGCGCCACCTGGTAGTAGAGCGCGTAGAACTCCCGGATCTCGTCGCGCAGCCGTCCCCCCCAGCGCTCCGGCCAGAGCCGCCCGGCCATCCAGCGCAGCCCCATCATCCGGTTGATCGAGGGCGGCCGGTCGATCCAGCCGAAGGGCGCGGTGGGCGCGAGAAGCACCCGCCCCGCGCGCAGCGCGGCGATCCCGGCCCAGAGCGGGTCCGCCCGCACCCGGCGATGGAACCCCGCATCCCAGGTCACGATGACCTCGGGATCGGCGACGATCACCTGCTCGATCGAGGCCTGCACGATGCGCCCGCGCCCCGGCGCCTCGGCGACGTTCACCCCGCCGGCGCGCTCGATGATCTCCGAATTGATCGAGCCGCGCGTGCCGGTCTCGAGCCCGGCCGGCCCGCGCGCCAGATAGACCCGCGGGCGGGCCGCCTCCGGCACCCCGGCGAGCACCGCGTCGACCCGGGCCAGCGTGCCCTCGACATCGCGGGCCAGCCGCTCGGCGCGTTCCTCGACCCCGAGGATCGCGCCCATCAGCCGCAGCGCCTCGGCGGTCGCCTCGAAGCGCCCGTCGATCAGCACATAGGGGATCCCGGTCTGCGCCTGCACCCGGTCGGCGAGATCGACATAGGTCTCCCGCACCGAGCCGAAATCGAGGATCAGGTCGGGCGCCGCGGCGATCACCCGCTCGAGATTGGCCTCGCCGCCGCGGCCGGTGAGGCGGCCATGCTCCGGCAGGTCGCGATACGGCGCGGCGATGAACGGGCGCTCCTCCGGCCGCAGCGCCCGCGGCCAGCCGAGCATCGTCTCGGGCGCCAGCACGTAGAGGAACACCGCCGCCGGCGGCCCGGCGGCAAAGACCCGGCCGATCGTCTCGGGCACCTCGACGCGGCGCCCGGCGCTGTCGGTCACCATCCGCGCCGAGGCCGGCCAGGCCAGCGCGACCAGCAGCAGACAGGCCAGGATCCGCGTCATGCCTCACTCCCCGGCGGGCAGCGCCCCGCTCTCGAACCCGTATTCCGCAAGCACCCGCTGGCCCGCCGGCGACAGGATGTAGACGGCCAGCTTCCACGCCTCCTCGGGCGCGCCGTCGAGCACCATCAGGCCATAATCGGCGCCCACCGACAATGCCGCCGGGATCGCCACGATGCGCAGCTCCGGCACCTCGGCCCGTGCCAGCACGGCATTGGTGCAATAGGTCAGGAAGATGTCGGCGCGGTCGTTCTCCATCACCCAGCCATAGGTGTTGCGGCCCTCCGGGGCGCTGGCGCTGTCCGGCCCGCCGGTGAGCTGCAGCGCCTTCGCCTTGAGCGCCTCGGCGGCCCCGGGCACGAGCGCCTCGGCCCTGTCGAAGAGCGCCCAGGCATAGTCGCCCGAGGGATCGGCCTTCGGCGTCGAGGTGCCGAGCCGGGTGCCATCGTCGAGCATCGCCGCGAGCAGCGTGTCGCTCTCCGCCGTCGCCTCCGGCTGGGTCAGCGCGCAGAGCCGGTTGCGCGCGAACAGCGCCACCGGGCCGCCGCGGCCCGCCGCCTCCAGCCTGCGCGGATGGCGCATGTTGGCCGAGGCGAAGACATGCGCCGTCTCGCCCGCCTCGATCCGCCCGCGCATCAGGCCCGAGGGGCCGAACCGCGTCTCCACCGCCGTGCCGTGGCGCTCGGCAAAGGCCTCCGCCACCGCGCCGAGGGCGGTCTTGAGGCTGCCGGCGGCAAACAGGGTCACCGGCTCGGCGGCGGCGCCGAGGCTCATCAGCATGGCTCCGGCGGCGACGGCCCCGGCGATTGCGCGCGATCTCATGGTGGTCCTCCCCTTGTCTCGACCTGCACCTTCTGATGCATTCTCATGCAAAATTACGCAATCCTTGTTGTTTCGTTCGAGGCAATCGCCATCCGTCGCGGAGGCTGGCATGATGTGCACCATGAACACACCGGCGACACATGCGGCGCGGCTCGGCCGCGGGCTGCGCGAGGCCAATGGCGCGCTCGGCGATCTCGGCACGCTCCTGCCGCTGATGCTGGGCGCGATCGCCATGGGCGGGCTGGCGCCGGCGCCGGTGCTGGCCGGCTTCGGCCTGGCCTATCTGATGACCGCGGCGGTCTATCGCCTGCCGGTGCCGGTGCAGCCGATGAAGGCGGTGGCGGCGCTGGTGGTGACCGGCGCGGTGAGCCCGGCGGCGCTGGCGGCGAGCGGGGTGCTGCTCGGCGCGGTGCTGCTGCTGCTCGGCACCGGCGGCGCGGTGAAGCGGCTGGCGCGCGCGGTGCCGCAATCGGTGCTGGCGGGGCTGCAGCTCGGGCTCGGGCTGACGCTGGGGGCGGTGGCGCTCGGGCTGATGGCGGAGGCGCCGGCGGTGGCGGGGCTGACGCTGGCGGTGCTGCTGCTGGCCTTCGTCGCGCCGGCGCTGCCGGCGGCGGTTCTGGCGCTGGCGGTCGCGGCGATCGCCGGGCAGCTGCTGGGGCCGCCGGCCGAGGCGCCGCCTGCGCCCGCCGCCTTCGCGCTCCCCGGCTGGCCCGACCGCGCGGAGATCGAACTGGCGGTGACCGGGCTCGCCCTGCCCCAGCTCGCGATGACGCTGACCAATGCGGTGCTGCTGACGGCGCTGGTGGCGGGCGATCTCTTCGGCGAGCGGGCGGCGCATGTCACCCCGCGGCGGCTGCTGCTGACCAGCGGGGCGGCGAACCTGCTGCTCTGCCCCCTCGGCGCGCTGCCGATGTGCCACGGCGCCGGCGGGCTGGCGGCGCATCACCGCTTCGGCGCGCGGAGCGGGCTGGCGCCGGCGCTGCTCGGCAGCGGGCTGCTGGCGCTGGCGCTGGCGCCCGCCGAAGCCGCCCGGGTGCTGGCCCTGCTGCCGGCGGCGGGGCTCGGCGCGCTGCTGCTGGTGGCGGCGGGGCAGCTTGCGCTCGGCCGTCGGCTCGCCGATGCCCGCCCCTCCTGCCGGCCGGTGATCGCGCTGGCGGCGCTGGTCACGCTCTGGCAGGACCCCTTCCTCGGGCTGCTCGCCGGGCTCGCGGCGGAGACGGCACGGGTCGCGCTCCTGCGCCGGCTGCACCGCCGCGAGGGCTGAGCCCCGGCAGAGGCGCCTCAGGCCGCGGGCGGCAGCCCCAGCACCTCGCCGGCGCGGATCACCGCCGGGTCGTAGGCCTTGCGCGCGAAGACCTCGCGCACCGCCTCGGCAAAGCTCTCCAGCGGCTCGGTCGGATAGTCCGGATCGAAGCTCGACTGGTCCCAGCGCTCGCAGAAATCGGCGCAGCTCCGGAAGCAGGGATGCCCGGCGAAACGCTGGCGCTCCTCCGGGTCCCGGCCATAGTGATGCGCGTAGTAGTAGGTCTGGAACAGGCCGTGATGCTCGACCACCCAGGCGACCTCCTCGCGCACGAAGGGGCGGAGGATCTCGGCGGCCATGCGGTCGTGGTTCTTCGGCGCCAGCCGGTCGCCGATATCGTGCAGCAGGGCGGCCACCACCCAGTCGATGTCGGCACCGTCGCGGCGCGCGCGGGTGGCGGCCTGCAGCCCGTGCTCGAGCCGGGTGATGCGGTAGCCCGAGAGCGTCTCGTCGGCCTGCATCGCCAGCTCCTTCAGCAGCCGGTCGGCGGTGCCCGCGGTGAAGGGCTTCTCGAAACGCTCGAGCAGCTCGTAATCCTCGCGCGTGCCGTCCTTCATCTGCGTGAAGGACACCACGGGCTGCGCGCTGTCGTCCATGCCGGCTCTCCTCTGCTGCTGCTGGCGGCGATGCTGGCGCAAGCGGCGCGGCATGTGAAGCGTTTTCGCGGCCGGCGCAGGGCTACTCCGCCGCCAGCGCGGCGGCGCCGGGGGCCGCCAGCCCGTCCTTCAGGAAGGCGATGAAGCGGTCGGTCAGCGGGTGCCCGCCGGGGCCGCGATAGGCCACCATCGCGGTCTCCGGCAGCGCGGGAAGCGGCGCGCCGAGGATGCGCATTCCCGCCGCCGCCGAGCGCGCCACCGCCGAGACCCCGAGCTGCGCCTGCACCGCCGAGCGCACCGCCTGGATCGCGTTCGCCTCGGTGCCGACGCGCCAGCCGAGCCCGGCCCGGTCGAGCGCCTCGAGCGCCACCCGTCGGAAGCTGCAGGGCGGCTGCATCAGCACCAGCGGCACCGGCTCGGCCAGCGGCGCCCCCTGCGGCGCCCCCTGCGACGCGGCGACCCAGACCATCGGCTCGGTCAGCAGCACCTCCCCGTCATCCGCGCCCATGCCGCCATCCGGCCCGGCCACCGCGACATCCAGCGCGCCGGAGGCCAGCGCCTCGCGCAGCATCAGCCCGGTGCCGAGGCGCAGCTCGAAGACCAGCTTCGGATGCGCCTGGCGGAAGCGGCCGAGCAGCGCGTGCAGATGGTCCGGCGCGAGATAGTCGGCAAAGCCCACGCGGAACGGCGCCGCCGCCTCCGGCGCGGTGAGCGCGGTGGCCGCCTCGTCGGCAAGCGCGAGGATGCGCCGGGCATAGCCGATCAGCAGCTCGCCCTCCGGCGTCTGGCTGACATGGCGGCTCGAGCGCCGGAGCAGGCGCGTCTGCAGCCGCTCCTCGAGCTTGGCGATCTGCAGGCTCACGGCAGACTGGGTGCGCCCGATCCGCTCCGCCGCCGCGGAGAAGCTGCCGGTGTCGGCGATCGCCACCAGCGCCCGCAGCGTGATGAGATCGACATCGAGGCGGAAGGGAGATCTATTGGCGTCGCTCATCGGTCGAATTGGCACAACTCGTTTCACTGATCACCGGCAGGCTGCCATATCGCTCATCGGAGCGCAATGATCCATGAGCGCTGCCAATGGCACTCGCCTGCCCCGCCAGGCCCCCGAGGGAAGGAGCCCCGACATGACCATGATGAAGGCGATCGGCTACACCAGGAGCCGCCCGATCGACGCGCCGGAGGCGCTCGAGGCCGTGGAGATCCCGGTTCCCGAGCTGCGCCCGCGCGATCTCCTCGTCGAGGTGCAGGCGGTCTCGGTCAACCCCGTGGACGTCAAGGTGCGGATGCGCGCCGAGCCGGAGAGCGGCCACAAGATCCTCGGCTTCGACGCCGCCGGGATCGTCCGCGCCGCCGGGCCGGAGGCGACGCTGTTCCGGCCGGGGGACGCGGTCTTCTATGCCGGCGACGTCACGCGCCAGGGCACCAACGCGGCGCTGCACGCGGTGGACGAGCGCATCGTCGGTGCCAAGCCCGCCAGCCTCTCGATGACCGATGCGGCGGCGCTGCCGCTCACCGCGATCACCGCCTGGGAGCTGCTGTTCGACAGCTTCCGCATCCCGGAGGGCGGCGGCGCCGGGCAGAGCCTGCTGGTGATCGGCGGCGCCGGCGGGGTCGGCTCGATCCTGATCCAGCTGGCGCGGCAGCTCACCGGGCTCCGGGTGATCGCCACCGCCTCGCGCGACGAGACCCGCGACTGGTGCCGCCGCATGGGCGCGCATGACATCGTCGACCACCGCGCGCCGCTGCCGGCGCAGCTCGCCGCGCTCGGCGTGCAGCCCGACCACGTGGCGGCGCTGACCGCCACCGACCGGCATTTCGACGCCATCGTCGAGATGATCCGCCCGCGCGGCCAGATCGGCATGATCGACGATCCGCAGGGCCTCGACATCATGAAGATCAAGCCCAAGGCGCTCTCCTTCCACATCGAGTTCATGTTCGCCCGCTCGATGTTCCGGACCGCCGACATGGATGCCCAGCACGCGCTGCTCGACCGGGTGGCGGCGCTGGTCGATGCCGGCCGGATCGTCACCACCGCCAACGAGACGCTGGGGCCGCTGACGGTGGAGAGCCTGCGCGCGGCGCACAGGAAGCAGGAGAGCGGCCGCGCCATCGGCAAGACCGTGCTCGGCGCGATCGCCTGACGCCGCCCGCCCCCGGCTTCCGGGCCCGGGCGCGCGGCCATCGCCGGGCCGCGCGCCGCCCCCGTGACAACGCGGCGCCGGCATGATTATGCTGCGCCGCAACATCACTCGGAGAGACCGCCGGACGGGAGATTCGGTTGCTCAATGGCACGCGACCTGCGGGAAATATATTGATACCGCGTAAATTTGTGTGGTTTAGACGGTTTTAAGCGAAGGCAGGCCACATATATCGGGGCCTCGACAGCATGGCGCCGGGTCATAGAGATTTACGAAACCGCCCGGCCGCTTTACGAGCAGGACCGCGCACCGCGTCGGGCGGCCATGAACAGCGGCGGCGGGGCAGAACATTCACCGGACGGGAAGCACCGATGCAGATCACCGAGGCAGACCACGACGAGGCCGGGGCGGCAGGGGGAACGGGCTCGGCGGGCCTGACCCATCTCGACCGGCTCGAATCCGAGAGCATTCACATCATCCGCGAGGTGGCGGCGGAGTTCCGCAACCCGGTGATGCTCTACTCGATCGGCAAGGACAGCGCGGTGATGCTGCATCTCGCGATGAAGGCCTTCGCCCCCGGCAAGCCGCCCTTCCCGCTGCTGCATGTCGACACCACCTGGAAGTTCCGGGAGATGATCACCTTCCGCGACGAGACGGCGGCGCGGCTCGGGCTCGACCTGATCGTGCACATCAACCAGGAGGGGGTGGCCCGCGGCATCGGCCCGATCAGCCACGGCTCGCGCCTGCACACCGACGTGATGAAGACCGAGGGGCTGAAGCAGGCGCTCGACAAGTACGGCTTCGACGCGGCCTTCGGCGGCGCCCGGCGCGACGAGGAGAAATCCCGCGCCAAGGAGCGCGTCTTCTCGTTCCGCAGCAAGGCCCATCGCTGGGACCCGAAGAACCAGCGCCCGGAGCTCTGGAACCTCTACAACACGCGCATCGCCAAGGGCGAGAGCGTGCGCGTCTTCCCGCTCTCGAACTGGACCGAGCTCGACATCTGGCAGTATATCCGCCGCGAGAACATCCCCCTCGTCCCGCTCTATTTCGCCGCGAAGCGCCCGATCGTGATGCGCGACGGGGTGATGGTGATGCGCGACGACGAGCGCCTGCCGCTCGAGCCCGGCGAGACGCCCGAGATGCGCCAGGTGCGCTTCCGCACGCTCGGCTGCTACCCGCTGACGGGGGCCGTGGACTCCGCCGCCGCCAGCGTCTCCGACATCATCGTGGAGCTCCTGCAGTCGCGCCATTCCGAGCGCCAGGGCCGGGTCATCGACAAGGACCAGATCGGCTCGATGGAGAAGAAGAAGCAGGAAGGGTATTTCTGATGCTGGACCGCAAGAATGCGCCCGCCGCCTTCGATCTCGACGGCTTCATCGCGCAGCAGGAGAAGAAGGACCAGCTGCGCTTCCTGACCTGCGGCTCGGTGGATGACGGCAAGTCGACCCTGCTCGGCCGGCTGCTCTACGACAGCAAGACCGTGTTCGAGGACCAGCTCTCCGCCACCGAGACCGAGAGCCGCAAGTTCGGCACCCAGGGCGAGAACATCGACCTCGCGCTGCTGGTCGACGGGCTGCAGGCCGAGCGCGAGCAGGGCATCACCATCGATGTCGCCTATCGCTATTTCGAGACCGAGAAGCGCAAGTTCATCGCCGCCGACACGCCGGGCCACGAGCAGTATACCCGCAACATGGCCACCGGCGCCTCCACCGCCGAGCTCGCCATCATCCTGATCGACGCGCGCAAGGGCATCCTGACCCAGACCCGGCGGCACAGCTTCATCGTCTCGCTGCTCGGCATCCGCCACGTGATCCTGGCGGTGAACAAGATGGACCTGGTGAACTACGACCAGGGCACCTTCGAGGAGATCGCCTATACCTACAGCGCCTTCGCCGAGCGCCTCGGCATCGAGGACGTGCGCTGCGTGCCGCTGTCGGCGCTGACCGGGGAGAACGTGTTCAACCGGGGCACCGAGATGGGCTGGTATGACGGCCCGCCGCTGATCGAGATCATGGAGACGGTGGAGATCCGCCGCGCCGCGGTGGACGCCCCGTTCCGGATGCCGGTGCAGTGGGTCAACCGCCCCAATCTCGATTTCCGCGGCTTCAGCGGCACCATCGCCGCGGGCCGGGTGCATCGCGGCATGGAGGTGACCGCGAGCCTCACCGGCAAGGCGAGCCGGGTCGCGCGCATCCTCGGCCCCTCGGGCGATCTCGACAGCGCCGCCGCCGGCCAGGCGGTGACCGTCGTGCTCGAGGACGAGATCGACATCAGCCGCGGCGACCTGCTGGCCGCCGGCGATCCGAAGCCGCAGGTGGCCGACCAGTTCGCCGCGCATCTGATCTGGATGGACGGCGAGGCGATGCTGCCCGAGCGGCCCTATCTGGTCCGCTTCGCCACCGCCTCGGCGACCGCGCAGATCACCGATCTGGTGCACCGGGTCGATGTCAACTCGCTCGACCATTTCGCGGCGAAGACGCTCGAGCTCAACGAGGTCGGCTACTGCAAGTTCGCGCTCGACCGGCCGGTCGCCTTCGACGCCTATGGCGCCAACCGGCAGACCGGCTCCTTCGTGCTGATCGACCGCTACACCAACGCCACCGTCGGCGCCGGGGTGATCGACTTCGCGCTGCGCCGGGCGAGCAACATCGAATGGCACGAGATGAAGGTGGACAAGGCCGCCCGCATCCGCGCCAGCGGCCACCTGCCGAGCGTGCTCTGGTTCACCGGGCTCTCGGGCGCGGGCAAGTCCACCGTTGCCGACATGGTGGAGCAGAAGCTGCACGCCGCCGGCAAGCGTACCTATCTGCTCGACGGCGACAATGTCCGCCACGGGCTCAACAAGGATCTCGGCTTCACCGACCAGGACCGGGTGGAGAACATCCGCCGGGTCGCCGAGGTGGCGCGGCTGATGGCCGATGCCGGGCTGATCGTGCTGGTCTCCTTCATCTCGCCGTTCCGCTCGGAGCGGCAGATGGCGCGGGCGATGATGGACGAGGGCGAGTTCATCGAGGTCTTCGTCGACACGCCGCTCGAGGTCTGCGAGTCGCGCGATCCGAAGGGGCTCTACAAGAAGGCCCGCGCCGGCGAGCTGAAGAACTTCACCGGGATCGATTCCGACTACGAGCGCCCGCTCGCCCCGGAGGTCACGCTGAAGAGCGCCGAGGCCGCCCCCGAGGAGCTGGCCGAGCGCGTGGTGGCGCATCTGCGCCAGACCGGCCGGATCTGATCCGCGGCATCAGGGGCCGCGAGAACGGGGGCCGCGCGCCGCGGCCCCCTGCCTGCCGCCCGGCCCGTCAGCCGTTGATCCAGCCGTTGACGATGTCCGGGTTCTCCTCGATCCACTCCTCGGCGACCTCCTGCGGGTCGCGCTTGTTGGTGAACATCTCGACGATCCAGCCGTTGATCTCGTTGCCGTTGAACTGCACGTTCTTCAGCATCTTCGCCACCGCCGGGTTGCGCTCCCAGAGCGACTTGGAGAAGGCGACATAGATGTCGTTGGGCGCGATCACGCATTCGAAATGCGAGACCTCGAGCCAGTTCTCGGCGTCCAGATCGACATCCTCGCAGCCATCGAAACGCTCCGGCTCCTCGAGCGCGGTGAGGTCGTACTGCACGTGCAGCGCCTCCGGGGTCCAGTGGTAGAAGAGCTGCGGCTTGGACGAGGCATAGGCCGCGGCGAGCCCGGCCTTGAAGGTGTCGGCCGAGACGATGTTGGGCTCCCAGAGCCCGTCGAGCCCGTAGGACTTGAACTTGATCTGCCAGCGCTTGGTCGAGGCCCAGGTCACGTCGCCGGCCCAGTACTCGCCGAGCCCGTCGCCGTCGGTGTCGAACATCGCCGCGATCTCGGGGTTGTTCAGGTCGTCGATGGAGCTTACCCGGTCGGCCATGTAGGACGGCACGTAGAGGTTCGAGGTGCCCTTGTAGGGCTGGTTGTGGTCCACCGTCTCGTTGTCGACGATGTACTGGTCCCAGGCGGCCTGCCAGTTCGGCATCCACATGTCGGTGTGCACGTCGATCGAGCCGTCGCCCTTGTCCATGCCGGCGAAGATCACCGGCTGCTGGTTCATGCCGGTGACGATCTCCGCCTGCGAGCCCATCGGCCCGTTGATCACCGCCGCCAGCACATGGCCGATGGCGCGGGCGCCGTTCCAGCTCAGATCCGAGATCATCACCTTCTCCTGCGCCCCGGCGAGGCTGGTGCCGGCCAGCAGGGCGATCGCGGCATACTTGCTGATGGTCTTCATGTGATACTCCTTGTTGTCGTTGTCGTCGTTGCCGTGGGTCTTGCGTCAGATCCGGCTGAACGAGGCCCGGATCCCCTTGAGGATGCGGTCGATCATCATCGCGACCAGGGCGATGGCGATGCCGGCGAGCAGGCCCTTGCCGGCCTGCGCATCGCCGAGCGCGGCGGTGACGATGGCGCCCAGCCCCTCGGCGCCGATGAAGGCCGAGATCGTGGCCATCGAGAGCGCCAGCATGATCGTCTGGTTGAGCCCGGCCATGATCGAGGGCACCGCCATCGGCAGCTCGACCTTGGTGAGCAGCTGCCGCTCCGAGGCGCCGAAGGCCATCGCCGCCTCCTTGGTGGTCTCGGGCACCTGCAGGATGCCGAGCGCGGTGAGCTTGATCATCGGCGGCATCGCGAAGACCACGGTGGCGATCACCGCCGGCGGCTGCGAGATGCCGAAGAAGGCGACGGCCGGCACCAGGTAGCTGAGCGAGGGGATGGTCTGCATCACGTCGAGGATCGGCTCGGTGATCCAGCGCGCCCACTTGTTCTTGGCCATCCAGATCCCCACCGGCAGGCCGATGATCACGCAGAGCCCGGTGGCCACCACCACCAGCGCCATGGTCTGCATCGCCACCTGCCAGAGCTCGAAGACCGCGAGGAAGCCGAGCGAGGAGGCCACGAAGAGCGTCGTGCCCGGCCCGGTATAGGCCCAGCTCAGCGCGATGAAGAGGAAGGCGATCACCGGCCATGGGGTCTGCATGAAGGCGGTCTCGACCAGGATCAGCGACTGGCGCAGCACATGCGTCATCGCATCGAAGATCCCGGCGAAGGAGGCGCGCAGATAGTTGATCGAGATGTCGATGCTCTCGGCGCTGTAGGTGAAGATGTTGACCACCCTGCCCTCGACCGGCGGCTTCACCTCGCGCAGCACCATGGTGGCGCCGGTGTCGCCGGCGGCGATGGCGGCCTCGTCGGGCACCCGGCGATAGATCACGTCGGCCGGCGGCTCGATCCGTGCCAGCGTCGGGAAATCGTCGATGAACCAGCAGTCGAAGCGGTCCTTCAGCGAGATCCCGGCAACCTCGTCGATGGTGCGGATGTCGCGGTTGACCCCGCGCAGCTCCTTGCGGATGGCGGCGCGGCGCGCCTTCTGCGCCTGCGTGCGCTCGGCCAGGGCATCGATGGCGGCCCGCTCGCCGGCGAGCGTCTCGGCCTGCGCCGCCAGCCCCGCCCGCAGCGCCGCGGCATCGGCGGCGCCGCTGGCCGCCAGCATCTTCCCGAGCTCCTCGACGGAGCGGATCTGCTTGAGGCAGGCGCGCTCGTCGAGCCGCTGCTGCGTCGCGCGGTAGGTGGTGAGCGGCACCACCAGCGCCATGATCAGCGCCGCGAGCACCACCCGCCGCGTGCTGGTGCCGCTGGAGACCTCGGGGCGGATCCGCCAGCGGGTATACTGCGCGTAGTACCAGCGGTTGGCGCTGCTGGCGAGCCAGAGCCGCCCGGCCACGAAGATGATCGCCCCGGCGGTGCCATAGGTCGCGATCCAGCGCGAGTAGCGCTCGATCAGCACCGTGTTCTCCGCCGGATTGGCCTCGGCCTCGGCCAGCAGCGGCGCGAACTTCACCACCTGCATCAGGCAGGTGACGGCGATCACGTCGACCGCCAGCGCGATCCAGAACATCAGCCAGACACCGCGGAACGCGGCCCAGAACCAGGGGACCAGCAGCGCCGGCAGGTTGAGATGCCAGCGCGGCAGGTCGCCCCGCTGGATATGCTCGAAGGCATGCGAGAAATAGCGCTCCTCGCTGCCGGTGAAGGCGCCGACCGAGACGTCGCGGTCGTCGGTGATGCGCTGCTCGGCGCCGGTTCCCTGGGCGATGCTCATTCCGTGCTGCTCCCCTGCAGGCCGTGCAGCAGGGTGTTCTTGTCGACCACCCCCAGCACCTTGTCCTCCGCCTTGATCAGCACCGGCAGATCGGCATGGGTGCTGAGCTCGACCAGCCGGTCGAGATCGTCCTCGGGCCGCGCCACCGGGTGGTCACGCGCGAGGTCGAGCGGCCCGTGCTGCGCCTCGAAGGCGCCCGGCGGCACCATGATCTTGGCCGCCGAGACCAGCTTGAGCCGCGAGATCCCGGCGACGAAATCGGCCACGTAGTCGTCGGCCGGGGCGGTCACGATGTCCTCCGCCGTGCCGATCTGCACGATCTCGCCATCCTTCATGATGCCGATGCGGTCGCCCATGCGGATCGCCTCGTCGAGGTCGTGCGTGATGAAGACGGTGGTCTTCTTCAGGTTGGCCGAGAGGCCGAGGAACTCGTCCTGCAGGTTGCGCCGGATCAGCGGGTCGAGCGCCGAGAAGGGCTCGTCCATCAGCAGGATCTCGGGGTCCGCCGCCAGCGCCCGGGCCAGCCCGACGCGCTGCTGCATGCCGCCGGAAAGCTCCGAGGGCAGGCGGTCGCCATAGCCGTGCAGCGAGACCTTCTCGAGCGCCACATCGGCGAGCTGCGCGCGGTGATAGGCGTCCATGCCCCGCAGCTCGAGCGCGAAGCCGATATTGTCGCGCACCGAGCGGTGCGGCAGCAGCGCCATGTTCTGGAACACCATGCCGATCTTGGTCGCCCGCAGCGCCCTGAGCGGCTCGGTCCGCATCTGGCCGATATCCTCGCCGAGGATGCGGATGGTGCCCGCCGTCGGCTCGATCAGCCGGTTGATGTGGCGCACCAGCGTCGATTTTCCCGAGCCCGAGAGCCCCATCAGGCAGAAGATCTCGCCCTCGCCCACCGAGAAGCTGGCATCCTTGACGCCGACCACCGCGTCATAGCGCTCCAGCACCTCCGGCTTGCCGATGCCCTCGGCGCGGATCGCCGACATGGCCTCGGCAGCGCGGCTCCCGAAGACCTTCCAGACACCTTCCAGTTCGACGACCGCATCGCTCATGCCCGTGCCCTTTCGCGTTTCGGATCGAAGAAGGGGATGTCGCAGACGGTGGCCGGCAGGCGCTTCATGCGCCCGTCGAGCTGGCCCACCGAAAGCTCGGTCCCCGTATCGGCATGCTCCACCGCGATCCGCGCCATGGCGATGGCGCGCTCGTGGATCGGCGACCAGGTGGCCGAGGTGATCGCGCCCACCGGGCGCTCGCCGGCCAGCACGTGATCGCCATGCGCCGGCACCTCGTCGCCCGCCAGCATCAGCCCCCTGAGCATCCGCCGCGGATCGCGCGCATTGCGGGCGAGCGCCGCCTTGCCCGTGAAATCGCTCTTGGCGAGGCTGACCGCGAAGCCGAGCCCGGCCTCGAAGGCGTCCACCCCGGGCGCGAATTCCGCCCCCGCCGCGGCGAGCCCGGCCTCGATGCGGATCGTCTCGAGCGCCGCCGAGCCCATCGGCGCGATGCCATGCGCCGCGCCCGCCGCCATCACCGCGTCCCAGAGCGCCGGGGCATCGCTGCGCGCGCAGAAGAGCTCGTAGCCGAGCTCGCCGGTATAGCCCGAGCGCGCCAGCATGAAGGGGATGCCGTCGCGGTCGTTCAGCCGCGCCACCGTCACGCCGAACCATTTCAGATGCTCGAGCGCCGGCACCGTGGGCTGCGTGAACACGATCTCGCGCAGGATGTCGCGCGAGCGCGGCCCCTGCAGCGCCAGGTTGGGCAGCGCCCCGCCCATGCCGTGGATGCGCGCCTGCAGCCCCTCCGCCTCGGCGATCGCGGCCAGCACCCGCCCGCTCTCCTCGGAGCCGCAGCACCAGCGGAACAGCTCGTGGCCGAGCCGGAACAGCGTGCCGTCGTCCACCACCGCGCCGGCCTCGTCGCAGATCAGCGCATAGGTGCCGCGCCAGACCGCGAGGCGCGAGACGTCGCGGCTGATCGCCCGCTGCAGCAGCCGTTCGGCATCCGGGCCGACGATGTCGTACTTGCGCAGGCTCGACATGTCCTGCAGCGTCGCCCGCTCGCGGCAGGCCCAGTATTCGCCGAGCGTGCCGAGGCCGGGATAGCTCACCGGCGCCCAGAGATCGCGCGCCGCGGCAAAGTGGGTGGTGAGCTTCGAGGTCGCCGGGTGAAAGGCGCTCTCCTGGCTGATCGACATCGCCGCGTCTTCCTTTTCGCGAAACGCAATCGCGCGCCGGATCGGCGCGTCGGGTCGGTAGATGCGCACATGCACATCGGTCGGGTTCCAGCCGTTGATCGGGTCGAGATCGTCCGGGCAGGCGGTGCTGACGCAGACCAGCCGGTCCATCGCCCGGAGCGCGACATAGTCGCCGGGGCGGGAATGGCTCTCCGAGGTCATCAGCCCGTGCGAGCGGGCGTCGATCCAGGTGTTCCAGAAGAAGTTGATCGCCGGCCAGGCCGGGCGATGGCCCACGCCCCAGGGCTCGAGCGCGCCGGAGATGTTGTCCGAGCAGTTGAGATGGCCGGGAAAGCCGCGCTCCTCGTAGCCGCGCGCGGTGCAGGCCATGCCGAAGGTGTCGTGCCGGCCGCAGGTATCCTGCACCAGGTTCATCATCGGGCGCAGATCGCGGTCGAAGAACTTGTCGAGCAGCCCCGGCGCGGGATAGGCGCCGCGCACCATCGAGCGGGTCGCGGTGGTGTCGATCATCATCTCGGCGCCGGTCTCGAGCGGATCGCGGCGCAGCGCCATGAAGTCCGAGCACTGCTGGCCCTCGATGTCGATGATCTGCACGATCTCGCCCGGCTCCAGCTCGTAGGCCCGCGCGGTGCCGCGCCGCACGGTGAACTCCTCGCGCACCTCTCCGAGGGCGGGCGGCAGCGGCACGCCATTGCCATCGGCCGCGCGCTTGAGGGAGATCTCGACGAGCCCGGCGGAGGCGGCGCCGACCAGCTCCGCCGCGGCGACGGGCCGGATCGCCCAGACCGTGCAGGCCGCCGCCGCCTTCAGCACGGCGAGCCCGGCCAGCGGCACCTCGGCCGCGCGGAGCGGCACCGCCGCCGCGCCGCCTTGGCCGGCGATCCAGCCGAGCAGCGGCGCGCTCTCGAAGCTATCGGCGGCGAGCGGCGCATCGGCGGCGAGGCCGAGCAGCCCGGGCCGCGGCTGCCCGCGCCGGTCGAGCACCAGCAGCGCCAGCGCCTGCCCCTGCCCGAGCGGCTGGGCGGCGAGGATGTCGCCCTCCGCCATGTCGAGGCGGAGCAGCGCCCGCGGCGCCAGCAGCTCGCGCAGCGCCGCGGATCTCGGCGGAAACCCCGGGAAGGCCCGGCGCGCGCCGGCATATCCCACATTGCGGAACTCGCGATTGACGGCCTTGTCGAACACCTGCTCCCCCGGGGCATGACGGTTGCCACCGCGCCGCGGGCTCCTCTGGCGAAGCGGCCCGTGACGCTCATGTAACCAGTTTCAACGCAGCCTCCCCCCTGCTGTCAAGGATTTCTTGAAACCGGTTACATAATTGGACTACACTTGCCCGATGACAGTCAGACGCGGAAAGAAGCGGGCCAATCTGCGCGATGTGGCCCGGGCGGCGGAGGTGTCCGTCGCCACGGTCTCGCGGGTGCTCAACACGCCGGATGTGGTGCAGGCCGAGACCAGGCGGCGCGTCGAGGCGGCGATGGCGGAGCTGCACTTCGTGCGCAGCGCCGCGGCGCGGGCGATCAACACCGGGCGCTCGAAGATCCTCGGCGCGCTGATCCCCACCCTCGACAACGCGATCTTCGCCAGCACCATCGACGCGATCGAGAGCCGGCTCGGCGATTTCGGGCTGTCGCTCGTGGTCGCGACCACCGGCGAGGACCCGGAGGTCGAGGCCCGGAAGGCGCAGGGCCTGCTCGATATCGGCGTCGAGGGGCTGTTCCTCTCGGGGATCACGCATCACGACACCCTGCATGCGCTGATCGAGCACACCGCGGTGCCGGCGGTGGTGATCTCGTATTACGACGCGAATTATCACCTGCCCACGATCGGCTACGACAACCGCGAGGCGGGCCGCATCGCGCTGGCGCATCTCGTCGGGCTCGGCCACCGGCGGATCGCCGTGGTGCACAACCCGGCCGAGCACAACGACCGCACGCGCGAGCGCCTGGCCGGCTTTGAGAGCGCGCCGGCGGATGTCGTGCTCACCCGGTTCGAGAGCGCGCTCACGGTGGCCGGCGGGGCGCGGGCGGCGGCGATGGCGCTGGCCTCCGGCGCGCCGTTCGACGCCTTCCTCTGCGCCTCCGACGTGCAGGCCCTCGGCGTGCTCTTCGAGCTGCAGCGGGCAGGCATCGCGGTGCCGGAGGCAGTCTCGGTGATGGGGCTGCACGACCTGCCGAGCGCGGCGGTGACGGCACCCCGGCTCTCCACCGTGCATCTGCCGGCGGAGGAGATGGGCCGGCGCGCCGCCGAGGCGATGGCGGACTGGGTGGAGAACGAGGTCCCGGCCCGGCCGATCTGCCTGCCCACCGCCCTCAAGATCCGCGAATCGACCCGCCGGCGCGGCGGCTGACCCTCCCCTTCCGGGGAGGGCCGCGGGGCTCACTTGCCGGAGCTGCGCGGCCGCATCCCGATCCGCCGGCGCCCGGCGCCGATCAGGCCCTTCAGCCAGCCCGCCCGCCCGAACAGCGAGAGCAGGATCAGCCCGAGGAAGACCAGCGCCACCGGCCGCTCGAGAAAGGCCAGCACGTCGCCCTGGGTGGTCAGCAGCGCCCGGCGCAGCCCGACATCGGCCATGTTGCCGAGGATCAGCCCGATCACCAGCGGCGCCACCGGATACTTCATCTCCTCCAGCAGATAGGCCACCGCGCCGAAGGCGAACATCAGCATCACGTTGAAGGTGTTGAGGCCCAGCGCATAGGAGCCGAGCACCGAGACCACCGCCACCATCGGCAGGAAGATCGAGGCCGGCACCCGCAGCGCCAGCACCGTGAGGCGCACCAGGATCAGCCCGCAGACGCAGATCGCGATCGCCCCCCAGAAGAGATAGGCGCCGATCTGCGCGATGATCTCGGGGTTCTCGCTGGCCAGCATCGGGCCGGGGCGGAGCCCGTGCAGCCACATCGCGCCGAGCAGCATGGCCGCCGGCGGCGAGCCCGGCACCGCGAGCGTCAGCACCGGGATGATGGCGCCGCCGATGCAGGAATTGGCCGCCACCTCCGGGGCGATCACGCCGCGCATGTTGCCCTGGCCGAAGCTGTCGGGATCGTCGTCGGCGCGCTTGGCGGCGTCATAGGAGGCCCAGGCCGCGATATCCTCGCCCACGCCCGGGATCGAGCCGATCCCCACCCCGATCAGCCCGGAGCGCGCGATCAGCGCCTTGCAGCGGCGCAGGAAGCCGAAATCCGGCAGCAGCTTGCCGATCTCGAGGCGCCCCGCGGTCTGCGGGTCGAGGTCGCGCAGCCCCCGCACGATCTGCGGGATCGCGAAGGCGCCGAGGATCACCGGCACGAACTCGATGCCGCCCATCAGTTCCGGCACGCCGAAGGTGAAGCGGTTGTAGCCCTGGATCGTCTCGATGCCGACGGTGGAGACCAGCAGCCCGAGGATGCCCGCGATCCAGCCCTTGGCGGCCATGTCCTCCGAGGTCAGCGAGCCGCAGATCAGCACCCCGAACAGCGCCAGCAGGAAGAACTCGATCGAGGTGAACTGCAGCGCCAGCCGCACCATCAGCGGCATCACCAGCATCATCACCACAAGGCCGAAGATGGTGCCGATCATCGAGGCGAAGGTGGCGTTGGCGATGGCCTCGCCGCCGCGCCCCTGCTTGGCCAGCCGGTGCCCGTCGCGCACCGTGGCGGCGGCCGCCGAGGTGCCGGGAATGCCGATCAGGATCGCCGATTGCGAGGCGCCGTAGACCGCCCCCACATAGGCCCCGATCAGCGCGATCAGCGCGGTCTCCTGCGACAGCCGGAAGGTGATGGTGCTGAGCAGCGCCACCGCCAGCGTCGCGGTCAGCCCCGGCAGCACGCCGAAGACGATGCCGAGCGCGGTGCTGGCGAACATCACCAGCATCGGCACCGGCGACAGCATGCCGGCGATCTCGTGCAGCATGTCGAAGATGTACATTGCGGTGTCCCCCTCTTCGCGGCCGCCCTCAGGGCAGCGGCACCTGGAAGGCGCGGCTGAAGACCTGGCCGACCGCGAGCGGGCCGAGCAGGCTCACCGCCAGGATCAGGCCGAAGCCGCGAAGGTCGAAGAACCTGCCGCCGGGCCGGTGGAAGGCCGCCATCATCGCGAGGCAGAAGAGCGAGGTGGCGAGATAGTAGTTCAGCTTGCCGAGGCCGAGCAGCACATAGGCGCCGATCAGCAGGAGCGCGAGCGCCGAGCGCCAGACCGCGCGGTTGCGCGGCAGCCCGGCCAGCAGCTGCAGCACGCAGGGGCCGAAGCCGCGGAGCGCCCCCTCGCGCAGCGCCCGCAGCGCCACCTGGGCCGCGAACCAGATCAGCAGCACGCCGAGGATGGCGGGGAACAGTCCGGGCGAGAGATACCATTTCGTCGGCATCCCGAAGCTCTTGGTCCAGGGCATCTCGAGCGCCTGCCAGAGCACCGCGCCGCCCAGCACGATCAGCAGGAGCGCGGTGACGAGATCGGCGCGGCGCAGGTTTTCGCGGCTTCCCATGGTGTTTCCTTGTCGTTTCTGCATGGCGGGCGGAAGGGCGCGCAGGGCCCTCCCGCCGCCGCTGTCAGGGCTTGGCGATGCCGAGGCTCGCCGGATCGACCGCGGCGATGCCGAGGTCCTGCAGCGTCCAGCCCACCGCGCTCTCCATGGCGACGAGCCGCGCCATCGCCGTCTCGCCGCGATGGCCCATGATGCCCATGGCGCGGTCGGTCAGCGTCTTGCGCAGCTCCGGGTCCTGCATGGCGGCGTCGAAGGTGGCGTTGAGCACCGCGAGCGCCTCGGCCGGGATATCCGCCGGCACCGCGAAGCCGACCCACTGGCTGGCCGGGATCTTCGCGATGTCGGGGAAGCTGTCGCCGGCCGCCGGGATCGCGATGTCGTCGAGCTGGAAGGGCTCCATCTCGATCACCGCCAGCGCGCGCATCTCGCCGCCGCGCAGGTATTCCGCCTGCTCCGACATGCCCGAGATCACCGCATGGGCCTCGCCCGAGAGCGCCGCGATCTGCGCCGGGTTGCTGCCCTCATAGGGCACCGAGTTGAACTGCACCCCCGCCGCGCGCGCCAGCGCCAGCGCCTTCAGGTGCCAGACCGAGCCGATATTGGCATGCGCCACGTTGATCGTGCCGGGGTTCGCCTTCGCCGCGGCGATCAGCTCGTCGAGCGTCTGATAGGGCGAGTCGGCGCGCACCGCGATGGTGCCCGGCGCCCCGGCCACCATGAACCAGTGCCAGTCCTTCGAGGTCCAGGGCACGAAGCCGAGCACCGCCGCCGACTGCATCGCCTCGGAGGCGCCGAGCAGGCTGTAGCCGTCATGCGGGCGCGACCAGACATGGTGCATCGCCACCGCGCCGCCGCCGCCGGTGCGGTTCTGCACCGCGATGGTGGTGCCGAGGATCTCCTCCATCTTCGCCATCACCAGGCGGTTGGTGAAATCGGTGGCGCCGCCGGGCGAGGCAAAGACCGAATCCTCGATCGCGCGGGCCGGGAAACCGTCGGCCGCGGCCGGTGCGGCAGGCATGAGGAGGGCGGCTGCCGCCGCGGCGGCATGAAGCAGTCGTTTCATGGTGTACTCCCTTGGTGGCCGTTGATGGCGACGGCCCGCGCCTGGAGATCGACTCCGTTGCTTGTCTCTGCCCGGCCGGAACCGGCGGGCGCTGGCGGGGCGCGCGGGCGCCCCGGGGGCTCAGTCTCCTTTCCGCTGGGTTGGCGTATGGCCGCAGGCCAGCGACAGCCGGCTCGCGACGTCCTGCAGGATCTCGGTCACCTCCCCGAGCTTCTGGAGGCTGAGCCTCCAGACCGGGGCAGTGATGCCCGCGGCGGCGATCACGCGGCCGCGGAAGTCGATGACCGGGGCGGCGAGGCAGCGCGCCTCGGGGTCGAATTCGCCATCGTCGAAGGCGACGCCCCTGGCGCGCACGGTCTCGACCTCCTGGCGCAGCGCCTCGGCCTCGGTGATGGTCTTGGCGGTGAAGCTCTCGAAGGGGGCGGTGGCGAGGTATTCCGCCAGCTCGGCTTCGGACAGCCCGGTCAGGATCACCTTGCCGATCGCGGTGGCGTGCCAGGGCCGCTGGGCGCCGACCCGCTCGGCCATGCGCACCGAGGCGCCGCCCTCCACCGTGTCGACGATCACCACCCCCTCGCCGACGCGCACCGCGACATGGCTGCCCTCGCCGCTCAGCCGGCTGAGCTCCTTGAGGAAGGGCCGCGCGATCTGCAACAGCTCCTGCTCGTCGAGCGCGCCGGCGGCGAGGCTGAACAGCCGCGCCCCGATGCGGTACTTCTTGGTCTCCGGGTCCTGGCGCAGGAAGCCCTGCATGTGCAGCGTCTTGGCGATGTGGAAGGCGGTGGAGGAATGCAGGCCCACCGCCTTGGAGAGATCGGCAAGCCCGATCCCCTCCCGCGCCAGCGCAACGGTCTCGAGGATCGTCGCCGCCCGCGCGATGGACTGGACGCCGGTCTCGCTCTTCGCCTCGCGGGGCTTGCCCGCCGGTTTCGCGGCTGTGTCGCTGTTGTCCAAAGCGTCCCTCATTCCATATCTCCAGATCGGATCTCACGATATCGGCCCGGGCCGGCGGTGGAAACCGGCTCCGCTGCGTGCCGGCGCATCACATGTTGAACAGGATCATCCGCTCCTCGGTCATGTCGCGGATCGCATAGCGCGGGCCCTCGCGGCCGATGCCGCTGTCCTTCACCCCGCCATAGGCGAGCTGGTCGGTGCGCCAGGTCGAGGTGCCGTTGACGATCAGCCCCCCGGTGCGGATCGCGCGATAGGCGCGCAGCATCACCGCGTTGGAGGCGGTGAAGATCCCGCATTGCAGGCCATAGCGGCTCTCGCTCACGCTGCGGAACACCGCCTCGATGTCGTCATAGCCGACAAGGCTGACCACCGGGCCGAAGACCTCGTCGCAGACCACCCTGTCGGTCGGCTGCGGATCGGCGATCACCGTGGGCGTCACGGCGGCGCCCTGCCGCGTGCCGCCGGTCAGGATGCGGGCGCCGCCGGCGCGGGCCTCGGCGATCCAGCTCTCGACCCGCCGCGCCGCCGCCTCGTCGATCAGCGTGCCGATATCGGTGCCCTCGGCCAGCGGGTCGCCGGTGACCAGCCGCTCGACCTCCGCCACCACCATCTCGGTGAAGCGTGCGAGCACCGAGCGGTGGACATAGACCGTCTGCACCGAGATGCAGCTCTGCCCGGCCAGGCGCATCGCGTTGCGCGCCACCATCGGCGCGGCACGCTCGAGATCGCCGTCGGCATGGACGATGGTCTGCCCGGCGCCGCCGAGCTCGAGCGCCACGTGGCGCAGCCCGGTGGCCGCCTTGATCGCGGCGCCGGCGCCGGAGGAGCCGGTGAAGGTCACGAAATCCACCCGCGGATCGGCGACCAGCGCCCTGCCGACATCGGCCCCGCCATGCACCACGTTCAGCGCCCCCGGCGGCGCCCCGGCATCCTCGAAGATCCGCGCCAGCCGGTCGACCACGGCCGCGGCCTGCGGCGGCGGCTTCAGCACGCAGGCATTGCCCGCGGCGAAGGCCGGCCCGATCTTGTGGCAGGCTAGGTTGAAGGGCGCGTTGAAGGGCGTCACCGCCCCCACCACCCCCACCGGGAAGCGCAGCATGAAGGCGATCTTGCCCGACCCCATCGCCGAGGCGTCGAGCGGCACGTGGCTGCCCTCGATGCGCACCGCCTCCTCCGCCGAGAGGGTCATGGTGTCCTGCGAGCGGCGCACCTCGCCGGTGGCATCGCCGAGGGCCTTGCCGGTCTCGCGCGCCATGGTCTCGCCGATCTCGCCGGCACGCTCGACGATCAGCGCCGCCGCCCGGTGCAGGATCGCGGCCCGCTCATGCGCCGGCATCGCGGCGACCCCGGGCGCCGCGGCGCGGGCGGCGGCGACGGCGCGGTCCACCACCCCGGCATCGCCGCGGGCGACCCGGGCCACCGCGGTGCCGCGATAGGGATCGGTGGTGACATCGGTGGCGGGGCTGGCGATCCACTCGCCGGCGATCAGGTGGCGGACGTCGATCACGTCCTGCATCGCTTTGGTCATGCCGGGCTCCAGGGCAGGCCGAAGGCGGGCTCGGGGTGGCGCAGCGGCGGCAGCTCCCAGGTCCCGACCGACTGGGGTTTCACGTTGACGTCGACCTCGGCGTCGATGACGAAGGGCTTGTTGGCGGCGATCGCATGGGCCAGCGCATCGCCGAACTCGCCGGCGCTCGAGACCTTGACGCCCTCGACGCCGTGCGCCCGCGCCATCGCGCCGAAATCGGGGTTGTAGGGCGCCTGGTTGTCGCCCGCGGTGAAGCTCGTGTTGAGCTCCCGCCCGCCGAACGGGCCGAGCTGCAGGTCGCGGATCGCCCCCCAGGCGTAGTTGTTCCAGATCACCCAGACCACGGGGATGTCGTATTCCACCGCGGTGCAGAGCACATGCGGGGTCATGGTGAAGCCGCCATCGCCGACCACCGCGACGCAGGGGCTCTGCGGCGCCGCGAGCTTGGCGCCGAGCACCCCGCTCACCCCGAAGCCCATCGCCGAGAAGCCCCAGGTGTTGAGCATCCGCTGCGGCCGGCGGGCCTGCCAGAACTGCATGAACCAGTTGTGATGCACGCCGCTGTCGCAGACCAGGATCGCATCTTCCGGCAGCGCGCCCTGCACCTCGCGCACCACGCGTTCGGGCCGCATCGGCGAGGTGTCGGCAAGGAAGGCGGGGCGGATATGGGCCTCCCACTCGGCCTTCCAGCCGGCGATCCGCTCGCGCCAGTGGGCGCCCCGGCGGCGCGCCGCATCGGCCCCGCCGCGGGCCTCGATCTCCGCCAGCAGCTGGCGCAGGAAGGTCCGGATATCGGCGCAGACGCCGAGCGCGGGGTCGTAGTTCCGCGCGATCTCGGCGACGTCGATATCCACCTGGACCAGCCGCGTCGGCGGGATGTTCCAGCTGTAGCCCTGCTTCCAGGAGCTCGAGGAGCGGTCGTCGAAGCGCGCGCCCAGCGTCAGCAGCACGTCGCAGCGCCGCCCCGCCTCGTTGGCCGCATAGGTGCCGTTGCGCCCGATGAAGCCGAGGCTGAGCGGATGCGCCATGTCGAGCGCGCCCATGCCGTTGGGCGACATCACCACCGCGATGCCGAGCCGGTCGACCAGCTCGGTGAGCTCCGGCCCGGCCTCGGAGAGCGTGACGCCGTGGCCGATGAAGATCAGCGGGCGCTCGGCCGACAGCAGCATCCCGGCGGTCTGCGCCACGTCCTCGGGCGAGGCGCCGAGCCGGTTCACCGGCGCGCCGCCGCGCACCGCCGGCAGCGTGACCGCATCCTCCTCCTGGAAGACGTTGTAGGGCACGTCGAGATTGACCGGCCCGGGGCGCCCCGAGGTCATCAGATGCATCGCCTGGCGCATCGCCACCGGCAGCATGTCGACCCGCGAGGGCTGGAAGCTGCGCTTCACATAGGGCCGCACCACCGAGGGGAAATCGGCCTGGTAGTGGTGGTAGCTCTCCTGGAACGGCCCGCGGTTGAACTGCGAGGTCGGCACGTTCGCGGTGATCGCCAGGAAGGCCGAGCTGTCGGCCTGCGCGCAGGCCAGCGACATCGGCATGTTGGCCGAGCCCGGCCCGCAGCTGGTCAGCGTCGCCACCGGCTTGTGCGCCACGCGGAAATAGGCGTCGGCCATGTGCCCCGCGGTCTGCTCGTGCCGCGGCGAGACGAAGGTGATCCGGTCCTGCCGCTCGTGCAGCGCGTCGATCATCCCGACATTGCCGTGGCCGCAGATGCCGAAGACGTAGGGCACGCCCTCCTGCACGAGGACGTCGGCGATGACGTCCGCACCCTTCATGCGTTTCATGCCACGTTCCTCTCTTCTCCGGCGGCGGCGAAGCGCGCCCAGCCGGCGGCATCCAGCGCGGCGGCGCTCTCCAGCATCTCGGCATCCAGGTTGTCGGAGAGCCCGATGATCTCGAGCACCGGCTGCTCGGCCCAGCCGGCGGCGGCCAGCGTCTCGCCGATGGCGGCGAAATCCATCTCGCCGCGGCCCACCGGATCGTGGCGATAGACCTTGCGGCCGGTGTCGGAGGCATGGACCAGCCGCAGTCGGTCGCCGATGCGCGCCAGCGCCGGCGCCAGCGCCTCGCCGATGAAGAAGCCGTTGGCGACGTCGTAGATCACGCCGAGCTCGTCCGAGCCGTAGGCCTCCACCGCATCCATCAGCCCCGCGGCGTCGGGCAGGAAGGTGAAGGGCATGTTCTCCACCAGCACCTGCACGCCGTGGCCGCGGGCAATCGGCAGCAGCCGGTCGAGCGCCCGGTGGAAATGGCCGAGCCGCTCGCCTTTGGGCATCGGCATCAGCGGGTTGATCTTGCCCGGGCCGAGGATCACGTAGCGCCCGCCAAACTCGCCGGCCGTCTCGATCATCCGCTGCACCAGCGTGAGCGAGAGCTCGCGCGCCTCGGGCGCCGCCGCGGCCAGGTTGATGTCGATATTGGGCTGGTTGACCGATGTGACCGCGATCCCGGTCTCGGCCAGCACGCCGGCCAGCGCGCGCCGGTCGGCAGCGCCCATCTCCGGTGGCCAGAGATGGCCCGGAAACATCATCAGCTCCACCCGGCGAAAGCCCATCGCGGCGGCCGCGCGCAGCGCCTCGGCGGCGGTGTGGCCGAAGGTGTAGCCATAGAGGTTCAGCCCGTAATCGGCTGTCGGCATGACGTGGTCTCCCCTTGTCCCGGGCCCTGCCCCGGGTCTTGTCGCTGGCCGTCTCGCCGGCCCTGTCCGGTGTCCCGGTCGCGGCTCACTCGGCGGCCTCGGCGCGGGCGAACATCTCGCGCCAGCCGATCTTCGGCGCATAGCCGAGCTTCTCCCTGGCGGCGGAGATGTCGAAGATCCCGGCCAGCGGATCGGCGGCATAGAGCTCGGGCCTGGCGATCTGCGCGTCGGTCAGCCCGAAGCGGCGCTTCGCGCGCTCCAGCGTCGGCTCCTCGCCCAAAAGATCGCCGGCCAGCACGAAGAAGGTCTCGTAGGTCAGCCCCGGCACGGTGGCGGCGAGGCGGATCGCCTGCGCCACGTCCTCGGGCGCCACATAGGTCCAGATATGGTAATTGTCCGGGTCGCTGCCGCGGTCGGCCAGCTCGGGATATTCCTGCGGGAACACGATGTGCCCCGGCCGGATCACCACGATCTCCAGCTTGCCGCGGGTGGCATAGCAGCGGCACATCACCTCGCCCACCTCCTTGCTGAGCGAGTAGAACTCGGTCGGGCGCAGCGGATGCGCCTCGTCCACCGGCAGGTATTGCGGCCCCCAGTTCTCGGGGTTGTAGTGCAGCCCGGTGACGGCATCGGAGGAGATCATCACCACCCGGCGCACGCCGGCCTCCTCCGCCGCCTGCAGCACGTTCCAGCTGCCCTGCACATTGGTGTGGAAGGTCACGTCCGCCGGCGCGGTGCGCGGGTTCGGGATCGCCGCGAGATGAACCACCACCTCCTGGCCGGCGAAGCTCCGCTTCAGCAGGTCGAAATCCAGCACCGAGCCCTCGACGAAAGGGACCTCCTGATGCGGTGGCTTCAGGTCCATCACCGTGGCCTCGGCATGCGCCGTCATCTCCGCGGTGACATAGCGGCCGAGCCGCCCCGCGCCGCCGGTGATCAGGGTCTTCAGTGGCATTGTCTCTCCCTCATTGGGCATGGTTCTTCTCCTCTGCCGCGATCTCGCCGATCTCCACCCTGCGGCCCGAGGCGTGCGAGCGGTAGCAGGCCTCCTCGACATGCAGGTTCGGCAGATAGTCCGCGACCGTGTTCTCGAGCGGCGCGCCGTGCAGCAGATGCGCCGTCACATGGCGTTGCAGCGCATGCACGCAGTCGCCGGCATAGCCCCGGTTCTCCCAAGTGTAGGCGTGGCGGCGGAACCGCGCGCCGGGCTTGCGGATCTCGATATCGCCGCTGCCGAGCAGCCGGATCTGGCCATGCGCGCCCTCGACCAGCATCTCGCCCGCGGTGAGGCGGGTGTTCTCGGCCTCGTGGTCGACGAGGCGGTTGCCGTCGAGAATGCCGGCGGCGCCGCTGGCGAAGTCGATCAGCACGATGCCCGCATCCTCGCCCGCGATGGCCGGGTTCAGCCGGCGCAGCCTTGCGCTGACGGCGGCGATCTCGCCGAAGAGGAAGCGGAAGCAGTCGATCAGATGGATGCCGGTCTCGTGGATCAGGAAGCGCGGCATCTCCTGGAAATAGGGCTGGCGATCGAGATAGGCGCGCGGCCCCTGCCCGTCGCCGGTGCGGAGGCGGAACGCGGCGCCATGGACCTCGCCGATCTCGCCGGCCTCGAGCAGCCGCCGGATCTCGCGGAACCAGGGCTTGAAGCGCCAGTTCTCGTGCACGACCACGCGCGGGGCGGCGGCCTCGGCACGGGCGGCGATGCGCCGGGCGGCGGCGAGATCGGGCGCCAGCGGCTTCTGGCAGATCACATGGATGCCGCGCGCGAGGGCGGCCTCGACGAAGCGCTCGTGGGTCGCCGGCGGGGTGATGATGTCGAGGATGTCGGGGCGGGTTGCCTCCAGCATCTCTTCGACATCCTGAAAGACCTTCCCGACATTGTGCTGCCTGGCGACCGCCTCGGCCCGAGCCCTGTCGCGGGCACAGGCAAGGCCCACGAGCTCGGCATCGGCGATCCGGACCCAGCCATCATAGTGATAGCGGCTGAAGAATCCGGCTCCGACGGTGGCGACCTTGAGACGGGTCATTGGCTGTCTCCTCCCCTGTGACTCCGTGATACGGGACGAGATCGCGGCATGTCAAACCATAATATGGGATATGATCTGAAAATGCAGGATAGATGCCAGCTAGGGATGGCAACACGGCATGGCCAGCCCGGAGGAATGCGTGAGGGGGTTCCGGCTTTGCAGGGCAAGAATGCCGTGCCTTCAGGTGGTTCATGCCGGCACCATGGGCATTTCCCAAACCGGGAAGCGCCTGTATTGCGGTGCAAAATTCCCGATCAGGTGGCGAAAGCCGCGCATTCGCACCCTCCACTCCAGGGCAGGGCGAACCGGCGCGATCCGAGCGCCCTGCGGCGCGCTCCCGTGATTCGGAAAGCATATCCCACATTATGGGATATAATTGCAAACCCCTGCGCGACCTGCTGCTCGTTGAGCAAAGCCGCGATCCCGCCCGTCTCGACGACGCCCCCCGCCGAGGCACAGGGCGATGAGGCCCTGCACCGCGGGGCAGCCGGGACCGCGACGCATGACCGGCCGCGAGCCTCCTCCAGGCCCTGCGGGATCGGACGGGGAGATCGCGCCAGCGCCAGCCCTGCGAGCCAGCTCCACCAGCCGCCCGCAGGTCCGCACCCGCTCCGAAGGGCGGGGGCCAGCCATATCGGCATCCGCACCGCGCTGCGCCCGGAAGGGGCGCGCCAAGCCGCGCGCGGAAGCCCTCCGGCGGCGCGAATCAGGCAGCCGCCGCGCGGCCGGGCGGCGCCCTGGCCTGTCCGCTCGCTGCCCGCCCCTGTCGCAGCCTGTCTCACCCTGGCGCAGGCTGAGACAGTTGCGGCCCCGGCTGCCCGGCCGCGGAAGATCCGCATTGTTCCCCGCGCATGGCCGCCCCAACGTCGCTGCCAGGAACGCGGCAACGATAGCCGCACCGCTGGGAAGCAACGGGAGGAAGGGCGCATGTCACCGACACGCGACGAGCAGCACTGGATGTATCGCATGATGGTCACGAGCCGCCGGTTCGAGGAGGCCATCGCGAAGATCTATTTCGAGGGCAAGACGCCGGTCTTCAACATGGCCAAGGGGCCGATCCCCGGCGAGATGCACCTCTCCGACGGGCAGGAGCCGGTGGCGGTCGGCGTCTGCGCGCATCTCGAGCCGCATGACGTGGTGACCGCCACCCATCGCCCGCACCACCAGGCGATCGCCAAGGGCGTGGATCTCGACCGCATGGCGGCGGAGATCTTCGGCAAGGCCACCGGCCTCTCCGGCGGGCGCGGCGGGCACATGCACATCTTCGACGCGGATGTGAACTTCGCCTGCTCCGGCATCATCGCGCAGGGCATGGGCCCGGCGGTGGGCGCCGCGCTGAGCCGCAAGATGCAGGGCAAGCCGGGGGTGGCGGTGGCCTTCGTCGGCGAGGGCGCGGTGAACCAGGGCGGCTGGCACGAGGCGATGAACCTCGCCGCGGTCTGGCAGCTGCCCTTCGTCTGCGTGATCGAGGACAACGCCTGGGGGATCTCGGTGTCGAAACGCGCCTCCACCGCGGTGGCGCACAACCATGTGCGCGCCGCCGCCTATGGCATTCCGGGCGTGCGGGTGGAGGGGAACGACCCCTACGCGATCCATGCCGCCGCCGGCGAGGCGATCGCGCGGGCGCGGGCCGGCGAGGGGCCGAGCCTGCTGGAGGTCGAGACCTTCCGCCTCGCCGGGCACTTCATGGGCGATGCCGAGGGCTACCGGCCGGAGGGCGAGAAGGACGCGCTGTTCGCCCGCGACCCGATCCCGGCGATGCGCGCGCGGATGCTGGACGAGGGCAGCGCCACCGAGGCCGAACTCGCCGGGATCGAGGCCGCGGCCGCGGCCCGCGTCGATGCCGCCATCGCCTTCGCGCGCGAGAGCGCCGACCCGGCCCCCGAGGACGCGCTGACCCGCGTCTTTGCCGCCTGAGCACGGAGGACACGAGAATGACCAAACCCAACGAGAGAAAGCTCACCATCGCCCGCGCCATGGCCGAGGCCGTCGCGCAGGAGATGCGGATCGACCCCACCGTCTTCGTGATGGGCGAGGATATCGGCGCGCTCGGCGGCGTCTATGGCAACACCCGCGGGCTGCTCGACGAGTTCGGCACCGAGCGGGTGCGCGACACCCCGATCTCCGAGACCGCCTTCATCGGCGCCGCCGTCGGCGCGGCGCAGGACGGGATGCGCCCCGTGGTCGAGCTGATGTTCGTCGATTTCTTCGGCGTCTGCTTCGACGCGATCTACAACCTGATGGCCAAGAACATCTATTTCTCCGGCGGCAGCTTCAGGGTGCCGATGGTGCTGATGACCTCGACCGGCGGGGGCTATTCCGATGCCGGGCAGCACTCGCAATGCGTCTATGGCACCTTCGCGCATCTGCCGGGGATGAAGGTGGTGGCGCCGTCCAACGCCTATGACGCCAAGGGGCTGATGACCGCGGCGCTGCGCGACGACAGCCCGGTGGTCTACATGTATCACAAGGGCCTTCAGGGCATGGGCTGGCTCGGCACCGAGCCGGGCGCCACGGTGCATGTGCCGGAGGAGAGCTATGCGCTCGAGATCGGCAAGGCGAAGATTGCCCGCGCAGGCAGCGACGTCACCATCGTCAGCCTCGGCATCGGCGTGCATCACGCGCTGAAGGCGGCCGCCCGGCTCGCCGAGCAGGGGGTGAGCGCCGAGGTCGTGGATCTCGTCAGCCTCGTGCCGCTCGACCGCGAGACGATCCGCGCCAGCGTCGCCAAGACCGGCCGGCTAATCGTGGTCGACGAGGACTACATGAGCTACGGCGTCTCCGGCGAGATCATCGCCAGCGTCACCGAGCACGACATCTCGGTGCTGAAGGCCGCGCCGAAGCGGGTCGCCTTCCCCGATGTGCCGATCCCCTTTGCCCGCGTCATGGAGCAGTTCTGCCTGCCCGACCCGGACAAGATCGTCGCCGCCTGGGAGCAGATGACCGCCGCCTGAGGCGATCGCCGACATCAGTGAACCACAGCAGCGGGGCCGCGGGGGCGGCTCCGGACAGGGAAGGAGTGCCACATGGCCACCGAGATCAAGATCCCCGCCGACCTCTGGGAAGAGGACGAGGACGCCGTCATCACCAGCTGGCTGGTCGACGACGGCGCCGGCGTCGAGCAGGGCGCGCTGATCGCCGAGATCATGACCGCCAAGGTGCAGTACGAGATCCTCGCGCCGGCCTCGGGCATCGTGCGCATCAAGGAGGAGGCCGACGCGGTGGTGCCCAAGGGCGCCGTGATCGGGACGGTGGAATGACCGCCCCGGCCGAGGCCGCGAGCGATATCCGCGTGGTGCCGCTGAAGGGCGTGCGCGGCATGATCGCCGACCGCATGGTGGAGAGCCTCGCCACGGCGGCGCAGCTCACCCATCACGCCAGCGCGGAGGCGACCGCGCTGCTCGCCGAGAAGGCCCGGCTGGCCGAGGCCGGCACCAGGGCCTCGGTCGAGGACCTGCTGATGCTCGCCGCGGTGCGGGCGCTGAAGCGGCACCCGGACATCAACGGGCGGGTGGAGGGGCGCGAGGTGCATCTCGCCGCCGGGATCGACCTCTCGGTGGCGATCGCCCTGCCCGGCAACCTGCTGGTGGCGCCGGCGATCTTCGGCGCCGGCGAGATGGCGGTGTCCGAGCTCCGCGCCGCGCGGCAGGATCTCGCCGCCCGGGCGCGGGCCAACCGGCTCAGCGTCGCCGAGATGACCGGCGGAACCTTCACCGTCAGCAATCTCGGGCTCACCCGGGTCGAGCAGTTCACCCCGATCATCAACGCGCCGCAGATCGCCATTCTCGGCATCGGGCGGCTCGTCGACCGGGCGATGCCGTCGGCCGCGGGCGGCATGGAGATGCGCCCCTTCGTCGGCCTCTCGCTGACCTTCGACCACCGCGCCATCGACGGCGCCCCGGCGGGCGAGGTGCTGAGCACGATCTGCACGGAGATCGAGGGCATCGGGGGGACCGCGGGATGACCGCCCTCCGCCTTGCCGATGCGGCCGAGGGCATCGCGCGGGAGGCGGGGCTGCTCGCCGCCGGCCGGCCCGCGGTGCTGCTCTGGCAGGCCGAAGCGCCGGCGCTGGTGGTGCCGGCGGCCTGGGCCCGCCGGGCCAGCTTCGTCGAGGCCGGGGCGGAATGCGCAAGGCTGGGCTGGCCGGTGCTGGCACGCTCCAGCGGCGGCGGCGGCGTGCCCCAGGGGCCGGCGGTGCTCAACCTCGCGATAGTGCTGCCCGCCGCCGGGCTGACGCTGGAGGCCGGCTACGGGCTGATCTGCGGCGCCTTCCGCGAGGCGCTGACCCGCTTCGAGATCGCCTCCGGCACCGGCCCCGTCGAGGGCGCCTTCTGCGACGGCCGGTGGAACGTGACGGTGGCCGGGCGCAAGCTCGTCGGCACCGCCCAGCGCTGGAGCGCTGCGGAGGGGCGCCGCACCGCGCTGATCCATGCCGCCATGCTGCTCGACCGCCCGGAGCCGCGCTTCTGGGAAGCGCTCGGCCATGTCCACCGCGCGGCCGGGCTGCGGGTCGATCCGAAGCCGGAGGCCCATCTCGCGGTCTCCGAGATCCTGCCGCGGACGATGCGCCCGGGCGCGCTGATCGGCGCGGTCGCCCGGGCCGCCGAGGACCGCCTGGCCGCGGCGCTGGGCGAAAGCTCGCCCGCCGCCTGACCGCGACACACCCACCAAGGGAGGAAAAAGCAATGACCATAACAATCCACCGCCAGACATCCGAGAGCGGCCGCACGGGCTTCAGCCGCCGCCGCTTCCTGCTCTCCACCGCGATGATCGGCGTGACCACCGGCGGCATGCTGCGGATCGCCGGCGCGTCCGGGGCCGCCGCGCTCGATGCCGGGCAGTCCGCGACGCTGCTGCGCATGGTGCAGGACATCTATCCCCATCCGGACCTGCTGGAGCTCTCGCACTACGAGGCCATCGTGGAGATCGTCGCCGCCAAGGCGGCCGGCGATGCGGCGAACGCCGCCGCGCTGACCGACGGGCTCGCCCGGATCGAGGCGCAGGCCCGCGCGCTGCACGGCACCGGCTATACCGGGATCGCCGATCCGGATGCCCGCGAGGGGCTGCTGCGCCATTTCCAGCACGAGGGCTTCTTCCAGGGCGTGCGCTGGACCGCCTATTTCGCGATCTACGACAACAAGGCGCTCTGGCCGCGCTTCGGCTATGGCGGCTCCTCCGTCGAGCATGGCGGCTATATCGACCGCGGCTTCTCCGACATCACCTTCGTGCCCGCCGGCCCGACGCTCGAGCAGCGCCTGGCCGAGGTCGGCGGCTGAGGGAGGGCTGGCAATGACACGGTTCGATCTCAGCGACGACGGCGTGGTGGTGATCGTCGGCTCCGGCGCCGGCGGCGGCACCCTGGCCAACGAGCTGGCGCAGAAGGGCATCCGCTCGGTGGTGCTTGAGGCCGGCAAGCGCTTCGATCTCGGCGACATCGAGAACGACGAATGGGCGATGTTCAGCAAGACCTCGTGGCTGGACAAGCGCTACAGCACCGGCGGCTGGCACGGCGCGGTCAACCATCCCAACCTGCCGGCCTGGATCGTCAAGGGCTATGGCGGCTCGACGATCCACTGGGCCGGCGTGGCGCTGCGCCTGCGCGAGCACGAGTTCCGCACCCGCAGCCACTACGGCGCGATCCCCGGCGCCAACAACGAGGACTGGCCGGTCACGCTGGCGGAGATGATCCCCTGGTACGAGAAGGCCGAGCGCAAGATGGGCGTGACCGGCCGTACCACCGGCATGCCGCACCTGCCCTGGAACAACGGCTTCCGCGTGCTCGCCGAGGGCTGCCGCCGCACCGGGCGGACCGACTACAACTCCGGCCCGATGGCGATCAACTCGGTGGAGCGCGACGACCGCCCGGCCTGCCAGCAGATCGGCTTCTGCATGCAGGGCTGCGCGATCGGCGCCAAGTGGTCGACGATGTATACCGAGCTGCCGCGCGCCGAGGCCACCGGCAACTGCGAGGTGCGCACCGAGGCGATGGCTCTGCGCATCGAGCATGACCGGGCGGGCCGCGTCACCGGCGTGGTCTATGCCGATGCCGAGGGGGTGCAGCACCGCCAGAAGGCGCGGGCGGTCGCGGTGGCGGGCAACTCGATCGAGAGCCCGCGGCTGCTGCTCAACTCGGCCTCGGCGATGTTCCCGGACGGGCTGGCCAACAGCTCCGGCCAGGTCGGGCGCAACTACCTGACCCACACCACCGCCGGCTGCTATGCGGTGCTGCCGGAGAAGGTGCACATGTATCGCGGCACCTCGGTGGCCGGGGTCGTCGGCGACGAGGTGAACCACGACGCCGGGCGGGGCTTCGCCGGCGGCTACTATCTCGAGTTCCTCTCGCTCGGCCTGCCCTTCATGGCGGCCTTCCTCGAGCCCGGCAACACCGGCTGGGGCCGCAGCGTCGCCGGCGCCATGGAGCAGTATGACCGGATGTCCGGCGTCTGGATCTGCGGCGAGGACATGGCGCAGGAGAAGAACGGCATCACCCTGCACCCCGAGGAGAAGGACCAGCACGGGCTGCCGGTGCCGCTGGTGGCCAAGACACCGCACAACAACGACCACGCGATGACGGCACATGCCTTCGAGGCGACGGCGGAGATCTACGAGGCGGTCGGCGCCACCGATGTCTACGAGCTGCCGGCCTATCCGGCGAGCCACAACATGGGCACCAACCGGATGCATGCCGACCCGGCGAAGGGCGTGGTGAACGCCTTCGGCCAGGCGCATGACGTGGCCAATCTCTTCGTCTCCGACGGCAGCCAGTTCACCTCCTCCGGCGCCTGCAACCCGACGCTGACCATCGTCGCGCTGGCGATCCGCCAGGCCGAGCACATCGCCCGCGAGATGGCCGCCGGCAGCATCTGAAACCGCCGCGGCGGCGCCCGGCGCGCCGCCGTGCCCCCCAACGGGAAACGAACCGGGAGACACCATGTTCGGGAACATTCGCAGATTCGCCGCCGGCGCGGCGCTCGCGCTCTGCCTGCCGGCGCTGGCCGGCGCCCAGGTCGCCGGGCTCCGCGGCATCCAGCATTTCGGCCTGACCGTGCCGGATATCGCGGAAGCGGTGGACTATTTCGTCGACGTCATCGGCTGCGAGAGCTTCTTCTCCAACGCCATCGGCCCCTTCGACAACGGCTGGATGATGGAGAACCTCGACGTCAACGACGCCGCCTCGCTGACCAACCACCGGGTGCGCTGCGCAAACGGCACCAATCTCGAGCTCTTCGAGTACAGCTCGCCGGACCAGCGCCGGGTGATGCCGAAGAACGTCGATTACGGCGGCAGCCACATCGCCTTCTATGTCGACGACCTGCCGGCGACCGTCGCCTATCTGCGCGGCAAGGGCCTCGAGGTCTTCGGCGAGATCAAGACCAACACGCGGGAGGGGCACCCGACGAAGGGCCTCTCCTGGATCTACACCCGGGCGCCCTGGGGCGGATACATCGAGTTCCTGAGCTACCCGGACGGGCTCGGCTACGAGAAGACCACCGACCGGCGGCTCTGGAGCCCGCTCGACTAGCCCCCGGCCAGCACCGCCCGACGACCGACGGCGCGCCCGGAGCATCCGGGCCGAAGGGTGCGCCATGCCTCAGCCACAAGCCCGGAGACGGAGGAAACCATGACGGACAACCGCAGGACCCAGCCCCTGCCCGCGCCCTCGCGGCGCGATCTGATGCTCGGCGGCGCCGCCTCGCTCGGCGCGCTCGGGGCCGCCGGCACCGCGCGGGCGCAGATGCACGGGCCGATCCACGGGCCCTCGCAGCCGGTCTTCACCCTGCAGCAGGTCTGCTACGTGGTCGACGATCTCGACGCCGCGCTGAAATACTGGACCGAGGAGCTCAAGGTCGGCCCCTTCTTCCTGTTCGAGCACGCCCCGCTCGAGAACCAGGTCTATCGCGGCCAGCCGACCGGTGCGGACGTGACCCTCGCCCTCGGCAACAGCGGCGCCGTGCAGGTCGAGCTGCTGGTGCAGCACGACGACGCCCCCTCGGTCTACAAGGAATGGACCGATGCCGGCCGCCGCGGCCTGCATCATTTCGGCTATATCCCCGAGGACTACGCCGCCAACCGCGAGCATTTCATCGGGATCGGCCATGCGCCGGCCTTCGAATGCACCATCGGCGGCTCGCCGCTGGTCTATTTCGACATGCTCGACACCCTCGGCCACTATGTCGAGTTCTGGGAGGACAGCGCGGTCTATCGCGAGATCTTCCGCCGCACCGAGGAGGCCGCCCGCAGCTGGGACGGCTCCGACCCCGTGCGCCCCTGGACCTGACCGCCCGCCCCCCAGCAGAACGGAGACCGAACCCATGGCCCATTATTCCGTGCTGGCCGTCACGCCCACCGATGACGGCTGGATCCCGGACTATCTGCCCATCGCCAATGCCCTCGTCACCAAGCATGGCGGGCGCTATCTGGCGCGCACCGCGAGCCACGAGCAGGTCGAGGGCGCCGAGAGCCCGGCCGGCCTGCGCATCATCCTCGAATGGCCGACGCGCGCGGCGGCGATCGCCTTCATGAACGACCCCGATTATGCACCCCAGCTCGCCGCCCGCACCGCGGGCTCGGAGAGCGTGCATTTCCTGATCGAGGGCAGGGACGACCTCGCCTGAGGCACCCCCATCCTGCCCTCGGCCGGGCGCCCCGCTGCATCTCCCTGTCGGCAGCGGAGCGCCCGGCGCTTTGCATCCCGGCGCCGCCCTGCCCGCCTTGCATCCCGGCGCCGCCCCGCCGCTCGCCCCTGCCCCTCGCCCCTGCCCGTCCCCGTCGGTCAGCTCGGCCGGGCGATGCCGTGGCGGTTCATCCTGCGGTGGATCGTCGCCCGGCTCATGCCGAGCGTGCGCGCCGCCTGCGAGACGTTCCAGCGCGCCCCCGTCAGCGCATCGAGCAGCATCGCGCGCTCGTCATAGACCGGCCGCGGCAATGCCGGCGCGGGCGCCGCGGGCGTCTCGGGCGCCGGCCGATCCGCCGCGGCCAGCACCGAGGTGCCGCGCAGCTCCATCGGCGAGATGCGCCGCCCGTCGCCGGCCATCAGCGCCTGCTGCAGCACGCTGCGCAGCTCGCGCACATTGCCGGGCCAGCCATGCGCCGCGATCGCCGCCATCGCCTCGGGCGCGATCTCCACCTCGGCGCCGGCGAGCCGGGTGGCCAGCGCCCGGACCAGCGCCTCGGGCCGCGCCCGCACGCGCAGCGGCGGCAGCACCAGCCGGGTATGGGCCAGCAGGAAGAAGAGATCGTCGCGGAACGCCCCGGCCTCCACCGCCGCGCGCAGCGGCCGCCGGCAGGTGGCGACGACGCGCACCGCCGAGGCCGGCGCCTCGCCGGTGCAGAGCCCGCCCTCGGCCTCGATCTCCGCCAGCAGGCTGCGCAACCCGGCCTGGACATAGGCCGGCATCTCGTCGGCATTGTCGAGGACCAGCATGGCGACCCGCGGCCCGGCCATGTCGAGCGCGCCGACCACGCGGGCCTGCTGGAAGACCGTGCGAACATAGGTTCGGTCGTCGTCGAATTCGCCGATCAGCGCGCAGTCCACCGTCACCGCCTCGGCCGGCGAGAGCCCCGCCGCCTCGCGGATCGCCGCGACGAGCGCCGACTTGCCGGTGCCGGATTCGCCCTCGATCACGAAGGGCAGCGCGCGGCGGAAATGCGCCTCCGCCCGCTCGCAGACATCGGCCACCGCCTCGCTGCCGATGGCGAGCTCGCGGTAGGACGGCGCGAGATGGCGGCGCCTCGGCCGGGCCGGCCCCGGCTGCCCGGCCGGCGGCTGCCAGCCGCGGCCCGGCCAGGCCGGCGCGTGCGGCCGGCGCGCCGCGAGGCCGAGCTGCGGCCCGGCCGCGAAGCGCGTGCTCAGCACCCGGCCCGGCACCCGGTCGAGCGCCCCGGCATCGGCGCCGAATACGATCTCGAAGGAGCGGCCGAGCAGCTCCGAGGGCGCCTCCATGCCCACCAGCCGGTGCGCCCGCGCGGTCGAGCCGAGGATCGTGCCGGCCTCGTCCACCGCCACCAGCTCCTCGGCCTGCAGCAGCGCGCCCTCCGCCGGCGCCGAGACGGTGACGATCATCTGCTCGGCGAAGCGCCGCTCGAACAGGATGCGCTGGATCCGGTCGGCCGCGGTGCCGAGCAGCAGCCGGGCGAAGCCGTGCTCGGCCGGGTTGCCCCGGTCGAAGGCGGAGAGCGCGAGCGCGCCGATCCGGCGGTTCTCGGCGTCGAAGAGCGGCACCCCGGTGCAGGCGAAGCCGCGCAGGCGCGAGAAGTAGTGCCCCCGCCCGTCCACCGTGAAGGCCGCGTTCTCCGCCATCGCCATCGAGACGCCGTTGGTGCCGGCCAGCCGCTCGTCCCAGCAGGAGCCGAGCGCGATGCCGTAGCTCTCGAAATCCGCGCGGACCCGGTCCTGGCTCTCGAGCCGCACCAGCACCCCGTCGGCATCGGCAACCACGAGGCAGCTTCCGGCGCCGACGGCGAGCTCGGCGAGCTGGCGGATGATCCCCTGGCGCCCGCCGGTGCGCTCGACCAGCTCGGCGAAGCGCGGCGCGATCTCGGTCGATTGCAGGCGCAGGATCGGCCGCGCGGCATCCCGCACGAGGTTGTGCTTGCGCTCGCAGCGCTCCCAGGAGGCGGCGATTGCCGTCTCCGAGCCGGGTCCGATCATTGGTCTTTTCATTGGGCGGTTTCCTCGCGGCAAGCATAGGCCGGCCGGATAGAGCACGCCAAGTCCTTTCCGCCCGCCCCGGGGCGCCCCAGCCCGCCCCAGAGCGACCCGGAGCGCCTCAGGCCGCCCGGGCGCCGTGCGCGCGCATCGCCTCGACCGTCTCGGCGAGGCTCCGCCGCGCACCGCGCTGGAGATATTCCATCGCCCGCAGCGCCGCCTCGTGCGCCTCGATGCAGGAGCCGGCGACGCAGTCCTCGATCACGCGGCAGAAATAGTCCGACTGGTGCCCGTCGACGAAGGTGTAGTGCACGCAGACATCGGTCAGCCCGCCGCAGAGCAGCAGCGTGTCGATCTTCAGCCCGCGCAGCAGGATCTCGAAATCGGTGCCGAAGAAGGCCGAGTAGCGCCGCTTGCGGATGTGGTAGTCGTCCGGCCGCACGCCCATCTGCGCGACGGCGAGCGCGGTGTTCGGGTTGTCCTCGAGGCAGTGGACATCCTCGCTGCCGTCGAGCTCGCGCCCGAAATCCACCATGTCGGGCCGGTGCACCTCCTGGATGAAGATCACCGGGATGCCGGCCGCCCGCGCGGCGTCGATGGCCTGGCGCGCGGCCAGCATCCGGCCGGCATAGCCCGGCATGTGGTCGATGGCGCGGGCGTCGCCGTCCTGCCCGACAAAGGTGCCGGCCTGGATGTCGATGACGACGAGCGCCGGGTTGCCCTCGATCAGGGCGCGGACGGGGGGCTTGGCATTGGCCATGGCGAGGCTCCTTGCATGGCGGGGGCGGCCTTCGGCGCCCGGCTGCCGGGCAGGCTAGCCGAACCCCGCGCCAGCGGCGAGCCCCCGCCGGCCGCGCGGCACCGGCGGGACGCGCGGCGACCGCCGCCGGAGACATCCCGGCGCCGGCCAGCGCTCCGGCGCGCGGGAATCGCGCCCTGCGGGCAGTCATGAGGTCGTTCGGGGCCTGTGGGTTGCTTCCGGACCGGCAACGCCAGCGCTTCCCCGTCGCCGCGGCCCCCGCCCGCGAACCGCCTTCGCATTGGGCGGCAGCGGCCGGGATGGCGCCGAACGGCGCCGCCATGTCCCCGATGACCGACACGCCGCGCCCAAGCCCGGCGAGCCTCTCCCCGGTGGTCGCGCCGATGCGGATCCCGCCAAGGGCGCCCTCACCGAAGCGCCCTGCCGCGGCCGGAGAGGCGGATGCCCTTGCGCTGGAAATCCGTCACCAGACGCGGCGTCTCGCGTAAGAACGAGTGGCGGGACGGGATGAAACATCCGCCACCCTCGATCCCGCCGGAGCGGCGGCACCGCCTCGGCCCGCATCTGGTGAGAGCGCCCAGCGATCGGCAGTGGGGGGCGAGCCGGCCCCAAAAGCGCCACATCCGCCAATGCCGGCCCCGCGCCCGCCGCGTGGGAACGCCCGAGGCCCTGCGGCGCGGCCAATGCCCGTGCCGACCCCGTCGCCGGGGCGCAAGGGGCAGCCGATCAGGCCGATCCGGCGAATGCCGCCGATCGGCAGGATCAACTTCAGTGCCGAAATCCGCCTCGCGGACATGCCGGCAAGCAGCCGCAGGCCGATCGAGATGCGCGCGGCGAAGCCGAGGAGCACCGCGGCGATCGAGGGCAGGCCATCGCCCCGAGCCTCCCGGCCCGGACAAGGCCGCCGTCCGCGGCGTGGGACCGCACCGCCCGCGCGATACCCCTTGCCAATCGCCGGCCCGCCCCCGGAAGAGAGAGACGCCGATCAGCGCGTTCCCGGCCGCCATGCTCAGGCCGGTCGGGGCGCACGGCCCGGCGATGCCGCACGCGGCAATCTGCATTGTGTCCAAGGCCCGCCCCGATCTCCACCTTCGCGACAGTGCGAGAGCCCTCCCCTGTGCCGGCGGGGCAGCGCGGGCGCCGGGCGAGACCAGCCGCCGACCGCCGTACCAGGGGGCAGGCAGCATCGCGGGAAAGAAGGGTCTGGCTGGGCGAGACATGCGGGCCGGGGCGGCATGTCTCGCCCGCCCAAGACAATGCCCTTTCGCACGAGCGCGCGCAGGTCGCCGGACTAAGTGATCCGGCAGCGCCCCCATCGCTCACGGCGCAACGCGGCCGCGGCACCATCGGCGCGGCACCGACCCGCGGCGGCATCGGGCTGCGGAACGCATCGTCCGAGACCAAGGCATGAGCCCACTCCGCCGCGATCATGGGCAGAGGCACAGCGCCAGCCATGTCTCGATGGTAGCCTCTTCAACATGCCCTCGCCGGGCCGCCTGGCCATGCCCAGCCGCGGCACGCCGCACGTAGTGCCGGGCACAGTCGTGGCCGGCTGGATACCCGCGCTGCCTGGCGGCCGCTCCGGCACCGAGGCGACGCGCCCTTGCAACATCCGCCTCACCCTCGTTCCCATGCGAGTCCAGAGGCGGCATTGCCGCTTTCGGCCCACCGGCTGCGATCGATCGCGGGCGGGCCGACCGCGCGATCCTCCCCGCCCCGCTCCGGGCAGTTCCGGCCCCCCGGCTCGAACGGGATGCCGCTGCCCATCCGGATCACCCGGTGCCGCACGCTCGCGCCGCACCGCAGCACCGCAAGGCACGCGCCTCGTCGAGAAAATGCAGGTTTCGCCCCACGGCGGGGCCGCCATCGCCGGCGCCCGCCTGATGCATGGTGACCGCCCATCGTCTGGGGAGCGAGACAGTCGGCACGGCCGCAATCGTCGATGTCCCACAAGGAGAGCACGAGGTGTCCAGCCGGTTGGGCAACTGATCGGCGACCCGCCGCATCGCGATGCAGCGCTCCGGCAGCAGCCTTTCCGGGCGAGCCATGTGGATCGAGCGCTGCCGGTAGTCGGGCCTGCGCGTCTGGCTGGGATCTCCTCCCCCGTCCAGGCGGCGATCCGCGCAGGGTATCGGGATCGTCGCGCGCCTCGTCTGCCAGGGCACTGCCCGGTGCTTCGCCACTCGGAAGAGGCGGCGCGTGGGCGGCGCGCCCCCGTACGATATCGACCTGCCTGGCGAGGCCGTTCGAGCGCCACTCGTCAACGTCGATGGCCTCGGAGAGCACCTGACCCGGCGCAGGCAGCCTTGGGCCTGAACGAGGTGCAATGGCCCACCCCCTCTGACCCTCGTTCGAGCGGGATGTCGGCGCAGGCAAAGCCATGCCTGCCATGGTTGGGATGCGCGCGAGGGCCCTCCGGCACGCATTGCTTCGGCGCCGCGTCCCGCCACGGCACCGGTTTCAGCGCATGCGCCACTCCGGTGGATCGGACGCCGACTCGGCCACCGTCTCCGGCATGCGCAGCGTGAGGCGCTTGCCGGTGGCGGCATTCGCGCAGGCCCGCCTTGGAGCAGGAAAGGGCCTATCTGCTGGCTGGCTGGTCGACGGCGCGCCCGATGCGGAGCGACATCTTCTGCGGCAGGAACGCCGCGCAGCGCGACTGCAGGCCGGGAGCGCCGCGGCCCCTGCAGGCCCAGCGGTCGACGGTCGCCCGCTTCGGCGGGTCCTCCATCGGCCCGGCCTGCGCGGCACCGGTCGTGTTGCGGAGAAGTGCCTCCCCGTCGGCCGGCAGGAGGCCCGAGATCGCAGGCAACCCAGCAAATGCGCGCCCGCCCGGACCGCCCCCGGTGCCCCGCATTCCTGCCACGATCCAGACCGGCCGTCGCACGCCTGTATCGGGCTGCCCGCCGATCAACGCCGCCGCGTCGTGGCAGAGGCGCCCTTTCGCGATGTGAACGCCGGCGGCCAAAGCGCCCCGGTTTGCCATGAGCCGGGGCGTTTGCAGGTGCCGCCGCCGGGGTTCCGGGATATCTGTCCGCGTTTCGACGGCGATGCCTTGCCGATCCAAGGCGCGCCCTCGCCGCCCATCCCGACACGGCGTTCGGCGGCGCAGGGTGGCGGGGTGCATGAAGCGGCCCATCGCGTGGCAGCTGATCCCGGAATGGCCGCTCCCCTCGGGTCGGCGAGGCGGGGCGTTCGTGCGGGTGGCCGCCGCAGAGTTGGCGCGCGTGGGCGCAGCCGGGCCCGACGGTGTTCGCGGCGGCCGGCGGGAGGCCGCGCTCCTCCCCATTCTCCCGCGGCAGGGGCGCGAGCGCGCCGGTCAAGGAAGGTCCCCCGCGCCAGGGCCTCGATCAGCCCGGCGGCTCCGGCGCCACGATCACCGGGGCGAGCTCCTGCGCGATGCGGCGCAACCTCTCCGGCTCCGGCGGGCGAACCATGCCGGTCTTGCAGATGGCCCGGCCTCCGGCAGTGGTGCGGACGGCGCCGATGCCGGGGGTCCGGTGCGCAGTTGCCATGTCCATCCTGCTCTCACCGGCGCTGGCGATTCCGATCCGCCGGCTGGCCGCCCGTCATGGCCCGGCCGTCGAGCCCATAGGCCCGCGTGCCTCCAGCCTTGTGGCGGCGCGGGCGCCGTGCCTGCTCGCTCCCACCCTCGCCAGCGCGGATGGTGCCCCAGCGGATATCCGCCCCCCAGGATCGCCGACAGCGCCATCATCTGAGGTCGGTACAAAATGCAATCATCAGGGAGGCCCCGGAGCGCTAAACGCCGAGGAAGCCGACGATCCGGGACCTTGCCGCGACGATGCCGGCGGGAGAGCGGCTGGCGGCAATGGTCGTGTGCGGGGTGCTGACGGTGCGCCAGGCCGAGCTGGCGGGCGTGGACATCGGCGGCGTCGCCGTCGGCCTCGGCATGACGGACCACGGCCATCAGAAAGCGCTGCGCACTGCCCTCGTCCGGACGATATGGCACATTCGCGCGCTGCGCGCCGGGGCGCCCGACACGCTCTGCATCGCCCAAAGGCCCCATGGCTCCTGCGCGACGCCCGGTATCGCCGCAGCCAGCGCGGTCAGGCCGATGCAGGAGAGCGGCACCAATGCGGCGACGCTGCGGAACGGATGCGAGGAGGGCCGCATCACCAAGGCGGCCGCCCCTGCAGGCGCGCCGGTGATGCGCCCTGTCGGCCTGCCGCACCAAATGCTCCGCGTCGGCGGCGTCGGGATGCCGGGCCGCTGCGCCGGGAACGCGCCGTGCATCTTCGGCACCGTCGGCGCCATCGAGGAGGCGGGCGCCCTAGGGGTCGAGATCGAGGTGCTGCCCGCCGCGGCCGCCGGGGCGGTGGCGCGGCCGCCGGGATCGACATCGTCTCGACCGCTGCGGGCGCGGCCAGTGCCTGCCGGATGCGTGACGGCTACGCCCGATCGGTGCCTTCCACCTGTAGAAGCCGGTGATCGGGCGTCGCCGGCTTCTCCCCGTGTAGCCGGATGCGGATGACGGTCTGCCATGGCAACCCGAAGCGGTACACGGCCTGCATAGCGGCGTCGCGCAAGGGGAAGTCGACGGGGTGCTCGCAGCGCAGGTCAACGGACCGGATGCCGCCGCGCCGGGCCGGTCGCCCCGCGCGCGAGCTCTCGAAATGCGCGGTCGACCGGGGGAGACGCCTGCCCCTGTGCGCCCGACGCGGCCTGCCGATCGGCGATCCCGAAGTGGCGAGGCCCGCGAAGGATCTCTTGCGGCTTCCGGTCATTGGCAACGACGCCCTGCTCCTGGAACGAGCCATCGCGGAGAGGTGGGGTTTTCGCCGCTGCCGGTGCAAGACGCGAAGGCGGAGGAGGCGGTCGCTGCGATCTACGGCGGCCGGGCGCGCGGGCCGACATTCATCTGGAGCGCCGATGCCGGGATCAAGGGGGCCCGCTCACGCCCGTGCGACCCGGCTTCTCGGAGCGGGGCGGCGCCGCGCTCCGCCTGGCGGGTGGCAGTCGCGGCTTCGGACCCGAGACCACCGCCCGCGAGGCCGGCAGGCGCCGGGATGTCGGGCCGGTAGCCCCCTGACGTCGGGCTCGGCCTGGGGGCGGGGAGCGACGGGCGGATCGGCAGCATGACCGCTGGCGGTAGCCCGCTGCGGCTGGAGCGCAGAATCGTCCTCGTGCCGATCGCGCCGAGCCACGGCGCCGGTGACGGGGCGGCGGTGCTTGACAACGGCACCGGGTTCCCTGGCTCGCGCGCCGCCATGCCCGCATCGCCCCGCCCCCGGTCTGCATTGACGGAACGGCAGCGGATGGCCCCGGCCTCGCGGCCCCCGCACGCCGCCACGGCAGTCGGGCCGGGCAGCAAAGCCCGGGGATGGGACATGCACCTGCGCGGCGTCGCAGGGCCTGCCGCGGCCCGCGACCTGTCCCCGCGGAGCTTGCGGGCCGGTGGCAGGCATGCGGGAAAGCCGGTTCCGGCGGCGCGCGGCGATTGCGCCTGGCAAGCCGGATACATTATCCCTCGGGCATTCTCCCGATTGCGAGGCAGCCCCTTGGCGAAGAACAGCAGCACGCGCACCCGGCCGGCCGGCCCGGAGGATCGCCTCCTCGATCCGGTCCGCCGAGCCGTCGTGGCCCGCGAGCCGGCGCCGAGGGCCGCATGTCGGGACCGGGGCGATGGCAGGCCGGCGCGGCGCCGGCATGATCCCGGTGCGCGAGCCGCTGGCCCGGCAGCCTGCCCCGCGGCGGGTGCGGATCGTGCTCGGCCGCGGCGACTGCGCCGCCCCGAAGCGGACACCGGGCGGGTTCCGCCGGTTCGTCGCGGCCCGCGGGCGCGTCGAGACCTCCGCCATCGCGGCGGGCCTGGCCAGCCGCACCGATGCCGGCATCGGGGTGCTGACGCGCCGCCACAGCCGGATGCGCCGCTTTGCCGGCAACCGCGGGAACGGCGCGATGGCCGCATCGGGCAGCCTCGCCGGCGCATGGCATCGGAGCCGCACCGGCCTCGCGCGCCAAGGCCTCGCCGGCGAGCGGTATCGGGGCATCGCCTTCGGCAAGCTGCCTTTGCGGCCGGCGCGGGCCCGCGGCTACGAGTGGAGCGGCAGGCCGCGATGATCGGGGCGCTTGAATTCCGCGGCAAGGATCTGCTGCTCTCGCTCCTCACCACCCATATCAACAACCTCGCGTTGGACGACTGAAGCCGACGCCAGCCAGCAGGGACGGATTACCATGAGCACCATCGTCGTCATAGGCGCCGGGCAGGCCGGAAGCTCGCTCGCCGCAGGGCTGCGCAAGCTGGGCCATGAGGGCCCGGTTATCCTGATCGGCGAGGAGCCCGTGCTGCCCTATCAGCGTCCGCCGCTGTCCAAGAAGTACCTGCTCGGCGAGATGGAGCTGGAACGGCTCTATCTGCGCCCGGAGAGCTTCTATGCCGAGAACGACATCGCGCTGCGGCTCGGTGCCCGGGTCGAGGCGATCGACCCGGCGGCGCAGACCCTCGCCCTCGGCGGCGAGACCCTGCGCTTCGACCAGCTCGCGCTGACCACCGGCTCGGTGCCGCGGCGGCTGCCGGCGTCGATCGGCGGCAGGCTCGAGGGCGTCCACGAGGTGCGCGGGCTCGCCGATGTCGACGCGATGGCGCCGGAATTCACCGAGGGCGCGCATGTGCTGATCGTCGGCGGCGGCTATATCGGGCTGGAGGCGGCGGCGGTGGCCGCCTCGAAGGGCCTGAAGGTCACGCTGGTCGAGATGGCCGAGCGCATCCTGCAGCGCGTCGCCGCCCCCGAGACCTCCGACTATTTCCGCGATCTGCACCGGCGGCACGGCGTCGAGATCCTCGAGGGCACCGGGCTCGAGCGGCTCACCGGCGAGACCCGGGTGACAGGTGCGGTGCTCTCGAACGGGCGCGAGCTGGCGGTGGATTTCGCCGTCGTCGGCGTCGGCATCCAGCCCTCCACGGCGCTGGCCGAGGCCGCCGGCCTCGAGATCGAGAACGGCATCCGGGTGGACGCGTTCGGCCGCACGTCGCACCCGGCGATCTGGGCGGCGGGGGACTGCGCCAGCTTCCCGCATGGCGGCGCCCGGCTGCGGCTGGAGAGCGTGCCCAACGCCATCGACATGGCCGAATGCGTCGCCGGCAACATGCTCGGCGCCGGCGAGCCCTATGTGCCGAAGCCCTGGTTCTGGTCCGACCAGTACGACGTCAAGCTCCAGATCGCCGGGCTGAACACCGGCTATGACCGGGTGGTGACGCGCCGCGCGGCCGGGGAAGGGCCGGTCTCCTTCTGGTATTTCGCCGGCGAGCGGCTCCTCGCGGTGGACGCGATGAACGACCCGCGGGCCTACATGGTCGGCAAGCGCCTGATCGAGGGCGGCATGACCGCGGACCCGGCGCAGGTCGCCGACCCCGGGGCCGACCTCAGGGCGCTGCTCAAGGCCGCCGCCCGCTAGGCTCTGGCCTTCCGACGGGCGGAGGGGGCGCGCCGGCCCGGCGGCGCAAGGCCCGGCCGGCGGCTGCCGCGAAGCGGAGCCGGCGCCCCGCGCGCCGGCCTCGCGGCCCATCGCGCCGGGCGGACGGGCGCCGCGCCGACCGGCCTCGATGACACGGAGCGCGGTACCACCCGCCTCGGGCCGGCGGATCATGACGCGCCGGGCGGGATCGCGCGCCGGCAGGATCGGCGGGGCCGGCACCGCAGCCGGCCCGTGTGCCGCGACCGAACATGCATGCCGCAGATGGCGAAAACCCGCCCCCACGGCGCGCGGAGCACGAACGCGCCGATGCCGGAACTCGACGAGAGATCCGCTGCCTGACGGCGGCGATCACCACCGCCGCGGCGCGGTCCGCCATGTTGCCGGACCCGACAGACCATCCCCATAGCGGCACCCGGCCACATCGCGTCGGGAGGCACCGGGGCCGGCGATGGCCGCGCGCAGCCCCGCATCGGCGCGCCACAGCCCTCCGTGGCCGCAGCGACCTGCCCCTTGCCGATGGGCTCCGCTCGCAGGTTCATCGCCGAGAGGATACGCGGCCGGATCGCCGCCGCCGGCGACCTGGCCGCCTGTATCAAGCCGATTTCACCCTGGGGAGCCCGACGGCACCGAGCCCGCTCGCCGGCATCGGGCCGAGTTCCCGGACGGCGGGATCTCCTTCATGCCCCGCGAAGCACAAACCCCGGCGGCGCATCGGCTCCGGCACCAAAACAGCGCGCACGGATATCGGCCGCCGGCGCCGGAGACCGCCATCGCGGTCGTCCCACAGCCGGTACCGCGCCAACACATCAGTCACCCCGCGCGATCGGGCCAGGCCGTCCCACAACCGCCCCGGGAAGGCCTTCCCGCCCTGCCGGCAACGATCCGGCCTCCGCTCCCAGAGCGCACCGAGACAGCGCAGTGCTTCCGGCGCGAGGCCCGCAACTAGCAAAGGAACGGGTTCGCCCACCGCCGGGCCCGGCGCCCCCCATCCCACGATCAGCGCAGGAAGTCGGCCGCCCGCCATTGCCCTCGGACTGATGGCGGACACTGCCTCGCCAACGGTGCCATCCGCCCGGGGGCGGGCAGAAATGCCGCTCCGGCCATGCCCCGAGGTGACCGGAGCGGCTCACCCCGCCGGGATCGGCGCCCGGCTCGCCCTCGGCAACCACCATGTGGGCGTCCCCAACCGGGCCGTCGTCGCGCCTGTGCGTCCGCCCGCCGGAGCCGAACATGGCCGAGACCATTCAGCAGTCCGACCGCAAGACGCGGCTCCCGAACTGTGGCTTCAGGAGCCATGATGCCCCGTCCCGCGACGCCTGGATCCGCCTCGCCAACCGTCCATCGAAGATCACAATCACCGGCCTTCGCGACCCGGCCCATGGCCGCCGACCGATGCAGGCCTGCACCCGCGCCCGGTCTCCCTGCGGCCGTCGAGAATATGTCTGACAGCCTCAGCTGGGCGGATGGGGGATTGCGGCGTCGCGCTCTACGGTTGCGGCGAAGGGTGGGCGGGGTGCCGGCTGGCGGGCCTCGTCACCGGTCGCGCTGCCGGCGTCGCCTCTCGCAAGGAGGCCGGGGGTCGCGGCCCCGATGAGGCCTGTGCCGGTACGGTCTCGATGCGGCGGTCTCCGAGCGGTGGGCGGGCCCGCCCCGGCGCGTCGGCGTATGCCTGTCCCGCGAGGCCAGTAGCGGCGGCACGCGCCGCGCGGCGTGCCTCGTGCCGGGTCGTGGCGGTTCCGTCCACGAGCGGGCACCCACGCGCCGGCGCTGACGGATCATTCGATCGCTGGCTGGCGCACGCAGCCCTGCCCTTGGCCGGGCGTACGCGCCCGGCGCAACCGGTGCACCTTGCGCTGCCGGGCGGGACGCTGCTGTGCGCCGATCTCGGGGCGCAGCAGGACATCCGCCTTCGTGAGCGCGCCGCCTGGAGCCCGCCCACCGGCCACTCCGCCGAGATCGCCGCCTTGGCCTTGTCCCCGGACCGCTCCGCCCTGGTGCATGACTGGTCCGGCCCCGTCGGCAGGCCGGGCCAACTGCCACTGCGGCACGCCCGCCCTGACCCTCCGCGCGGCCCCAGGGACACCCGAAACCCCGGAGCCCATGAAAGCCGCATCCGTCCAACGCCTCCCTGCCCAGAGCTCCGGCTCCCCCCAGCATCTCGCAAGGCAGGGCCGCGATCGGACGATGACTGCGCAGGACGCGCGGTTCCTCTTGCGGATGCCTCTGTCGGAGCTGCCGTCGCAGAGGGTTTGGGGGGCCACCGTCTCGCGGTTCTCGCAGCGGGCGGCGGGGGTGGCGTTCACGCTGTGTGGCCGGTCGCCGGGGCGCCGGTCGAGGCGAACGCGCGGCGCGGTCGTACGCGCTCGCTGTCCGGGCTTCTGGCGGGCCAAGGCCAAATTGCAAGCGGGGCCCCTCTGAAGGCGGGCAATCGGTGTGCCGCCATGCGCCGGTGCGCCGCCATGCGCGGGTGCGCCGCCATGCGCCGGCGCGCCGCCATGCCCTCGCGCTGCGGCGCCCGCGCGCGCGTCGCTCATCCCGGACTGGATCTGCCCGGCCGTCTCGAGGACCTCGGCTTGCGCCGGAGACCACGGCCGTCCGATGCCGCGGCGGCCTTCGGTCCCCGCCGAGCTGCCGGGCCTGCGCGGGGCGGATGTCTCGGGGTTGCCGTCGCAGCCGGGGGGACGGCCGCTTCCCCTCCCGCAACGGGGGCCGCGGCGCCGTGAGCACGCGCCGGGCGCTGGCCGGGAGGATCGGTTCTGCCCGGCTGCACGCCGGCAGCTCGGCATGCCGGGCCCCGAACGGCAGGGCCGCCACGGCCCGGCACGAGCGCGGCCGGCGCCGGAAGCGGCCGGCCCGGGGGCGCCCCTGTCGCCCCGCGGAGCGTCGCCCGGCCACTGCCTTGCCCGCCATCACGGTGCCCAAGCGGCTGGACCGTTCCGCCCGTTGCGATTATGCGGCGAAGCTGGTGCCCCGAGATGCGGGTCGCCGCCGGGCCCGGACGGGCGCCGGGCGCCGTCCGGCCGAAACCAGATCGGGCGATGCCGCGGGCGCCTCTCGCCGGCCCGCAGAAAGGATGCACGGTTCCGCATGAGCAGCGGCGAGCCGCCAGAACCGCCCCCCGGCCGCGCCGGCCGGCAGGTCTTCGAGACCGATCACCTGCTCGCGGGCCTCGGCCGGCATGCGGCCAGGGGGAGCCTCATCGCCGTCTCCGCGCAGACCGCGCGGATGGCGGTGCAGATCGCCGCCATGGCGATCCTCGCCCGGCTGCTCGCACCGGCCGATTTCGGCCTCGCGGCGATGGCGCTGGCCTGTACCGGACTGCTCGCGATGTTCACCGATCTGGGCCTGTCGGCCGCCGCGGTGCAGCGCGACCGGCTGACCCACAGCCTGGCGAGCGCGCTCTTCGGCTGCAATCTCGCCGGCGGGCTTGCCGCCATGGCGCTGCTGATCGCGGCGAGCCCGCTGGTCGGCCGGATGTTCGGCGAGCCGCGGCTGGTCCCGCTCATGATGGTGCTGGCCGTGGTCCTGCCGCTCGAGGCCGCCGGCCGGCAGCATGCCGCCCTGTTGCAGCGCGGGATGCGCTTCGGCGCGCTCGAGGGCACCGCCCTGGCCGCCCAGGCCGTCGGAGCGGCGGCGGCGGTCGGCCTCGCGCTCGGCGGGGCCGGCTACTGGGCGCTGGCGGCGCAGCCCCTGATCGCCGCCGGGCTCGGCTCGGCGCTGCTCTGGCTGGCCTGTCCCTGGCGGCCCGGGCGGGTGCGCGACTGGCGCGGGGCCCGCAGCGCGCTGCTCTTCGGGCTCGACATGACCGGCTTCCAGATCCTCAACCAGATCCACCGCCAGGTCGACGACCTGCTGATCGGCTGGCGCTGGGGGGCGGTGGATCTCGGCTTCTACAACCGCGCCTATGCGCTGATGATGCTGCCGATCCGGCTGCTCAGCGGGCCGATCGGCGCGGTGGCGATTGCCGCTCTCAGCCGGATCAAGCACGACCCCGCGGCCTGGCTCCGGCTCTATTGCCGGGCGATCGGCGGCGTGATGCTCGTCGCGGCGCCCGTCGCCATCCTGCTCGCGCTGCTCGCGCCGCAGATCGTGCGCCTGCTGTTCGGGCCCGGCTGGGACCCGGCCTCGGAGATCTTCGCGCGGCTTTCGCTCTGCATCCTGGCGCAGCCGGTGATGAGCTCGGTCGGCTGGCTCTGGGTCTCGCGCGGCGCGACGCGGGCGATGCTGCGCTGGGCGGCCGGGTCGATCCCGCTCATGGTCCTCGCGATGCTCGCCGGGCTGCCCTTCGGCGCGGTCGGGGTGGCGACGGGCTATGCGGTGAGCATCTGCCTGCTGACGCCGGTCTGCCTCGTGTTCGCGGCGCGCGGTCTCGGCTTCGGGCTGGCGCCGGTGCGCCGGGCGCTGGCGCCGCCGCTGGCGGGCGCGCTTGCCGCCTATCTCGCGGTGCGCCTGCTGCTGCCCGCCGCCCCGGCGGAGGCGTTCGGCCCGGCGCTGCTCGGTGCCGGGGTCTTCGTGCTGCTCTATTTGGGCTTCACATATGCGCTCGATCGCAGGACGATCCGGCGCATGGCCGAATTGGTGTCGCTGCTGCGCGGCGGCGGGGGGTAGGAGGCGAGCGATGCATGCAGCGCTGGAGAGGCAGCCGGAGCCACGCTGGAAGCGGCTCCTGCGGCCGGTCTATCACGGGCTGCTCGGCCTGCGCCGGCGCAGCTTCGGCCTGGTGCACCGGCTCGGCCTCAACGCGGTCAACCGCGCGCGCAACGCCCGCCGCACGGCGCGCCGGCTCGAGATCGGGCCGGGCGATCGCCCGATCGAGGGGTTCGAGGCGATCAACATCGTCTGGAGCCCCGGCGTCGACTATGTCCACGACGTGGTCGGCGGCCTGCCTTTCCCCGATGCGACCTTCGAGACCCTCTATGCCAGCCATGTGCTCGAGCATGTGCCCTGGTATCTGGTGCCCGGTGTGCTGGCCGAGTGGCACCGGGTGCTGCGCCCCGGCGGCGCGGTCGAGATCTGGGTGCCGAACGGGCTCGAGATCGCGCGCGCCTTCGTCGATGCCGAGGACGGCCGGCCCGATCCGATCCACCGGGACGGCTGGTACCGCTTCAACCCCGGCCGCGATCCGGCGGTCTGGGCCTGCGGGCGGATCTTCTCCTATGGCGACGGGCGCGGCACGCCGGGCCATTTCAACTGGCATCTCGGGCTGTTCTCGGAGCGCTACCTGACCCGGCTGCTGCAGGATGCCGGGTTCGAGGCCTGCCGGCGCCTGCCGCGCGAGGCCGTGCGCGGATACGATCACGGCTGGATCAACCTCGGCGTCACCGGCATCCGGCGATGAATTTCCGCAGCCTGGCCGAGCTGGTCGAGATCACCCGGCGCCATGTCCCGGCGCTGCCGGAGGACATCGAGCTCGTCATCGGCATCCCGCGCAGCGGCATGCTGCCGGCGACGATGATCGCGCTGCTCATGGACAGGCCGCTGCTCGATCTCGAGAGCTTTCTCGCAGGCCGGCTGCCGGGCCAGGGCACCACCCGGCCGCTCGGCCGCCGGATCGCCGACCTGGCCACGGTGCGCCGGGTCCTGCTGGTGGACGACAGCGTGACCAGCGGGCAGAGCATCGCCGCCGCGAAGGCGCGGGTGGCGGCGGCGCGGCCGGATCTCGAGCCGCTGGTGCTCGCGGTGATCGCGAGCCCGCCGGCGCGCGCCTTCGTCGACATCCATTTCGACGTCTGCCCGATGCCGCGGATCTTCGAGTGGAACCTGTTCAACTCCTGGGTCTGCGCCGAGGGCTGCTTCGATCTCGACGGCATCTTCTGCCGCGACCCGTCCGGGGCCGAGAACGACGACGGCCCGCGCTACCGCGCCTTCCTGCGCGATGTCGCGCCGCTGCGGCGCCCGGGCCAGCCGCTCCGGCGGATCGTCACCGCCCGGCTCGGCACCTACCGGGCCGAGACCGAGGCCTGGCTCGCCCGCCACGGCATCGCCTACGAGCGGCTGGACATGCTCGAGGACACCACCGCCGAGGAACGCCGCGAGGGCCGGATGCATGCGCCCTTCAAGGCGCGGATCTACGCATCGGACCCGGTGACGCGGCTGTTCGTCGAGAGCGACCCCGAGCAAGCCGCCGAGATCGCCCGGCTGAGCGGCAAGCCGGTCCTCAGCTTCGCCGAGATGCGCATCGTCGATCCCGCGGCCGCGAGCCTGCCCCGTGCCGTGGCCCAGCTGCGCCGCTCCCGCCTGGTCGGCCGGCGGCTGGCGGCCGGGCTGCTGAACCGGCTGATCCGGGGCCGGGCCGGCTGACGCCCGGCTATCGCCCCGGGCGCCGGGCGAGAAACAGCTTCTCGCCGCGCGGCGGTCTCGTGATGCAGCTTCACGCCGCCGGTCACGCTGTTGGCATAGCTGTCCGGGCCGGCGGCGAGCCGCTTGTGCCAGAAGGCGAGCGCCTCCTCGAGCAGGCGGATGTCGTGATGGCGGATCACCCGAAGGTAGAAGTCCCAGTCGCCCAGCACGGGCAGCGTCTCGTCATAGAGCCCGAGTTCGTCGTGCAGCGTGCTCCGGTAGAGGAAGCTGTTCGGCACGATGAGGTTGTACTGCGCCATGTTGGCGATGCCGATGGCCGTCAGCTCCGGGTTGTAGGGCGTCTGCCGCCGCGTGACGATGGCGCCGTTCCCGATGGTCTCGAAGATCTCGACGACCCGGCAGCAGACCCCGCCGATGCCCGGCCCGGCGGCGTCGAGCGCCGATGCCGCGGTCTCGAGAAAGCGCGGCGACCAGCTGTCGTCATCGTCGAGCAGCACCAGATACGCGCAGTCGAGCGCCCGCACCCCGGCCTTGGCCGCGGCCCAGCGGCCCCGCGGCTCGGCATGATGGGTGATCTCCAGCCGCTCCCGGATGCCGGGCGCCTCGCGATCGACATAGGCCTCGAGCGCCGCGCCGTCGCCGCCGTCGTTGACCAGCGCGATGCGCCAGTCGCCGAAGCCCTGCGCCTGCACGCTGTGCAGCGCCCGCGCCAGCGTCGCCGGGCGATCCCTGGTGCGCATCACAATTCCGACCTTCGCCATCGGCCTCGCCCTCCCGCTTGCTCGCCCGTCATGTCCTGCGGCGCCGGCCGGGGCGGCGGTCCACGATCAGGAACTTGGCTGGATATCATCCCGGCCGCCGGAACACCAAGCCCGGGCTGCCGCCGCGCCGCCGGGCCGGCATGCCCACGGCCCGGCGCTCCGGCCGCCGGGCCGCGCGGCTAGGCGTAGCGCGGCCAAGTGTCGGACAGGCGATAGCCCGCCGGCCAGGGGTCATCGGGGTCGAGCATGTGCTGGTGCGTGCCGGTGATCCAGGCCCGGCCGCTGATCTCGGGGCGGATCGCCGGGCGCCCGCCGACCGCCGCGGTGCCGAGGATCCGGCCCTCGAACTCCGAGCCGATGATCGAGACCGCGGTCAGCCGCTCGCCGATCGCCATCTGCCCGCGCGCATGCAGCAGCGCCATGCGCGCCGAGACCGCCGTGCCGGTCGGCGAGCGGTCGATCTTGCCGGGGCGGACCGAGACCGCCGAGCGCGCCCGCAGCGCCCCGCCCTCCCGCGCGATCGGGCCGGCGAAGAGGCAGAAGGAATGGTGCCGCCAGTCCGCCCGCTCGGGGTGCTCGAAGGCGAGCTGCGCATTGGCGGCGGCGGTGATCCGCATCCCGAGCTCGGCCAGCTCGCGCGCCTCGCCGGCATCGAGCGCGAGGCCGAGCGCCGCTGCATCCACCACCACGAAGCTGTCGCCGCCATAGGCGGTGTCGACGGCCAGCGTGCCCAGCCCCTCGACCTCGAGCGCGGCATCGGTGCGGCAGGCGAAGGAGGGCAGGTTCTCCACCGAGATCCGCTCCGCCTTGCCGGCCCGGCACGCGGCGCGCACCCGCACCAGCCCGCCCGGCGCCTCCAGCACCATCTCGGTCACCGGCTCCTGCATCGCCACCAGCCCGGTATCGAGCAGCACGGTGGCGACGCAGATCGAGTTGGAGCCCGACATCGGCGGCGTGTCCGCCGGTTCCATGATGATGAAGCCGGCCTGCGCCTCCGGATGCTTCGGCGGCACCAGCAGGTTGACATGGCGGAAGACGCCGCCGCGGGGCTCGTTGAGCACGAAGTTGCGCAGGGTCTCGTCCTCGGCGATCCAGCGGCGCTGGTCCCAGAGCGTCGCCCCGGGCGGCGGCGCCACGCCGCCGACGATCACGTCGCCGACCTCCCCTTCCGCATGGGCCGAGACGACATGGATGACCTTGGTGCTGCGCATCGCGCCCCCTCAGCGGATCTTGGCGAGAAACTTGCGGAGATGCTCCGAGGCCGGCGCGCCGAAGATCTCCGCCGGCGGGCCGATCTCCTCGATCACGCCCTGGTGGAAGAAGGCGACCCGGTCGGAGACGTCGCGCGCGAAGCCCATCTCGTGGGTCACGCAGATCATCGTCATGCCCTCCTCGGCGAGCAGGCGCATGGTGTCGAGCACCTCGCCGACCAGCTCCGGATCGAGCGCCGAGGTCGCCTCGTCGAACAGCATGTAGCGCGGCTCCATCGCCAGCGCGCGGGCGATCGCGAGGCGCTGCTGCTGCCCGCCCGAGAGCGCCTTGGGATAGACGTCGAGCTTGTCGCCGAGGCCGACATGGCGGAGCTGGCGCTCGGCCACCTCCCGCGCCTCGGCCCGCGGCAGCCCGCGCACGATGCGCGGCGCCAGCGCGACGTTCTCGAGCGCGGTCAGGTGGGGAAAGCTGTTCCACTGCTGGAACACCATGCCGAGCTTCTGGCGCAGCGCGTTGAGATCGGTGCCGCGGGCATGGACATCCGTGCCATCGACCTCGATCCGGCCCTGCTGGATCGGCTCGAGCCCGTTGATGCAGTAGAGCAGCGTCGACTTGCCCGAACCGGAGGCGCCGATCACCGAGAGCACCTCGCCGTTGTGCACGTCGAGGTCGATGCCCTTCAGCACGTGCAGCTCGCCGAAATACTTGTGCAGCCCGCGGATCTCGATCATTGCGCCCACCGCGCCTCGAGCCGCGCGGAATAGCGCGAGATCGGATAGGAGAGCGCGAAGTAGAACGCGCCGGCCAGGGTGAGGATCATGAACGGCTCCTGCGTGCGGGTGATGAGGATCTGGCTCGCCTTCAGCAGCTCCACATAGCCGAGCACCGAGACCAGCGCGCTGTCCTTCATCACCCCGAGCGCGACGCCGACCCAGGAGGGGAACACCGCCCGCCCGCCGATCGGCAGCACGACATGGCGCATGTCCTGCCAGTAGGTCATGCCGAGCGAGCGCGCGGCGCGGCGCATCGGCTGGCCGACGGCGGCGATCCCGCCGCGCGCCACGTTGGCCACCAGCGAGGCGCAGTAGAGCGTCAGCACCACGGCACCGGAGGCGAAGGGGTCGAGCGAGAGCCCGGCGATCGGCGCGAAGTTGTAGAACAGCACGAGCTGGATGATCAGCGGCACCGAGCGGAAGACGTCGAGCAGCGGCGCCAGGGTCAGGCTGGCCAGCAGGCGCCCCTCGTGCAGCATCCAGCCGAACAGGATGCCGAGCAGGCTGCCGATGACGATGGAGACCCCCGAGATCAGCAGCGTGCGCCAGGCCGCCTCGGCCATGAACCACAGATCGGCGGCCCGGAAGCCGGAGAAGAAACTGATCGCAGGCTCCATGCCCCCCCCCTCAGTAGCGGAACAGCCGCCACGCCGCGAGGCGCGAGGCTCCGAGGATGATCTTGACGATCACGTAGTAGATGATCGCGGTCACCGCGAAATACTCGAAGATCCGGTAGGTCCGGCTGGCGAAGAACTGCGTCTCGCCCGAGAGCTCGCGGAAGCCCACCAGCATGCCGAGCGAGCTCATCAGCACGGCCCAGACCATCTGGTTGGTCAGCGGGTAGTAGACGATGCGGAAGACCTGCGGGATCACGATGCGGGTATAGGCCTGCCAGACCGTCATCCCGAGGCTGCGGGCGGCGCGGAGCTGGGTCTCCGGCACCGCCTGGAAGCCGCCGCGGAAATTCTCCGCCAGATAACCCGCATTGTTGAAGCTGAGCCCGGCCAGCACGATCAGGAAGGGCGAGAGATGGATGCCCCAGGCGCCCATGCCGAAGCCGAAGAAGAAGAGCTGGAACAGCGCCGGCGTGTTGCGCGCGATCTCGACCCAGGCGGTGGCGAGCCAGCGCAGCGGGCCGCGCAGGTGCAGCCGCGCCAGCGCCAGCCCGAGCCCGATGACGATGCCGATGACCATCGACAGCGCGGCCACCTGCAGCGTGACGAGGCCGGCCTCGAGCAGCTCCGGCAGGCTCTTGATGACCGGCCGCCAATGGAAGTTGTAGTCGAACATTCTGCGGGCCCCGCCGGCCCCGCCCCTTGCCCGGGCGGGGCCGTCTCATGCCTTCAGGGTCAGTACATCACGCCGGGGATGCGCAGCTCCGGGGCGTCGCCGCCGACATACTTGCCCCAGAGCTCCTGATAGCGCCCGGAGCGGACCTGGTGCGTGACGAAGAGGTTGAGATAGTTGAGCCAGCTCACATCGGTGCGCTTGGCCACCACCGAGGTGTAGTCGGTGGTCCAGGGCATCCGCGGGCCGGGCCTGATGGTGTCGTACTGCTCGGTGATCGGCTTCACCGCGGTGTTGGTGGTGATGCCGATATCCGCCTTGCCCTGCGCCACCGCGAGGAACACCTCGTTCTCCGACTGATAGCCCTGGTAGTTGCCCTCCTCGCCCCATTCCGCGGCGATCTTCAGCCATTCCTGCTCCGGCACCGTGCCGACGGCGGCGGCGACGCGCTTGCCGCGCATGTCCTCGAAGCTCTCGATGCCGCTGTCCACATGCACCACGCCCTGCGCGTAGTAGATCGCGTAGGGGATCGTGAAGCCGACCGTCTTGGCCCGCGCCAGCGTGTCGGAGGTGGCGCCGAACACCACATCGGCGCGGCCGGTGACGATGACCGGCAGCCGCTCGGCCCAGGTCAGCGGCAGGATCTCGTGATCGACCTCGAGCGCGGCCGCGAGATCGGCGCAGTAATCGACGTCGAAGCCGGCCGGCTCGTTGTTCTCGTCGCGATAGCCGATCGGCGGGAAATCGAGCACCACGCCGCAGCGCAGCGTGCCGCGGTCGATGACGTCGTCGAGCGTGTCGGCCAGTGCCTGACCGGTGGTCCCGACCATGAGGAGACCTGCCACGGCGAGCGCGGCGGAAAGCGTTTTGTTCATTGGGATCCCTGTCGATTATCGTGTAATTGCGGTTCGACACGCTACTAGAAGCACAATGCCGCTGCCATCGTTTTCTCGACACCGGCGCGGCGGCAGGGGCGGCAGCGCCCGGCGAGGCCGCGAGGGATACCGATGACAGCACCCGCCGAGACCGCCCGGATGCCGGCGCTGGCCATCGCCCCCGGCACGGCCGCGGGCGAGGTTCTCCATCTCGCCGAGGGCCTGAGCTTCTGGGGCGGCGTCGATCCGGCCACCGGGCGCATCATCGACGCCCACCACCCGCGCTGCGGCGCCGCGCTGGCGGGGCGGATCGTCGCGATGCCGACCTCGCGCGGCTCCTGCAGCGGCAGCGGCGTGCTGCTCGAGCTGGCGCTCAACGGCCATGCCCCGGCGGCGCTGGTGTTCCGGGAGGACGAGGAGGTTCTCACGCTCGGCGCGCTCGTGGCGGAACGAATGTTCGGCCGGAACGTTCCCGTGCTGCGGCTGTCGCCCGGCGCCTTCGCCGCGCTGGCGGCGGCGCCCGAGGCGCGCATCGCCGCCGACCGGATCACCGGCCCCGGGCTCGACCTCCCGGTCACGCCGCTCGGCACCGCCGCGCTGGCGCTGACCGACCGCGACCGCCGGCTGCTCGCGGGCGAGGCCGGCCGCGCCCCCCGGCTGACCATGGAGATCCTCTGCACCATGGCCGCGGCGCAGGGCGCGCCGGCGCTCGTCGATGTCAGCCGCGGGCATATCGACGGCTGCATCCTGCACAGCCCGGCAAACCTGATCTTCGCCGAGACGATGATGGAGATGGGCGCCCGGGTCGCGATCCCGACCACGATCAACGCGATCTCGATCGACTACGAGAACTGGCAGCGCTCCGGCGTGGCGCCGGATTTCGGGCGCGAGGCGCGCCGGCTCGCCGAGGCCTATGTGCGGATGGGCGCGCGGCCCACCTTCACCTGCGCGCCCTATCTGCTCGAGGACCCGCCGGCGCGGGACGAGGCCATCGGCTGGTCGGAATCCAATGCCGTGATCTTCGCCAACAGCGTGCTCGGCGCGCGCACCGCGAAACACCCCGACTATCTCGATCTCTGCATCGCGCTGACCGGCCGCGCGCCGCTCGCCGGCGTCTATCTCGCGGCGAACCGCCGGGCGCGGCGGGTGATCGAGGTCGCGCTGCCGGCGGGGATCGACGACGCCTTCTGGCCGATGCTCGGATGGCTCGCCGGGCAGCGCGCGCCGGACCGGATCCCGCTGCTCGTCGGGCTCGAGGCCGCCGCCCCGACGCGCGACGACCTGAAGGCGCTCTGCGCGGCCTTCGGCACCACCTCCGCCGCGCCGATGCTGCATGTCGCCGGGCAGACCCCGGAGGCGGACGCGCCCGCCGCGCCGGATGCCGACCGCGCGGCGCTCTCCGCGGCCGATCTCGCGGCGGCCTGGCAGGCGCTCAACACCGGCGGCGCGCGGGTGGACCTCGTCGCCATCGGCAGCCCGCATGCCTCGCTGGAGGAATGCCGGCGCCTCGCGGCGCTGCTCGAGGGCCGGCGCTGCCACCCGGAGACGGCGACCATCGTCACCCTCGGCCAGGCCATCCGGGCGGCGGCCCGCGCCGAGGGGCTGACCGACCGGCTCGAGGCGGCCGGGGTGCGGATCATCCCGGATCTCTGCTGGTGCTCGATCACCGAGCCGGTGTTCCCGCCCGCGGCGCGGGTGCTGATGACGAACTCCGGGAAGTACGCCCACTACGCGCCCGGCCTCTCGGGGCGGCAGGTGCGCTTCGGCAGCCTCGCCCGCTGCGCCGAGGCCGCCGTCACCGGCATGGCGGACGGCACCCCGCCGGACTGGCTCGCCGCCTGACGGCGACGCCACCGCCCTCCCTGCGCCCCTCCCAGCGGCCAGAGCCGGGGGCTGCGGGCCGATCATGGCTGGCCGACCCTTACCGGCAGCTGCGGGCGGACTCACGCGCCGCGCCGCGCGGCCGGCCCCGCCTGTCGGCAGCGCGGCGCCGCCTCCCGGGTGTCGGCGTGGCCGGACCTGGCCGCCGCATCGCGGTGCCTGCCGGCCTGGGGCGGACGGCACGAAGGGTATCGAGCGGCCCCGGAGCGGTGCCGCCCCGCCCGGTTGCCACTGCGGGCCGCGCCGGCGAGGCGCCGGGCCGGAACCGCCCGCCGGACAGATCCACGGGCACCGCCCCGCCATGCAGCCGACATGGCCCCTCCCCGCCCGGCGCGCCGGATCGCCTGCACCGCGCACCGTCCTGCACCGATACTCATGGCGAGCCGGAACTGTACAATCGCCCGCGAAGGCACTAGAGCGGCCTATCGCTTTGCCATGGCACGGGCACGCCCGGGCCGTATCGCCCGGAATGCTCCGGTGCGCAGGGCCCCCGGGCGGGTCGAAACAACAGAAAATGAAACCGTGAAAAAAGCTCTCGCAGAGGCCCTCGATCGCCGTGGCTACGCCTCGCTGACCGCCGTCCAGCAACAGGTCACGGATCCTGACCTGATCGGCGCAGACCTGATCGTGTCGGCGCAGACCGGATCGGGCAAGACCCTGGGCTTCGGGCTGGCGGTCGCGCCCACCCTGCTCGGCGACGACGAGACCTTCCCGCCGGCCGCCCTGCCGCTCGCCCTGATCCTCGCGCCGACACGCGAGCTGGCGATGCAGGTCAAGCGCGAGCTGAGCTGGCTCTATGCCGAGGCCGGTGCCGTGATCGCCTCCTGCGTCGGCGGCATGGACATGCGCGACGAGAGGCGGAGCCTGCAGCGCGGCGCCCATATCGTCGTGGCGACGCCCGGACGCCTGCGCGACCACCTCACCCGCGGGTCGATCGATCTTGGTGACCTGCGCGCCGTGGTCCTCGACGAGGCGGACGAGATGCTCGATCTCGGCTTTCGCGAGGACCTGGAGTTCATCCTTGGCGAAGCCCCGGAGGAGCGCCAGACGCTGATGTTCTCGGCCACGGTGCCGAGGTCCATCACCGCGCTTGCCAGGCGGTATCAGCGGGATGCCATCCGCATCTCGACCACCGCCGAGACCTCGCAGCATGCCGATATCGAGTATCAGGCGATGTCGGTCCCGGCCCGCGATGTCGAGAACGCGATCATCAACGTGCTGCGCTTTCACGAGGCGCCGAACGCGCTCGTCTTCGTCAACACGCGCGCCATGGTCAATCGCCTGACGACGCGGCTCTCCAACCGCGGCTTCCCGGTCGTGGCGCTGTCCGGCGAGCTGTCGCAGGCCGAACGCACCCATGCGCTGCAGGCGATGCGCGACGGGCGGGCGCGGGTCTGTGTCGCGACCGATGTGGCGGCGCGGGGCATCGACCTGCCCAATCTCGACCTGGTGGTTCATGCGGAACTGCCGCTCAACCAGGAGACGCTGCTGCACCGGTCCGGGCGCACCGGCCGGGCCGGGCGCAAGGGGGTCAGCGTGCTGATCGTCCCGCCCTCGGCGCGGCGCAAGGCCGAGCGCATCCTGGGCGCCGCGAAGCTCCGGGCAGACTGGGGCAGCGCGCCCTCCGCCGATGCCGTCAGGGCCCGCGACGAGGAGCGGATGCTGTCCGACCCGCTCTGGGAGGCGGAGATCACCGAGACCGAGCGCGAGGCCATCGGCACCCTGCTCGAACGGTTCGGCCCCGAGCAGATCGCGGCGCGGTTCCTGCGGCTCCACGCCGGCATGCACTCGGCGCCGGAGGAGCTGTCCAGCTTCGACACCAAGCCCAAGGCGAGAACCGAGTTCGGCCCGAGCGTCTGGTTCTCGGTGTCCGGCGGCCACAGCCAGCGCGCCGAGCCGCGGCGGCTGATCCCGATGCTCTGCAAGGCGGGGGGCCTCAGCAGCCGCGACATCGGCGCGATCAGGGTGGCCAACCGGGAGTCCTTCGTCGAGATCCGTCAGAGCAGCGTGGAGAGCTTCCTCGCGGCGATCGGGCCGGAGATGCTGGTCGAAGACGGGGCGACGCTGAGCCGGGTCGACGGCCCGCCGGCCGAGACCCGGTCGCCGCGCCCCCGCCCCGGGCCCCGGTCGCGGGATCGCATGCCGGCGCGCG
>NZ_BSYI01000017.1 GCF_030270585.1 Paralimibaculum aggregatum
CATGGCCGGCCGGGTCGAGCGCCGCGAGCACCGCATTGCGCAGCAGCGGCAGGCGCACCGGCTTGGGGCAGCGGGCGAAGGGCGCGCCGGGGCAGGCGCCCGCCCGCTCACGCTCGTCGTCGAGCCCGGCATCGGTCAGCAGGACCGCCGGGCAGCCCAGCCCCTCCGCCGGCAGGCCGAAGCCCTCGTCGATCACCGCGACGGCCAGATTCTCCGGCAGGCCCGCCAGCGCTCCGGGATCGTCGGCGCTGACGATCCGCAGCCCCCAGCGGGTGAGCCGCCCGGCCAGCTCGTCGCGCAGGCCGGCCTCGGCGGTCGCCACCAGCACGCAGCGATCCGCCAGCGCGGCGATCTCCGCGGGCTCCGCCGGCACCGCCCCCGCATCCACCGGGAGCGGCAGGCGGAGCGTGAAGCTGGTGCCCACCCCATGCTCCGACTCGACCCAGATATCCCCGTCCATCGCATCGACCAGCCGCTTGGTGATCGCGAGGCCGAGCCCGGTGCCCTCGAATTTCCGCCGCGAAGTCTGGTCCGCCTGCACGAACTCGCCGAAGATCATCGGCAGCTGCGCCCGCGGGATGCCGATGCCGCTGTCGCTCACCGCGATCTCCACCACGGCGCTGCCATGCTCCACCACGCCGGTAACCGAGAGGCGCACCCCGCCGCGGTCGGTGAACTTGACCGCGTTGCCCACCAGGTTGATGACGATCTGCCGGATCCGCCCGAGATCGCCGACGAAGCCCGCCGGCAGCTCGGGGTCGTAGTCGAGCACCAGGCCGATCTCCTTCTGCTGCGCCCGCGCCCAGAACAGCGCGACGATATCCTCCGCCGCGGTGAGCAGATCGAAGGGCGCCGGCTCGATCACCAGCTTGCCGGCCTCGATCTTGGAGAAGTCGAGCACGTCGTTGATGATCACCAGCAGCGCCTCGCCGGATTGCCGGATGGTCTCGGCATAGACCTTCTGGTCCGGCGACAGCCCGGTCTCGCAGAGCAGCTCGGTCATGCCGATGATGCCGTTCATCGGCGTGCGGATCTCGTGCGACATGTTGGCCAGGAAGGTCGATTTCGCCTGGCTCGCGGCCTCGGCGCGGCGCGCGAACTCGATGGCATGGGCCTCCGAGGCGGCGAGCTTGTCCTGCATCTGGCGGCGGCGGGTAACGTCGCGCTGCGAGCAGATGAAGCAGATCACCTCCTCCGGCGCATCCTCGGCAAGCACCGGGCTGAGCGTGACATCGGCCCAGTAGTGCCGCCGGTCGCGGCAATAGAGCAGCAGCTCGCAGGCGGCGGAGCGGTTGGCGCCGATCGCGTCGGTCAGCTCGGCATAGGCATCCGCCGAGGTGTCCTCGCCGAACTGCACCGAGAGCGGATGGCCCATCACGTCGGCGCTGGCGAAGCCGGTGAAGCCGGTGAAGGCGTTGTTGACCCAGGTGATCCGCCCGGTGCGGTCGAGCAGGATCACCATGTCGAGCGTGTGCTCGGCGACGATGGCAAGCTCCCGCGCGCGCGCCTCGTTGGCCGCGGCCTGGCGCTCGGCGGCGGCGAGGGTGCGGGCCTGCTCCTTCTGGCGCGTCATGTCGGTGAAGGAGAACACCCAGCCGCCGCCCTTCCGCTCGGTGGTGGCGACCGAGATCGTCTTGCCCGATAGCGTCTCGTGGTAGATCCCCTCGAAATCGCCGGACATGTAGAGCTCCGGGCGGAACGGCTCGCCCGGCAGCAGGCGCGGGCCATAATCGCCCCGGTCGGCGAACATGCCGATCACATCGGCGATCTGCTGGCCGTTGGGGTTCCACCCCTCGGGGCATTCGAGCAGCTCGCCGAGGCGGGCATTGTGGAAGACCACGGCCTCCTCGGCATCGGTGACCAGCACGCCCTGCCCCATCACCGAGAAGATCTCGTGCATCTTCTCGCCCGATTCGGCGATCGAACGCTCCATCGGCCGGAACACGAAGGCCGCCTCGGCGATCAGCACGAGGAGCAGGAGCAGCAGCATCACGCGCTGCGCGAGACCCAGCCGTTCCAGTCGGCCGAGCGCCGCCGCCTCGTGCAGCGCGGCCATCGCTTCCAGATCGTCGATCAGATGGAGCACCAGTTCCGGCGGCGGCGGCTGGCCCCGGGCGAGCTGGCCGAGCGCCGCGGCGAGCCGTGCATCCAGCCCCTCCGCCCCGGCATAGCGTGCGGCGAGATTGCCGGGCAGCCGGCCGGGTAGCCGTTCGGCGGCGCCGGGTGCGCGGGTCAGCACCGCGTGGGCGCGTGCCAGCGCGCGCCGTGTCTCGGCCAGCGCCGGGCGCAGATCGGCGGCGGCGACGGGCGGTGCGGCGGTGAGCGCGGCGGCGATATCAGCGGCGCGGCGCAGGTGATGGGCCTGCTCGGCGGCCAGGCGGATCTCGCGCGCCGCGGCGGGTTGCCGGGTCATCTGCGGCGCCAGCACGGCCAGCGAGGCTACCGCGAGGCAGGCGATCAGCGCGAGCCCGAGGCTGTACTTGAAGCGCAGCCGGTTGACCGCGAGCCAGTGCGGACGGAAGCGTCGTCGCCGGTTCTGTGCGTCAGCGGTCAAGGCGGCGCTCCATGGTCAGGATGTTCCAGCCATCGCGGCGTTCGAGGCGGACATCGTCGGCGAGGTGCCGGATCAGCGCCCAGCCCCAGCCGCCCTCGGGCAGCGCCGCCGGGTTGCCCGAGGCCAGCGCCGCATCCTGGCCCGGCGCCGCCGCATCGGCAGGCGGCGGGCCCGCCAGCAGCCGGCCGGGCGGCGGCATGCCGCGATCGGCGACGCGGATCGCGAGCCAGGCACCGCGCAGGCTCAGCTCGACCCGGATCGGCCGCCCCTGCATGCCGCGATAGCCGTGCTCGACGCAGTTGTTCAGCGCCTCGGCCAGGCAGAGGCGCATTTCCTCGGCCCGGATTGCCACGGCGCCCTCGCCCTCCAGCCTGCCGGCCAGCGGCGCGAAGAGCCGCTCCACCGCCGGGCCGATGCATCCGAGCTCGCTGGTGATCTCGACGGCCGCGCAGGCCCGAAGATCGCAGGCACCGTCCGACACAGGGCTCTCCTCCGCTTCGGGCGAGCCGCGCAGGGGCTCACCGCGCCGGCGCGAACTCCCGGATGCGGAAGACCCCGGTCATCCGCGTGAGGTCGAACACCCGGCGGACCGGCCGGCTGAGCCCTGCCAGCTCCAGCCGCTCGCTTGCGCCGCAATGCTTGAGCACGCCGACCAGCGCGCCGAGGCCCGAGCTGTCGATGAACTCGACGGCCCCGAGATCGACCACCAGCCGGCCCGGCACGGCATCGGCCAGGTCGATCAGCGCCGCCTTGAGATCCGGGGCGACCTCGGCATCGAGCCGCCGCCGCAGCACCCGCGCCACCAGCATGTCGTCGATTTCCCGCGTCTCGATCATGCGACCGCTCCCGTTGGCCTTTCCATCCCGGCAGGGTCGCGCTTCTGGGTTAAGATTTCCCCAATGGGTCGCGAATGCCCCATTAACGATGGCTTAAGCGATCACCGGCAAGCTGCAGCGAACCGGCCTGCGGGCCAGTCGGAAGGGCGAATGCGATGACCGTGCCATTGGCGGCGACGGGGGCGGGACCGGCGGAGGTGCCCCCGGAGGCGCCCCTGTCTCGCCGTGTCCTCGTGGCGGACGATTCGAAGACCCAGCGGCTGCTGCTCCGCACCCTCCTGCGCGGCAGGGGATACGAGGTGATCGAGGCCGACAACGGCCGTGACGCGCTCGCGCTGCTGCGCGCCGAGCCGATCCGCCTGGTGATCTCGGACTGGATCATGCCCGGCCTCACCGGCCCCGAGCTCTGCCAGCGCCTGCGGGCCGAGACCGCGGCCGACGGGCCGCATGTCTACGTGCTCCTGCTCACCGCCAAGCACGAGCGCGCCGACATCGCCCGCGGGCTCGAGGCGGGCGCCGACGATTTCCTCACCAAGCCGGTGGACGAGACCGAGCTGATGGCACGGCTGCTGGCGGGGGAACGGATCGTCCGGATGCAGGCCCGGCTGATCGCCCAGCGCGCCGAGACCGCCGCCGCCTATGGCCGGCTGAAGGCGGCGCACGAGATGCTCGACCGCGATCTGGCGATGGCGAGCCTCCTGCAGGCCGAGCTGGTGCCGCCGGCGCTCGGCGCCTGCAACGGCGCGGCCTGCGCGGTGGCCTATCGCGCGGCGGGCCATGTCGGCGGCGACCTTGTCGGCTACTTCCCGATCGGGCAGCGCGGAGTGGGTGTCTTCTCGGTGGATGTCTCGGGGCACGGCGTTGCCGCGGCGCTGCGCACGGTGCATCTCGCGCAGCTGCTCAGCGGCGCCGATCCGGCGGACAACATCGCCTTTCGCGCCGAGGCCGGCGGCCATGCGGTTCGCAGCCCCGCCGAGGTGGTGGCCGAGCTCAACGCGCGGCTGCTGAGCAGCGGCAAGCACGATCTCTACTTCACCATGGTGCTGGCGGTGATCGATCTCGAGACCGGCGCCACCACCTTCTGCCAGGCCGGGCACACCGCGCCGGCGGTTCTCGGGGCCGGCGGCAGGGTGCGCTTCCACGGCCGCGGCGGCCCGCCGGTGGGCCTGCTGCCGGACCTGCCCTATTCGGACGAGCACCTCACGCTGGCCCCCGGCGAGCGGCTGCTGCTCTACTCCGACGGGATCGCCGAGGCGGAGCGGCCGGACGGCACGATGATCGAGGCCGCCGGCCTGGCCCGGCTCATCGGGCGCGCCGGCGACCGGGCCCCGGATGCGCTGATGCGCGTGCTGATGGAGAGCCTGGCCGAGGAAACCGGCGGTGCCGGCTTCGAGGACGACATCTCCGCCGTTCTGGTCGAACGCCCGGCCGACGCGCGCGCGCTGCGGCGCGCCGGCTGAGCCCCGGATGGGCCACGGCTTGGGCCCCGGATGAGCCACGGCATCAGGCCGCCGCCAGCGCCGTGACCCGCTCGAGCTCGGCAAGCGAGACCTCGAGCAGTGCGCCCAGCATGCAGCGCTCCTCGAGCCCGGGCAGCCGCCCTGCCTCCGCCGCCTTCTCCCAGTGCTGCGCGCAGCGTGCGAAGCCGAGGCAGCCGAGATTGAGCGCCGCGCCCCGCACCGAATGCAGCCGCCGTGCCGCCTCGGCGACGTCGCCGCCGGCGATCGCCGCATCGAGCCGCGCGAGATCCTCCGCCGCCTCTGCCCGGAGGCTCGCGCTCAGCTCGCCGACCAGTTCCACCCCATAGCTCTCGACCAGCTCGCCGATCAGCTCGCGATCCAGCTCGGTCGCCCCCCGCTGCTGCGGCGGCGCCATCGCCGCCCCCGGCCCTGCCCCGTTCTCCAGCCCGATCCCGGACTCACCCATGGTCACCTCCACATCACTCCAATCGCCACATCGGATCACGGGAAGACGTTAGCCTGCTAACGGTAATGCGGGCGTTAGGCAGGCTGGTAAGAAATCCGTAAACGCAACGGTTCGTGAGGCCTCGCCGGAAACCATGACGCGCCCCGATCCACGATACGGCGCCGGTGCACACGGGAAATGGACGGACGGGATGGCATGAAAACGGTTCGATCCATCAACCAAACCGGTTGACCAGCGGCAAAAGCTGTCCCTTGATGCTCCCGACAAGGCAATAATCGGGAGCGAATTGTGGCTAATCTGAAGCGAGGCGACCAGGGCAACGAGGTCAAGGACCTGCAGAAGAAGCTCAATGCCGTGCCGAAGCTCGGCGTCAAGCTGGTGGTGGACGGGATTTTCGGGCCGAAGACGGAAGCCGCGGTCAAGAAGTTCCAGAAGCATGTCGAGGTGAAGATCACCGGGGTCTACGACGCCGAGACCCGCAAGCGCCTCGAGGCCGGTGGCGAGCCGCCGCCGAAGATGACGGTGGAGGACTACAAGAGCCGGCTGGAGAAGAACCAGAAGGTGCTCGAGAACAACCGCAAGGGCTTCGAGGACCGCAGCAGGGAGCTCGCGGCAGCGCAGAAGACGCTGCAGGAGCTGCTGGCCCGGGCCAAGGCAGCACAGGATACGGTGGCGAAGCTGATCAACGAGAACAAGGCCTACTTCACCGAGTGGCTCGCCATCGCGCAGAAGATCGCGGCGAATCAGAAGACCTTCGAGACCCTGGCCAAGACCAACCCGGCCAAGGCGCGCGAGCTGCTCAAGACCATCGAGGCCGATCACAAGCAGGCCGAGAAGGTGCTCGACAGGCTGCGCAAGAACCAGCAGGCGATGATCGACGCCGACAAGGACGTGAAGAAGGTCATCGACGCGGTGAGCTGAGGGGAGCGCGCGGCGCCCCTGCCGCGCGGCTCAGAAGGGGATCGGGTTGCCCTCGAAATCCTCGACCGTGCCGGTGCTCTGGAGCCCGAGCGCATCGAAGCGCGCGAGCAGGCCCTTCGCGCTGTCCTCGGCCGCGACATCCGCCGCGGCGCCGCCCATGTCGGTGCGCACCCAGCCCGGGTGATAGGCGCCGACGGCGATCCCCTGCGGCGCGAGCTCCGCCGCGAGGTTGCAGGCCAGGTTGGTCGCCGCCGCCTTCGAGGCGCGGTAGATGTAGGCATTGCCCTTGGCCCGCGCCGACGAGCCCATGATCGAGGAGATCACCGCCACGCGGCCGGCGGATGCCGCCAGCAGGTTGGGCAGGAAGGCCCGGACCGTGAAGAACACGCCGGCGACATTGGTCATCAGCGTGCCGGACCACGCCTCGGCGGTGTATGCCGGATCGTCGAGCGCGCCGCGGGCATGATACTGCCCGGCATTGCAGACCACGAGGTCGATCGGGCGCTTCTCGGCGGCGGCGATGCCTGCGAGCTGCTCGGGGCTGGTGACGTCGGCCCCCACCACCGTGATGTCGCCGCTGCGGCGGGTCAGCGCGTTGAGCGCCTCGGCCTCGCCCGGGCGCCGCGCGGTGGCGATCACGCTGTCGCCGCGCGCATGCGCCTGCCGCGCCAGCGCCAGCCCGATGCCCCGGTTGGCCCCGGTGATGAGAATGGTCTGCGCCATGCCTGCGCCTCCGCCCTTGCCCGATGTTGCGCCACAGTCTCGGCCAGCCGCCGGCGGAGGTCAACGCGGCCACCTGACCGCAGGCCGGCGCGCGGGCGGGCGGCTTGCGCGCGGCCGGGGCGGGCCGCTAGGCTGGGATGCGGCCTCGGGAGCGATGCCGCGCAGGAGGTGCTCCATGACGCCCACCCACCGACGCGCGCTGATCATCGGCGCCGGATCGGGGCTCTCGGCAAGCCTCGCCCGCCTCTTCGCGGCCAGGGGGCTGGGGGTGGCGCTGGCCGCCCGCGACCCCGGCGATCTCTCGGCGCTGGCGGCGGAGACCGGGGCGAGCCGCCATGCCTGCGACGCCTCGGATGCCGGGCAGGTCGCGGCGCTCTTCGAGGAACTCGACGAGACCGGCGCGCCGGACGTGCTGGTCTACAACCCCTCCGCCCGGGTGCGCGGGCCGATCGCCGAACTCGACCCCGCGGCGGTGGCGCAGGCCGTGGCGGTGACCGCGCTCGGGGCCTTCTATGCGGCGCAGCAGGCGGTGCGGCGGATGCTGCCGGCGGGCCACGGGGCGGTGCTCCTGACCGGTGCCTCGGCAGGGGTCAAGGGCTATCCGCAGTCCGCCCCCTTCGCGATGGGCAAGTTCGCGCTGCGCGGGCTGGCGCAGTCGATGGCGCGCGAGCTGCACCCGAGGGGCATCCATGTCGGGCATTTCGTGATCGATGGCGGCATCCGCAGCGCCAGCCGGCCGGAGCGCAGCGAGGCCCCGGACAGCCCCGACTCGATGCTCGACCCGGATGCCATCGCGCGCAGCTACTGGCACTTCCTCGAGCAGGACCGCAGCGCCTGGGCCTGGGAGGTCGAGCTGCGCCCCTGGGTCGAGCGGTTCTGACCGGCTAAACCGCCGCGGGGCCTTGACCGGAGGCGCCGCAGGGGCTAGGCAGGCGCCTCTGGATTCACGGGGCCGCAGGGGCGCGCCGCGACCGTTTTTCGGCGCGGTGTCCGGCGGCCCGATCTGCCGAGGAAAGAGCGAGACCATGTCCCGTCGATGCGAATTGAGCGGCAAGGCCGTGGCCACGGGCCACAAGGTCAGCCATTCCAACATCAAGACCAACCGCCGCTGGCTGCCCAACCTGAACCAGGTGACGCTGCAGTCCGACGTGCTCGGCCGGTCCTTCCGTTTCCGCGTGGCGGCTGCCGCTCTGCGCACGGTCGACCATCGCGGCGGGCTCGATGCCTTCCTGGTGAAGAGCGACGACGCGGTGCTCTCGACCCGCGCGCTCAAGGTCAAGAAGCAGGTCGTGGCGGCCCTCGCCAACTGATCGGAGCGGCGGGCGATCTGCGCCCGCCTGCGCCCCGGCCTCGCTCAGGCGCCTCCTCCACCGGCGAGCAGCGCATCGACCCAGGCCGGCACGGTCTCGGTCGCGGGGCCGAGGATCTGCCGCTCGAACAGCCGGCTGCCCTCGCTCGGCTCGAGGTTGATCTCCAGCGTCTCCGCGCCCTGCGCCGCCGCCTCGTCGACGAAGCCCGCGGCCGGGTAGACCGCGCCCGAGGTGCCGATCGAGACGAAGAGCGTCGCCGCCGCGAGGCGTGCGAAGATCTCGTCCATGAGATAGGGCATCTCGCCGAACCACACGACATCCGGGCGCACGGTGCCAGCCGCGCCGCAGGCCGGGCAGGCATCGCCGAGGCCCATGTCCCCGCTCCAGCCCCAGCGGTGCCCGCAGGCCGCGCAGAGCGCCTGCATCAGCTCGCCATGCATGTGCAGCACCTCCGACGCCCCGCCGCGTTCGTGCAGGTCGTCGATGTTCTGGGTGACCAGCGTCACGCCCGCGCGCGCCCGCTGCAGGCGTGCCAGCGCCGCATGGGCGGCATTGGGCTCGGCCGCGCGGCAGTTCTGCCGGCGCGCATTGTAGAAGCCGAGCACCAGCTCCGGATCGCGCGCATAGCCTTGCGGGGTCGCGACATCCTCGAGGTCGTACTGCGACCAGAGCCCGCCCTTGTCGCGGAAGGTGCCGAGGCCGCTCTCGGCCGAGACCCCTGCCCCGGTCAGGATCACGATGCGCTCCATGGTCGTCTCCCTGTCGTTGCCGCCCCGGTCCGGGACAAACTGCATGGTTGCATCAGGCAATCGGGTTACCTTAATTTCGCCTTAATTCAGGGGTGATGCCATGTACAGGGTGAAGCTTCGGGCGATCGGGGACGGGCTGGGTCTTCTGATCTCCGACCGGGATGTGGCGCGGCTCTGCCTCGGCGACGGGGACGAGCTGGTGATTGCCGAGGTCGTTCGCCGCCCGGCTGTGGACAGCGGCCTCCCCGCCCCTTCGCCGTCGCTGCGGGCGCCGCGCGAGAGCCCGCTCTTCACCGCCGAGCAGCCGCCCGCGCAGGTCAACGGCGCGCACGCGGCCGCGGGAAGCCCGCCGGAAGCCGCGCCGACCCTGGCCGAGCACCCCGAGCAGACCGAGCGGGACAAGAGCGCCTTCCGCCGGCTTGCGCGCTGAGCCCGCGCTGGCCGCCGGGGGCGGGTCCGGGTTATCCTGACCCCAGCGTCAGCTGCGGAGGAGCGCGCCCATGACCTTCGACATCCGGATCGACTACCGTTTCGACAGCACCGGCTTCTTCGACGATCCTGCCGTCCGTGCCGCGATGGAGACGGCGGCGGCGCTCTGGGAGGCGGTGATCCTTGACGAGTTCGACGACGTGCCCGCGGGGATCTCCTTCGACGTCACCGATCCCTCGAACCGCGGCGCGGTGCGCACCGTCACGCTGGATGCGCCGATCGACGACCTGGTGGTGTTCGTCGGCGCCGCGCCGCTGACCGGCGAGCTGGGCCTGGCTGGGCCGACCGGCACCAGCCTCGACGGCTTCGGTCTCGGCGATCCGCTCGACCTGCGGGTGGCCAGCGATTTCCGCGGCCAGGGTCCGGCCACCGATTTCGAGCCCTGGGCCGGCAGCATCACCTTCGAGCCCGACGGCAACTGGAGCTTCGCCACCGATGGCCCGGTGCCGGGGATGAACGACTTCGTCACCACCGCCGCGCACGAGATCGGCCATGTGCTCGGCATCGGCACGGCGGAGATCTACCGCGTCATGGGCGCCGGCGGGGCGGCGGCGGGGCCCAATGCCGTGGCACTGGTCGGCGCCGGGGGCGTGCCGCTGGATGCGAGCCTCCACGTCGCCGACGGCTTCGCCGGCGACAGCGTGCTGATGGATCCGATCACCATCACCGGCACCGCCAAGACGGTGACCGAGATCGACAAGGCGCTGCTGGCCGATATCGGCTACGAGATCCTCGGTTTCGACACCCAGGGCGCGCCCTTCCCGCTCGCCACCGAGGGGGCGGATGTGCCGCTGCTCGGCACCGCGGCGGCCGACATGCTCGCGGCGCTCGGCGGCGACGACCTCGTCGACGGCAATGCCGGCGACGACACCATCGACGGCGGTGCCGGCAACGACCAGCTCCAGGGCAACGCCGGCGCCGACGAGATCGACGGCGGCGCCGGCGACGACACGATCTTCGGCGGCGCGGGCGGCGATCTGCTGCGCGGCGGGCCGGGCACCGATATCGTGCTGCTCGAGGGCGGCGCCGACATCTTCGCGGTCGCGCCCGGCGACGGCAGCGCCTCGCTGCAGGATTTCGACCTCGGCGCGGACCTCATCCGCGTCTCCACCGGCTTCGGCTTCGCCGATCCGGCAGCGGTGCTGGCGACCGCGAGCAAGCCCTTCTCCAACCTCACGCGGCTGCAGCTCGATGCCGGAACCTCGGTCGACATCCTGCACGCGCCGCAGGACGGCACGCCGCTGACCGCCGCGATGCTCGAGATCGCCAGCGTCGGCGGCTCGGACGCGATCACCGGAACGCCCGGCAGCGACCCGGCGCTGATCGGCACCGGCGGCGCCGATCTGATCGAGGCGCTGAGCGGCGACGACGTGATCTTCTCCACCACCGGCGACGATACCATCGAGGGCGGCCAGGGCGACGACCGCGCGGTCTATGCCGGCACCAGCGCGACGCATCTGCCGAGCCTCGGCGGCGACGGCACGGTGACGCTGACCACCCCCGAGGGCACCGACCAGCTGCGCGACGTGGAGCGGATCGACCTCGAGGACGGCGACTATCTCTACGACCTCGCCCTCGGCACCGAGGCGGTGGAGTCCGGCTACCGGCTCTACTCGGCGGGCTTCGCGCGCACGCCGGACGAGGGCGGGCTGCGCTTCTGGGTCGATGCGCTGGCCAGCGGCGCGGTGAGCTTCGCGCAGGCCGCGGGCTTCTTCATCGACAGCCTGGAATTCGAGGAAAGCTACGGCGTGAGCGGCGCCGATCTGCGTGCCGACGACCCCGCCCAGGCGGTGATCGACACCTATATCGACGCGCTCTACGTGAACGTGCTCGGCCGCGGGCCGGACGATGGCGGCCGGACCTTCTGGACCGATGCCTTCGCCGCCGGCACCGCGCCGGAGGCGCTGCTGGTCTTCTTCGCCGACAGCACCGAGAACGTCGAGCGCACGCAGCCGCTGGTGGAGAACGGGGTCTTCGTGCTGGCGGACGATCTGCTGGTGTGAGGCGGCGCCCCCGCCTCCCCCACCCCTGCACCGTCACGCCCGCGACATCGCGAGCACATGCCCACCCATGGGAGGCGGGGGCGGTCAGCCCTTCGGCAGGCCGGGCACGAGGGCGGCGAAGTCGAAGATCGCGGGGTCGGCCAGGTGGCTCGGGCGCGCATTGGTCAGCGCCTTGAACATCACCGCGCGGCGGCCGGGATGGCGGCGCTCCCACTCGTCGACCATCGCCTTGACCTGGGCGCGCTGCAGCCCCTCCTGGCTGCCGCAGAGATCGCAGGGGATCACCGGGAAGCCCATGTCGCGGGCGAAGCGGGCGCAGTCCGCCTCGGCCACATGGGCGAGCGGGCGCAGCACCAGGAGATCGCCCTCCTCGTTCAGCAGCTTCGGCGGCATCGCCGCGAGCCGCCCGCCGTGGAAGAGGTTGAGCAGGAAGGTCTCGAGGATGTCGTCGCGGTGATGGCCGAGCACCACCGCCTGGCAGCCCTCCTCGCGCGCGATGCGGTAGAGATGGCCGCGGCGCAGGCGCGAGCAGAGGCTGCAATAGGTCTTGGTGGCCGGAACCTTCGCGGTGACGATGGAATAGGTGTCCCGGTACTCGATGCGGTGCGCCACGCCGAGCGTCGCCAGGAACTCCGGCAGCACGGTGGCGGGAAAGCCCGGCTGGCCCTGGTCGAGATTGCAGGCGAGCAGGTCCACCGGCAGCAGCCCGCGCCAGCGCAGCTCGAGCAGCACCGCGAGCAGCGTGTAGCTGTCCTTGCCGCCGGAGAGGCAGACCAGCCAGCGCGGGCGCTCGCCCCCCGCCGGCAGCATGGCATAGGCGGCGAGCGCCTCGCGGGTCTCGCGCAGCAGCCGCTTCCGGAGCTTGCGGAACTCCAGGCTGTCCGGTGCCCCGGCATAGAGGCGGGCGATGATCTGGTCGTCGGTGGCGGTATCGAGCATGGGCGGAGCTATAGCCGATCCGGCGCGGGCGGGACAGGGGCGGGACGCATCGGCGGCGGCATCAGCGGCGCGGCGGCGGCACCGGGTCGTAGCCGTCGCCGCCACCGGGGTGGCAGCGGCCGATGCGGCGCAGGACGAGGAGCGTGCCCCTGACCGCCCCGTGGGTTTCCAGGGCCTCGAGCGCATAGGCCGAGCAGGTCGGCTGGAAGCGGCAATGCATCCCCACCCAGGGCGAGAGCACCAGGCGATAGGCGCGCACCGGCAGCGCGAGGACCCAGGCCACGGGGCTCACGACGCGCCCTTCCCCGGCCGGGCCGCGGGCCGCGGTTTCGGCGGGCGGTGCACCTTCTCGAGCGCAACCGCCACGTCCTCCACGAGCACGGTCCAGGGCCGCGCCACCGTCGCCCCCGGCCGCCCGATCAGCACATAGTCCCAGCCGTCGCGCGCCGCCGGCACCAGCGCCGCGCGCGCGGCCTCGCGCAGCCGGCGCTTGGCGCGGCTGCGGGTCACGGCATTGCCGATCTTCTTGGAGCAGGTGAAGCCGAGCCGCGGCGCGCCGGCCGCATCGGGCCCGCGCTGCCGCGCCTGCAGGATCAGCCCGGGGGCCACCCATTTCCGCGCCCTGGCGCAGGCCAGGAAGTCGCGGCGGAGCTTGAGCGTCTCGATCCCGGAGGCGGAACCGGGCACCGGCGCCCGGCCCTCGGGGGGCGGGGCGCTGCCGGTCTCCTGCGTGCCGGGCGCGGTCATGCCGACCGCCGCCGGTCAGGCAGAGAGGCTCTTGCGACCCTGCGCGCGGCGCCGGTTGAGGATCTTGCGGCCGTTCTTCGTTGCCATCCGGGCGCGAAAGCCGTGGCGGCGTTTGCGCACGAGCCGGCTCGGCTGATAGGTGCGTTTCATTGTCGTCTCCAAAGCGCAGATGCCGGCGCGGCCCCGCAAGGGGGCCGAGGCACGGCGGTGATCTCGGATCACGTCGCATATCCGCAGGCCGGGCGGCTGTCAATCTGGCAAGGCCGGTCTCTCGCCCGGAATGCACCCGTTCACCCCGGGATCAAGCCGGCGTGACAGTGCCTCCCCGCCGCTGGTCCGACGGCATAGGATGGGCCATGTGTCGGGTCACGCCGCAGGAGGAGACCGGTCCATGACCCACATCACCGAGGAGAGCGCCATGGCCGCGCCGACAGAGAGTTGCCCGGAATGCCCCCCCGCGCGGCGTGCGGCAGGGCGCGGCGGCTGGCTGCGCCGTCTGCCGCTGCTGCTGATCGGCCTCGGTGCGGCGGCGGGGCTGGTCTTTGCCAGCGACTATCTGAGCTTCGACGCGCTGGCGGCGCATTACGAGGAGCTGCGCGGCTGGCGCGACGCCAACTATCCGCTCGCCGCGCTGGCCTTCGTGGCGGCCTATGCGCTGGTGGTGGCGTTCTCGATCCCCGGTGCGATCTGGCTGACGCTGCTCGGCGGGCTGCTGTTCGGCACCTGGACCGGCGCGGCGCTGGTGATCGCCGCGGCCACGCTGGGTGCCACGGGAATCTTCCTCGCCGCGCGCACCGCCCTCGGCGACTGGCTGAAGAGCAGGGCGCAGGGCTGGCTCGGGCGGCTCGAGCGGGGCTTTCACGAGGGCGAGGTGAGCTTCCTGCTGATCCTGCGCCTGCTGCCGGTGGTGCCGTTCTGGGTGGCCAACCTGGCGCCGGCCTTCCTCGGCGCGCGGCTCGGCACCTTCGTCTGGACGACATTTCTCGGGATCATGCCGGCGACGGTGGTCTACACCTCGGTGGGGGCCGGGCTCGGCACCGAGATCGCCGAGGGCCGCAAGCCGGATCTCGGGGTGATCTTCGAGCCGCATATCCTCGGCCCGCTGATCGGGCTGGCGGCGCTCGCGGCGCTGCCCGTGGTGCTGCGCCGGCTCGGCCTCGGGCTCGGCACGAAGAAGGAGAACAGCGATGCCTGATGCAGGTGGACAGGCCCCCGTGCTGACCCCGGATCTCTGCGTGATCGGCGCGGGCTCGGGCGGGCTCTCCCTGGCCGCCGGCGCGGTGCAGATGGGCGCCTCGGTGGTGCTGGTGGAAGCCGGCCGGATGGGCGGCGACTGCCTCAACTACGGCTGCGTGCCCTCCAAGGCGCTGCTGGCCGCGGCGAAACGCGCCGAGCAGGCGCGCCGGGGCGGGCTCGGCGTCGCGCCGGCCGAACCGCAGATCGACTATGCCGGCGCCATGGCGCATGTGCAGGCGGCGATCGACGCCATCGCCCCGCATGACAGCCAGGAACGCTTCGAGCGGCTCGGCTGCACGGTGATTCGCGCCGCCGGCCGCTTCGTCTCGCCGCGCGAGGTCGAGGCCGGCGGGCAGCGCATCCGCGCGCGCCGCTTCGTGGTGGCCACCGGCTCCGGCCCCTTCGTGCCGCCGATCCCGGGGCTGGCCGAGACGCCGCACCTGACCAACGAGACACTCTGGGAGCTGCGCGAGCGCCCGGGTCACCTCGCGATCCTCGGCGGCGGGCCGATCGGCATGGAGATGGCGCAGGCGCATGTCCGCCTCGGCTGCCGGGTGACGGTGATCGAGGCGGCAACGCCCCTCGGCGGCCATGACCCGGAGCTGGCCGCGGTGGCGCTGGACCGGCTGCGCGCCGAGGGGGTGGAGATCGTCGCCGGCAAGGCGGAGCGTGTCTCCGGCGCGCCCGGCGCGGTCACGCTCCATCTCGAGGGCGGCGGCGAGGTGTCCGCCAGCCATCTGCTGGTCGCCACCGGGCGCCGGCCGAACCTCGAGCGGCTGGATCTCGCGGCCGGCGAGGTCGAGCACACCCCGCGCGGCGTGACGGTGGACAAGGGCCTGCGCTCGACCAGCAATTCCCGCGTCTATGCCATCGGCGACGCCGCCGGCGGGCTGCAGTTCACCCATGTCGCGAGCTACCATGCCGGGCTGGTGGTGCGCTCCGCCCTGTTCCGCCTCCCGGTGCGCGCGAAGGACGATCACCTCCCGAAGGTCACCTTCACCGACCCCGAGATCGCCGAGGTCGGGCTGACCGAGGCCGGGGCGGCGACGCGCGGCGAGACGGTGGAGATCCACCGCGCGCCCTTCTCGGGCAACGACCGTGCCATCGCCGAGGGCGAGACCGAGGGCCTGGTCAAGCTGATCGCCAGCCCGAAGGGCCGCATCCTCGGCGCCGGGATCGCCGGGCCCCATGCCGGCGAGCTGATCCAGATCTGGTCGCTGGCGCTCTCGAAGGGACTCAGGGTCAAGGACATCTCCGGCCATGTCGCCGCCTATCCCACCCTCGGCGAGAGCGCGAAGCAGGCCGCCGGCGCCTATTTCAGGCCCCGGCTCTTCGAGAGCCCGATGGTCAAGCGCGTCGTCCGCCTGCTGGCCCATTTGGGCTGACACATTCTCATACGCAGGCTAAGGTGTCTGGCGGAAACCTCGGGCACTGGGGACGGAATGGGCTTCCTGCGCGGCGTGTCGGGGCGGCTGCTGATCGTCACGCTCCTCATCGTGATGCTGGTGGAGGTGGTGATCTTCATCCCCTCGGTGGCGCGCTTTCGCATCGACTATCTCAACGAGCGGCTGGCACGGGCCGAGATGGCGGTGCTGGTGATGCTGGCCTATCCGATGGGCATTCCGGATCTCGACATGCAGCGGGCGCTGCTCGAGAAGGCCGAGGTCTCGACCATCGTCGTGCATCGCGACGGCGCGCGGGCGATGATGCTGGCGCCGGACCCGCCGCAGATGGTCGAGAGCTCCTACGACCTGCGCAGCATGATGTCGGTGGAGTTGGTCGCCGATGCGCTGTCGCGGCTGGCCTCGCCGCCGGGGCCGCATTACGTGCGGGTGATCGGGATGCCGCCGCAGGGCGCCGAGGCGCTGGAGATCACGCTCGACGCGGCGCCGCTGCGCGCGGCGATGCTCGACTACGGCCTGCGCATCCTGCGGCTCTCGCTGATCATCTCGGTGCTGACCGCGGCGGTGGTGTTCCTCGCGATCCGCCGCACCGTGGTGGCGCCGATGACCCGGGTGATCGACAGCATGAAGAGCTTCCAGCAGAACCCCGAGGACGCCACCCGGATCATCGAGCCCAAGGCCAGGATCGGCGAGCTGGCCGAGGCCGAGCAGGCGCTGGCCGGGCTGCAGCGCGACGTGCAGGGCGCGCTGAAGGCGCGGGCGCGGCTGGCCTCGCTGGGCGAGGCGCTGGCCAAGATCAGCCACGACCTGCGCAACATGCTGGCGGCGCAGCAATTGCTGTTCGACCGGCTGGAGACCTCCTCAGACCCGACCGTGGTGCGGGTGATGCCGAAGATGCTCGCCACCCTCGACCGGGCGATCCGCCTGTGCCAGCGCACGCTGGATTTCGGCCGCGCCGAGGAGACCGCGCCGGAGCTGCGCGAGGTGGCGCTGGCGGCGCTGGTGCACGAGGTGGCGGAGACCCTCGGCCTCGGGCCGGACACGGTGCCGGTGGCGGTGCGCATCGAGGTGCCGGGGGAGCACACGGTGCCGGCAGACCCCGAGCAGCTCTACCGCGTGATCGCCAACCTGATGCGCAACGCGGCGGAGGCGCTCGCCGAGTCGGGCCGGCGCGGCGAGATCACCGTCAGCACCGCCCGCGAGAACGGGCTCGAGCGGATCTGCATCGCCGATACCGGGCCGGGGCTTCCGGCGCGGGCGCGCGAGCACATCTTCAAGCCCTTCCGCGGCGGCGCCCGGCGCGGCGGCACCGGGCTCGGGCTCGCCATCGCGCATGAGCTGGTGGCGGCCCATGGCGGGCGGCTCGAGCTGCTGCGCTCGACCACCGAAGGCACCGTCTTCGAGATCCGCCTGCCGCGCAGCGCAGCGGCCGGGACCGCGGCGCGCGAGGCCGCCCGCGCCGGCTGATCCGCCCGCCGCGACCGCAGCGCGCAGCCGCTCCGGCTCGTATCCGACTTGATTGCTCGGCTATTCTGTGCTGAATCCCGAGCGTCATGATCAGGATTGGCCGCGCAACCCGTCGCGGCCCGACCCAAGGGAGACCCAGATGACCCGTCACGCCCTGCTCGCCGCCGCCCTCGCGGTCGCGCTCGCGGCCCCGGCCATGGCCGAGGGCGAGCTCAATCTCTACTCCTCCCGCCACTACGACACCGACGAGCGGCTGTATTCCGACTTCGAGGCCGAGACCGGCATCAGGATCAACCGGATCGAAGGCAAGGCCGACGCGCTGATCGAGCGGATGAAGGCCGAGGGCGCCAACTCGCCGGCCGATGTGCTGATCACGGTCGATGCCGGCCGGATCTGGCGCGCGGTGGAGGCGGAGCTGCTGCAGCCGGTGGAGAGCGAGACCCTCGACACCCGCGTGCCCGCGGCGCTGCGCCATCCGGGCGGGCTGTGGTTCGGCATCTCCTCGCGCGCGCGCATCATCTTCTATTCCAAGGAGCGCGTCGCCGAGCCGCCGCAGACCTATGCCGACCTGGCCGACCCGAAATACAAGGGCATGATCTGCACCCGCTCGAGCTCCAACATCTACATGCTCTCGCTGATGGCCTCGCGCATCGCGCATGACGGGCCGGAGGCCGCCAAGGCCTGGGGCGAGGGCCTCTGGGCCAACCGCGCCCGCGAGCCGCAGGGCGGCGACACCGACCAGCTGCGCGGCATCGTCTCCGGCGAGTGCGACATCGCCATCGCCAACACCTACTACTTCGCCCGCGGCCTGCGGAAGGACGTGCGCGACCTCTCCGACGGCATCGACGGCATCGGCTGGGTGTTCCCCGACCAGGACGGCGACGGCGCGCATGTCAACATCTCCGCCGCCGCGGTCGCCCGGCATGCGCCGAACCGCGAGAACGCGGTGAAGTTCATCGAGTATCTCGTCTCCGACTCGGCGCAGGAATACTTCGCGGCAGGCAATGACGAGTTCCCGGTGGTCGAGGGCGTCGGGCTCTCCTCCTCGGTGAAGCAGCTCGGCGCGTTCAAGGCCGACGAGCTCAACCTCTCGGCGCTCGGCGAGTATCAGCCGCAGGCGCAGGCGATCTACGACGAGATCGGCTACAAGTGATCCGCCGCGGCCCCTCCGGGGGCCGCGATGCCGGCCGAGACGCGCCCGGTCCTCCGCTGGAGGGCCGGGCGTTGCCGTTCCGCGGCGCAGGGCTTAGGAGGGGCGCGAGCAGGCCGCACTCCGGAGGTGCCCCCCGTGACCGACAACCGCGCGACGGACGCGCGCCCGACCGCCGAGGGCAGCCGGCTGCGCCTCGCGCTCTCGGCGGGGATCGCCGCGGCATCGGTGGCGGTGTTGCTGGTGGCGCTCAAGCTCTGGGGGCTGCTGGCCACCGGCGCGCTGACCATCGGCGCCAGCCTCGCCGACAGCGCCGCCGATCTCCTGATCTCGCTCGGCGCGATCGCCGCCATCCTCTATGCCGCCCGCCCGCCGGACGAGGACCATGCCTTCGGCCACAGCGCGGCGGAGGATCTCTTCGCGCTGGCACAGGCGCTGCTGGTGGCGGGCTCGGCCGCGGCGATCACCTGGAGCGCGCTCGGCCGGATCGGCCACCCGGCAATGCTCGGCAGCGAGGCCTCGGGCATCGCGGTGATGGCGGCGGCCAGCATGCTGACCCTCGGCCTGGTGCTCTGGCAGTCCCGCGTGGTGCGCCGCACCGGCTCGCAGATCGTCGCGGCGGACCGGCTGCACTATCTCTCAGACCTGGTGCCCAATCTCGCGGCCATCGCGGCGCTCGCCGCCTCCCGGCTCTGGAGCGTCGCCTGGCCGGACACCGCGCTCAGCCTGCTGGCTGCCGGAATGCTGCTGGCCGGCGCGCTGCGCATCGGCCGGCGCGCGGTGGACGGGCTGATGGACCGCGAGGCGGATGCGGAGACCGTAGCCACGATCCGCGGCATCGCCGAGGGGCACGAGGGGCTGGCCGGCTACCACGACCTGCGCACCCGGCGCTCCGGCTCGCGGATCTTCGTGCAGATCCATGTCGAGATCGACGGCGCCCGCAGCCTGCGCGAGGCGCACGACATCGGCGCGCGGCTGCGCCGGAAGATCATGGCGGCGGTGCCGGACGCGGATGTGATCGTGCACAAGGACCCGGCCGGCCCCGGCGCCTGAGCCCCGATCAGCGCGCGTGCCCCGGGCGGGAGCGCCGGATCTCGCGCGCCAGCAGCATCACCGGCAGGCAGCCGAAGCCCACGATCACCAGGCTCGGCACCGCGGCCTGCGCCAGCCGCTCGTCGGCGGCGAGGCGATAGGCCTGCACCGCCAGCGTATCCATGTTGAAGGGCCGCATGATCAGCGTCGCCGGCAGCTCCTTCATCACGTCGACGAAGACGATCAGCGCGGCGGTGAGCAGCGAGCCGCGCAGCAGCGGCGCATGTACCCGCGCCAGCGTCGCCGCCGGCCCGTGGCCGAGGGTGCGCGCGGCCTGGTCCATCGCCGGGCGGATCGTCGAAAGCCCCGCCTCCACGGCATTGAGCGCCACCGCCATGAAGCGCACGGAATAAGCGAGCAGCAGCGCCGCCATGGTGCCGGTGAGCAGCAGCCCGGTGGAGACCCCGAGATGCGCCCGTGCCAGCGCGTCGAGCCCGTTGTCGAAGGCCGCGAGCGGCACCAGCAGCCCCACCGCGATCACCCCGCCGGGGATCGCATAGCCGATGCCGGCCATGGTCGCCGCGGCGCGGCTGACCCGCCCCGGCGCGAGGCGCTCGGCATAGCCGATCAGCAGCGCCGCCAGGACGGTGATCGTGGCCGCCGAGCCCGCCAGCACCAGCGAGTTGCGGGCGAAGCCGAGATAGCGCGTCTCGAAGGGGCTCTGGCCACTGTCCACCCCCATGCTGACCAGCATCGCCAGCGGCACCAGCACGCCGAAGATCACCGGCACGCCGCAGAGCGTCACCGCCGCCGCCGCCTGCCAGCCGGTGAGCCGCGCCACCCCCAGCGCCTCGTAGCGCCGCCCGGCCTGGTGGCGCTGCGCCGCGCCGCGCTGGGCGCGCTCGAGCCCGGCCAGGGTCAGCGCCAGCATCAGCAGGCAGGTGGAGAGCTGCGCCGCCGCCGCCCGGTCGCCCATCGAGAACCAGGCGCTGTAGATCCCGGTGGCGAAGGTCTGCACGCCGAAATGCGCCACCGTGCCGAAATCGGCGATGGTCTCCATGGCGGCGAGCGCGATGCCGGCAACGATCGCCGGGCGTGCCATCGGCAGGCTGATCCGGAAGAAGGCCGACCAGGGCCCCGAGCCGAGCGTGCGCGCGACGTTCATCGCGGTCGGGCAGCCCTGCAGGAAGGCGGCACGGGCGAGCAGATAGACATAGGGATAGAGCACGAGGATCAGCATCGCCGCCGCGCCGGGCATCGAGCGGATCTCGGGGAACCAGTAGTCCCGCGGCCCCCAGCCGGTCACGTCGCGCAGGGTCGACTGCACGATGCCCGGATGGTCGAGCAGGTCGGTATAGGCATAGGCCAGCACATAGGCCGGGAAGGCCAGCGGCAGCGCCAGCGCCACCTCGAAGAGCCCGCGCCCGGGGAAGCGGCAGGCGGTCACCAGCCAGGCCGCGCCGGTGCCGATCAGCGCGACCCCGGTGCCGACGATCAGCAGCAGCCAGAAGGTGGTGAGCGCATAGCGCGGCAGCACCGTGGCGGCGAGGTGGCTCCAGGTCTCGAGATCGCCGAAGGCCGCGGTGATCGCCACCGAGACCGCCGGCCCCGCGATCAGCGCGGCGAGGATCCAGGCCGGCCAGACCAGCGCCCGCGCCGCCTTGCCGCCGAGCGCCGAGGCCCGCATCCGGAAGCGCGCGCCCGCCGCCGCGCCATGCCCGCCCTGCCCCTCGATGGTCCCGCCGCTGCCGGCCATGCCGCCTCCGTGTCACGCCTGAGTGTTTAGCTAGGGCATTGGCCATGGGGTCTGCAATGCCCGCCGCTTGACAAATGCGCGGGTTGCGCAAAGCGTGATCGCCGCAGGCGGCACGGCTGGCCGAGGGAGGGTTTGATGACGGTGGCAACCGATGGCGGCGCGCCGGAGCTGTCGATCTCGCGGCTGATCCCGGCGGCGCCGGCGGCGATCTGGCAGGCTTGGGCGGCGCCGGAGATGCTGCGGCGCTGGATCGCGCCGTCGCCGGTCGAGGTCACCTGCTGCGCCATCGAGCTGCGCCCCGGCGGCGCCTTCGACCTGACCATGCGCCTGCCGGACGGCACCGAGATGCCCAGTCGCGGCTGCATCCTCGAGGCGGCGGAGAACGCCCGCATCGTCTCGACCGATGCGATGACCGCCGGCTTCCGCCCGGCACCGAAGCCGTTCATGACCAGCATCGTCACGCTGGAGCCGGAAGGCGCCGGCACGCGCTACACCATGCGGGTGCTGCATGTCGACGAGGCCGGCCGCGCGCAGCACCTCGCCATGGGTTTCGAGACCGGCTGGGGCCAGGTGCTCGACCAGCTCGCGGCACTGGCGACGGGGCTCGAGGGCTGAGATCGCGGCACGGTCCGGCGCCCTCCCCCCAAGCTTGACATTCGCGGGGCGAGCGCGGACGGTCAGCGCAGTGTGCGCATCCAAGCGCGCCAGGGAACCGACAATATCTCTTTGGCACGAGCCAATTTCGGGAGAGTACGCATGACCTTTCTCCGCCCCATAGCCGCGGCAGCCGCGGCGCTCGTGCTGGCGCTCGGCGCGCCGGCATCCGCACAGACACTGAAAGTCGCCTATGACGCCGACCCGGTCTCGCTCGATCCGCACGAGCAGCTCTCCGGCGGCACGCTCCAGCTCAGCCACATGGTCTTCGACCCGCTGGTGCGCTGGACGCAGGATCTTTCCTTCGAGCCGCGCCTCGCCACCTCCTGGGAGCGCGTCGACAGCGAGACCATGCGCTTCAAGCTCCGCGAAGGGGTGAAGTTCCATTCCGGCCGCGAGATGACCGCGAAGGACGTCGTCTGGACCTTCGACCGCCTGAAGACCTCGCCCGACTTCAAGGGCATCTTCGCGCAGTGGGCCTCGATGACCGCGATCGACAGCCACACCGTGGAGCTCAAGACCGAGGGCCCGAGCCCGCTGGTCCTGCACACCGCGACCTATGTCTTCCCGATGGACAGCGAGTTCTACAAGGGCAAGGCCGAGATCATCAAGCACGGCGACAGCTTCGCCAGCCAGAACATGTCGGGCACCGGCCCGTTCACCCTGGTCGAGCGCGAGCAGGGCGTGCGCGTCGTGTTCAAGCGCTTCCCCGGCTACTGGGACACCGAGAGCCCGGGCAACGTCCAGGAGATCGTGCTGACCCCGATCAAGGAGGCGCCGACCCGCGTCGCCGCGCTGCTGGCCGGTGATGTCGACTTCATCGCCCCGGTGCCGCCGACCGATCTCGAGCGCATCGAGAACGACCCGAATGTCGATCTCATCACCATGACCGGCACCCGGATCATCACGCTGCAGCTCAACCAGGACCGGGTCGAGGCCTTCAAGGATGCCCGCGTGCGCAACGCCATCGTGCATGCGATCAACAACGAGGGCATCGTCGCCAAGATCATGAAGGGCTTCGGCACCGTCGCCGCGCAGATGTCCCCCGAGGGCTATCTCGGCCACAACCCGAACCTCAAGCCCCGCTTCGACGTGGCCGCGGCCAAGAAGCTGATGGAGGAGGCCGGCTACGGCGACGGGCTCAAGGTCACGATGATGTGCCCGAACAACCGCTACGTGAACGACTTCAAGATCTGCGAGGCCTCCGTGGCGATGCTCGCCAAGATCGGCATCGAGGTCGACCTGACCACCATGCCGAAGGCGCAGTACTGGCCGAAGTTCGACGAGCGCGCCGCCGACATCATGATGATCGGCTGGCACTCCGACACCGAGGACTCGGCGAACTTCTACGAGTTCCTGGCGATGACGGTGAACACCGAGACCGGCCGCGGCCAGTACAACTCGGGCAACTACTCCAACGCCAAGGTCGACGAGCTGACCGAGGCGAGCCTGACCGAGACCGACGAGGCCAAGCGCGCGGCGATGCTGCAGGAGGTCGAGCAGATCCTCTATGACGAGGCCGCCTTCGTGCCGTTCCACTGGCAGGATCTCGCTTGGGCCGCGAAGAAGGGCGTCGGCGCTGCCGCCATCGTCAACGCGATGAACTTCCCCTATCTCGGCGATCTCGTCATCGAGTGAACCGGGGCCGCGCGGCGCGGGGCAGAGGCCCTGCCCGCGCGCGCCAGGCGATCAGGCCCCGGCCCCAGCGGCCGGGGCCTTTTTCATGCGCGGCACGGGAGGCTTGCGATGGGCACCTGGGGCACCGGGCTTTACGCCTCCGATCACGCCGCCGACCTGAAGGCGACGGTGGAGCAGCATCTGCGCCTGCCGCTGGAGCCGGAGGCGATCCTCGCGATGCTCGCCGCGGCGCAGGGCCTCGCGCTCGGGGACGAGCCCGCCGAGGCCGACGACGCCGCCTTCTGGCTGGTGCTGGCGGACCAGTTCCACCGCCACGGGATCGACCATCCCGCGCTCATGGTCAGGGCCGGCGGGATCATCGAGAGCGGCGCCGATCTCCGGCTGAACGAGGCGCACGGGATGTCGCCGGCGGATCTGCGCCGGCGCGCCGCCGCGCTGGAGAAGCTCCGGGCGAAATGGGCAGTGCCGGCAAGGCGCCCGGTGCGCCGCAAGCTGCTGACGCCGGAGCCGCTGCTGATGCGGGCCGGCGAGGTCTGGAGCTATCTCACGGTCGAGCACAACCGCCCGCGGGCGGTGCTCGAGACCCCGGCCACGAGCCGCGCCGAGGCCGCGCCGGACGGACGCCGGGCCTTCGCGGTGCTCGCCGCGGGCCATGCCTTTCACGGCATGTTCGCGCGCTACCTGCTGGCGCCGCTGGAGATCTACCGCCCGCATGGCGAGCCGCCGCCGGATCTCGACGCCTCCCTTGCCGCGCCCTTCCTCTGCCAGGCGCATCTCCTGCAGCGCTGGTTCCGCCCGCTCGCCGGCTGGGCGGCGCGCGACGCCGAGGCACAGGCGCTGCTCGGCGCCGAGCGGCTCGGCCGGGTGCCACTCGACACCGCCCGCCTCGCCGCGCTCTTCCCGCAGATCGGCGAGGCGCCGCCGGAGGCGCCGCAGTTCCAGCTCGACCCGCTCGACTGCAATCCCGGCATCGGCTCGGCCACCGCCCGCGGCTATGTCTGGGCCGATGTCGAGGCACGGCACATTCCCAGCCTCGGGGAGTTTGCGCTCGGCGCGTGACGCCTGCCGCCGCGTCGGCCGGCGCGGTGGCGGCGTTCCCGCCCTCAGATCCGCTCGCGCAGCAGCCGCGCGGCGACATCCTCGCCGAAGGCCCCGGCGCGGCGCTCCAGCATCGCGACATAACCGCCGGAGAACTGGGCGAAATAGGTCTCCGAGGCCGGCATCCGCAGGAAGTCGCGATAGCGTTCCAGCTCGGCATTGTCGAAGCCCGCATAGGCCCCGGCATAGATCGCGTCATAGGGCGCCTGCAGCAGCCCGCGGAACGCCTCCGGCCCGCACTGGCAGGCCTCCGCCAGCTCCGCCTCGCCGAGGCGCGGTCCGGCGCCGCCGGCCGCCAGCATGCCCCGCGCCATCGCCATGTTGAAGCTGCTGAGCGCCATCGCCCCGATCTCCACCGCATGGGTCGCGCCCTGGATCTCGCGCAGCAGCGCGCGCCGGGCCGGGTCTTCCTCGCCGAGCCGGTCCCAGCGCGCCCCGCCTTCGGAGAGCAGCTCCCCGACCGCCTCCGGATCGGCCATCGCACGCTCGGCATCGGCGATCCGGGCACCGAGATCGCTCTCGGCAAAGGCGAGCATATGGGCCACCGTCGCCGGCGCCATCGCCGCGAGAATGCCGCGGAAATCCGCCAGGATGCCATCGGCCGGGAAATGCAGCGGCGCCGCCGCGGTCCAGGCCTCGGCAAGCTCCGGGGAGGTCTCCGCGAGCTGCGCCGCCGGCGGCCCGGTGAAGCTGCGCGAAACGCCTTCGGCCAGCTCGGGGAAGTGCACCGCCTCGACCAGGCGGGAGACCGGGTCCTCCGGCGCCTCGGCCCGCGCCCCGGCGGGGGCGAGGGCCAGGAGTGCCAGGGCGAGGACTGCGATGGCAGTGCGGATGCGGGCAGACGCGGGGCGGGTCATGGATCCTCCGGTCGGGGCATGGTCGGGCGCGGGCACCCTAGCACGCCATCGGTTAACCATGTCCCACCGAAACGCGCCAGAGCCGGCCATCCGCCACCAGCCCCGCCCAGCCATGGGCGATGTGCTCCATGCGCAGGCTGTGCCCGCCGCCGTGCAGGCAGAGCTCGAGCCGCGCACCGCCGAGGCCGCGCCGGGGGGTGCAGGCGAGCCCCTCCGGCGCGCCGGGCGCGAGTGCCTCCGGGCCGAAGCCGCCGCTCCGGGCAAAACACGGCCGGCGCTGCCGCCACCGCCCCCTGCAGCTTGTCTCCGATGGCGTGCCTGCAGAGCGGCACGATGCGGTCGGCCCGGCCAAGGATGTGCACGACGGAGACCGACCGCACCCCGGTCTCGCGGCGCTCCGGCACCGGCACCCGGAAGATTCCGGCCACGGGAATGCAGCCCATGAGCCGCGGCGGGCCGCGGCGGGCCAGGGTCCAGACCATCAAGCCTCCCCCGAGAAGCCGGTGGCGACGATGCGCCTCGGAGCGTCCGGGTGACGCCCCGCGAGATCGGCCAACAGAGCATCCGCATGGACGCGCGCGTCGGAGCTAGGCACCCGGCTGTGCCCCGGCATGTTGGCGATCTGCCAGTCGTCACCATCGAACTGCACCGCGACGAGGACGGCGCCGAGCCTCTCGGCGAGCGCCGGGCTGCGCATCGCCGCCGCCGCAGGGCCGCGATAGCCGTGTTGGTAGAGCAGAACCGGGACAGGGGCCCCCATGGCAGCCTTCGTGGCGGCCGCCGCGGGCAGGCGGATACGGTAGCTCCGCGGGCCGGCAGGCTACTCGATCGCGCAGTCGCTCTGCGGACAGCAGGCAGCGGCAGGCGACGCCAGGACCCAGGAACGGCGCAAGGCGCAGCAGGACGGCGACGGCAGCATGGCAGGCAAACCGCATCCGGCAGACCCCCGGTTGCAGAAGCGCATGGCCCCTTTGCGGGGCACGGCATCAGGTGCGCAATCACGATGCCGTTCGTGGAAGGTGAGGACGCCGCCGCCCGCTTCTCCCGCCAGCGGCAAGCGGGTGGCACTGCGCCTCCGGCGCGCGCCGCGGGGGCGCCGCGTCCACTGTCACGCAGGTGGCACCCGAACCACCCGCGGCGCGTGACCGCCGGGAGCGCCGGTGGCAGCCGGTCTGGTGGCAATCGGCGCAACATCGCCCCCGCGCCGCGAGCATGACATCGGCAGCCTGCGCCCGGCCCGACGCGGCGCCCCCGCGAACCGCCTTGCGGGTCGCAATCCCGATCTGCTGTCTTAGCTCTCACCGCCGAGGAGGTGACCCATGACCGCAACGACCCCCGCGCCGACGGCAGCCGAGAACGCGAGGCCGCCGCAGCGCCGCGGCAGCACCGCTGGCGAGGCGCTCAATCTCGCCGCGCTGACGCTGTTCAAGCTGGCTGACGGGCTGATCAATCCCAAGCTCGTGCTCTCCTGGCTGCTCAGCGCGCTCGGCGCGCCGGCCGGCGTCGTCGGCGCGCTGGTGCCGGTGCGCGAGGCCGGTGCGCTGCTGCCCCAGCTCGCGCTCGCCCCGCGGATCCGTGCCGCCCGCCAGCGCAAGCGCTTCTGGGCGCTCGGCGCCGCGCTGCAAGGGGTCGCGGCCCTCGGCATCGGCCTCGCCGCGCTGACCCTCGAGGGGCTGGCCGCCGGCCTCGTGATCCTGGCCCTTCTCGCGCTGTTGGCGGTGGCCCGCGCGGTCTGCTCGGTGAGCCACAAGGACATGCTGGCCCGCACCGTCGCGGAGGACCGCCGGGGCCGCATCACCGGCCGTGCCGCCAGCCTCGGGGCCGCCGCGGTGCTCGTCTTCGGCGGGCTGCTCGCCAGCGGCATCCTGCCGCTGACCCCCACGGCGATCGCCGGCGCCGCGCTGGTGGCGGGCCTGGCCTGGCTCGGCGCCGCCGCCACGGCCCTCGCCCTCAACGAGCCGGCCGATGCGCCGCGCGGCGGCGGCCGGACGCACGGGCTTCGCGAGCTGATCGCGCCGCTGCGCAGCGACCGCCAGCTCGGCCGTTTCGTGCTGGCCCGCGCGCTGCTCACCCCCACCGCCTTCGCCCTGCCCTTCCTGGTGATGCTCTCGCATACCGGCGATGGCGGTACCGGCCTCGGCAGCCTCGGGCCGCTGGTGATCGCGGCCGGGATCGCCTCCATCGCCTCGGGCTGGATCTGGGGCCACCTCGCCGACCGCTCGAGCCGGAAGGCGCTGGCCCTTGGCGGCGCCCTCGCGGCCATCGCGCTGGCTGCCGCCGCTGCCACGGGGGCGCCGACCGGCGGGCTCGGCGGCATCGCCGGGGCGGTGCTGGCGGTCGCCGCGGCGCAGACCGGCTATGAGGGCGTGCGCACCGGGCGCAAGATCTATCTGACCAACATGGCCGACGACGACCGCCGGGCGCTCTACACCGCGCTCTCCAACACCGCGATCGGGGCGGTGCTGCTGCTCGGCGGCGGGCTCGGGCTGGTGGCGGATCTCGCCGGGCTGCCGGTGCTGCTCGGCCTGCTGTCCGCGGTCACCGCCGGTGGCGCGGCGCTGGCCTGGACCCTGCCGGAGGCCGAGGGCCGCGCATGAAAAACCCGGCCGGTGCGGCACCGGCCGGGTCGTTGCGTCTCGCAGGGCCGGCTGTGCCGCCGGCCGGCCGGGCCGAAGCCTCAGCCGACGATCTCGGTGCCGGAGAAGAAATAGGCGATCTCGATGGCGGCGTTCTCCTCCGAATCGGAGCCGTGCACCGAGTTCTCGCCGATCGACAGCGCGAACTCCTTGCGGATGGTGCCCTCGGCCGCCTCGGCCGGGTTGGTCGCGCCCATCACCTCGCGGTTCTTCGCCACCGCGTCCTCGCCCTCGAGGACCTGCACCACGACCGGCGCGGAGCTCATGAAGTCGGTCAGCTCGCCGTAGAACGGGCGCGCGGCATGCACTTCGTAGAATTTCTCGGCCTGCGCCTTGGTCATGTGGATGCGCTTCTGGGCAACGATGCGCAGGCCCGCATCCTCGAGCTTGGCATTGATCTTGCCGGTCAGGTTGCGCTTGGTGGCATCGGGCTTGATGATGGAGAAGGTGCGGGTCACGGCCATGGCCTCGGTCCTCGTTCGCTTGCGTCGGTTGGGAATGGGCGAGGGCCGCGCCCCCGCATTCGGCGAGGCGCCTTTAGCATGCGCTTCTCCCGGGGAAAAGCACCAACGGTCACCGGGCGGGCGCCGATCCGCCGCGCAGCGGCAGAGATTTTTCTGTGAGATCCTGCCCGGCGTTCTAATTCTGCGGCAGCGGGCGGTCCTCGAAGACCGCGACGAAACGACAGGGAACGACATCCATGGAAGAGAACATGACCATCGCGGCCATCGCCGCCGGCAGCCCGGATTTCACGCTGCTGGCCGCCTTCCTCGAGACCGCGGAACTGACCGCGGCGCTCGACGATCCGGAGGCCGACCTCACGGTTCTGGCGCCGACCGATGCGGCCTTCGTGCAGCTCGCCGCCGATCTCGGCTATGACGGCGACAGCGCCGATCTCGATGCGGTGGCCGCCTTCCTCACCGCCGCGCTGGCCGATCTCGACGACGAGGGCGACGCGGTGGCGGTGCTGACCGATGTGCTGCTCTACCATGTCTCGCCCGGCGCGAAATCCGCTTCGCAGATCTTCGAGACCGCGAGCATCGACACCCTGCTCGAGGGCGCCGCGATCACCGCGCAGCAGGGCCGTCTGATCGACCTCGAGCCGGATCTGCTCGACGCCTCCATCGCTTCGGCCGACATCGCCGCCTCCAACGGCACCATCCAGGCGATCGACCGGGTGCTGGTGCCGCTCGACATCCCCGGCAACGACACGCCCTCGATCCTCGACATCGCCGCCGGCACGCCGGGCTTCGAGGTGCTGGCCGCGGCGCTCGAGGCGGCCGGGCTCGACGAGCTCTTCGACGACCCGGATGCCGAGTTCACCGTATTCGCCCCCACCGATGCGGCCTTTGCCAACCTCGCCGTGGCGCTCGGCTTCGAGGGCGACACCGCCGACACCGACGCGGTCTTCGCGGCCATCGCCGATGGGCTGGCCGACCTCGCGCCGGATGACGACCCGATCCCGCTGCTCGCCGACATCCTCAGCTATCACAGCGTGCCGGAGGCGCTCTCGGTCGCGGCGCTCGCGGCCCTGCCCAGCGTCGGCACCCTGCTGCCGGGCGCGCTGGTGATCGTCACCGGTGACGGCACCGTGATCGACGCCGAGCCGGAGGTGCCGAACCCCGCCTTCGTCGAGGGGCTGACCGACCTGCCCGCCTCCAACGGCACGGTGCAGCCGATCGACGGCGTGCTGCTGCCGCTCGACCTCCCCGACCCGGCGCCGGCCGAGACCATCGCCGACATCGTCGCGGCCTCCGGCGACGGCTTCGATGGCAACAACGACGATTTCGACATCCTGCTCGCCGCGCTCACCGCCGCCGATCTCGTCTCGGCGCTCGGCGGCGCGGATGACGACTTCACCCTGTTCGCCCCGACCGATGCCGCCTTCCAGTCGCTCGCCGCCCAGCTCGGCGGCGACGGCAGCACCGAGGAAGCCGCCTTCGACAGCATCGTCGCGGCGCTCACCACGCTCTCGGGCGAGGCGGCGGACCCGATCCCGCTGCTGTCCTCGGTGCTGCTCTACCACGTGATCGACGGCAGCTTCTCGCGCACCGAGCTGGCCGGCAGCCCGGCGCTCGCCTCGATGCTCGGCAGCGCCCCGTCGGTCGATGGCGCGGGGCTCACCGACGAGGACCCGGGCTTCGCCGATGCCAGCTTCATCGACGCCGCCTCCGACATCCGCGCCGCCAACGGGCTGCTCCAGGCGATCGACGAGGTGCTGCTGCCGCTCAACGTGCCGGACGCGACCGATGCCATCGGCACCGGCGACGACGACGTGCTGGCGGTCTCCGAGGGCATCCTCGTGGTCGATGGCGGCTCGGGCACCGACATCGCGGTCTTCGCCGGCCCGCTGGAGGCCACCGCCTTCGGCTATATCGACGGCGGCTTCACCGCCACCACCGACGGCACCTCGGTCGCGCTGCTCAATCTCGAGAGCTTCCAGTTTGCCGACGAGACCGTGACGGTCAGCGACGACCCGCTCGCCGCCTCGGTGTTCCGGCTCTACGGCGTCGGGCTCGGCCGCGAGGGCGACATCGCCGGCGTCACCTTCTGGACCGATGTAGCCGCCGAGGACGGGCTCGACATGGTGGCCGAGGCGATCCTGGCGTCGGACGAGTTCCTCTCGCTCTTCGGCGGCGAGGTGCCGAACGACGACGAGATCGTCGAGGAGTTCTACGGCAACTTCCTCGGCCGCGCGCCGGACGAGGCGGGCGAGGCCTTCTGGCAGAACGCGGTGGACACCGGCGTGATCGACACCGCCGGGCTGCTGCTGGCCTTCGCCGAGAGCCCGGAGTTCCGGAACCTCACAGAGAACACCACCGATGACGGGGTGCTGCTGCTCGCCTGACGCCCGGCAGAACCCGGGAGGCGGGGTCCGCCGGGCCCCGCCCACCCTGCAGCCGCTGCACCGGAGATCACCGTTGCGCCCCCCTTCGCCCGGCGGACCCCGCCTCCCTCCCGGCACCGCCGCGCCCCGTGGCGCCCCTGGCGCCCGGTGCCAGAGGTCGCAGGGGCGCCCGATTGCGCGGGGTGAACGGCCGGGCTAGGCTCCGCCCCATGCTGCGGCTCCGCCAATCTCTCGCCCTCGGGCTCGTCGTCTGCCTGCTCGTGCTGCGCCTTGTCGCGGGCACGGCGCTGGCCGCGCCGAAGCCGGCGGAAGAGGGGCTGATCGCGCTCTGCCTCGGCGGGCAGATCGTCTATGTCGCGCTCGAGGGCTATGACGGGCCGACCGAGCCCGGCCCCGACGGCGGCGAGACCCAGGCCGCCGATCCCTGCCCCTGGATGGGACTCGGCCCGGCGCTCGCCGATGCCGGCCTGCCCGACCTGCCCCGGCCCGCGCCTGCCGCGGCAGCGCGCCCGCGGCTCGTGCCGCCTCCGGCGCCGGCCCGCACCGGCCTGCGCGCGCATCCCCCGCGGGCCCCGCCCGCCGCCTGACCGCACCCGACGGAACCACCTTTTCTGAGGGACAGCGCGGGCCGAACGGCCACGCGCGCGATCGAGGCGACAGACGATGACCAGACGATTTCTCCCCGCGCTCCTCGCGGGCGCACTGTCCTGCCCGGCTGCCGGGCTTGCCCATGACGAGGCCGGCCCCGGCCCGGTCCGCGCCGACGGCCATGCCCCCATCGGCGTGATGGGCGACCACATGCACGAGGCGGGGGAGTTCATGATCTCCTACCGCTTCATGCACATGGCCATGGAGGGCAACCGCATCGGCACCGACGCGGTCTCCCCCGAGACCATCGCCACCACCGTGCCGAACCGCTTCTTCGGCGCGCCGATGCAGCCGCCGACGCTGCGCGTGGTGCCGACCGAGATGCAGATGACCATGCACATGGTCGGCGCGATGTATGCCCCCACCGACTGGCTGACGCTGACGGCCATGGGCAGCTACGTCACCAAGGACATGGATCACATCACCTTCATGGGGGCGACCGGCACCACCCGCCTCGGCACCTTCTCGACCGCCACCTCCGGCTTCGGCGACGTGAAGCTCGGCGGGCTGGTGCGGCTCTACGAGGACGGGACGCACCATGTCCACGTCAATGCCGGGCTCAGCCTGCCGACCGGGTCGATCACCGAGACCGACAGCGTGCTGGCGCCGACCGGCATGACCCCGGTGCTGCGGCTGCCCTATGCGATGCAACTCGGCTCCGGCACCGCGGACCTGCTGCCGGGGCTCACCTACAGCGGCCATGCCGGCGGCTTCGGCTGGGGCGCGCAGGCCAGCGGCACCCTTCGCCTCGGCGAGAACGACGAGGGCTACAGCCTCGGCCACGGTGCCGAGCTGACCGCCTGGGCGAGCTATTCGCCGCGCCCCTGGATCAGCGTCTCGGGCCGTGTCGCCGGGCGCCATCTCGGCCGCATCGACGGCATCGACCGGCACATCATGGCGCCGGTGCAGACCGCCGACCCGGACAGTTACGGCGGCCGGACGGTGAGCCTGCTGGCCGGGATCAACCTCGCCGGGCAGTCCGGCTACCTGCGCGGGCATCGCCTGGCGCTGGAGGTCGGCGTGCCGGTCTACCAGGACCTGAACGGCCCGCAGATGGAGACCGACTGGACGGTCACCCTCGGCTACCAGGTCGCGTTCTGAACGAAACCGGCGCCGGGCACGGGAAGCCGGAACCGGCGCCATGCCGAACCCAAACCGAACCGCTGCAATCCGAAACGGAGACCCTGATGAAACGCTTGCTGCTCGTTCCCGCCCTCGCGGCCGCCCTGCTCGCCGCCGCGACCCCGGCCCTCGCGCATGAGTTCACGCTCGGCGCGCTGGTCATCGACCATCCCTGGGCGCGGCCCAACCTGCCCAACCGCCCGGCCGCGGCCTATGTCGAGATCACCAATGGCGGGGAGACCGCGGACCGGCTGCTCGCCGCCAGCTCGCCGGCCTTCGAGACCGTCGAGCTGCACACCATGGAGATGGCGGACGGCGTGATGAAGATGATGCGGGTGGAGGCGGTCGAGCTGCCCGCCGGCGCCACCGTGGCGCTCGCACCCGGCAGGCATCACATGATGCTGTTCGGCGCCGCCGGAAACTTCCGCCCGGGCGACAGCTTCCCGATGACGCTCAGCTTCGAGGCGGCCGGCGAGATCGAGGTCGAGGTCAAGGTGGAGATGAAGCCGAGCTCGGAGATGCATGGCGGCGGGCACCGCTCCGATGACGGCGGCCACGGCACCAAACACTGATCCCGCACGAGAAAGGGGGCCGCGAGCGGCGGCCCCCTCCCCGTTCGGCCCCTGCAAGGCGCCGAGAACGCAGTCAGAGATCGGCGGCGATGAAGTCGGCCATCACCTTGTCGACATAACCTAGCGAGCCGCTGGTCATGTAGTCGAGCTGGATCTTGAAGATTTCGGTCGAGGCGGCGTCGCGCTTGGCATATTTCATCCAGATCGGCAGCGCCAGCTTGGTCAGCAGGCGGACATCCTCGTCCGACAGCCGGGTCACCATGGTGCCGGCCTCCTCGAATTTCGGCCAGGCTTCCTGGTCGGCCTTCTGGATCGCCGCGTGGTGCAGGTTGGAATAGGCCTGCACCTCGTTGTCGAGGAAGAACTGCATCTCCGGCGCCAGCGCCTGCCAGGCGGCCATGTTCACCGTGAGATCCATCAGGTCGACCGGCTGGTAGACCGACATGTATCCCGGCGGGCCCATCGAGATGAAGCGGGTCTCCTTGGCGAAGCCGAGATCGTAGTTGATCGCCGGGCCGACATAGTCGGCGCAGTCGATCTCGCCCGACTGCAGCGCGGCGAAGATCTTCTCGCCCGGCAGCGAGACCGTCTCGGCGCCGACCGCCTGGAACAGCTCGGCAACCATGCCGCCGGGGGTGCGCATCCTGAGCCCGCGGAAATCGTCGATCCGGTTAATCATCTTCTTCGAGTGGATGATGTTCGGCCCGTGATGGACCGGCCCGACATAGTGCAGGCCGATATTGGCGAACTGCCTGCGCGCCAGCTCCAGCCCGCCGAGACCGTAGTAGAAGGTGTCGAACTCGTGCGGCGCGCGCATCGCCATCGGGTAGGAGCTGAGGAAATCCCCCGCCGGGAAGAGCTGGCCGGAATAGATGGTGAAGACGTTGCCGGCCTCGAATCGGCCCTCGGAAACGGCGTTGTAGATCTTGAAGCCGCCGACGCCGTTGGACGGGTCGAGCGGCTCGAAGGCGAGCTGGCCGTTGGTCTTCTCGACGATCGAGGCGCACCATGCGCGGAAGGTCTCGAGCCCGGCCCCCCCGGACCAGGCTGTCTGCACGCGCCAGGTGGTGGTCGCGCCCTGAGCGGTGGCCAGGGCCGGCGCAGCCAGCGTGGCCGCCCCCGCCACCGCGCTGCCGCGCAGGAACTCGCGGCGGCTGCTGCCGCGCGCGACGGTTGTCTCGGTCATGGGTGGTCCCCCTCTTCCTCGCTGCCCCTACCCGAATCGTCTCGCAGCACGAACCAGATCGGGCACGTGGTATACCAAAACAGTTCTTCAATGGCTATTAAAGCGAGGCACACGCAGAAAGGGAAGGCATATAACAATTTGCACGGCAGAGGCACGCACTCATAGCGGGTGGACCTTGCACGGAGACCCGCGGAACGGCATTGTGCAGGCAAATTACTGCAATGCAGCATGACTTGGTACAGCGAGGGACAGCATGAGCAATCGGCAGTGGCATATTCGCGGGGCTCTGGCGGCGCTAGGGATGGCGCTGGCCGGCATGACCGGAGCGGCCGGCGACGCCGCGGCGCAGGAGGTCAGGGTGGCGGCGATCACCGATCTCACCGGAGCCTATTCCCATGTCGGGCAGAAGATCGCGGCGACCCAGCGGCTCGCCGCCGAGGAGATCAACGCGCAGGGCGGGCTGTTTGCCGATGCGCGCCCGCTGAAACTGGTCGAGGGCGATGGCGGCTGCGCGCCGGAGCCCGCGGTGACCTCGGCGAAGGAGATCCTGGCGGATCCGGAGATCGTCTCGGTGATCGGCGCGACCTGCTCGGGCGCGACCCTGGCGATGGCGCGCGAGGTGGCGATCCCGGCGGGCCGGGTGGTGCTCTCGCACAGCGCCACCTCGCCGGCGATCACCGGGCTCGAGGACCAGGACCTGGTGTTCCGCACGCCGCCCTCCGACGCCTATCTCTCGGTGGCGCTCTCGGGGATGGTGCATGACCGCTACATCACCCGCGTCGCCGTGACCTATGCCGATGACGACTACAATGCCGGCGTCGGCAAGGCATTCGTCGAGGTCTACCAGCAGAACGGCGGCAAGGTGCTGGCGCTCGAGGAGCACACGGCCGGCGAGACCGACTACCGCGAGCTGGTCGACCGGCTCGATGTCGAGGGCGCCGAGGCGCTGGTGATCTTCGCTTATTACGACGCCTCCGGGGCCGAGATCATGGAAGCGGCGATCCGCAAGGGCAAGTACGACACCTTCATCGGCGCCGACGGCATGGTGAACGAGGGCCTGATCGCCCAGGTCGGTGCGGAGAACATGGGCTTCTCGCTGTTCATGATTGCCGCCGCCGACGACACCTCCGAACCCTATCGGCGCTTTGCCGCGGCGCTCGAGAGCGCCGGGCTCGACCCCACCGTGCCCTTCACGCCGCATGGCTATGACGCGGTCTACCTGACCGCGCTGGCGATCGAGCAGATCGGCGCGGCCGACCCCTCGCGCATGGCCGAGGCGCTGCGCAAGGTCGCCAACGCCCCCGGCGTGCCGGTGATGCCGGGCGAATGGGCCAAGGCCAAGGCGCTGATCGCCGAGGGCCGCGACATCGACTATCTCGGCGCCTCGGGCGAGATCCTGTTCGACGAGCATGGCGACACGCTGGGGCTGTTCTCGGTCAACACCGCCAAGACCGACGGCACCTGGAAGGTCGAGGTGCTGCGCTGAGACGGGCCGGGGAGGCCCGCCGCCTCCCCCACCCTGTCGAGGGTCCGCCCTCCGGCAGAGGTTTCAAGAGCCCACCCATGGTCGGCGGCGGGGCGTTGCGCCGCCGATCGGCCGGGCCGATCAGCCAGGACGCGTGCGCATGGTCTCCGGCAGCCAGGTGGCGAGCTCCGGCAGCATCAGCAGCACCCCGACCATCGCCAGCATGATCAGGAACATCGGAAATGCGGTGCGCGCGACATAGCCGATCTCGCGCCCGGCCAGCCCCTGCATGACGAAGAGGTTGAACCCGATCGGCGGGGTGATCTGGGCCATCTCCACCACCACCACCACGAAGATGCCGAACCAGATCATGTCGAAGCCGAGCTCGCGGAAGGCCGGCACGTTCACCATCGGCTCGACCACCGCCATGGTCAGCACCACCGAGGAGATCCCGTCGAGGAAGCAGCCGATCACGATGTAGAACACCGTGAGTGCCAGGATCAGCGCGAAGGGTGAGAGCTCGAGCCCGGCGATGAAGCCGGCGAGCGCCCGCGGCAGCCCGGTGAAGCCCATGGCGAGCGACAGGAAGGCCGCGCCCATCAGGATGAAGGCGACCATGGCCGAGGTCCGCACCGCCCCCATCAGCGAGGCGCCGAAGGAGGCCGGCGTGAGCGCGCCCTGGCCGGCGGCCAGCACCAGCGCCCCGACCACCCCGAAGGCCGCCGCCTCGGTGGCGGTGGCGAAGCCGAGATACATCGAGCCGATCACGAAGGCGACGAGCAGCAGCACCGGGATCAGCGCCCGTGCCGCCCAGAGCCGCTGGCGGAGCGGCATCCGCGGCTCGGGCGCCGGGCGCTGACCGGGGCGGAGATAGTGCCAGCCCACGACATAGCCCATGAAGCCGAGCGCCAGCACCAGCCCGGGCAGGATGCCGGCCATGAAGAGCTTGGAGATCGATTCGTTGATCGTGACGCCATAGACGATGAGCGTCAGCGAGGGCGGGATCATCAGACCGAGCGTGGCGGCGCCGGCCAGCGTGCCGATGGTCATGAACTCCGGATAGCCGCGGCGGCGCAATTCCGGGATCGCCATCTTGCCCACCGTGGTGAGGGTGGCGGCGGAGGAACCCGAGACCGCGGCGAAGATCGTGCAGCCGACGATGTTGGTGTGCAGCAGCCCGCCGGGCAGCCCGGTCATCCAGGGGCTGAGGCCGCGGAACATGTCCTCCGAGAGGCGCGTGCGGTAGAGGATCTCGCCCATCCAGATGAACAGCGGCAGCGCGGTCAGCGTCCAGGACGAGGAGGTCGACCAGATCGTGGTGATCATCGCGTCGCCCGCGGGCCGTGCGGTGAAGAGCTCCATCCCGGTGACCGCGACGCCGATCAGCGCCAGCGCCACCCAGACCCCGCTGCCCAGCAGCAGGAACAGCACGAAGAGGAAGATCGCGGCGAAGCCGAGCGCCTCCATCTCAGCCCCCCATCCGCGGCGCGGCGGTGCTCTCCGGGCGCGCCCGCCCGCCCACCCCGCGCCCGGAGAGCACCGCCGCGCCGCGGATGGGGAAGGGCGCGAGAGCATTCGGCAAGCGCCGGCCCGCCGCCTCCCTTGGGTGGGCCACGATGCGCTCGCAGCCGCCGCGACGGTGCAGGGGTGGGGGAGGTGGCGGGCCTGCCCGGTCAGCCATCGCGCGCAGCCTCCACCGTTTCGGCGCGGATGTTGTCGTCCCGCGTCAGCAGCCGCAACACGAGATTGTCCCAGAGCGCTAGCGCCAGCAGCAGCGTGCCGGCGCACATCGCGAGCTGCGGGATCCAGAGCGGCGTCGCGTCCTGCCCCTGCGAGATATCGTTGAACTTCAGCGACCAGCGGGTCGCCCGGATCGCGTACCAGGCGAAGTAGCTCGCCAGCCCCGCGCCCACCGCGAGGCACCAGAGCTCGCCCCAGTGCCGGTGCCGGCCGAGCGCGGAGAGCAGCAGCCCGACCCGGATATGCGCGCCGCGGTTCAGCGCATGGGGCAGCGCCAGGAAGCTCGCCGCCGCCATGCAGTAGCCGGCATAGGCCGTGCTGCCGGGGAAGCCGAAGGCGAACCAGCGCGCCGCCATCTGCACGCAGATCACGCCCAGCATCGCCACCAGCGCCGCCGCCGCGACCCAGGCGGCGGCGAGGTAGAGCGCATCGAGCGCGCGGCGCAGGCGCGCCGCCACCTGCGGCACCGGGCTCACTCCGCCCCGAAGGCCTCGAGGATCTCGGCGCCCTGGCTGCCGGCCGCCTCGGCCCACTCGGCGGCGAGGATCGCGCCGAGCTCGGCCAGCCCCGCGGCCAGTCGCTCGCCCGGTGCGCCGACGGTCATGCCGTTGGCGGCGAGCTCCTTGACATACCAGCCGGTGAGCTCGCGGGCTCGGGTGGTGCCGGCCACCTCGGCCATCATCGCCGCCGAGCGCAGGCAGCCCTTCACCCGCTCCGAGGCGCCGTCATAGGCATCCTTGTTGACGAAGACATAGTTCCGCGGCAGCCAGGCCTGGGTGTCGTAGAAATGGCTGAGATGCTCCCAGACCTTGCGGTCGTAGCCGGTCGAGCCGGAGGAGATGAAGGCCTCTGCCACGCCCGTGGCCAGCGCCTGGGAGAGCTCGGCCGCCTCGATCTGCACCGGCTGCATGCCGGCCAGCTCGGCGAGCCGCGCGGTGGCGGCGTTGTAGGCGCGGAACTTCAGCCCCGCCATGTCGGCCACGCCCTCGATCGGCTTGTTCGCATAGAAGCCCTGCGGCGGCCAGGGCACCGAATAGAGCAGCACGAGGTTCTGCTCGGCCAGCAGGCTCTCGAGCACCGGGCGCGCCGCGGCGGCCAGCCTGTCCGAGGCCTCGAAGGAGGTGGCGAGGAAGGGCACGCTGTCGACCCCGAAGAGCGGGCTCTCGTTCTGGTGGGCCGAAAGCAGCCGCTCGCCGATCGGCGCCTGGCCGGTCTGCACCGCGCGCTTGATGTCGCCGCCGCCGAACAGCGAGCCGCCACCATGCACGGTGATCTCCAGCTCGCCGCCGGTGCAGATCGTCACCGCCTCGGCGAAGAGCTTGCCGTTCTGCGTGTGGTAGTTGCTGTCGGCATAGGCCATAGGCATGTCCCAGGTCTCTGCCTGGGCCTGGCCCGCCGCACCGAGAATGACCGCCACCGCCGTGGCCGCGAGAAATGCCTTCATCGGATGATCCCCTGTTGTGCGCCGGTCCGTGCCGGCATCCCTGCGCGCGCCGGCCCGGGCCGGCACCGCCTTGACGCCGGTCTGACGCCGGCTCCCGATCAACGCTGGCGGCCCGGCCCGGCGCTGTCAAGCGGGAGGCACGCGCCCCGGCGCGCCGTCGGCGACGGTCTCGGAGGCGGCGCCGGCGGGCAGCGGCGGCATGATCCCGAGCCCCCGCAGCGCCGGTGCCCGGTTGGCGATGAAGTTCTCCGCCTCGGGCAGGATATGCGCCACCGCCGCCTCGCCCTCGAGCGCCTCGCCGTCGCGCACCGGCAGCCGGCCGATCGCCTCCATCGCCGCCAGCATCCGGCGCGACAGCGTGTCCGCATCGGGTCCGTCGGCACCGAGCTCCGCCATCACCTGATCGACCAGCCCCGCCGAGAGCCCCGCGCCGTATGGGCTGGCGAAGACCCCGATCGCCACCTCGCCCATGGCATGGCGGTGCACGGCGGCGTTGAAGCTCGGCACCGGCTGCGCCTCGGTGCGCATCAGCGGCAGCGCCTGGGCCGAGATCAGCAGCACCTCGGCAGTGCTGATCGCCGCCTCGATGCCGACCTCCTCGGCGAGCGTGGCGATGGTCGCCGGCCCGTGCGCCAGCCGCGCGGCGACGATCCGCGTCGCCTCGTTGTCGAACTGCAGCGTCTGGCCGGGCAGCTCCACCTCGAAGCTCAGGGCCTCCGGTGCGCAGCGCAGCGCGATCACCCGCTCACCCAGCACCGCTGCCCGGCCTACCGGGCTCAGCCGCCGCCCGCCGCGGCTGTAGATGTCCTTCCGGAAGGCGGTGTTCATGCAGTAGTCGCGGGTGAGCTCGCGCATCGCGTCGGTCGGCTGCTCGTGGACCAGCGCGAGCTGGTTGCCGTTGAGGCACCATTCCGGGCGGTTGCGCAGCAGCTCCGCCGAGGCCGCGTAGGACAGCTTGGCGGCGGCCATCTCCTCCATCACCTCGGTGACATAGGACGGGTTCCAGTCGGCATTCAGGTATTCATGCGCGAGGTAGCGGGTCGGCCGGTCGACGATCTCATCGAGCTTGTGCATGATGAACTTGTTCAGCGTCAGCGAGCTTGCCTCGACCTCGACGAGCTTGCGCACGAACTCGACCGCCTGCATCGCCACGTCGTCGGACTTGCCGGGCGTGATGCGCGCGCGCTCCCACAGCATCCGCTGCAGCGGCTCGAGCATGGACCGGCCGGGCAGCGCGTTGTAGCTCACATAGAAGACGCCGCCGGGCGCGAGCTGCTGGCCGACGAAGCGCACCAGCGCGGCACGCGCCTCGCGCGAGACCCAGGAGTGGATGCCATGGGCCACGATGTAGTCGAACTGCGGCAGGTCCGCCTCGCAGGCCTCCTCGAAGGAGAGCTCGTGGAAGGCGATGTTGCGCAGCCCGGTCTCCGCCGCCAGCCGCCGCCCGCTCGCGACATGGCCGGGCATGAAGTCGATGTTGTGGATCTCGGCCCGCGGATTGGCCGCCGCGACCACCGTGCCGACCAGCCCGTGACCGCAGCCGATATCGCAATAGCGGAACGACGAACCGTCATGCGCCGGCGGAGAGACACCGCATTGCGCGACGGCGAAGTCGAGATGCGCGGGCGCGTATTCCTCGTAGTACTCCCGGATGTAATCCTGATCGACCACATAGCCGCCGGACCAGTCAGCCATTCTCGCCCTCCCCGCGATGGCGTGCCGTGCCGACACCGGATCACCGGTGCCCGCCCCCCGGACGGCACATGGTGCCCTTTCGTCCTACCCGCGCGGGTGCCGTAATGGCAACGACTAGATCCCCGCAGCCGCCCGCCATCGGCATCCTGATGCTCGACACGCGCTTTCCGCGCCCGCCGGGCGATATCGGCAACCCGGAGACCTGGCCGTTCCCGGTGCGCTTTGCGCGGGTGCCGGGGGCGGCGGCGGCGGCGGCGGTGCGGGGTGCCGGCAAGGGCCTGCTGGCGCCCTTCGTGGAGGCCGGGCGCGGGCTGGTGGCGGAGGGCTGCCGAGGGATCGCGACCTCCTGCGGGTTCCTCGCGCCGCTGCAGCGGCCGCTGGCCGAGGCGCTCGGCGTGCCGGTGCTGGCCTCGGCGCTGATGCAGGCGGGGGCGATCGCCGCGACCCTGCCGCCCGGCCGGCGGCTCGGCGTGCTCACCATCGAGGCGGCCTCGCTGTCGCCGGAGCTGCTGGCGGCGGCCGGGGTGCCGGCGGGCACGGCGGTGCGGGGAATGCCGCCGGGCGGCGCGCTGGCCGGCCCGATCCTCGGCGGCGGCACCACGCTCGACACGGGCGCAGCGGAGGCCGAGGTCGTCGCCGCGGCGACGGCACTGGCTGCCGAGCCCGGAGTTGGCGCGATCCTGCTCGAATGCACCAACCTGCCGCCCTATGCCCGTGCCGCGGCGGAGGCCACCGGGCTGCCGGTGCATTCCATCGTCACGGCACTCACCTGGTTCGCCGCGGGGCTCGCGCCGCCGCGCTGGTGAGCCGCCTCAGCCCTGGAAGGTGCCGGCAAAGCGCTCGCGCAGCGCCTTCTTCTCCACCTTGCCCATGGTGTTGCGGGGCAGCTCGTCCTCGAAGAACACCCGCTTGGGCTGCTTGAAGCGGGCGAGCTGGCCCTCGAGCGCGCCGAGCAGCGTCTCCGCGCTGAGGCCGGGATCGCTGCGCACCACCACCGCCGCCACGCCCTCGCCGAAATCCGGATGCGGCAGGCCGATCACCGCGCTCTCCACCACACCCTCGATGGCGTCGATCGCGGTCTCGATCTCCTTCGGATAGACGTTGTAGCCGCCGGAGATGATCAGGTCCTTCGAGCGGCCGACGATGCTGAGATAGCCATCCGCGTCATAGCGCCCGAGATCGCCGGTGATGAAGAAGCCGGTCTCGCGCAGTTCCTCGGCGGTCTTCTCCGGCATCCGCCAGTAGCCCTTGAAGACGTTGGGCCCGCGCACCTCGACCATGCCGATCTCGCCGGCCGGCAGCGGCACCCCGGTCTCCGGATCGGTGACGACCACCTCCGTGCCCGGCAGCGGGAAGCCGACCGTGCCGGCCCGGCGCTCGCCGTCATAGGGGTTGGAGCTGTTCATCGAGGTCTCGGTCATGCCGTAGCGCTCGAGGATCGCGTGGCCGGTGCGGGCCTGCCAGTCGCGATGGGTCTCGGCCAGCAGCGGCGCGGAGCCCGAGATGAAGACGCGGATGTTCTTCACCGCCTCGCGGGAGAGGCCGGGCTCGGCCAGCAGCCGGGTGTAGAAGGTCGGCACGCCCATCATCGCGGTCGCCCGTGGCAGGTCCTCCAGCACGGCGCCCGCGTCGAACTTCTCGCGGAAGAGCAGCGCACCGCCGGCCACCAGCGTCGTGTTGGTCGCGACGAACAGCCCGTGGGTGTGGAAGATCGGCAGCGCATGCAGCAGCACGTCATCGGCGGTGAACTGCCAGAAATCCCTGAGCACCAGCGCGTTGGAGGCGAGGTTGTCATGGCTCAGCATGGCGCCCTTGGAGCGCCCGGTGGTGCCGGAGGTGTAGAGGATCGCCGCCAGGTCCTCCGGGCCGCGGGGCACGTCCGCGAAGCCCTCGGCGCTGTCGGGGACATGGCCGAGCAAGCTGCCATGCTCGCCGCCATCGTCCTGCCAGACCCCGAGCGTCTCGAGCCGGCAGCCGGCGGCCGATGCCACCGGCTCCAGCGCCTCGCGCCGACCGGGGGCGCAGACCAGCAGCGAGGGCTCGGCATTGCCGACGAAGTAGTCGATCTCCTGCGCCGTGTAGCCGGTGTTGAGCGGCAGGAAGACCGCCCCGGCCCGGATCACGCCGAGATAGAGCATCAGCGCCTCGATGCTCTTGTCCACCTGCACCGCCACCCGGTCGCCCGGCTTCACGCCGAGGCCGGTCACCGCCGCGGCCATCCGCGCCGAGAGCGCGGTCACGTCGCCATAGCTGAAATGCCGCCCGTCGCGCAGTTCGGCGAATGGGTGGGTGGCCCGGTCGGTGCGCGAGAGGCCCAGCGTGTCGGCGAGATGGTTGGTCATCGGCGGTCTCCTTCAGGCACGCAGCAGCCGGCGCACGGACGCGCTCGCGGCCACGCTGCGTTCGTTCGCGAATGCCTCGTGGTTCTTCTCGATCTCGTCAAGGTCGTAGAGATAGTTGACCATCACGCCCCAGGCGCCGCGCAGCCCGCGGGCGGAATGGTCGGCGCCGGGGTTGACCCGCTCGAGCCGGGCGCCGTTGCCGAGGTGGAAGCGCGCCACCGGATCGGCCGGCAGCCCGCCGCGGCCCTTGCCTTCGAGCAGGTAGAGCGCGGTCAGCCGGCCGAGCCGCGCCGCATCCTCGGCGGCCTGGACCGCGTCGATGCTGCCATCCGGCGGGTCGAGCCGCATCACGGTGGCGCGCAGCTCGTCGTCGAGCAGCCCCGCCTCGCCGCGGCGGGCCTCGGCCAGCGCCCAGCCGCGCAGCCCCGGCACCGGGGAGAGCGTGACGAAGACCTTCACCGAGGGCGTCTCGCGGGCCAGCTCCTCGACCACCTGCTTGATCAGGAAGGAGCCGAAGGAGATCCCCCGCAGCCCGACCTGGCAGTTGGAGATCGAGTAGAACACCGCGGTGGTGGCGGATTTCGGGTCAAGCGGCTGGCGCTCCTGCGCGAGGATCGGGCCGATGGCGGCCGGGATCGCGTCGGTCAGCGCGACCTCGACGAAGATCAGCGGCTCGCCGGGCAGCGCCGGGTGGAAGAAGCCGTAGAGCCGCCGGTCCGGCGCGGCGACGCGGCGGCGCAGGTCGTCCCAGTCCTGGATCGCGTGCACCGCTTCATAGGCGATGATCTTCTCCAGCACCGAGGCCGACGTGTTCCAGTCGATGCTGCGCAGCTCGAGGAAGCCGCGGTTGAACCACGAGGCGAAGAGATGGCGGAAGTCGCTGTCGAGCGCCGCCAGCGCCCCGGCCTCCGGCGCCTCCCGCTCGGCGCGCAGGAAGGCAATCAGGTCCTCGCGCATCTTCACCAGCGCCGCGGTGCCGCCGGGCGCGCGGTTGAGCGTGCGCAGGAGGTGCTGGCTGCGCGGTTCGGCGGCGTCGTGCAGCGCCCGGGCAGCGGCCTCGCCGGGGGCGGCCTGCCATTCGGCCACCGCCGCCCCGAGCCGTGCGGCATCCGGCCCGAACCCGGTGGCGATGCGGCGCAGAACGTCGCGCCGCTCCGCCGTTCCGAACCCCGCGTATCCCTCAAGGATGCGCGCCGCCAGCGCCAGCCCCGTCGCCTCGCCGCGCCCGCCGAGAAGGTCCGCGCAGAGCCCGGCCAGCGCCTCGGGGGTCGGCGGCTCGGCATCGCCGATGCCGGAGATCGCGCGGCCGGCATCGGTGACGCGGGCCAGGAGATCGGACAGGATGCCGCCCGCCATCGTCAGATCCCCCCGATCGCCGGGCCCATCACCAGATCCGGCAGCCAGGTCGCCAGCCCCGGAAAGGCGCAGAGGATCACGATCGCCAGCACCATGCAGAGCACATAGGGCACCGAGCCCACCAGGATCGTGCGCAGCGAGATGTCCGGCGCGATGCCGTTGATGACATAGAGGTTGAGGCCCACCGGCGGCGAGATCAGCCCGATCTCCATGTTGATGGTGAGCACCACGGCGAACCAGTAGGGATCGAACCCCGCGGTGGTGACGATCGGCAGCAGGATCGGCGCCGCCATCAGGATCACCGCCACCGGCGGCAGGAAGAAGCCGGCCACCAGCAGGAACAGGTTGATCACCCCCATCAGCCACCAGCGGCCGATCTCCAGCGAGCCGATCCAGGCGGCGATCTCCTGCGTGATGAAGAGCGAGGAGAGCATGTAGGAGTAGACCCCCGCCGCGCCGATGATGAAGAGGATCATCACCGACTCGCGGGTCGAATCGCGCAGCACCCCCCAGATCGCGGTGAAGGAATACATCCGGTAGATCACCACCGCGAAGAGCACGCAGAGCAGCGCGCCCGGCGCCGCCGTTTCCGATGGCGTGGCGACGCCGCCATAGAGCACGAAGAGCACCGCGAGGATGATCGCGAGGAACGGCAGCACCCGCGGCAGCACCTCGAACTTTTCGGCGCGGCTGTAGATGCGCCGCGTCAGCGCCTCGCCGCCCTGCCCCGCCGCCCAGGTGGCATAGAGCGACCAGACCATGAAGAGCCCGACCAGCAGCAGCCCCGGCAGCACGCCGGCGAGGAACAGCCGGCCGATCGAGGTGTCGGTGGCGATGCCGTAGACGATCATCGTCACCGAGGGCGGGATCAGGATGCCGAGGGTGCCGCCGGCGGCGATGGAGCCCGCCGCCACACCGTCCGGAAAGCCGCGCCGGCGCATCTCCGGGATGCCCATCTTGCCGATGGCGGCGCAGGTGGCCGGCGAGGAGCCCGACATCGCCGCGAACAGCGCGCAGGCCCCGAGATTGGAGATCACCAGCCCGCCGGGCACCCGGGTCAGCCAGCGCTCCAGCGCCTCGTAGAGATCGGCCCCGGCCCGGGTGGAGGCGATCGCCGCCCCCATGATCACGAACATCGGGATCGAGAGCAGCGCGAAATTGTCGAGCTGGGAGAAGAACTTGTAGGGAAGTTCTTCGAGTGCGCCGGGGCCGTCGAAGATCGCGATGAAGGCGGAGGCGGTGATCAGCAGGCCGACCGCCACCGGAATGCCGGCAACCAGGATCAGCACGGTTGCGATGGCGACGAACGCGCCGAGGGTAAGCGGGTCCATGTCAGCGGGCCTCCGGCGGCGGCGCGATCTCGGCGGCGAAATCGGCGATGAGCTGCAGCAGATAGAGCCCGAAACCCACCGGCATGGCGAGATAGGGCACCCAGAGTTTCACGTCCCAGGCGGTGCCGGAGCGCCAGCCGCGGTCGAAATGGAGTTTCCAGACATCATAGGAATGCCAGGCCATCAGCCCGATCATCGCCACCGCCAGCGCCAGCGTGATCGCGGCGAGCACCCGCCGCGCGCCGCGCGGCAGCATCTCGGGGATCAGGTCGACCTGCACATGGCCGCGGCGGCGCTGCACATAGGGCAGCCCGAGCAGCGTCGCGGCGATCATCAGATAGGTCACCGCCTCGGTCTGCCATATCGTCGAGCCGTTGAGCACGTAGCGCACGACCACCATCTGGCAGGTGATCAGCACCGCGGCGGCGATCATCGTGGCGGAACAGACGCCGGAGACCGTCGAGAGCGCGCCGACGAGGCGCTGCAGCCGGGTCTCCGGGCGGGGCTTGTCGGTGCCGGTGGGAAGGGCGTGGGACATGCGGCCTCCTTGCCTCGGAACGTGCGGGGGAGCGGGGTCGCGTCAGGGGCGCGGCGGGCGGCCCGCCGCACCCCGATGGCATCACTCGACGGCGAGGGCGAGGTCGAGCAGGCGCTGGCCGTCAGGCACGCTCTCGAGGAAGGCCTTGTAGGACGACTCCTTGGCGATGGCGCGCCAGGCGTCGAAATCCTCCTGGCTCATCTGCACGATCTCGGCGCCGTTCTCCTCGAACACCCGGGCCGACTCGGCATCGGCCTTCTTGGCCTCCTCGAGGTAATAGGCCTCGGCCTTGGCGGCGCCAGCCCTCAGCGCGGCCTGCTGCTCGGGCGTCAGGCCCTCGAAGGTCGACTTGTTCATCAGCATCGGCTGATACATGAACCAGAGCGCCACGTCGCCGGCCGGGGTGTAGCAGGAGATCTGCTCGTAGAGCCGGTAGGAGACGAAGCTCGAGGAGGAGGTGTTGGCCGCGTCGAGCACGCCGGTCTGCATCGCGGTGTAGATCTCCGAGGAGGCCATCGAGGCGATCGAGGCGCCCGCCGCGGCGAGCATCTGCTCGAAGGCCTTGCCGGCGGCACGGGTCTGCATGCCCTGCACGTCGTCCGGGCTGGTGATGCACCTGTCCTTGCCGCCGAAGCCGCCGGCCAGGTAGCCGTGCACCAGGACCATCACGTCGTCCTCGGCCATCAGCGCCTCGATCTCGTCCATGAAGGCGCTCTCGTTGAGGCGCGCGGCATGGTCGTGGTTCTTCACGAGGCCGGGCATCAGGGTGAGGTTGTATTCGGGCCGTTCGCCGCCGGCATAGGAAAGCGGGAACACCGTCATGTCGAGCCGTCCGGTGGAGAGCGGGCGATACTGCTCGCGCGGCTTGAACAGCGATTTCGACGGGTAGATCTTGATCTCGAGATCGACATCGGCCGCCGCGACCTCCTCGGCCACGATCTCGGCGATCTTGTGGCGCACGTCAGAGGTCGACCACTGGTGGCTGAGCTTGAGCTCGGCCGCGCCGGCCGGGACGGCGAGCGCGAGGGCGAGCGCGGAAGCGCCGAGGGCGGACAGGGTCCGGTTTCTGCTGGTCATCATTTCCTCCCGGGTTTCGGGCGCATTGGCCCTTGTGTCGAATCGATCCGAGCCGATCCGCTGCGCATGAGCTAACCCGAGATGCGTCCGCCGGGCAAGTTGAATGTATACATTTGGAGCCCAAAAGGACACGGATGCTTGATTTCGGTCGACGGATCGGCAAGGCTGTGCCCCTCGCCCCCTGCCCCGGAGCCCGAAATGGCCGAACGCCGCGCCGATGGCCTACGCGACATCCTCGAGGAGGACATTCTCACCGGCGCGCTCGGCCCCGGCACCCGGCTCGAGGAGCCGGCGCTGGCGCAGCGCTTCGGCGTCTCGCGCACGCCGATCCGCGAGGCGCTGGCGCAGCTTGCCGCCGCCGGCCTGATCGAGCAGCGCCGCCAGCGCGGCAGCTTCGTCGCCGAGATCGGGCCGCGGCGGCTGCTGGAGATGTTCGAGGTGATGGCCGAGCTGGAGGGGCTCTGCGCGGCGCTCACCGCGCGCCGGGCAAGCCCGCCCCAGGTGACCGAGCTGCGCCGGCTGCATGACGAGCTGGCCCGCCCCGCGGCGGACGGGGATCTCGACGTCTACTACTATGGCAACGAGCGCCTGCACGCGGCGATCCGGGCGGCCTGCGGCAACTCCTTCCTGATCGAGCAGGCGGAGGCGCTGCAGCGCCGGCTCAAGCCCTATCGCCGGCACCAGCTCCGGGCGCGCGGGCGCATCGAGCGCTCGAACGCCGAGCACGCGGAGGTCGTCGAGGCGATCGAGGCGGCGGACCCGCAGGCCGCGTCGGCGGCGATGCGGGCCCATGTGGCGGTGCAGGGCGAGCGGGTGACCGACCTGCTGGCGGCGCTCGACCCCGCTGGCTGAACGGGCCGGCCCTCAGGCGGCGCCGGCAAGCTCCCCGGCCAGCGCCCTGTCGATCAGCGCCACCGTCTCGGCCACACCGTAGAGCGCGACGAAGCTGCCGAAGCGCGGGCCCTGGCTGGTGCCGAGCAGCACCTCGTAGATCGCCTTGAACCAGTCGCGCAGCGGCTCGAAGCCGTGCTCCTTGCCGACGGCGAAGACGATGGTCTGCAGCGCCTCGCCATCGCTCTCCCCCGCATGCGCCGCGAGCCGGCCGCGCAGATCCTCCAGCGCCGCCCGCTCGCGCGGGTCCGGTGCGCGGAAGGTCTTGGTGGGCGCGACGAAGTCCTCGAAATACTTCACCGCATGGCCCGCCGCGGCATCGAGGCCGGGATGCGTCTCCGGGCTCGCCTCCGGCGCATAGCGGCGGATGAAGCCCCACATCATCTCCTTGTCATGCGCCGAGGAGGCCGAGGCCAGCGTCAGCAGCATCGAGAAGGGCACTGCCAGATCGCTCTCCGGCACCGCCTCGCCGTGGATCGCCCAGACCGGGTTGGCCAGCCGCTTCGCCAGATCCTGGCCGGGATAGGCGCGCAGATGCTGGTGATACTCGTCCACCGTCTTCGGGATCACGTCGAAGAACAGCCGCTTGGCGGTCTTCGGCTTCTGGTACATGAACAGCGAGAGGCTCTCGGGGCTGGCATAGCTCAGCCAGTCCTCGATGCTCAGGCCATTGCCCTTGGACTTGGAGATCTTCTCGCCGTTCTCGTCGAGGAAGAGCTCGTAGTTGAAGCCCTCCGGCGACGGGCGCCCGAGGGCGCGGCAGATCTTGCTCGACTGGGTGACCGAGTCGATCAGGTCCTTGCCCGCCATCTCGTAGTCCACCCCCAGCGCGGCCCAGCGCATCGCCCAGTCGGGCTTCCACTGCATCTTGACGTTGCCGCCCGTCACCGGGATCTCGACGCGCTCGCCGTCCGGCTCCTCGTAGACGATGGTGCCCCTGGCGACGTTGCGCTCCAGCGTCGGCACCTGCAGCACATGGCCGGTCTTCGGGCTCACCGGCAGGAACGGCGAATAGGTCGCCCGCCGCTCCTCGCCCAGCGTCGGCAGCATGATCTCCTGGATCCTGTCGAAGCGCTCCAGCGCCACCAGCAGCATCTCGTCGAAGCGGCCGGCGCGGTAATACTCGGTCGAGCTGGCAAACTCGTACTCGAAGCCGAACTGGTCGAGGAACGCCATCAGCCGGGCATTGTTGTGCTGGCCGAAGGAGGGATGCGTGCCGAAGGGGTCGGGCACCTCGGTCAGCGGCTTGTTCAGGTGCCCGGCCAGCATCTCGCGGTTGGGCACGTTGCCCGGCACCTTGCGCAGCCCGTCCATGTCGTCGGAGAAGCAGATCAGCCGGGTCGGGATATCGGACATCGCCTCGAAGGCATGGCGGACCATGGTGGTGCGCGCCACCTCGCCGAAGGTGCCGATATGCGGCAGCCCGCTCGGGCCATAGCCCGTCTCGAACAGCGCGTAGCCCTTCTCCGGCGGCGTCTTCTCGAAGCGCTTGACCAGCTTTCTCGCCTCCTCGAAGCACCAGGCTTTGCAGGCAAGGGCAGCGTCGCGCATCTCACTCATCGGTCCGGTTCCTCTGTCTCGGCGCCTCTCCCGGCGCTGGCATCACGCCTAGTCCTGCGGCACCGCCCGGTCAACAGAGCGTCGCCTGCACCGGCAGGCCGGCACCGGGCAATTGGCATCAGGCGATTGGCGCGGGGCGATTGGCGCCGGGGCCATCACCGCCCTACCTCTATCGGCAGTTGCAGAAGCGAAGGAGGCTCCCATGCCGATCCGCCCCAGCACGACCCGCCCCCCGACGGCCCCGTTGCAGGCCATCAGCGCCCTCGGCATCCTCGCGGCGCTCGCCGCCGCCCCCGCCGCCGCCCAGGAGACATTCGAGGGCAGTGTCGGCCTCGGCGCGGGGTTCAACACGGAATACGAGGGGGCCGACGAGTATCACCCGATCCCGGTCGTGCCGATCTCGCTGCGCTATCAGGGCTTCGGCCTGCAGACCGCGGGACAGGGCGTGCAGATCGACGTATCGGGCATCCGCTTCATCGATTTCGGGCCGCTGGTGCAATATCGCAGCAATCGCGGCTCGGATGTCGACGACCCGGTGGTGGCACTGCTGCCGGAGGTCGATGCGGCGGTGGAGATCGGCGGCTTCGTCGAGATCAACCTGCCCTTCTTCCTGCCCGGCACCGATGCCTTCACCTTCATCGGCCGCTTCACCTACGACATCGCCGATTCCCATGGCGGCGTGCTGATCCAGCCGGGGCTGCGCTATTCCGTGCCGATCGGCGAGGACATCCGGATCAACCTGATCGGCACCACCACCTTCGCCTCGGAGGACTACAACGAGACCTATTTCGGCGTGACCCCGGCGGCGAGCATGGCCTCCGGCCTGCCGGTCTACGATGCCGGCGCCGGCTTCAAGGACATCTCGGCGACGCTGGCCGGCAGCTACTACTTCTCCGAGCACTGGGGCGTGACGGCGGTGATGCGCTACACCATGCTGGTCGGCGACGCGGCGGACAGCCCGATCACCGAGCTGCGCGGCAGCCGGAACCAGTTCCTCGGCGGGCTGGCGCTCAGCTACCGCTTCTGACGCCGGCGTTCACGTCCGCGAGGCTTGCCAAGCCCCTGCGGCCGCGCATAGCGTGCGGCCCGCACTGCGCTGCATGGAGACACGCATGAACACCGACATCCTCAGCCCGCAGGACGCGCTCATCGCGGTGATGATCGCCGTCTCGGCGGCCGACGAGAAGATCGTCCAGAGCGAGCTTGCGGCGATCACCTCGATCGTCGGCATCCTGCCGGTCTTCGAGGGCTACGACCGCGACCGCATCGGCCACATCTCGTCGCTGGTCGCCGATCTCTTCGAGGAGGAGGACGGCATCGACGCGCTGATCGGCCTCGTCGAGGGCGCCCTGCCCGACCATCTGCGCGAGACCGCCTATGCGCTGGCCTGCGACGTCGCCGCCGCCGACGGGCGCATCCAGCAGACCGAGATGCGCATGCTCGAGATCATCCGCCACGATCTGCGCGTCGGCCGGCTGGCGGCTGCCGCGATCGAGCGCGGCGCCCGCGCGCGCCACCAGAAGCTCGAGCCGGTGGCCTGAGGCACCGGCGGCGATGGGAGCGGGACCGATGCGCCTGCACTGGTCGCCCGACAGCGCCAATCTCGTGGTGCGCATCGCGCTCGAGCGGTTCGGCATGGCCTATGAGCCGGTGCGGGTCGACCGCGCGCGGGGCGCGCAGCGGAGCCCGGCCTATCTGGCGCTGAACCCGCAGGGGCTGATCCCGGTGCTGGAGGATGGCGGGTTCGTGCTCTTCGAGACCGGCGCGATCCTGCTGCATCTGGCCGAGCGCGCCGGGCGCTTCGGCCCCTCCGGCCCCGCGGCCGACGACCCGGCGGCGCGGGCAGCGGCGCTGCGCTGGCTGTTCTACCTCTCCAACACGGTGCATGCGGATCTGCGCGCCGCCTTCTACGCCCATCGCTACATCGCGGCGGGGCGGGAGGCGGATCTCGTCGCCGGGCTGCGCACCCGCCTCGCCGGGCATTGCGCGATGCTCGAGGGCCAGCTCGCCGCCGGCCCGCTGGTGCCGGGGGGCGCGGCGGGGACGACGGGCATCGTCGAGGACTATCTCGCGGTCTGCCTGCGCTGGGCGCAGATCTATCCGAGCCGGCACGGGCCGCTGCTCGAGGGGCTCGGGCGCTGGCCGGGGCTTGCCGCGGAAATGGCGCGGATCGAGGCCGATCCGGGCTTCCTGCGGGCCTGCGCGGCCGAGGCGATCCCCTGCCCGCATCCGGTGACCCGCCCCGCGCCGCCGGCACTGCCGGCGGCCGAGGTCACCGGCTGATCCCGCTCAGCCGCCCTGCGGCACGAAGCTGCCGAAACGCTGGATCCAGGAGCGGATGAGCGCCCGCTCGAAGCCGCGCGCCCGGTTCATCCAGCTGCGGTCGATGCCGCGCCGCGGCGCCCCGCGCTTGCGCAGGTCGTTGGAGAAGATGGCGAAGGCATAACGCCGGTCGCCTTCGGCCTGGATATAGCCGGCGAGGCCGCGGATATAGTCCATGGTCCCGGTCTTGGCGCGGATCTCGACCTCGTCCAGCGGGATCGGATCGTCCTCCACCGCCACCGAGTAGTCGCGCAGCAGCAGCGCCCCCGCCCCCGGCAGCCGGCTGGTGCCCGGGATCGGCCCGTGCGCGAGCCGCGTCGCCGCCACGAGGAACTGCACCATGCGCAGCGGCGAGACCCGGCTCTCGGTGGTCAGCCCCGAATGGTTGACGAAGCGCATCCGCGGATCGCCCGGCGCACCGCCGGCGATCTGGGTCGCCCAGGCATTCATCAGCGCGGCCGACTGGGTGAGCGTCGCCGGCACCGCCCCGGCCGAGAAGGAGGCCGCGGTGCCCACCACCTCGGCGGTGATGTTGGTCGAGTATTTCAGCATGTCGCGCAGGATCGGCGCGAGCGGGCGGCTCTGCACCCGCGCCAGCAGCCGCGGCGCGCCGTCGCCCTCCGCCGAGCGGCCGAGCTGCGGCACCGGCAGCCGGATGCCGCGGGCCTGCGCCAGGCTGCGCAGCACATCGGCGGCATAGAGCGCCGGGCGCTTCACCGGCAGCCAGCGCGAGCCCCTGCCCTTCAGCACCCGCTCGGCGAGGCCCCAGACCTCGCGGTCCGCCTCGATGCGGTGCACGAAGCCATAGCGCGTGCCGGTCTCGCCCCCCACCACGGCCTTCACCGACGAGACCGGCGGATCGAGCCGCTGCGCCTTCGCGGTGAGCGAAACGCCGTCGCCGCCGGAGCCCGTGCCGACCCGCGGCCCCCAGCGCAGGAACACCCGGTTGAAGTTGAGATTGAGCCCGGCGATGCCGGGGTTGTAGGCGACATCCACCGGCTGCTGCGGGTCGATCGCCTCGACCGTCAGCGCCACGCCGGGATCGACGAGGAACCGCCCGGTGATCTTGCCGATCCGCGCCCGCTCGAGCGCCTCGGCGAGACCGTCGAGCATGTCGGTGTCGAGCTCGGGGTCGAGCCCGCCGACCAGCACCAGATCGCCGCGCAGCACCCCGCCGGCGACCGGCCCGGTGGCCAGCAGCCGGGTCTCGAAGCGGTGCTCCGCCCCGAGCTCGTGCAGCGCATAGAGCGCCGTCGGCAGCTTGGTGACGGAGGCCGGGGCGAAGCTGCGCTCGGCCTCGTGGCTGTCGATCACCTCACCGGTGGCGAGATCGGCCAGCGCCCAGCCGACATTGCCGGAAAGGCCGAGCCGCGCGCGGATCGCGCTGCCGTCCTCGGGCAGCACCGGCGCCGGGGCCGCGAAGGCACGCGCCAGCGGCACCGGCGCGCGCTGCGGCGCCTCGGCCCGTGCCGCGCCCGGGAGCACCGCCCCGAGCAGGGCAGCGCAGGCGAGCAGCGCGCCGGCGACCTGCACCGCCCCCGCTCCGAAGCCCGATTTACGCGCCACCAGCATTTCCCGGACCTCCGCCCGCGCACCCCAATTAGGTGTACCTTCCGTTAACAGCGCACGGATGACAAGAACTCAGGCGGCCAAGCTCGTGGATTTCGCACGGATTTTCGTCGTTTTCTGCGCGGCCGGGTTCAGGGCCAGTCCCCGCGCCGGCGGATGGCGGTGGAGGAGGCCGGCGACATTGGCCCGGTCAGCAGCACCCAGGAGGGCGCGGGCCGGTGGCCGAGTGCTGCCGCATCGCGCTGCAGCAGCCGCGCGCGGGCGAAGCGCCGCGCCGCCGGCGAGAAACCGGCCCGGAGCTGCTCGCCCGGCCGCGCCATCACGCCGACGGGCGTGTGCTCCATGATCTCGGTCCAGCGCTCCCAGCGGTGGAAGTTGACCAGGTTGTCCGCGCCCATCAGCCAGATCAGCCGCACGCCGGGATAGCACTGGCGCAGCGCCGCGAGGGTATGCGCGGTGTAGGGGCTGCCGAGATGGCGCTCGATATCGGTGACCTCGACCCGCGGGTGGCGGATCAGCGCGTGGCAGGCGGCGATGCGCCGGTCGAGCTCGGCCGGTCCCGCGGCCTTCAGCGGGTTGCCGGGCGAGACGAGCCACCAGACACGGTCAAGCGCCAGGCGCCGCAGCGCCCAGCGCGTGATGTGCACATGGCCCTGATGCGGGGGATCGAACGATCCGCCGAGGATGCCGATGCGCTGGCCGGGCATGGCGAGTGGTCCTCGGACGAACATGGGCGCCCCCCCTCGTGGAAACCGGAACGCCCTATTCACGGTGCGGCGGCCGGGCTGTCAATGGCAACGGGCGTCTGATCCGGGAATTTCGTCGCTCGAATGACACCTTCCCGGGCAGGCGGTTACGGAATGCGGGCGGCGCGGGAGGCAGGAGGCGCAGGCCGGCGCGGGCGTGCGCGCGCATCCGCGCGCGGATGCACCCGGCCGCGCCATCCGGGCCGCCGCTGCCGCGCCGTGCGGCCCAGTGCCAGGGGCGCCGCGGATCGGCAGCGCCGGGCGCCGGGCCGCTCCGGCGGGCCGGCACGATTGCCGCTGCCGGGCTGGCTCGCTAGCCTGATCTCCCGCAGCAACAAAGGTCAGCCCATGGCAAAGCCCCCCGCCGCAGGCCCGCTCTCGGCCGTCGATCTCAGCCCCAGCCTGTCGCGCGAGCGCTACGAGAGCCTGCTCCTCGATCTGCAGCGCCGGCTCGCGGTGATCCAGCAGGCCTACCTCTTCTCCGAGCGCCAGGCGGTGCTGGTCTTCGAGGGCTGGGATGCCGCCGGCAAGGGCGGCACGATCCGGCGCATCTCCGCCGCGCTCGACCCGCGGAGCTTCAAGGTCTGGCCGATCGGCGCCCCGCGGGAATACTATCAGGAGCGCCATTACCTCGCCCGCTTCATGGAGCGGCTGCCGCCGAACGGGTCGATCGCGGCCTTCGACCGCTCCTGGTATGGCCGCGTGCTGGTCGAGCGGGTCGAGGGCTTCGCCCCGAAGAAGCGCTGGAAGGCGGCCTATCGCGAGATCAACGATTTCGAGCGGATGCTGGCGGATGACGGCGCCCGCATCGTCAAGATCTTCTTCCACATCTCTCGCGAGGAGCAGCGGGAGCGCTTCGAGAAGCGCCTGCGCGATCCGCTGAAGCGCTGGAAGCTGTCCTACGAGGATTTCCGCAACCGCGGCCGCTGGGACGCCTATGTCGACGCCATCGACGAGATGCTGGAGCGCACCTCCACCGATTTCGCCCCCTGGACAGTTGTCCCCGCCGAGGACAAGAAGCACGCCCGCATCGCCGCGATCTCACTGATCTGCGACCGGCTCGCGGAGGGCATGGACCTCTCGCCCCCGGTGCTCGACCCGCGGGTGATCGAGGCGGCGCGGGAGGAGTTCGACCTGCCGGACAAGTTCCTCGACCGGCTGCTCGACGAGGCCCGGGGGCGCACCAGCTAGCGGCGGGCCCGCCCGGTCGCCGCGCAGGGCGGGCAGGATTGCGGCTGCCTCGCGCCCGAGCCGCCATTCCGGTGCGTTCTGCCGCGCGACGTCATTGCACGCCGCGCGGAAGGCGGCTATCTCTGCCGGCCAATCTCCCGAAACCCGGCCGCATGAGGGAACCGCGACATGGCGAGCTATCAGTATGTCTATCACATGGATGGCGTCTCCAAGACCTATCCGGGCGGCAAGAAATGCTTCGAGAACATCCGGCTCTCCTTCCTGCCGGGGGTGAAGATCGGTGTCGTCGGCGTCAACGGCGCCGGCAAGTCCACCCTGCTGCGCATCATGGCGGGGCAGGACAAGGACTTCACCGGCGAGGCCTGGGCCGCCAAGGGCGCCAAGGTCGGCTACCTGCCGCAGGAGCCGCAGCTCGACGAGAGCCTCGACGTGCGCGGCAACGTGATGCTCGGCGTGGCCGAGAAGCAGGCCAAGATCACCCGCTTCAACGAGGTCGCGATGAAGGTCGCCGAGGACTACTCGGACGAGCTCATGGAGGAGATGACCAATCTGCAGGACGAGATCGACGCCGAGAACCTCTGGGATCTCGACGCCCAGGTTGACATCGCCATGGAGGCGCTGCGCTGCCCGCCGGACAGCGCATCCGTCGACACCCTCTCGGGCGGCGAGCGCCGCCGCGTCGCGCTCTGCAAGCTGCTGCTCGAGGCGCCGGACATGCTGCTGCTCGACGAGCCGACCAACCATCTCGACGCCGAGACCATCGCCTGGCTGCAGAAGCACCTCATCGAGTACAAGGGCACCTGCCTGATCGTCACCCACGACCGCTACTTCCTCGACGACATCACCGGCTGGATCCTCGAGCTCGACCGCGGCCGCGGCATCCCCTACGAGGGCAACTACTCGGCCTGGCTCGAGCAGAAGGCCAAGCGCCTGGCGCATGAGGCGCGCGAGGACAAGTCGCGCCAGAAGACCCTGGAGCGCGAGCTGGAATGGATCCGCCAGGGCGCCAAGGCGCGGCAGGCGAAGTCGAAGGCCCGCATCAAGGCCTACGAGGAGCTTGCCGGCCAGTCCGAGCGCGAGCGCGTCGGCCGTGCGCAGATCGTCATCCCCAACGGGCCGCGGCTCGGCGGCAAGGTCATCGAGACCGAGGGCCTGCGCAAGGGCTATGGCGACAAGCTGCTGATCGAGGACCTCTCCTTCTCGCTGCCGCCGGGCGGCATCGTCGGCGTGATCGGGCCGAACGGCGCCGGCAAGTCCACCCTGTTCCGCATGCTGGTGGGCGACGAGACGCCCGATGCCGGCAGCATCACCTTCGGCGACACCGTGCAGCTCGCCTATGTCGACCAGTCCCGAGACGCGCTGGATGCCAACAAGACCGTCTGGGAGGAGATCTCCGACGGGCTCGACGTGATCACCCTCGGCGATGCGGAGATGAACTCCCGCGCCTATTGCGGCGCCTTCAACTTCAAGGGCGGCGACCAGCAGAAGAAGGTCTCGCTGCTCTCCGGCGGCGAGCGCAACCGCGTGCACATGGCCAAGCTGCTGCGCTCCGGCGGCAACGTGCTGCTGCTCGACGAGCCGACCAACGATCTCGACGTCGAGACGCTGCGCGCGCTCGAGGACGCGCTGCTGGACTTCGCCGGCTGCGCGGTGGTGATCAGCCACGATCGCTTCTTCCTCGACCGGATCTGCACGCATATCCTCGCCTTCGAGGGCGACGCCCATGTCGAGTGGTTCGAGGGCAACTTCGAGGCCTACGAGGAAGACAAGATCCGCCGCCTCGGCCCCGACGCCGTGGAGCCCAAGCGGATCAAGTACAAGAAGTTCACGAGGTAGGCCAGATCACTTGCGCGCGCGTATATACGTTGGTATATATTGCGAGTGGGCGGCGGAGTGCGATCCTTGGCTGAGAAGGCAAAAATTGTTCGAACGGGCAAGAAGCGCGGCAAGCTTGTGTCTCGCTCCGGGAAATCCGTGCTGGCCCGAAGCAAGACGGCACAATCCATCAAATCCACCCAGATCAAGAAGATCGGGAACGGCGCCTTCGTGCCGGTCAGCCGGGACGAGCTCAAAGCCATGGGTACGGAGATCGGCGCCGAGGTGAGCGTCACCGTGGAGGACGGCCGCATGACCGTCGCCAAGGCAGACGGCGCCTATGAGCGCACCCGCCGTTCTGCGGAGAAGATGGGCGCGCGCTACGCCCTTACCCTCAAACTCTTCGGCCAGTGACAGAATACAACTGGCCGGAGCCCGAGGCCATTCTCGCCTATCTACGCGAATTGATGGCTCGGCACGGTGCCGAACTCCAGATTCGCAGCCCGGACGATCTCTTCGCCGGGTTCGACCGTGCCCGCCTCGCGCAGCAATACGCGCCGGACGCATCGCCCCACCATCTCGCCGCGCTGATGTTCGAGGGCATTGCCACCCGCCATCCGCTGGTCGACGGCAACAAGCGTCTGGCCTGGCTGGCAGCCGTCGTGTTCCTCGATCTCAACGGCGTCTATCTTGATGCGCCGGAGCAGGCCGCCTTCGCGGCCGGCATGGCGGTGATCGGAGGCGCCGATCCCGAGACCCTCGAAACCTTCTTCGCCGCGCACGGCATCGCGGAGCCGGACGGCATCTGACGCCTCCGCCCGCTCAGATCACCAGATCGTCCTGGATGAAGAAGAGGCCGACCTCGAGCTCGTCCTCGTAGGCCTCGACATTCTCCGGGCTCTCGGTGAAGAGCAGCAGCATGTCCTCCTGCGCCAGCCCGCCCTCGAGCTGGCCGAGCCAGAAGGCCTTGCCGGCGAGATCCGCCTCGCGCCCGAGCACGTTCTCGTAGAGCAGCTCGATCAGGTCCTCGTCGGTCGGGTCCTCGCCGTAGCGGTCGTAGTACTCAGGGCTGGTGATGAAGGCATCCGCCACCACCTGCTCGGAGACCCCGGCGGCGAGCTGCGCGGTCCAGAAGTCGAGCCCGTCATCGGCCGGGCGGCCATAGGCCCCCTGGTAGAGCCGGAAGACCAGCCCCTCGTCCTCGGTCGCCGGGCCGACCTCGAGCACGCCGCCATCGAACTGCACCAGCTCGACCGAGGTCAGCCGGTCCTCGCTGCCGTCGCCGGGCATGATCTCGAAGGTGTCCGCGTTGATCCGGCGGCTGTCGTACTCGCCGTATCCGACATCGAAGACCGCGGTGTCGAAGCCGTCGCCGCCATCGAGCGTGTCGTTGCCGGTGCCGCCGCCCATGGTGTCGTCGCCGGCACCGCCGACGAGGCTGTCATTGCCCGGCCCGCCGCCGAGGATGTCCGGGTCGCCGTCGCCGCCCAGCAGATCGTTGCCGGTGCCGCCGAACAGCGTGTCGGTGCCGTTGCCGCCGCCGAGGGTGTCCGGCCCCGGGCCGCCGTCGAGATAGTCGCGGTTGTCGCCGCCGGTGACGGTGTCGGCGCCCTCCTCGCCATAGACATCGTCGTTGCCGTCCTGGCCCGCGAGGTTGTCGTCGCCGTCGCGGCCGACCAGGGTGTCGTCGCCGTTCCGGCCTTCGATCTCGTCGTTGAAGACGGTGCCGAATATGTAGTCGTCGAAATTGGTTCCCAGAAATTTGGCCAAGGTGACGATCTCCTCAACTTCGTCGGTGAACGGGATGCCCGCGGAACGGGATGCGGAACGGCGGCACTCTACCCGATATGTCGAGGCAGGCGAAGCACGACGCGCCGGAGAAAGAGCTTGCTTGCGTGGCGGCGATCCGGCAGCCTGCTTGCAGTGGTCAACAACGGAAAGGAGGTGGTCCAATGTCGAGTGAGACCTTTGGGCGTCTGAACGGTGAAGCGCCGGCCGGCCTGCGGAAGGAGCATTCTCCTTTCCATTGCTGACGGCGCGAGGCGGACGGTCCTGACCGTCCGGACAGCCCAAGGATCACGGAGGGGGCCGCGGCGCACGCGGCCCTCTTTTCGTTGCGCCCGCCGGGCCTGCGGGATTGCCCGGCGCCGGCGGAGGGCCTATTGGCAGGCCCCATGACAGAGAGCCCGACAGACCCCGCCGCCTCGCGCCCCACGGTGAAGCTCCGCCCCGGCAAGGGCCGCCGCCTTTCGCAGGGCGCGCCCTGGGCCTATGCCGACGAGATCGCCATGGACCGGCGCACCAAGGCGCTCGAGCCCGGCAGCCTCGTGCGTCTCGTCGAGGGCGACCGGGTGCTGGGCCTCGCCGCCTTCAACGGGCAGAGCCAGCTCGCGGCGCGGCTGATCGACCCCGACCCCGAGGCCGAGATCGGCCCGGATTGGTTCGCCGCCCGCCTCGGCGCGGCGCTGCGCCTGCGCGAGGCGTTCCACGACGCGCCGTTCTACCGCCTCGTCCATGCCGAGGGCGACGGGTTTCCGGGGCTCGTCATCGACCGTTTCGGCGAGGCGGTGGTGGTGCAGCCCAATGCGGCCTGGATCGAGCGCTGTCTGCCCGACCTGCTCGCCGGGCTCGAGGCGGTGCTGGCGCCGGCCACCGTGGTGATCAGCGCGACCTCCCGCGCGCGGCGGCTGGAGGGGCTGGAGACCCGGCTCGAGGTGCTCGGCCGCCCGCTCGACGGCCCGGTCGAGGTCGCGATGAACGGCGCGGTCTATCTCGCCGACCTCGCCGGCGGGCAGAAGACCGGGCTCTATTTCGACCAGCGCGGCAATCATGCGGCGGCGGCGGCGCTGGCATCCGGGCGCGATGTGCTCGACGTCTTTACCCATGTCGGCGGCTTCGGCCTGGCCTGCATCGCCGGCGGCGCCGCGCGTGCCGTGGCGGTGGACAGCTCGGAGCCGGCGCTCGCCCTGGCGGCGGAGGCCGCGCGCCGGATGGGCGTGACCGACCGTTTCGAGACCCGCGCGGGGGATGCCTTCGACGCGCTGCGGGCGGCGGCCGAGGCCGGCGAGCGCTATGGCATGGTGATCTGCGACCCGCCGGCCTTCGCGCCGCACAAGGGCGCGCTGGAGGCGGGGCTCCGCGCCTATGCCCGGCTGGCGCGGCTGGCGGCGCCGCTGGTCGAGCCGGAGGGCTGGCTGGTGCTCTGCTCCTGTTCGGGGGCGGTTTCGGCCGAGGCCTTCCGCGAGGCCTGCACCGGCGGCATCGGCGCGGCCGGGCGGCAGGCGGCGCTGGTGCTCTCGGGGCGCGCGGGGCCCGACCATCCGCAGCACATGGCACTGCCCGAGACCGGATATCTGAAGGCGCTGACCTTCCGGATGCAGCCGTGAGCGCAGCCCGGCGGGTGTTTCTCGACGCCTGCGTGCTCTATCCCCCGCAGGTCCGGCGCCTGGTGCTGGGCACCGCCGCTGCCGGGCTGTTCTGCCCGCTCTGGTCGGCGCGGGTGCTCGACGAATGGCTGCGCGCGATCGCCCGGAAGGCGCCGGAGGGCCTGCCTGCGGCCGGGGCCGCGCGGGCCGAGCTCGGCGCCATGTTCCCGCAGGCGCTGGTCGCGGCGGACCCCGATACCGAGGCGACCATCCGGCTCCCGGATGCCGGCGACGCGCATGTGCTGGCGGCAGCGGCGGCGGCGGAGGCCGAACTCCTCCTCACCTTCAACCTGCGGGACTTCCCGGCGCGGCGGCTCGCCGCCTTCGGCCTGACCGCCCGTCATCCCGACAGCTTCCTCTGGGAGCTCTGGAGCGATGCGCCCGCGCAGGTCGATGCGGTGCTCGCGGAGGTCTTCTCCGACCGGGAGCCCGAGGCGCTCCGCCGGGCGCTCAAGCGGGCACGCCTGCCCCGTCTCGGCAAGGCCCGGGCCAGCGCCTGAGGTCAGCCTCGCCGCAGCGCAACAGGTCACCGAAGTGACACGGCCGCGTCGCAAAATCGTGCTCCTCCGCCACTACTGAGGCCCAAACCGACCGGCGCCGGGGGCCAAGATGCGGATCGAGTTCAAAGCGCTGAGCAAGACATTCGGAACCGCCCGCGCCGTGCGCGGCTTCACCGCGACCGTGGACCGGCCGATCATGCTCGGCGTCATCGGCCCCTCGGGCGCCGGCAAGTCGACGCTGCTGCGCATGATCAACCGGCTGACCGAGGCCACCGGGGGCGCCTGCCTCGTCGACGGCACCGACGTGCTGGCGCTGCGCGGCGGCGCCAAGCGTCGCTGGCAGCGCGACTGCGCGATGATCTTCCAGCAGTTCAACCTGGTGCCGCGGCTCGACGTGGTGACCAACGTGATGCTCGGCCGGCTCAACGGCATGAACACGGCGGCCAGCCTCTTCGGCCTCTTTGCCCGGCGCGACCTCGAGGATGCGCTGGCGGCGCTCGACCGCCTCGGCATCGCCGAGCACGCGATGAAGCGGGCCGAGGCGCTCTCCGGCGGCCAGCAGCAGCGCGTGGCGATCGCCCGCGCGCTGATGCAGCGGCCGAAGATGATCCTGGCCGACGAGCCGATCGCCTCGCTCGACCCGATGAACGCCGAGATCGTGATGCAGGCGCTGCGCCGCATCCACGAGGACGAGGGCATCACGGTGATCTGCAACCTGCACACGCTCGACACCGCCCGCACCTATTGCGACCGCGTGATCGGGATGCGCCTCGGCGAGATCGTGTTCGACGGCGCCGCCTCGGAGCTCACCACCAGCGCGGCCCGCGAGATCTATGGCGCCGGCGCCGCGTTCAACGAGGCGGCGACCTCGACGAGCCTCGACGCGCTCGCCGCAACCGCCTGACACGACCGGACGATCACCATCGGTCCCGGGCGGCGGCGCCGCCGGGGCGATGCAGGAGAGAGAGGGAGATACCGATGACCATCAAGGCTCTGATCGCGGCTGCTGCCGCAACCATCGCGCTCGGCTCCGCGGCTGTCGCCGACGAGGCCGCGCCCGGCATCGAGGAGTTCCGCATCGGCCTGCTCGGCGGCGAGAACGCCTCCGACCGCCTGCGCTCCAACGAGTGCCTGCGCGTTGCCGTCGAGGAGCAGCTCGGCGTGCCGACCAAGCTCTTCGCCCCGGCCGACTACAACGGCGTGATCGAGGGCCTGCTCGGCGGCTCGCTCGACCTGGCCTGGCTCGGCGCCTCGGCCTATGCCAAGGTGTTCCTGACCAGCCCGGACGCCGTCGAGCCGATCCTGGTGAAGATCAACGTGGACGGCTCCTACGGCTACCACTCGATCGGCTTCACCCGCGCCGACTCGGGCATCGAGAACCTCGACGACATGAAGGGCCGGACCTTCGCCTTCGGCGACCCGAACTCCACCTCGGGCTACCTGATCCCGTCGATCGAGATCCCCGAGCAGGGCTACTCGATGAAGCCGGGCGAGTTCTTCGGCGATGTCGTCTTTGCCGGCGGCCATGAGCAGACCATCGTGGGCGTCTACAACGGCGATTACGACGCGGGCGTGACCTGGGCCGACGGCCTCGGCGCCTGGGAGGACGGCTACAACTCGGGCGCGCTGCGCAAGGCCACCGATGCCGGCCTCGTCGACATGACCGAGCTGCGCGAGATCTGGAAATCCAAGGTCATCCCCGAGGGCCCGATCGTGCTGCGCAAGTCGCTGCCGGAGCGGGTCAAGCTCGAGGTCACCGGTGTCGTCGCCTCGCTCGAGTCGATGGACCCCGAATGCGCCTACAGCGTGATGGCCGGCGAGGTGAAGGGCCTGGCCCCGATCAAGCACGAGGCCTATCTCTCGGTGATCGGCGCCCGCAAGGCGAAATCCGAGTGATCCTCGCGCTCTCCTGACCCGACGCAGGTGCGGCTCCGCGAGGGGCCGCACACCCTCCGGCCGCCGCGCCGCCTCCCCCACTCCGGAGCGCCGAGACCCCCCATGTCGCAGACCGCCCTGCAGACGCAGATCTTCGCGCAGGAACGGCGCCGGCGGATCTATACCGGGCTGACCGCGCTGCTGCTCATCGCCACCCTCGTCGCCGGCTATGGCGAGGCCAACGCGATGAATTCCGGCGGTTTCCTCACCGGGCTCGGCCAGTTCTTCGACTATCCCTCCGAGATCGTGCGCGAGGCATGGGAGGCCGGGCCGGCCTTCTTCGGGCTGCTGGTCAGGTTCCTGCCCGCGCTGATCGAGACGCTCAACATCGCGCTCACCGCGACGCTGCTCGGCGGTGCGCTCGCGATGGTGCTCGCCTTCGTCTCCACCCGCAATCTCGGGGTGCCGGGCTGGATCGTGACGGTCGTGCGCCGGATGATGGATGTCATGCGCGCCTTTCCCGAGCTGATCGTCGCGCTGTTCCTGATCTTCGTGCTCGGCACCTCGCCGGTGCCGGCGATGATCGCGGTCGCGTTCCACACCTCGGGCGCGCTCGGCAAGCTGTTCTCCGAGGTCACCGAGAACATCGACCAGCGGCCGGTCGAGGGTCTGCGCGCCGTCGGCGCCGGCTGGACCAGCCGCATCCGCTACGGCGTGCTGCCGCAGGTGGCGCCGAACTTCCTGAGCTATTTCCTGCTGCGCCTCGAGATCAACGTGCGTGCCTCGGCGATCCTCGGCTTCGTCGGCGCCGGCGGGATCGGCGCGGAGCTGCGCCGCACCATCGGCTGGGGCCAGGGCGCCGGCGACGAGACGGCGGCGCTCTTCGTGCTGCTGTTCCTCTCCATCATGGCGATCGACCAGGTCTCCTCGGTGCTGCGGGCACGGCTGACCGGCGGACCGGAGGGCGCGCGATGACCCTGTCCCTCGTGGCGCCGGTGGACCTGGCACCGGCCGCGGCGCGGATGCTGCGCCGCCGCGTGCTGCTCGGCTTCGGCCTGCTCGCCCTGGTGATCGGCTATCTCGTCTATGCCGGACTGGCCTTCGGCATCGGCGACCTGATCGAGCGCGCCCGGCCCGAGCGCGCGCTGCTGCTCGGCGTCGATTCCGTCAAGCACAAGGTGCATGTCGAGCAGAACCTGCGCCGCGGCGGGCTCGAGGTCTCGGTCGAGGGCGAGCGCACCGCCACCTACGACACGCCGCCCGACTGGGTGGTGCCGACCGGCGACGGCGCCCGGATCGATCTCGGCGACGGCTATGCGGCGGTGATCGAGGGCAGCAGCGTCAGCTTCACCGTGCCGGGCTATGGCACGCTCCGGGCGCGGGCGCACGAGCGCGGGGTCGAGACCCTGCTGCCCGACGGCTCGGTGATCGCCCGCCCGGTCGGCGACGCCATCGAGAGCCGCCTCGCCGACGGCACGGTGATCCGGCACCTGCCGGACGAGCGCTACGAGACCGTCACCCCCGATGGCGCGGTGATCCGCCATCCCGCGCAGACCGGGCTTGCCGATCTCCTCCCCGAGGGCCTGGTGCCGGACTGGGCGAGCATCCGCGAGGTGAAGCTCGACGCCCGGCCCACCGTCAGCCGGCGTCTGCAGATCACCCGCACCAAGATCGAGGTGCACCGCTATTTCTGGGGCTGGGAGAACTTCTGGTTCCCCTTCGACAGCGTGCTCAACGGCTATTCCTGGCGCGGGCTCTGGGGCCTCGCGATGTCCGACGAGCGGATCGATCCGGAGATCTCAAACGCCGGCTTCATCTTCCGCAGCTTCTGGGAGAACCCGGACTGGCAGCATGGCCATGTCTTCGTCGCGCTGCTCGAGACCATCATGATGGCGGTGCTCGGCACGCTCACCGCGGTGCTGCTCGGCCTGCCGCTGGCCTTCCTCGCGGCGCGCAACTTCACCCCCTCGATGGCGGTGCGCTTCGCGGTGCGGCGCGTCTTCGACTTCGTGCGCGGGATCGACAACCTGATCTGGTCGCTGATCTTCATCCGGGCCTTCGGGCTCGGGCCGCTGACCGGCGCGCTGGCGATCGCGATCACCGATACCGGCACCCTCGGCAAGCTGTTCTCAGAGGCGCTGGAGAACATCGACAACAGGCAGGTCGAGGGCGTGCGCGCCACCGGCGCGGGCCGGCTGCAGCGCATGCGCTTCGGCGTGCTGCCGCAGATCCTGCCTGTCTTCATCAGCCAGACGCTGTACTATCTCGAGGCGAACACCCGCTCGGCGACCGTGATCGGCGCCCTCGGCGCGGGCGGGATCGGCCTCGTTCTGGTGGAGACCATGCGAACCTCGAAGGACTGGGAGAACACGCTCTACATCATCTCGCTGACCATCGTGGTGGTGATCCTGATGGACCAGCTCTCGGGCTGGCTGCGGCGGCGCCTGATCCAGGGGGGCTGAGTGGCGCGGTTTTCCATCGAGCCCGAGATCCAGCCGGGCTGCACGGTCGAGAACGCGACCCTCGGGCCCTATACCCAGCTCTGCGAGGGCACCCGGCTGCTCAATTCCGAGCTCGGCGCCTATTCCTATGCGGAGCGGTTCTGCGACATCGCCAATGCCGAGATCGGAAAGTTCGCCAACATCGCGAGCTTCGTGCGCATCGGCGCGACCGACCATCCGATGCATCTCGCCTGCCAGCACCACATGCTCTACCGCTCGGCGAGCTACTGGGACGATGCCGCCGACGACGAGGCCTTCTTCGCGGCGCGCGCGGCACGGCGGGTCGTGATCGGCCATGACGTCTGGATCGGCCACATGGCGATGATCAGGCCGGAGGTCCGCATCGGCCACGGCGCCGTGGTGGCGATGGGCGCGGTGGTCACGAAGGACGTGCCGGACTATGCCATCGTCGGCGGCAACCCGGCCCGGCCGATCCGCGCGCGCCACCCCGAGGAGATCGCCGCAGGGCTGATCCGCCTCGCCTGGTGGGACTGGGACCACGACCGCCTGCGCCGGGCACTGCCGGATCTGCGCCGCCTGCCGGCGGCGGCGTTCCTCGAGAAATACGCCGCCGGATAGGGCTTCCCTAGGGCTCCCCGGCCGTCAGCCGGCCGCGTCCTCGCCCATCAGGCGGGCGAGCCCGCCGGACCAGGCCTCGCGCAGCGCGGCAAGCTTGAGCCGCGATTCGCCGAGCGCCACGGTGTCGCCGCCGATCTCGCCGACCCGCGCCACCGGCACGCCGGCGATGCGCCCGGCACGGGCGATCTCCGCCGCGGCCTCCTCGCCGGTGGCCGCCACGAGATAGCGCCCCTGCTCCTCGCCGAAGAACCAGCCCAGCGCCGGCAGGTCCGAGCGCTGGTCCAGCGCGACGCCCCGGCCCGCGGCCAGTGCCATCTCGGCCGCCGCCACCGCGAGCCCGCCATCGGAAAGGTCGTGCGCTGCCGAGATCAGCCCCTTGTCGCGCAGGCTGCGGACGAACTCGCCGGCACGCCGCTCGGCATCGAGATCCACCGGCGGCGCGGCGCCCTCCTCGCGGCCCCAGAGCTCCCAGAGCAGCGCCGACTGCCCGAGATGCCCGGTCACCGGGCCGAGCAGCATCAGCGTCGCGCCGTCGCCGGGCGCCATCGGGATCACCTGGTCGAGGGACTCCAGCAGCCCCACCGCGCCGATCGTCGGCGTCGGCAGGATCGCCTGTCCCTCGGTCTCGTTGTAGAGGCTGACATTGCCCGAGACGACCGGCATGTCGAGCGCCCGGCAGGCCTCGCCGAGGCCCCGGATGCAGCCGACGAACTGGCCCATGATCTCGGGCCGCTCCGGGTTGCCAAAATTCAGGTTGTCGGTCACCGCGAGCGGCCGCGCGCCGGTGGCGCAGAGGTTGCGGAACGCCTCGGCCACCGCCTGCCGCCCGCCCTGCAGCGGATCGGCCCTGCAATAGCGCGGCGTCACATCCGCGGTGAAGGCCAGCGCCTTTTCCGTGCCATGCACGCGCACCACCGCGGCATCGCTGCCGGGGCGGACGACGGTGTCGGCCAGCACCATGTGGTCATACTGCTCCCAGACCCAGGCGCGGCTGCAGAGCGCCGGGCTGCCCATCAGCCGCAGCAGCGCCTCGGCCGGGTCGATCGCCGGGATCTCGCCGAGCGGCGGCGGCGGCGCAGTTTCGGTCCAGGGGCGGTCATAGACCGGGGCCTCGCCGGAGAGCGCCTTCAGCGGCAGGTCGGCCTTCACCTCGCCGCCGTGGCGCACGAGGAACCGGTCCTCCGCGATGGTCTCGCCGACCACGGCGAAGTCGAGATCCCATTTCTCGAAGACCGCGCGCGCCTCGGCCTCCTTCTCCGGGTCGAGCACCATGAGCATCCGCTCCTGGCTCTCGGAGAGCATCATCTCGTAGGCCGACATGTGCGCCTCGCGGCAGGGCACCGCGTCGAGGTCGAGCGCGACGCCGAGATCGCCCTTGTCGCCCATCTCCACCGCCGAGCAGGTGAGCCCGGCCGCGCCCATGTCCTGGATCGAGACGACCGCGCCGGTGGCCATCAGCTCGAGGCAGGCCTCCAGCAGCCGCTTCTCGGTGAACGGATCGCCGACCTGCACGGTGGGCCGCTTCTCCTCGGCATCCTCGCCGAACTCCGCCGAGGCCATGGTGGCGCCGCCGACGCCGTCGCGCCCGGTCTTGGCGCCGAGATAGACCACCGGGCGGCCGACGCCGCTGGCGGCGGAGTAGAAGATCCTGTCGGCATCGGCGAGGCCCGCCGCGAAGGCGTTGACCAGGCAGTTGCCGTTATAGGCGGGGTGAAAGCGCAGCTCGCCTCCCACCGTCGGCACGCCGAAGGCATTGCCGTAGCCGCCGATGCCCTCCACCACGCCGGCGAGCAGGCGCCGGGTCCTGGGATGGTCCGGCGCGCCGAAGGAGAGCGCGTTCATCGCCGCGATCGGCCGCGCGCCCATGGTGAAGACATCGCGCAGGATGCCCCCGACGCCGGTCGCCGCGCCCTGGTAGGGCTCGATGAAGGAGGGGTGGTTGTGGCTCTCCATCTTGAAGACCACCGCCTGCCCGTCGCCGATATCGACGATGCCGGCATTCTCGCCCGGGCCGCAGATCACCTGCGGGCCCTCGGTCGGCAAAGTTCGCAGGTGGATTTTCGACGACTTGTAGGAACAATGTTCGTTCCACATCGCCGAGAAGATGCCGAGCTCGGTGAAGCTCGGCGTGCGCCCGAGCAGATCGAGGATCCGCTGGTACTCGTCGGGTTTCAGCCCGTGATCGGCGGCAAGCGCCTGGGTGACATCGGGCTCCCGGCGGAGCGGTTCCTTGCGTGCGGTCTCGTGCATGGCGGCCTCCCGGCTGGCAACGCCCGCCTTCTAGCCGATCCCCCGGGGCTGGGAAAGGCGGGCGAAGCAGGTTTGCGTGATGCTCTGATGCGGGCCCGCGGCTCAGCAGGCGGGCCGCTCGCCCTCGAGCGCGTTGGCCAGGGCCCGGCTCATGCGCCCTGCCCGCCCGGCGTCGGCGAGCGCCGGGCCGGAGAGCTGCACCGCGGTCTCCAGCGGGCCGGCGGCGGCGAAGCCGATGCGCAGCAGCTCGCCGGTCTCCCCGGCGGCGACGATGTCGCCGGTGCGGCGGTCCACCAGCATGATCTCGGCGGCGAGCTCGTCGTCGAGCCAGCAGGCGACGGCGAGGCGCTCCACCCGCTCCCGGGTGATCGAGGCCGGCGCCGGCAGGCTCTGCGGCGCCAGCACCGGGCCGAGCAGCGGCGGCTGGACATCGAAGGCCGGCCGGGCCGCGGGCGGTGCCGCGGGCGGTGCCGCGGGCTCCGGCGCCGCCACGGGCGCGGGATCGGGCGATGTCGCGGCACAGGCCGACAGCAGCCCGGCGAGCGCCAGCGCCGCCCCGGCCCGAAAGGCCCGGTGGGCCATCAGGCCGCCTCGAGGCTGGCCGCGAGGCTCGCGAAGAGCTGCGCCCCGTCCTTGCCGCCGAGGGCCGGATCGGCGAGCCGCTCGGGATGCGGCATCATGCCCAGCACCCGGCGGTTCTCCGAGAGCACCCCGGCAATGTTGTCGGTCGAGCCGTTGGGATTGGCGGCCGGCGCCGGCTTGCCGGCGGCGTCGGTATAGCGGAACGCCACGCGGTCCTCCTCGGCGAGGCGAACCCGCAGGCGTTCGTCGGCGACGAAGGCGCCGTCGTGATGGGCGACGGGGAAGCGCACCACCGCGCCGTTGCCGAAGCCCTGCGTGAACGGGCTGGCCCGGGTGCCGACGGCCAGATGCACGTCGCGGCAGACGAATTTCAGCGAGGCGTTGCGCATCAGCGCGCCGGGCAGCAGCCCCGCCTCGATCAGCACCTGCCAGCCGTTGCAGACGCCGAGCACCATGCCCCCAGCCGCCGCATGGGCTCGCACCGCAGCCATGATCGGCGCGCGGGCCGCGATCGCGCCGCAGCGCAGATAATCGCCGAAGGAGAAGCCGCCCGGAAGCGCCACGAGGTCGATGCCCTCGGGCAGCGCCGTCTCCTTGTGCCAGACCATCGCCGGCGGGCGGCCGGCGGCGGCTTCCAGCGCGACGGCCATGTCGCGGTCGCAGTTGGAGCCGGGGAAGACGATGACGGCGGCGCGCATGGGGGGTCTCCTCGATAGGGCCGGCGGGCGGAGCGGCTCAGATCCCGTCCCGTCGCAGCAGGAGGCAATCCATCTGCAGCCAGGGGCCGAGCCGGCGCCGGGCGACGACGCGGGCGCAATATACCGGCACGAAACCGGCGCTGTCGAGGGCCCCGAGGATCTCGAGATAGCCCGGCTCCCCGGCATAGGACGGCATCAGCGGCAGCTCCACCAGCAGCCCGGGCGCAGCGGAGAGCGCCGCCGGCGCGCCCGCCAGGATATCGAGCTCGGCGCCCTGCACGTCGAGCTTTAGGAACGGCCGGCGGGCCGCCGGGGCATGCGCCGCGAGCAGCGCATCGAGCGTGATCCGCTCCACCTCCTCGGTGCCCTCGATGCCGAGGGCCGGGCTGCCGGCCGCGCGCGGATGCGGCGCCAGCACCGAGGAGAGCGTGTGATCGGCATAGCGGTGCAGCACCGCCCGCCCGGCGCTGCCCCCGAGCGCGAGGCGCGGCGCCACCTGCCAGGCCGGATCGCGCGCGGCATGGGCCGAGAGCACGCCATGCGGCCCGGCCAGCGGCTCCACCGAGAGGATCGGCAGGCCGAGCCCGGCGGCGCGCATCCGGCGCGCGAACTGGCCCTCGTTGGCGCCGGCATCGACAAGCAGATCCGCCCCGGAGCGCGCGATCAGATGGGCGATGTTGCGGGTCTCGAAGCTCGGGAACCAGCGCCGCAGCGTCGCGCGCCGGGGAAACGGCACGAGGCGCCGGAGCCATCCCTTGGCCATCGCCGCGCCTCAGAACCGGGTGACGACGGCCACGCCCGGCGGCGTCGGCCCGTCCATCGCGGCAAGCTCGGCCGAGACGCCCTCGAGCCCGATCCGCCGGGTTACCAGCATGTCCAGCGGCACGCGGCCGCCCTCGAGCAGGCGGAACAGCGCCGGATAGCGCCAGGCCGGCATCCCCCGCGTGCCGTAGAGCACGAGCTGGCGGGAATAGACCAGGTCCATCGGCAGCGTCATGCGCGCGCTCTCGCCGGCCGGCATGCCGATCTGCACATGCCGGCCGAGCGGGCGCAGGCAGGCCAGCGAGGCCTCGGTGGTGGCCGCGATGCCGAGCGCCTCGATCGAGACATGCGCCCCGCCGCCGGTGCGCTCGCGGATCGCCTCCGCCGCGTCGCCGGCGCGGGCATCCACGACGGCCGCCGCGCCGAGGCGTTCCGCAAGGGCGAGCTTCTCCGGCTGGATGTCCACCGCCACCACCCGCGCGCCGAGCGCGACGCCCAGCATCACCGCCGAGAGCCCGACCCCGCCGGTGCCATGCACCGCGAGCCACTCTCCGGCCATCAGCCCGGCGCGCCCGGTCAGCGCCTGCCAGGCGGTGGTGACGCGGCAGCCGAGGGCGGCGGCGACCGCAGGGTCGAGCCCCTCCGGCAGCGGCGCGAGATTGGCATCGGCCCGCGGCACCGCGATGCGCGCCGCGAAGGCGCCGGGTGCGGTGAAGCCCGGCACGATCTGTGAGCCGCAGACGGTCTGGTTTCCCGCCGCGCAGTCGGCGCAGCGCCCGCAGGCCAGGATGAAGGGGGCGATCGCGGCATCGCCACGGCGCCAGCCGGTCACCTGCGGGCCGGCCTCCTCCACCACGCCGCAATATTCGTGGCCGAGCACCTGCGGCAGCGCGATGTCCGGGTCGGCGCCGCCCCAGGCGTGCCAGTCGGAGCGGCAGACGCCGCAGGCCGAGAGCCGCAGCACCACGCCGTCGGCCGGGCAGTCCGGATCGGGCAGATCGGCGATCTCGAGCGGCGCGCGATACGCGGTCAGCAGCGCCGCGCGCATCAGGCCGGCTCGGCGGGCTCGATGCGGTAGGTCTCGATCACCGTGTTGGCCAGCAGCTTCTCGCACATCCGGGTGGCGGTCTCGACGGCGCGGTCACGATCCTCCTCGGCGAGGTCGAGCTCGATCAGCTTGCCCTGGCGGACGCCCTGGACGCCGTCGAAGCCGAGGCCGGCCAGGGCCTGCGAGATCGCGGCGCCCTGCGGGTCGAGCACGCCGGGCTTGAGGGTGACATAGACTGCGAGCTTCATCGGGCGCCTCCGGAGATGGGTGCCCCCTCGTAGCGCCGCGGCGCGCGCGCCGCAAGGCCGCGCCCGCTCAGGCCGCCGCGCGGAGCGCCGCGGCCGCAGCCTGCCGCAGGGGCACCGGCCCGTGCCGCACCACCGCCCGCAGCAGCAGCCAGAACAGCAGCCCGTTGCAGAGATGCCAGAGCCAGTGCGTGCCGATCGGCAGCCAGTCGCAGAGCGGCCCGTCGACCGAGCGGAAGCCGAGCGAGGCGGCGAAGAGCCCCGCCGCCCGGATCAGTTGCCCGCCGGCGGCATGGCCGCGGCCGATGTCGAGCCAGAGCCCGACCGCCAGCAACCCGACCAGCGCCGGGTAATAGCCCGCCGACGGCCCGGCATAGGGGCCGAGCCCCGAGGAAATCCCGCGCGACAGCAGCACCGAGGCGGCGAGGAAGCCGAGCGTCGCCGCCGCCGCCGCGCCGCGCCCGAGCCCGCCGAAGCGCAGCATCGCCACCGCGAAATAGCCGAAGATGAAGAGCATGATCGGCCCGGTATCGGCAAACCCGGCCCAGGGTGTCGCATAGGTGTGGAACAGGAAGGAACCGATCCCCACCACCACGGCGTTGCCCGCGAGCCAGGCCACCGCCCAGTCCGGCGCCGGGTCGGCCATGAGGCGCGGCATCGCGCAGAGCCCGGCGCCCACGAAGAGCATCGAGACCGCATAGGCCGGCAGCACCAGCGGCGTGTAGAGCGGCCCGGCGCCGAGCGCCCAGAGCAGGCCGATGGTGTGCGCGAAGCCGGCGATCAGCCCGGCCGCCATCAGCGCGCCGGCGGTGAGCTCGCGCCGCGGCCCGGCCCCGCCTGTGCGCCCCTGCAGCCAGAGCGCCGCGATCCCCGCCGCCACGAAGGCGAGGTTGGTGAGCGCGTTCAGCGGCTCGGCCCAGAAGGCCGCGCCGACGCGCTCGCAATAGATGTCGATCTGTCGTGCGAGATCCATCGCCGCCTCCACCGCCCCCTCGATTCCCAGATGGGCATCCGCACCGGCAAGACAATCCGCAGCGCGCCGCGCAAGCCAAATTGCTTCACAGCAGCGCGAGAATTCAGCCCGCAAGTTCCCGGCAAGATTGATTTACCATGGCCCAGCCGGTACAGCACGGGGACGTGCGGGAACGCCCGTCTGCCGGTCGCGATCGTCGGCGGCAGGGTGCGGCCGGACCGGGTGACGGAGGGGTGGAGCGATGGTCGATCAGTCTGGACCGACGGGCGGCGGGCTTGCAGCCGGTGGCTGGGCCGTCTCGGGCGGCAGCCTGCTCATGTCGCTGCACCTGCTGGCCGGGCTGTTCTTCTTCTCCTACGGCATCGACGCGCTGATCTTCGCCTGGCAGGTGCCGGAATACAGCCACGGGCCGATCATCCCGCTGCTCTCGCTCTACATGTTCATGCGCGAGATGAAGTCGGTGCCGCCCTCGGCCGGCCCGGTGACCGACCGCGCCCCCGGCGTGGCGGTGGTGATCCTGGCGATCCTCGTCGGGCTGCTCGGCCTCCTGGTGCGCATACCCGACATCGTCACCTATGCGATGATCCTCTGGATCGGCGGCACCGTGCTCACCCTCTTCGGCGCACGCCGCGGCTGGTATTTCTGGCCCTCGGTGCTGCACCTGATCTTCATGCTGCCGCTGCCCAACTTCATCTACTGGCCGCTCTCGATCTGGCTGCAGATGGTGTCCTCGCGGATCGGCGTCGACGTGATCTCGGCGCTCGGCATCCCGGTCTTCCTCGACGGCAACGTGATCGATCTCGGCGTCTACCGGCTGCAGGTGGCCGAGGCCTGCTCGGGGCTGCGCTACCTCTTCCCGGTGATGAGCTTCTCCTATGTCTTCGGCGTGCTCTACACCGGCCCGCGCTGGCACAAGATCGTGCTGCTGCTCTCGGCGGCGCCGATCACCGTGCTGATGAACTCGCTGCGCATCGGCATCATCGGGGTCACGGTGGATCTCTGGGGCATCGAGATGGCCGAGGGCTTCCTGCACGCCTTCGAGGGCTGGGTGATCTTCATCGCCTGCGTGGCGATCCTGTTCGGCCTCGCCGCGGGGATGCAGCGGCTGCAGCCCGATCCGAAGCCGCTCTCGGAATCGATCGACCTCGATTTCGACGGGCTCGGCGCGCAGATCCGGCGCTATCTCGCGATCCCGGTCACCACCGGGCTGATCGCGGCGCTCGGTGTCACCGCGCTGGCGGCGGCGGTCTGGCAGTTCACGCCGAAGCCCCAGCCCGTGGTTCCGGAGCGCGCGCCGCTGGTGCAGTTCCCCAACGCGCTCGGCAGCTGGGAGAGCGTGGAGCGGCCGGTCTCCTCCAACATCCTGCAGGTGCTGCGCGCCGACGACTATCTCGGCCGGACCTACATCAACCAGACCGAGCGCGAGCCGGTGGATCTCTGGATCGCCTATTACGACAAGCTGACCGAAGGCAGCGGCATCCATTCGCCCGAGGTCTGCCTGCCGAGCGGCGGCTGGGAGGTGAACGCCTGGCAGCGCGCCGAGATCACCATCGACGACGGCACGGTGATCCCGGTCAACCGCGCGATCATCCGCAAGGGCAGCGCGCGGCAGATGGTGTATTACTATTTCCAGCAGGCCGGCCGGCGGCTCACCAGCGACTATGCGGCGAAGTTCTATACGGTGGTCGACAGCCTGACCTCGGGCCGCACCGAGGGCGCGCTGGTGCGCCTGATCACCCCGCTGGCAGCCGGCGAGAGCGAGGCCGAGGGCGCCGAGCGGCTGCGCCGGATGCTCGGCCTGGCAATTCCCGAGCTGCGCATGCACCTGCCGGAATAATCAACCCACAGGCGCATTTGCGGGGCTGTCCTATACTGGGATCAAAACAACGCGCCCATGCTGCAAAATGCGCCATCGTCCAGCGATGGTGCTATGCGGCAAGGAAGTTTTTGGATATAGCAGCCCATAGCTTGCATCCGTCCGCCGGTTTCGCGGATAGACGTTTCGGTATGGTGAACGGCGCGCCTTGTCCGAACGTCGTGGAATTGACGGCCTGCCGAAGGGAGCCCAGAGCATGACGCAAACCGCTTCTCTCCTGATCCACCGCTCGGCCTACCGGCGCTATGGCGCCATTGTCCGCGGCCTGATCCTGGGGCTGATCTGCGCCTTTGCGCTCGCCGCCTGCGACAGCGTCGAGGAGCGCGCCGAGAAGCACTACCAGAACGGCATCGAGCTGCTGGAGCAGGATCAGGCGGTGAAGGCGAGCCTCGAGTTCCGCAACGCGATCAAGCTCAACGACAATCATGTCGGCGCCAACCTCGAGCTCGGCAAGTATTACGAGCAGCAGGACAACTTCTCCGCCGCCGTGTTCCAGTACCGCAAGGTGATCTCGCTCGATGCCTCGCAGCTCGACGCGCATCTGCGGCTGGCGCAGATCATGCTGGCCTTCAACGAGACCGAGCCGGCGCTGACCTCCACGGTGGCGGCGGCGCAGCTCGCGCCCGACGACGTGCGTGTGGTCACCCTCGAGGCGGTGGTGGCGATGCGTGTCGGCGAAATGGAGAAGGCCAAGGCCAAGGCCGACCGGGCGCTGGAGCTCGATCCCGACAACGGCGACGCCTGGATCGTGCTCGCCGCCATCTCGCGGCGCGAGGACGACAGCGAGAAGGCGCTCGAGCAGACCCTCGAGGGCGAGCGGGTGGAGCCGGACAACATCCGCGTCCAGCTCTTCAAGCTCAACCTGCTGTCCGAGCTGAAGCGCGAGGCGGAGCTCGGCGAGACGCTGAAGCGCCTGACCGAGCTCGACCCGGAGGAGCTCTCCTTCTGGGATTCCCTCGCCCGCTGGCAGCTACGCAACAACAAGGCGGCGGAGGCCGAGGCCTCGCTGCGCCGGATCTCCGAGCTCGCCCCCGACGACACCGACCGCCAGCTCGATCTGGTGCGCATGGTCATCGCCACCGAGGGCGCGGAGGCCGGCATCGCCGAGCTCAAGCGCCTGATCGAGCTGCGCAAGGACAGCCCGGCCGTCGGCACGCTGGAGCTCGCCATGGTCGATGTCGAGATCCAGCAGGACAAGTTCGACGATGCCGAGCGCCGGCTGAAGCGGCTCCTGGTCACCATGGAGAACGACGAGGAGGTGTTGCAGACCGCCCGCCTGGGGCTGGCCCGCCTCGCCATCTCGCGCAACGACAACGCCGCCGCCGCGACGCTGATCGACGAGGTGCTGGCGACCGACCCGACCCACGCCAAGGCGCTGACCCTGCGCGGCCGGCTGCAGATCGAGGCCGAGGACTACGATGCCGCGATCCGCGACCTGCGCGCCGCGGAGGCCGAGGCGCCGGAGGATCTCGAGACCATCCGGCTGCTCGCGGTCGCCTATGAGCGCAACGGCAGCAAGGACCTCGCCGCCGAGCGCAAGGCCAAGGCGGTGCAGGTCTCCGACCACGCGGTCTCGCCGGTGCTCGACTATGCCAGCCACCTGATGGGCGAGGGCCGGATGGAGGTCGCCGAGGGCGTCATCACCGATGCGCTGTCGAAGCGGCGCGGCGAGATCCGGCTGGTCGAGGCGCTGGCCCGGGTCAAGCTGCGCCGGCGCGACTACAAGGGCGTCGAGCGGATCGCCGAGGCGCTGGGCGAGAACGAGGAGACCAGCGAGCTGGCCGACCGGCTGATGGCCGCCGCCCTGGCCGGCCAGAAGCGCTATGACGAGACCATCCGGCTTCTCGAGGCGAGCAGCGCCGAATCCGGCGGGGGCCGCAGCAGCTATCTCGCGGCGCTCGTCGCCACGCATCTGCGCAACGACGATCTGGAGGCCGCGAAGGCCGTCGTCGACGAGGCGCTGGCGGAGAACCCGGCGGCCTCCGGCGCGATCCGGCTGAAGGGCACGCTGGCGATGGTGGAGGGCGACACCGACGCTGCCGGCCGCATGTTCCGCGAGGCCGTGGCCGCCGATCCGACGCAGCCGATGAACCATCTCGCGCTGTTCCGCTACCACCTGCTCAAGGGCGAGCGCGAGGTCGCCGAGAAGGCGCTGCAGCTCGGCATCGAGGAGACCGACAACAACACCCTGCGGCTCAACAACGCCATGCTGCTCGAGCAGACCGGGCGGATCGACGCCGCCATAGCCGAGTACCAGGTGCTGTTCGACCGGCAGCCGGATTCCGAGGTGATCGCCAACAACCTCGCCAGCCTGATGACCGACAACAACCCGAGCGAGGAGCAGATCGACCGCGCCTTCGTGATCGCCAAGCGCCTGCGCGACACCGAGGTGCCGCATTTCCAGGACACCTATGGCTGGCTGATGTTCCTGCGCGGCGATGCCCGCGGCGCGCGCGACGTGCTCGAGCAGGCCGCAAAGAAACTCCCCAATAACCCGATCGTGCAATATCATCTCGGTGTGGTGCTCGCCGAGACCGGCGACACGGAGGGGGCGCGGGTGCGACTGTCGCGTGCGATCGAGCTGGCGGGCGAACGCGAGGTGCCGCAGATCGCCGGCGCCCAGGCAAGGCTCGACAGCCTCGAGCCCAAGCCCGCCGCCGAGTGAGCGGCGGGAAAAGGACCGGCAAGACATGTACGAAGCCTTTTACGAGTTGAAGCACCGCCCGTTCCTGATGACGGCGGACCCGGACTTCCTGTACTGGTCCAACACCCACACGCTCGCCTTCACCATGCTGCGCTATGGCGTGACCAGCCGGGCCCCGCTCACGGTGATCACCGGCGAGATCGGCAGCGGCAAGACCACCCTGCTCCGGCACCTGATGAACGAGCTGCCGGAGGACGTGGTGGTGGGCCTCGTCTCCAACATGCAGGAGGGCCGCGGCGACCTGCTGCACTGGGTGATGATGTCCTTCGACCAGTCGTTCGAGGATGTCTCCTATGTGCGCAACTTCCAGCGCTTCCAGGAATTCCTGATCGAGAACTATGCCGAGGGCAAGCGCTCGATCCTGATCGTCGACGAGGCGCAGAACATGTCGCCCGCCTCGCTCGAGGAGCTGCGGATGCTCTCCAACATCAACGCCGACAAGGACGAGCTGCTGCAGATCATCCTCGTCGGCCAGCCGCAGCTGCGCGACCTGCTGCGCCGGCCCGAGCTGGTGCAGGTGGTGCAGCGCATCGCCGCCGATTTCCACATCGAGGCGCTCGGTGCCGAGGATGTCTACGACTACATCCAGCGCCGGCTTGAAATCGCCGGCGCGCGCTGGCAGATTTTTCCGCGGCGGACCTGCGAGCTGATCCATGAGGCGACCGGCGGCATCCCGCGCCTGGTGAACTCGCTGTGCGATCTCTGCCTGGTCTACGGGTTTTCCGACGACCAGAAGACGATCACCGAGGAGGTGCTGCGCGACTTCCTGGCGGGTGTCGAGAAGCACGGCATCTTCGACAAGTTCAAGCCGCTCGGCCGGTCCCCGGTGCTCGTGAGCCAGTCGCACTGACGCGGCGCCCCGCCGCGCAGGCGCCCTGAGGAGAGGATCGTCATGGAAGCCTCGATCAAGCTGAAGGACATCCTGAGGATGATCCGCCGCCGCGCCGTCATGATCGTCTCGATCGTGGTGGTGTTCAGCGGCCTCGCCTTCCTGCTCGCCTATTTCATCCCGCCGACCTATGTCGCGACCGCGAAGATCCTGATCGAGAGCCAGCAGATCCCCGGCGCGCTCGCGCGGTCCACCGTCACCGCCACCGCCACCGAGCGGCTCGAGCTGATCCAGCAGCGGCTGATGACCCGGTCCAACCTGCTCGGGCTGATCGACCGGCTCAATCTCTACGAGGAGCGCGCGGACCTCTCGAAATCCGCCAAGGTGGACCTGATGCGCCAGTCCACCACGCTGCGCCGCATCGAGGTGAGCGGCCAGCGCGGCGTGGTCGCGGCCTTCACCATCTCCTACCGCGACAGCGACCCCAAGCGCGCCGCCCGGATCACCAACGAGTTCGTCACCACGGTGCTCGAGCAGAACATCCGCGCGCGCAGCGCCCGCGCCTCGCAGACGCATGACTTCTTCAAGGAAGAGGTGGCGCAGATCGAGGAGGAGCTGGTCCGTGTCGAGGCCGAGCTCGCCGATTTCCGGGCCGCCAACCAGCTCGCCCTGCCCGACAGCCTCGAATTCCGCCGCCGCGAGCTGAGCTCGATCCGCGAGCGCCGCTTCGACCGCAAGGCCAAGATGCTGAAGCTCGTCGAGCAGCGCCAGGTGATCCAGACCGCGCTCAGCACCGGCCGCTATGCCGATGCGACCGGCGAGACGATGTCGCCGCAGGAGCGCGACCTGCAGACCCTGCGCCACGAGCTCGTGCGGGCCCAGAGCCTCTATGCCGACAGCCATCCGAAGGTGCGGACCATGAAGAACCGCATCGCGCAGATGGAGGCGAACCTGCGCGAGGTCGACCCGACCGCCGTGCTCGAGAGCGCCACCGACCGGGCCAACCGCATCAAGTCCGGGCTCGAGCGCCAGCTCCGCGCGCTGGAGACCGAGATCCAGCTCCTCGAGGAGGAGGCGGCGCGAGACGAGGCCCGCGAGCGCGCGCTCGAGACCTCCATCGAGCGCACCCCCGAGGTCGCGATGGCGCTCAATGCGCTGCAGCGCCGCGAGGACGATCTGAAGATCCGCTTCCACGAGGCGGTGCGCAAGCAGTCCTTCGCGGCCACCGGCGAGAAGCTCGAGGTCAACCGTCAGGCCGAGCGCTTCGAGGTGATCGAGCAGGCCCAGGTGCCGGACCGGCCGACCTCGCCCAACCGCCCGGCGATCGCCATCGGCGGCTTCGCCGGCAGCCTCGGCTTCGCGCTGGGGCTGGCGATCCTGCTCGGCCTGCTCAACCCGAGCATCCGCACCGTGGGCGACATGGAACGCAAGCTCGAGATGCGCCCGCTGATGACCGTGCCCTACATCACCACCGAGTCCGAACGCCGGCGCACCCGCCGCGAGGTCTATCTGCTCGGCGTGCTGCTGCTGGTGATCGTGCCGGTCTCGCTCTATGCGGTCGACCAGTACTACCTGCCGCTCGAGCTGCTGATCGAGGATTTCGTGGACCGCACCAATCTGCGCGGCATCTTCGCCCGCATTTCGGAGCTGTTCAATCGCTGAGCCGGCGCGGCGGGCATCCGCCGCGCGACCTGACGGGAGGGCCAGGACGTGGTCGAACGCCTGAAGATCGCCATCGCCAAGGCGCGCGAGCGCCGCGGCGCCGAAGCCCCGGCCAAGCCGAAGCAGGCGGCGCTGCAGCCGAGCCCCTCGGCGTTCGACCGGGTCTGGTCGGGCCTTGCCGAGCTGCATATCGACCCGGAGATCCTCGAGCGGGAGCGCATCGTCACCCGGCAGAAGTCCGACGCCGCGCATATCGCCTTCGACATGCTGCGCACCCGGCTCGCCAAGCTGGCGCTCGAACAGGGCTGGAAGCGCATCGGCATCACCTCGCCGAGCAAGGGCTGCGGCAAGACGGTGATCAGCGCCAACCTGGCCTTCAGCTTCGCCCGGCACCCTGAGAACCGCACCCTGCTCGCGGATCTCGACCTGCGCTCGCCGCGGCTCTCGAGCTGCCTCGGCATCACCGACCGGCGCTCGATCCACTGGCTGCTCAACGGCTCGACCCCGCCGGAACAGTACCTGCAGCGCATCGGCGACCGGTTCGCCCTGGCGCTCAACACGCAGCGGGTGCGCGACGCGTCCGAGGTGATCCAGCACGCCAACACCGGCAAGGTGCTCTCCGGCATGATCGACATGCTGCAGCCCGACATCGTGATCTACGACCTGCCGCCGCTCCTCGTCGGCGACGACGCCATCGCCTTCATGCCCAATCTCGACGCGGTGCTGCTGGTGATCGCCTCCGGCGAGACCAAGCCCTACGAGGTCGAGGAATGCGAGAGCCTGATCGTGGGCGAGACCAACTTCCTCGGCGTGCTGCTCAACAAGGTCGAGCGCGGTGCCGGATCCGACTACTATTACGGCTACGGCTATGGCTACGGCAAGGAATGAAGTCTTTGCCGCAAGCATAAGGCGGTAGACGGGGGAATCGATTTCATGTACCCCATTCTATGGACATGATTGCCGGCCTAGAGGAGGGGATGCAGGCAATGCTGCGGAGATTTTTGTTGGGCGTGATTGTCGCCCTGCTGCCGTTCGGCTTCACCGCCGTCGCGCAGGATGTGGCCAGCGCCGAGGCCGAGATCGAGAACTACCTGCTGAAATCGGGCGACGTGGTCGAGATTTCGGTTCTGGAGGACAGCTCGCTCAACCGGCAGGTCCTGGTCCGGCCCGATGGCAAGATCTCCATGCCGCTCGCCGGCACCATCGTCGCCGAGGGGCGCACCCCCGAGGCGCTGCAGGCCACCATCCGCAGCGCGCTGGCCAAGGATTTCCTCGAGCCGCCCACCGTCACCGTGTCGCTGGTAAGCTCCTCCTCCGAGGTCGACACCGAGGATCTCCAGACCTTCTACGTGCTCGGCCAGGTCGCCGCGCCGGGCCGCTTCCAGGCGCTCGAGCCGGTCGACGTGCTGCAGGCGCTGGCGGTGGCCGGGGGGCCGGGCATCTTCGCCGCCAAGTCGCGCATCCAGATCCGCCGGCGCGACGAGAACGGCGGCGAGACCGTGACGCTGTTCGACTACAACGCCGTCGAGGAGGGTGCGGGCGTCGCGCTCCAGATGATCAGCGACGGCGATATCGTCGTTGTGCCGGAACGCGGACTCTTCGAGTAAGGCCGGCGGGTCATGCGGGCATCCCGATCAGGCAGCGTGCTGGCGGCGCTGCTCCTTCTGGGAGCGCCTGCGAAAGCGGCCGAGTGGAACCTCGGCGGCAGCTTCACCCAGCGCTTCTCGGTGCTGTTCAACCCCGATATCGAGCCCGACGAGCACGACCTCGCCTATGGCTCGACGACGATCTTCGGCTTCAACCTCGGCGCGCGCACCGGGCGCACGGTCTGGAACCTCTCCACCGGCTTCCAGCTCGCGGCCTTCGGCGGCGATGCCGATACCGACGATCTCAACACCTCCGATCCGCGCGTCTCGGGCAGCGTGCTCTATCTCGGCCAGCGCTTCGCGGTGGACGGCAACTTCGCCTTCACGCGCAGCTCCACCGCCTTCTTCACGCTGGAGCCGGTGCCCATCTCGATCCCGGTGGACCAGGACAACGACGGCACGCCGGATGTCATCTTCATCGGCGAGGACGACCTGCTGCTCGAGCGCGACACCATCCGCACGCGCTTCGACATCGGCACCGGCCTCGAATACCGGCTGAACCCGCGCAACCGCCTGAGCTTCGGCCTCAGCCACACGCGCACCAGCTTCTCCGAGGAGACCGGCAGCCTCGTCGACAACGCGACGACCTTCTCGAGCCTCTCCTGGGGGCACGATCTCAGCCAGGCCACCACCGTCGGCATGGACGTGACCCTGCGCCGCTTCACCGCCCAGGATGCCGAGGACACCATCGCCTACAGCATGTCGATGGGCAGCTTCCTCAGCACCAGCCTCTCGGCGAGCACGACGCTGCGCGCCGGCCTCGGCATCAACTATTCCCGCACCGACGAGATGGTGCTGCGCGACGGCGAGCGGGTGAGCAGCAGCTCCAACGATTTCGGCTTCAACGGCAGCCTGCGCACCACCTTCCGCCGCACCGACCAGACCGCCTTCACCCTCTTCGCCAGCCACGGGGTGCGGCCGAGCAGCGTCGGCGGCGCGCTGCGCAACGTCACCAGCTATGGCGGATCGCTCAACCACGCGCTGACCCGGCACACCTCGTTTGCCCTGTCGGCGCAGCATTCGCTCTCGATCGAGCTCGGCGACGAGGACGAGCTGACGCAATCCTTCATCCTCGCCCCGAGCCTGTCCTACCGGCTGACCCAGAACTGGTCCGCCTCGCTGGCCTACAGCTTCCGCCTGGTGAACGACGACGACGGCACCGGGCTCGGCAACAGCGTGTTCCTCAGCTTCTCGCGCGGGATTGCGATCTATCCCTGATCTATCCGGTCCTGACGTTCTGCTTTGCCAGTTTGGCCCAAGTAACCTAAGAGAGAGGCAGCAGGCGCGGGGTGGGCCGCTGGCTGCAGGCAATGCATGGCAGTATGGATACGAGCCCGATGACATGCGAGCATGAGGAACCGGCGGTCGTGCAGGCTGGCCGGGGCTATCGCTTCTCGGCCTCCTTCGTGCCCGATCTGCTGGCGGTGATCGACATCGTGCTGCTGCTCGCGGCCGGCGTGATCGCCTATGCGATCTATGTGCCCTATCACGCGAGCCTGCTCGAATATTACGTGTTCTGCACCGGCTTCGTGGCCGGCACCACGGTGCTGATGCTGTCGCGCTCGGGGATGTACGAGCTGGTGGCGATCATGCGCCCGGTGGCGAAGTCGGACCTGGTGATCGTCTCGGTGGTCTCGGCCTTCCTGTTCTTCCTGACCATCGCCTTCTCGCTGAAGGTCTCGGGGCTCTATTCGCGGGTCTGGATCTACACCTTCGCGGCGCTGGCCACGGTCCTGCTGCTGGTCGGGCGCATCGGCGTGGCGCAGGTGCTGCGCCGGCTCGCGGAGCGCCGGGTGATCGGGCGCAACCTCGTGGTGCTGGGCACCGGCCGCGAGGCCGAGCGCTTCCTCGACACCTTCAAGCTCAAGAGCCCCTATTTCACCGATATCGTCGGGGTCTTCGAGCCCCGCTGCAGCGCGGGCGCCCGAGCCGGCAGGCCGGCGCCGGAGGGCGAGGCGGCGGAGCCTGCCCGGCTCGGCTCCCATGCCGTGCTCGGCGATGCCGAGGCGCTGCTCGACTATGCCCGCAGCCACCGGGTCGACGACATCATCATCGCCATGCCGCTGACCTCCGACGGGCCGCTGCAGACGGTGATCGAGCAGCTCAAGGAACTGCCGGTCAACGTCTATATCTGCAGCCAGCTGATGGACTACCAGCTGCGCTTCCACCCGGCCCTCGGCTATCCGCGCGAGCTGCCGCTCTTCGAGGTGGTGCAGCGCCCGATCTCGGGCTGGAGCGCGCTGCTCAAGACCCTCGAGGACTATGTGATCGCGACGCTGCTGCTGATCCTGCTGGCGCCGCTGCTGCTGCTGATCGCCATCGTGATCCGGATCGACAGCCCGGGGCCGGTGTTCTTCATGCAGCGCCGGCTCGGCTTCAACAACAAGGAATTCAAGATCTACAAGTTCCGCTCGATGCATCACCGCGAGGTGCCCGAGCGGGTGGTGCAGCAGGCGCGCAAGGACGATCCGCGGATCACCCGCGTCGGACGCTTCATCCGGCGCACCTCGCTCGACGAGCTGCCGCAGCTCTTCAACGTGCTCAACGGGACGATGTCGCTGGTCGGCCCGCGGCCCCATGCGCTCAGCCACAACGAGGAATACGGCCAGCGCATCCGCGGCTATTTCGCCCGGCACAAGGTCAAGCCCGGCATCACCGGCTGGGCGCAGATCAACAACCTGCGGGGCGAGACCGAGTCGCTCTCCAAGATGGAGGCGCGGGTCGAGTACGACATCTACTATGCCGAGAACTGGTCGCTGCTGTTCGACCTGCGCATCCTCCTGGTGACGCTCTTCGTGGTGCTGTTCCAGAAGACCGCCTACTGATCGCCGCCGGGCGGTCACGATTCGTTAAGGATTGGCGGGCAAGCTGGGGCCATGACACCGCACCCCGCCAGATTGCTGACCGTCGCCTATGCCGCCGCGCTCGCCTGCGCGCTGCTGGCCCGCGATGCCGGCCTCGGCTTCTGGGGGAGCCTGCTCGTGTTCTGGCTCGGCGGGCCGGTCTGGGCGCTGGGCCTTGCCGCCACCCCCGGCCTCCGCCGGGCCTTCCTCGCCGCCGGCGCGGAGATCGGGTCCGGCTGGGACCCCGCCCTGCCCGGCCATGAGCCGGCGCCCGAGGGCTGGAGCGGGCCGCGCCACGCCGGGGACACCGCCGCCTGGATCGCGCAGGAGGAGGAGCTCCGCGCCTGGGATCGCGACCTTGCCTGGGATCTCGCCGATGCCGGGACGCAGGCCCCGCCGCAGCGCGCCGCCCGCGGCGGCTCCGCCTGAGCCCCCTGCGCCCGGCAAGGCGCCGGCACCCGAGGGCCGGAGCGGGTCGCGCCACGCCGGGAACACCGCCGCCTGGATCGCGCAGGAAGAGGAACTTCGCGCCCGGGATCGCGACCTTGCCCGGGATCTCGCCGATGCCGGGTCGCAGGCACCGCCGCGGCGCGCCGCCCGCAGCGGCTCCGCCTGAGCCCCCTATTCCGCCGCCCCCCGCGCCGCCGCGGCATCCTGCCCCTCGCCCGGCCCCTCCTCGCCGGCCCGCCCGCGCTCGCCCGCCCCTGTCGCCACCCGCGGCAGCCGCAGCCGGAAGAAGCTCGTCTGGTCGGCGTTGAAGACCACCGTCAGGTCGCCGCCCATGCGCCGGATCGCCGCCCGGCTGATCGGCAGCCCGAGCCCCGCCCCCTGGTGGCCGGCCGAGCGCACGCCGCGGAAGAACTTCGAGAACACCGTCTCGGCCTCCTCGCGGCTCACCCCGCCGCCATTGTCGATCACGTCGATGCAGAGGCTCTTGCCCTGCACCGACCATTCGATCCGCACCTCGGGCGCCTCGGCGGCGTTGTACTTGATCGCGTTGCTCACGAGGTTGATCAGCACCTGGCGCAGCCGGTCGGCATTGGCCAGCACGAACTGCCCGCGCAGATCGGCATGGGGGCGGATCACGACCCCTGCCCCGGCCGCCACCGGCCGCAGCGTCTCGATGGCGCCGCTCACCGCATCCTCCGCATCGATGATCTCGATGCGCATCTCGGCGCTGCCGCTCTCGAGCCGGTTGATGTCGAGGATCTCGTTGAGGAGCCGCGTGAGCCGCTGGCTCTCCTCGTGGATGATCGTCACGAAATGGCGCATCTGCGCGGGGTCGAGATCCTTCTCCATCAGCAGGATCTCGGAGAACGAGCGGATCGAGGTCATCGGCGTGCGCAGCTCGTGGCTGACATGGCTGAGGAAATCGTCCTTCTGCGCATCGAGCGCGCGGAGCCGGGTGTTGGCCTCGCGCAGCTCCACCGCGGTGCGCTCGAGCTCGGCGGTCTTGTCGGCGAGGCGCAGCGAGGTGGCGAGCAGGCGCTGGGTCTCGTCGGCGATGTCGATGAGCTCGGTGAGGCTGATCGCGCCGGCGCCGGCGGCGCGCGTCACCATGGCATGGGCCGAGGCGGCGCCGACGCTGCCGGCGAGCTCGCGTTCGAGGCGGGCGATCACCCCGTCGGTCGGCCGCGGCAGGCCGGTCGCGAGCCCCTGCTCGCGGGCCATCTCCTCGAAGAGCTGCCGCGCCGGCTCGGCCCCGAGGATGCGCTGCGCCAGCACGAAGAGATCCTCCGGCGCCGCCGAGCGATGCACGATGCCGCGCCCCTCGCGCCCCGGCACCCGCAGCACGTCGACGAAGAGCGCGCCCTGCACCTGCTCGATCGGCGCCGGCCGCGTCACCTGGCTGATGGTGATGAAGAGGAAGGTGTTGACCCCGAGCGACCAGATCAGCGCATGGATCAGCGGGTCGGTGCCGCCGAGGCCCATCAGCGCCTGCGGGCGCAGCAGGCCGAGCCCCCAGGGCCCCTCCGCCAGCACCGCCCCGGAGATCAGGAACTGCCCGCCGAAGCTCGGCAGGAACAGCGTGTAGGCCCAGAGCGCCGCGCCCGCCACCAGCCCCCACATCGCGCCGGCCCGGGTCGCGCCGCGCCAGTAGAGCGCGCCGACCAGGCTCGGCAGCACCTGCGCGATGCCGGCGAAGGCGATCAGCCCGATCGCGGCGAGGCTCTCCGAGCCGCCGGCGATCAGGTAGTAGAGGAAGCCGAGCCCGAGCACCACGCCGATGCAGATCCGCCGGCTGATCAGCAGCAGGTCGCGCACATCGCCGGAGATCGCCCCGGCCCGGTCGAGGAAGCGCAGGGTCAGCGGCATCACGATGTGGTTCGAGACCATGGTGGAGAGCGCGATGGCGGCGACGATCACCATCGAGGTCGCCGAGGAGAAGCCGCCGATGAAGGCCAGCAGCGCCAGCTCGTCCTGCCCCGCCGCGAGCGGCACGGTGAGCATGAACATGTCCGGGTTGTCGCCCGCCTCGCCCGCCGCATCGGTCAGCCCGACGATGGCGATCGGCACCACGAAGAGGCACATCAGGAAGAGATAGAGCGGGAACAGCCAGGAGGCGGTGGCGAGGTGGCGCGGGTCGGAGTTCTCCACCACCGTCACCTGGAACTGTCGCGGCAGGCAGATGATCGCGGTGGCCGAGAGGAAGGTCAGCGCCGCCCAGCGCGGGTCGAACACCTCCTCGGGCCGGATCATCCCCTCGGGCATCCGCGCGAAGGTCTCGCCGACCCCGCCCATCACGCCGAACACCACGAAGAGCCCCACCGCGACCAGCGCGGTGAGCTTGACCAGCGCCTCCAGCGCGATGGCAACCACCACCCCGTGATGGCGCTCGTTGGCGTCGATCGAGCGGGTGCCGAAGAGGATGGTGAAGATCGCCATGCCGGCCGCCACCCAGAAGGCGGTGCGCGTGTGGTCGGCCTCGCCCGCCACCACCGAATAGGACAGCGCGACCGACTGCAGCTGCAGCGCGATATAGGGCGTGGTCGCGGTCACCGCGATCAGCGTCACCACCACCGCCAGCGCCGGGCTCTTGCCGTAGCGCGAGGAGATCAGGTCGGCGATCGAGGTGATCCGGTGCGTCCGCCCGATATGGACCAGCTTGCGCAGCAGCCACCACCAGCCGACGAAGACCAGCGTCGGCCCGAGATAGATCGTGATGAAGTCGAGCCCGCCCCGCGCCGCCGAGCCGACCGCGCCGTAGAAGGTCCAGGAGGTGCAGTAGATCGAGATCGAGAGGGTGTAGATCACCGGCGAGCGCAGCCAGGCCATCTTGCCGGCCTGGGCGCGGCGGTCGCCGATCCAGGCCACCGCGAAGAGCAGCACGACATAGGCGAGGCAGAACAGCAGCAGCCGGTCGGGGGAGAACATGCCGCGCCCTCAGGGCTCGAGCCGGTGGGCGATGCGCGCCGCCAGCACGATCAGGCAGAACCACACCGCGAAGACATAGGCGACCACCAGCGGCACGCCGAGCACCGTCCCCTCCACCGCGAAGATCTCCGCCATCGGCGGCATCAGCAGCACCACGCCGGAGACCGGCAGCAGCAGCGCCGCGTCGCGCCGCTTGCGGGCGCGCAGCGCGATGTCGGAGGCGGCGTCCGGGTCCGGCGCGGTCGCGGTCATCGGCACCGGGTTCGGCAGCGGGTCGGGCCGCGCGCCGGGCAGCGCGCCGGGGTCGGGCGGCACGCCGGGGTCCCGCGGCGCCGGAGGGTCGGGGCGCTCCGGGGCGGAGGGCGCCCCGGCGGTCATGCGGCGCGCCCGTGGGCCAGCCGCTGCACCGTCTCGATCAGCTCGACATTGGAGAAGGGCTTGGTGATGAAGACGTCGACGTTCAGCTTCTCGGCGGCCTCGCGGTCCTCGCGCTGGCCCTTGGCGGTGAGCATCACCACCGGCACCTCGGCGCCCACCGGGTCGGAGCGCAGCCGGCGCATCACCTCGAAGCCGTTCATCCCCGGCAGCATCACGTCGAGGATCAGCACGTCGGGCGGGCCTTCGGCCATGCGGCTCAGCACACCCGGTCCGGTTTCCTCGATATCCACCGCAAATCCCGCCCGGCCCAGCAGGAAGCAGAGCAGCTCGATGATATGCGGTTCGTCCTCGGCCAGAAGGACGCGGCTCGTCATGGGCGATTCCTCGTCGTACCAGCCCGTCTGAACGCGGGCCTGGCGGAGAGAGTAGCAAGTCACGTCCGGGCTGTCTTGCATCCATCGGGTCGCGGCCCCGCCCGGCGGCGCGCGGCGGCCTCAGGCGGCGGCGATCTCGGCGCCGAGCGGATCCTCGACCCGGTGATCGCAGCGCTTGCGCGGGCAGAGCCGGCAGGTGGTGCCGACCTCCTCGGCCGCGCGCGCCTCGAGCCCGGCGCCATAGACGGTGCGGGCGGCGTCGTCCTCGGTCAGCGCGAGCATGTCGGTCACATAGTCGCGCGGGGCGGCGAAGCCGGCGGCTCCGACGGCGCGGGCCCGGGCGACGAAGACGAACCGGTGCCCGCTCGGCAGTGCGACGAGCTGGCGCAGCGCCCGCTCCGGCGCCGCCTGCGCCCGCGACAGCGCCCAGAGCGGGCAGAGCGTCGCCTGGCGCACCGGCTGGAAGCCGCGGATCGCGCGCAGATCGAGGATCGCCCCGGCGGCATTGGCGGCGATGTAGCCGAAGCGCGGGCGCCCCGGCGCCGGCTCCAGCGCGGTGAGCCGGCGGCAGACCAGCCCGATGCAGAGCCCGGTGGCCGCGGCGATGCGCTCGATGTCGTAGGCATGGGCCGCGGCCTCGGCGGTGAAGGCCCCGAGCGGCGCCTGCGCGGCATCGGCGGCCCAGGCCAGCAGCGCCCGCCGGGCGCGGGAGCGGGCCGAGGCGGTGCCGAAGCCCGGCGCCTCCTCGATCAGCCGGTCGATCACCGGGCCGGAGCGGAGCTCGGCGGTGGCGCGGGCGGCCTGCCCGGTGGCGGCCGGCGGCGCGCCGGCAAGCGCCGCCTCGATGGCGGGAAAGCGGTGCTCGGCCTCCTCGAAGAAGGTCTGCACCGCGTCGCCCGGGGTCACCTCGCGATCCGGCGTCGCGGCCTTGTCGAAATAGCCCGCGAGCGCCTCGGCGACCTCGGAGAGGGTGCGGCTCTCCTCCGAGAGGATGGCGTGGAAGCGCGCGGCCTGGGCGGCGTCGATATCCGGCACCTGGTCGAGGATCTCGGCGGTGGAGCGGATCGCGGCGATACGGGTCAGCATCCGGTGCACGGTCTCGCCGAGAAACGGGTCGTGGTTCAGCCGGTCGGAGAAGATCCGCACCAGCGCCGCCTGCTCCTGCTCGGAGCGGGCCAGCGCGGCGATCGCACGGCCCCAGCCGGGAAAGCGGCCGATCAGCTCGCCCGCCGCCTCCGCCTCGATCCCGAGGCTGGCGAGGCGCGGATCGGCGGCGACCTCGGCGAGCTGCTCGTGCAGCCGGCGCTCGGCGGCCCCGTCGAGCTCGCTGACCTTGAGCTCGAGCGCGCGGGCGATGTCGGCCAGCCGCTTGCCGGCGATTCCCCGGCGGTTGCGTTCGATGAGGTTGAGATAGGAGGCCGATATGCCGACCCTGCGCGCGAGATCGGCCTGGGTGAGGCCGAGGCTGCGCCGCCGTTCCCTGATCCGGGCGCCGACGATGCTCGTGCTCATGGGCGATTTCCCTTCCCCGCCAGCGGCTTTGCCGGACAGTTGTAAAGAATTGACAATTTTTTGCACTTGCGAGAAAACGTTGTGACAGAAAAAGTGTGACAAGTCAATTGGTTATTGAATGTTTGACACTGATGCCGGAGGGTAAGGGCGGGCGCAGAGCCCGCAACGTGCCGGCGGGGCCGATCCCCGCCAGGTGCGTCAACAGAACTCGGGAGGAATTATGAGCACCTTCAGCATCAACCGCCGCGGCCTGCTCAAAGGCTCCGCCGCCCTCGGCGCCGGCATCGCTGCGCCGACGATTTTCCCCAGCTACGCATGGGCAGCGAGCTACACCAACGAACCCACCGGCAGCAGCGTCACCCTCGGCTTCAACGTGCCGCAGACCGGCGCCTATGCGGATGAGGGCGCCGACGAGCTGCGCGCCTATCAGCTCGCGGTCAAGCACCTCAACGGCGAGGGCGACGGCGGCATGCTCAGCACCTTCTCCTCGAAGGTTCTCAAGGGCAACGGCATCCTCGGCAAGAAGGTCGAGTACGTCACCGGCGACACCCAGACCAAGTCGGACGCCGCCCGCGCCAGCGCCAAGCGCATGATCCAGAAGGACGGCGCGATCATGATCACCGGCGGCTCGTCCTCGGGCGTGGCGATCGCGGTGCAGGGCCTCTGCCAGGAGGAGGGCGTCATCTTCATGGCGGGCCTCACCCACTCCAACGACACCACCGGCAAGGACTGCCGCGCCAACGGCTTCCGCCACTTCTTCAACACCGAGATGTCGGGCGCGGCGCTCGCTCCGGTGCTGAAGAACGCCTATGGCACCGACCGCATCGCCTATCACCTGACCGCGGACTACACCTGGGGCTGGAGCCAGGAAGGCTCGATCAAGAAATACACCGAGCAGCTCGGCTGGCAGACCGCCGCCGCGGTGCGCACGCCGCTGGGTGCGGGCGACTTCTCGCAGTATCTCACCCCGGTGCTGAACTCCGGCGCCGACGTGCTGGTGCTCAACCACTACGGCAAGGACATGGTGAACTCGCTCACCCAGGCGGTGCAGTTCGGCATGCGCGACAAGCAGGTCAACGGCAAGGACTTCGCGATCGTCGTGCCGCTCTACTCGCGCCTGATGGCGCAGGGCGCCGGCGAGAACGTCAAGGGCATCTTCGGCTCGACCAACTGGCACTGGTCGCTGCAGGACGAGGGCTCGAAGGCCTTCGTGAAATCCTTCGGCCAGGAATACGGCTTCCCGCCGAGCCAGGCGGCGCACACCACCTACTGCCAGGCGATCCTCTATGCCGATGCGGTGGAGCGGGCCGGCTCGTTCCGTCCCTCGGCGGTCGGCGCGGCGCTCGAGGATTTCGAGTTCGACGGGCTCGGCAACGGCCCGACCCTCTATCGCGGCTTCGATCACCAGTGCTTCAAGGACGTGCTGGTGGTGAAGGGCAAGGAGAACCCGACCTCCAAGTTCGACGTGCTCGAGGTGGTCGAGGTGACCCCGCGCGCCCAGGTCGAGTACGGCACCGACCTCCTCGGCTGCAACAAGGGCCCGTTCAACGACGGCGCCTGATCGCGGCCTGCGGGGCCCGGCCGCTGCGGCGGGGCCCCATGGGAGACCGGGTTTCGGCAGGGCGCGCGCGGCGGAAGACCGGGCGCGCCCGGGGCCCATGACGGCGCCGCGAGGCCGACCGTCCGCCCCGCCGGAGCCGCACCGAATCCATACCGAACCCACATCGGGCAAAATCGAGACGCGAGGGCACGGACCGCGATGGACGTCATCCTGCTGCAACTCCTGAACGGGCTGGACAAGGGCGGCGCCTATGCGCTGATCGCGCTCGGCCTCACCCTGATCTTCGGCACGCTCGGCGTGGTGAATTTCGCCCATGGCGCGCTGTTCATGCTCGGCGCCTTCTGCGCGGTGTCGCTCTCGGCCTTCATGGGGCTCGAGAAGGTCACCATCGACGAGACCCAGATGACCGCCTGGGGCACCCCGCTCGAGGTGCGGACGCCCTACATCGTCGACTGGTTCGGCTCGGCCGGCGAGTTCATGCTCGACTTCTCCGTGCCACTATCGATCCTGCTGGCGATCCCGGTGATGCTGCTGGTCGGCCTGATCATGGAGCGCGGGCTGATCAAGCATTTCTACAAGCGCGCCCATGCCGACCAGATCCTGGTGACCTTCGGCCTCGCCATCGTGCTGCAGGAGCTGGTCAAGGCGCAGTTCGGCGCCAACCCGCTGCCGCAGCCGGCGCCGGAGACGCTCTCGGGCGCGGCGGATATCGGCATGGCGCTGGGCTTCGACCCGCACACGGTGGTCTATCCCTACTGGCGCCTCGTCTATTTCGCCTTTGCCGCGGTGGTGATCGCGGCGGTCTTCGCCTTCCTGCAGTTCACCACCTTCGGCATGGTGGTGCGCGCCGGCATGGCGGACCGCGAGACGGTGGGCCTGCTCGGCATCGACATCGACCGGCGCTTCACCATCGTCTTCGGCATCGCCGCGGTGGTCGCCGGGCTGGCCGGGGTGATGTACACGCCGATCCTGCCACCGGACTATCACATGGGCATGGACTTCCTGGTGCTCTCCTTCGTCGTGGTCGTGGTCGGCGGCATGGGCAGCCTGGGCGGCGCGGTGCTCGCGGGCTTCCTGCTCGGCATCCTGCAGAGCTTCGCCTCGATGAACGAGATCAAGAGCATCCTCCCCGGCATCGACCAGATCATCATCTACCTCGTTGCCATCGTCATCCTACTCCTGCGTCCCCGCGGTCTGCTCGGGCGCAAGGGCGTGATGGAGACCTGAGCCATGACCACATCCACCAAGACGGACACGCTGCTGCTCTGGGTCTTCGCGCTGGCGACCCTCTTCGGGCCGATCATCCTCGCCCCCTTCGGCGCGGGCTATCCCGATCTCCTGCAGAAATTCGCGATCTTCGGGATCTTCGCGATCGGCTTCAACCTGCTGTTCGGGCTGACCGGATACCTCTCCTTCGGCCATGCCGCCTTCCTCGGCGTCGGCTCCTACACCGCGGTCTGGTCGTTCAAGCTGCTCAGCATGAACCCGATCCCGGCGATCATCCTGGCCACCCTGCTCGGCGGGCTGTTCGCGCTGGTGATCGGCTTCATCACGCTGCGCCGGGCGGGGATCTACTTCTCGATCCTGACGCTGGCCTTCGCGCAGATGTCCTACAACCTCGCCTATTCGGTGCTGACCCCGATCACCAACGGCGAGACCGGGCTGCAGCTCGACCAGGCCGACCCGCGGCTGCTCGACACCGCCTTCGGCATCGAATACGGCGCGGCGCTGCCGGTCTCCTCGCTGTTCGGGCTCGACATGAACCAGACCTGGACCTGGGACTTCATGGGCTGGGAGATCCAGCTCAATGCCGGCTTCTATGTCTGCGCGGTGGTGCTGATCCTCTGCTTCTGGATCGCCATGCGGATCTTCCGCTCGCCCTTCGGGATGATGCTGAAGGCGGTGAAGTCGAACCAGAACCGGATGAACTACACTGGCCTCAACACCCGGCCCTACACGCTGGCGGCCTTCGTGATCTCGGGCTGCTATGCCGGGCTCGCGGGCGGGCTGATGGCGGTGACCGACCCGCTGGCCGGGGCCGAGCGGATGCAGTGGACGGCGAGCGGCGAGGTGGTGCTGATGACCATCCTCGGCGGCACCGGCACGCTGCTCGGCCCGGTGCTGGGCGCCGGCGCGATCAAGTACATGGAGCAGATCTTCTCGGCCTTCAACAAGCCGGAGCTGCTGGACTTCTTCTCCTTCCTGCCGACCGCGATCGCCGAGCCGCTGGTCTCGGTGCTGGCGCTCTTCGTCGGCGAGGGCTGGCACCTGACCCTCGGCGTGATGTTCATGCTGATCGTGATCTTCCTGCCCGGCGGGCTGATGGAGGGCTTCAACCGCATCCTCGGGCTCTTCAACCGGCGCCGCGGCGCGGCCGGCAAGCACCCCGCCAAGACCCCCGCAGCGGCGGAATGAGGAGACAGAGCATGGGCATTCTCGAGGTTCAGAACGTCAACAAGCGCTTCGGCGGGCTGAAGGCGCTGCACGAGGTCAACCTCACCGTCGAGGAGGGCACGGTGCATGCGATCATCGGGCCCAACGGGGCGGGCAAGTCGACCCTTCTCAACTGCTTCGTCGGGCGGCTGAAGCCCGATACCGGCTCGGTGGTGTTCAACGGCACCTCGCTGCTGGGCCTGAAGCCGCACGAGATCAACCAGGCCGGCGTCAGCCGGGTGTTCCAGACCCCGGAGATCTTCGGCAACCTCTCCTGCTTCGAGAACGTGATGATCCCCGCCTTCGCCCGGCGCGACGGCTCCTTCACGCTCAACGCGGTGTCGCGGCTCTCCGGCGAGCGCTCGATCCAGGAGAAGGCGATGCACATGCTCGAGGATCTCAACATGGGCGACAAGGCAGGGGTGCAGGCCGACCAGCTCTCGCGCGGCGACAAGCGCCGGCTCGAGCTCGCCATGTGCCTCGTGCAGGAGCCGAAGCTGCTGCTGCTCGACGAGCCGACCGCCGGCATGTCGCGCGGCGACACCAACACCACGGTGGAGCTGCTGCGCACCATCGCCTCGCGCGGCATCACCATGGTGGTGATCGAGCACGACATGCACGTGGTGTTCTCGCTGGCGCAGAAGATCACGGTGCTGGCCCAGGGCACGCCGATCGCCGAGGGCCTGCCGCAGGACATCAAGGGCGACCCGCGGGTGCAGGAAGCCTATCTCGGGGGGGCGCACCTGTGAGCCCCGTGACCCTCGCCCGGGGGCTGCTGAGCCCCGCCGACTGGCACGCCGCGCACCGCGCCCTCGCCGCGCCCGCCCATGTCACGGCCCAGGCCGCCGCCCCGGCGCCCGCCCGCAGCCCCGCGCTGTCGCTGGTCCGCCTCGTCGCAACCCGGGTGCTGGCCTTCGGCCGCGCCTCCCGCCGCGCCGCCCCCGCATCCCGCGCCGCGCAAACCAAGGACGCCCGCAGATGACCGATACCAGCACCCTTCTCGGCCCCGAGCAGTGGAAGGCCGCACAGGACGGCATGAAGGCCCCGGTCAAGGGCATGGGCGGCGCGCCCGCCTTCTTCTCGGCCTGGGACCTGCACGCCTATTACGGCGAGAGCTACATCGTGCAGGGGGTCAATTTCGATGTGCGCGAGGGCGAGATCGTCGCGCTGCTCGGGCGCAACGGCGCCGGCAAGACCTCGACGCTGCGCACCCTGGCGCGGATCGGCGTGCCGGATCTCAAGCACGGCGAGATCTGGCTCGACCACCAGCCGCTGCACGAGATGAAGAGCCACGAGGCGGCCCGCGCCGGCATCGGCCTGGTGCCGGAGGACCGGCGCATCATCCCCGGCCTCACGGTGGAGGAGAACCTCCAGCTGGCGCAGATCGCGCCGCCGAAGGGCTGGTCGGTGGAGCGCATCTACGAGCTCTTCCCCCGGCTCGGCGAGCGGCGCCGGCAGGAGGCGACCACGATGTCCGGCGGCGAGCAGCAGATGCTGGCGATCAGCCGGGCGCTGGCGCGGGATCTCAAGCTGCTGCTGCTCGACGAGCCCTATGAGGGGCTCGCGCCGGTGATCGTGCAGGAGATCGAGAAGACGCTGGAGGCGATCAAGGATCTCGGCATGACGACGATCATCGTCGAGCAGAACGCCATCGCGGCGCTGCACCTCGCGGACCGGGCGATCATCCTCGACATGGGCCAGGTGGTGTTCGACGGCACCGCGCAGGAGGTGCTCGACAACGAGGACCTGCGCCAGGAATACCTCTCGATCTGACGGCGGCGGGCGGGCCGCCCGGGCGCGCCCCGCCCCTGCACCGTCGCGGCGGCTGCGGGGGCATCGCGGCCCACCCATGGCGCGCCCGGGCAGCCCGCTTGACCGCGGCCGCGGCGCGGCGCTATGGCCGGGCAGGAGCCAGAGGGGAGCCCGTGCCATGTCCGCCGCCGAGACCCGCGCGCTGATCGAGCGCTACTACGCCGCCTTCAACGCCGGCGATGCCGAGGGCATGCTCGCCTGCCTCGCCGAGGACGCGGTGCATGACGTCAACCAGGGCCCGCGGCGCATCGGCAGGCCGGCCTTCGCGGCATTCTGCGCCCACATGGCGCGCTGCTACCGCGAGACGCTGTCCGAGATGGTGATCATGGTCGCGCCGGACGGCCGCCGCGCCGCCGCCGAGTTCATCGTCGACGGCACCTATCTCGCCACCGACGAGGGGCTGCCCGAGGCGCGCGGCCAGACCTACCGCCTGCCGGCCGGGGCCTTCCTCGCCGTGCAGGACGGCGCCATCACCCGGGTCACCACCTATTACAACCTGAAGGACTGGGAGGCCCAGGTCCTCGGCTGAGCACGGCGGGCGCGTGCCGCGGGGGCAGCCCCGGCCGGCGGGCCATGGGTGGGCCGCGATGCCCTCGAAGCCGCCGCGGCGGTGCAGGGGTGGGGCCCGCCGGCCGGGGCTGCCCGTGCGGCACGCGCCTCAGCTGTGCTCCTCGCGCAGCTCCTCCTCGAGCGTGCGGGCATAGGCCCGGAGCGCATCGACCTGGAACAGCGCGCCGATCAGCTCCGGGTCCTCGCCGCGCCTGGCCGGCGGCGCCATCACCGGCAGGAACGGCCCCTTGAGGCGCTCGAACATCGGCAGCGCCCGTTCCAGCGTGTCGCCCTGGCGGAGCGAGACATTCTGCGCATGGAGCTCCCAGCAGGCCCCGTCCGGGGCGCCGTTCTCGGCCCCGCGCGGGCGCATCAGATGGCCCACCGTCAGCGTCTTCTTCAGGTATCCCTGCGGGCCGGCGGCGAGGTGCAGCCCGCCCTGCGCGAGCTGCATCAGGAAGAACGACCGGGTGCCGAGCCGCGCCGCCACCACGCTGGCCAGCGGCACCGCGATCATCACCGCGATCGCCGCCTGCCAGTCGCCGGTCAGCTCGAAGACGATCAGCGTCGAGGAGATCGGCGCGCCGAGCACCGCCCCGGCCATCGCGCCCATGCCGGTCAGCGCATAGAGCCCCTGGCTGCCGGAGACCGAGGGGAAGATGTCGATCGCCACCTCGCCGAAGGCCGAGCCGGTGAGCGCGCCCAGCATCAGCGCCGGCGAGAACACCCCGCCGCCCATGCGCCCGGCCAGGGTGATCGCCACCGCCGCCACCTTGATCACCGCGTAGGCGACTGCGAGCCAGAACGGGATCGCCTCGGTGAGCGCCAGCGAGGTGGTCTCGTAGCCCACGCCGATGATGTGCGGCGCCGCCATGGCGAGCATCCCGAGCGCCAGCCCCGCCACCGCCGGGCGCGCCCAGTCGGGCAGGCGGAGCGCGGCCTGCACGCGGTCCCCGACCGTCTCGGCGAAGAAGATCGTGCGCACCATCACCACCGCCACCAGGCCGCAGAGCAGGCCGAGCAGCACGAAGGCCGGCAGCTCCCAGTAGAACTCCACGGTATGGCCCGGCAGCGTGAACTCGGTGACGTCGCCGAGATGGATGCGGCTGACCACCGTGGCCGCCACCCCGGCCACCACGATCGGCCCGAAGGCGTGCAGCGCATAATGCCGCAGCACCACCTCGAGCGCGAAGAGCGCCCCGGCGAGCGGCGCGTTGAAGCTGGCCGAGACCGCCGCCGCCACCGCGCAGCCGAGGATGTCGCGGCCGGTGATCGCGCTGGCCCGCAGCCGGTCGGAGACCCAGGAGGCCATCACCGCGCCGAGATGGATCGCCGGTCCCTCGCGCCCGGTCGAGCCGCCGGTGGAGAGCGTGATCAGCGAGGCCAGCGCCGAGGCGATGCCGGGCACCCGGTCGACCCGGCCGCCCTGCAGCGCCGCCGAGCGCATCACGTCGGCCACCGCGCGGGCCTTGGAATCGGGGGTGAGCCGGGTGAGCAGCAGCCCCACCGCGAGCCCGCCGAGCACCGGGATCACCAGCACCACATACCAGGGCAGCGCCGCGGCGGTGGAATGCAGCATCAGGTCGTCGGCGCCGTAGAACAGCGTCTGCAGCCCGGAGATCGAAAGCCGGAAGCCGATCACCGCATAGCCGACCGCGATGCCGATCAGCAGCGCCACCGGCCAGAGCGTGAGATCGGGCGAGAGCGCGACGCGGCTCACATAGTCCGCCATCCATTCCATGCGGGACCGGATCGCGGCGCGGTGCTTGGCTGTGAGAAGCGACGACATGGGGCCTTCGTCTGCAGGACGCGTGGGCCAACCAGCCTAATCCTTCAGCCGTGCCACTGCAAAGGGCACGGCCCCATGATCGGCCGCCGGCGGGCGGCGTTCAGCCCCGGCGGATGCCGAGCGGCGCGCCGAGCCGGTCGGGCTTCGGCAGACCGGCCTGCGCCGCCAGCAGCGCCTGCACCCGCGCCGCCGCCGCCGCCGGAAAGGGCGCCGAGCGCCGCGCCCCGAGATCGACGTTCAGCGTCAGGCTCTCATAGGTCGCGGCCAGCGCCTCGGCGCGGTCGAGCGCCAGCATCTCGACATAGACATGCACCCGCTTGGCATCGGCATCGACCAGGCGGAAATCGCAGGCGAAGCGCTCGCCCTCGCGCAGCTCGCCGACATAGTGGATATGGGTCTGCAGCGCCATCGGCCCCATGTTGTGGGATTCCACCAGCCCCGGGCCGATGCCGATGCGCTCGTAGATCTCGTCGAGCGCCCGGTCGAAGGCCAGCGTGTAGTAGGCCACGTTCATGTGGCCGTTGTAGTCGATCCAGTCGGCCTGCACATAGGCGGCCGCGCTGCGCAGCGGCTTGCCGTCGAACCCGTCCTCGGCCATGGTGCCCCCTGTCCTGTCCCGCGGCGCCCGTCGCGGGGCCGCATCCCTCGTTGCGCGCCGGCATTCCGCCCGGCCGGCCATCGCACGGGACGCTTTCTATCGCCGAGCCCAGGGGAGGAGAACCCATGTCGATCGAAACCGCAATCGCCGAGCTTGCCCCGCGCTTCGGCGAGCGCCTGTCGCGCGCCGAGGCGGTGCGCGCGCAGCACGGCGCCGACGAGGCGCACCATGCGCCGCATCCGCCCGATGCAGTGATCTGGCCCGAGAGCACCGCCGAGGTCGCCGAGATCGCCCGCACCTGCAGCGCCCATGGCTGCCCGATCGTCGCCTGGGGCGCCGGCACCTCGCTGGAGGGCCACGTGATCCCGGTGCGCGGCGGCATCTCGCTCGACATGAGCCGGATGGACCGGCTGCTGGAGGTTCATGCCGAGGACATGGACGTGGTGATCCAGCCCGGCATCACCCGCAAGCGGCTCAACGAGGAGCTGCGCGCCACCGGGCTGTTCTTCCCGGTCGATCCCGGCGCCGATGCCTCGCTCGGCGGCATGGCGGCGACCCGCGCCTCGGGCACCTGCGCGGTGCGCTACGGCACCATGCGCGAGGCGGTGCTGGCGCTCGAGGTGGTGCTGGCGGACGGGCGGGTGATCCGCACCGGCACGCGGGCGCGCAAGTCCTCGGCGGGCTACGACCTGACGCGGCTCTTCGTCGGCTCGGAGGGCACGCTCGGCATCATCACCGAGCTGACCCTGCGCCTGCACGGCCAGCCGGAGGCGATCTCGGCCGCGACCTGCGCCTTCGGGCGGCTCGAGGACGCGGTGCAGACGGTGATCGAGACGATCCAGATGGGCGTGCCGGTGGCGCGGATCGAGCTGCTCGACCCGCTGACCATCCGCGGCTTCAACGGCTATTCCGGCTATGACATGCCGGAGCTGCCGACGCTGTTCCTCGAGTTCCACGGCTCCGAGGCGAGCGTCGCCGAGCAGGCCGAGACGGTGGGTGCCATCGCCGGCGAGAACGGCGGCAGGGGCTTCGACTGGACGCGCGAGCCCGAGGCGCGCAACCGGCTCTGGGCGGCGCGGCACTCGGCCTATTACGCGCAGCAGTCGCTCAGGCCCGGCGCGCGCGGCTACGTGACGGATGTCTGCGTGCCGATCTCGCGGCTGGCGGAGGCGATCGCCGAGACCGAGGCGGATCTCGCGGAAAGCCCGCTGATGGCGCCGCTGGTCGGCCATGTCGGCGACGGCAACTTCCACCTCTCGATCCTGATCGACCCGGAGGACCCGGCCGAGATCGCCGAGGCGGCGCGCCTCGCCGGCCGGATCAACGAGCGGGCGCTGCGCCTCGGCGGCACGGTGACCGGCGAGCACGGGGTCGGCCTCGGCAAGCGCAAGTACATGGCCGCCGAGCATGGCGAGGCCTGGGGGCTGATGGGCGAGATCAAGGCGGTGCTCGACCCGGCGGGAATCCTCAACCCGGGCAAGATCGTTCCCGGAAACTGAGGCAGGGCGGGACGGCCCCGCGCGCCCCGCCCCTGCACCGTCGCGGCGGCTGCGGCGGCAGCGCGGCCCACCCACGGCGCGCGGGGCCGTCCCGCCGCCGCGGCGCCGCGCCGGCCGGTCTGCGGATCAGTTGGTCTGGCGCATCCCGTCGAAGCCGCCGCGCGGGCCGAAGCGGCAGGCGAACTCGGCGCCCTGGCGCGGCACCGTGCCGAGCACGACATAGCTGTCGCCCGCCTTCCAGGAGCGGGTGATCGTCACCCCCTTGGCGCCGGTGCGGTAGCGCCGCACCGCCTCGTCGTGGCAGAAGCGCTCCATCTCGCGCAGCGAGGGGGCCTGCGGCGGCGGCGGCACCGGCTTCGGCCCGGGTTTCGGGCCCGGTTTCGGGCCGCGCTTGGCCCGGCGGTCGATCTCGGCCATGCCGTCGAAGCCGCCGCGCGGGCCGAACCGGCAGGAGAAGGTGGCCAGCGCCCGCGGCAGATCGACCTCGCCGAACAGCCGGTAGCCGCTGCCGGCGCGCTCGATCTCGCCGAGCGCCACCGCATCGCGCGGCACGCCGTAGCGCCCGGCCGCCTCGTTGCGGCAGAAGCGGCGCATCTCGCGGCGGTCCACCCGGCTGTCGACCGGGTAGCCGGGCTGCGGCGGCGGCACATAGGCGGGCGGCTGATAGGACGGCGGCAGCGGCTGGGCCACCGGCACCTGGCAGGCCGAGAGCAGCCCGGCGAACACCGCCGCGGCGGCGAGCGTCCGGACCGGGACGCGGCGGGATCGGACAGCGGTCATCGGCACGGTCTCCAGAGCTGGGGGCAGGCCGGGGAGCGGTGCGGCCGGCGGGTTGCCGCCGGCGCCGCCGCGGGCCTCACAGCCGCATGCGCATCGAGTTCAGGAACAGGAACAGCACGAGAAACAGCACCGCGATGCCGTAGGGGCTGGTGAAGAAGGGCACCAGCCCCTCGTTCCACTTCTCGACACCGCCATCGATGATGGAGGTGACCAGATCCATGGCGCCGCCGCCAACCCGTGCAATCATAGCGTGACCCCGGAATCCGCCCCACATCCGTCTCGAAGCGCGAGACTAGCCGATTCTTCCGCGGCGTGAAAGACCGCGGCACGGCCTGCCGGCGCGGTCATTCCGCCGCCTCGAGCAGCGCCCGCGCCGCCGCCCTCGCCTCGGCGGTGATCTCGGCGCCGGCCAGCATCCGGGCGATCTCGTCGAGCCGCGCCGCCGGGTCCAGCGCCTCGACGCCGGTGACGGTGGTGGCGCCGTCGGAGCGCTTGGCGATGTGCCAGTGATGCGCGCCGAGCGCGGCGACCTGCGGCGAATGCGTCACCACCAGCACCTGCGCGGTCTCGGCCAGCCGCGCCAGCCGGCGGCCGACGGCATTGGCGGTGGCGCCGCCGACGCCGCGGTCGATCTCGTCGAAGATCAGCGTGAGCCCCGGCGCGCGGGCGGCGAGGCAGACCTTCATCGCCAGCAGGAAGCGCGAGAGCTCGCCGCCGGAGGCGACCTTGTCGACCGGGCCCGGCGGGCTGCCCGGGTTGGTCGCGGCGGTGAACTGCACCCGGTCGGCGCCCTCCGGCCCCGGCGGCGCCGGCGCGATCTCGGTGACGAAGCGGGCGGCCTCCATGCGCAGCGGCGCCAGCTCGGCCATGATCGCGGTGTCGAGCCGGGCGGCGGCCTCGCGGCGGGCCTCGCCGAGCGCCGCGGCGGCCGCGTCGAAGGCGGCGCGCGCCTCGCCGGCCTCGGCCTCCAGCCCGGCGATGTGCTCGGCGCCGTGGTCGATCGCGTCGAGCCGGGCGGCCATGTCGGCGGCGAGATCGGGCAGCGCATCGGCCTGCACGCCGTGCTTGCGGGCCAGCGCGCGGATCGCGAAGAGCCGCTCCTCCACCGCCTCCAGCCGGTTCGGATCGACGGTGAGCGCCTCCAGCGCCGCCTCGAGCCCGCGCTGCGCCTCGCCGAGCTCGACCATCGCCCGGTCGAGCGCCGCCACCGGCTCGGCCACGAGATCGCCGTGATCGTCGCCGAGCGGCGCCAGCCGGCTGAGCGCCTCGGCCATCGCCCCCTCGGCGCCCTGCCCCGCGATCAGCCCCGCCGCGCGCTCCAGCTCCTCGCGGATGCGCCCGGCCGAGCGGATCCGCCGGCGCTCGGCATCGAGGGCGTCGTCCTCCCCGGCCCGGGGCGCCAGCGCCTCCAGCTCCTCGACGCTGTGGCGCAGATAGTCGGCATCCTCGGCCGCCCTGGCCAGCGTCTCCCGCGCCGCCGCCAGCGCGGCCTCCGCCGCCTGCGCCGCGGCCCAGAGCGACCCGGCCTCGGCGACCCGCGGCCCGAGCCCGCCATAGGCGTCCAGCATCGCCCGGTGCGCCCGCGGGTTCAGCAGCCCGCGCTCGTCGTGCTGGCCATGCACCTCGACCAGCGCCGATCCGATCCGGGCCAGCGCCTCCGCGGTGGTGCGCCGGTCGTTGACGAAGCCCCGCGCCGGCCCGCCGGCGGCCTGCACGCGCCGCAGGATCAGCTCCCCCGGCAGCGCCTCGAGGCCGAGCTCGGCGAGCAGCGCCTGCGCCGGGTGGCCGTCGTCCAGCTCGAAGATCGCGGTGACCGAGCCCTCCGCCGCGCCGGTGCGGATCATCGCGTGCCGGCCGCGCCGGCCGAGCGCGAAGCCGAGCGCGTCGAGCAGGATCGACTTGCCCGCCCCGGTCTCGCCGGTGAGCACGTTCAGCCCGTCGCGGAATGCCAGGTCCAGCCGCTCGATCAGGACGATGTTGCGGATCTCGAGGCCGCGCAGCATGTTTGCGCGGCCCCGCTCAGAGCCACTTGCCCTGGATCACCTGGCGGTAGACCCGGGAGAAGAAGCCGTCGGCCTCGTCGTTGTCCGGCACGATGTCGCGGCCGGTGAGCAGCTCGTAGCTCGCCACGTACCAGTCCGAGCCCGGATAGTTGTGCCCGAGCACCGCGGCCGAGGCGATCGCCTCGCGCTCCAGCCCCAGCGCCAGATAGGCCTCGGTGAGCCGGTGCAGCGCCTCCGGCGCCTGGCTCGTGGTCTGGTACTCGTCGACCACCACCTTGAAGCGGTTGATCGCCGAGGAATAATGCCCGCGCTTGAGGTAATAGCGCCCGATCTCCATCTCCTTGCCGGCGAGGTGGTCGAGCGTCAGGTCGATCTTCAGCGCGGCGTCGCGGGCATAGTCCGAGTTCGGATAGCGCCGCACCACCTCGGTCAGCTCCTGCAGCGCGTTGCGCGTGATGTTCTGGTCGCGCCCGACATCGGAGATGTTGTCGTAATAGGTCAGCGCGATGATGTACTGCGCATAGGCCGCGTCCTCGTCGGAGGGATAGAGCTCGACATAGCGCCGCGCCGCGCTGCGCGCATCGGTATACTGCCCGCCCTCGTAGGAGGCATAGGCCGACATGATGTTGGCCCGCTTGGCGAACTGCGAGAACGGATAGAGCCGCTCGATCTCGTTGAAGGTGCGCGCCGCCGCGACCTCGCTGCCGGCGGCGAGCTGGGCCTGGCCGCGCTCGTAGATCTCGCTGGCGGTCAGCTCCTCGACGCTCTTCTCGGGCGGGCCGGTGAAGAACTCCTTCACCGAGGTGCAGGCGCCGAGCCCCGCTACCGTCGCGAGCACCACCGCATACCGTGTCAGCCGACGCATCTTTGCCACCCGTTCCTCTTGGTGGGGCCATGCTGCCCCATCCGTCGCTTGGCCGGGAAGATAGACGGGTGCGGGCGCGAGGGGAAGGGGTCCCCGCCACTGCGGCGCGGCGGGGTGCCGCGGGCAGCCGCGGTCAGACCGCGACGGCCTCGAGCGGCATCGCCGGCAGCCGGGCGCCGCTGGCGGCGGGCAGCTGGCCGGGCAGCGGGCGCGTCCACTCCCAGGCATCCTGCGCGGCGAACAGCGCGTGCAGCAGCCGGTTGGTCATCTCGTGGCCGGCGCGCACGCCCTCATAGGCGCCGATGATCGGGGCCCCGGCCAGCGCCAGGTCGCCCACCGCATCGAGCATCTTGTGGCGCACGAACTCGTCGGCCCGGCGCAGCCCCTCGGGGTTGAGCACCCGGCCGCCATCGACCACGATGGCGTTCGCCAGGCTGCCGCCCCGCGCCAGCCCCATGCGGCGCAGCGCCTCGACCTCGCCGGCGCGGCAGAAGGTCCGGCACTCCGCCAGCTCCGAGACGAAGGCATCGCCCGAGAGGCCGAGCACCAGCCGCTGCGTGCCGATCGCCGGCTCCGGGAAGTCGATGGTGAAGCGCAGCTTGAGCTGCGGCGCCGGCAGCAGCGCCGCCGAGCGGTCGCCGTCCTCGACCCGCACCGGGCGCAGGATCCGGATCGCCCGCGGCACCGCCGGCACCCGCATGAAGCCGGTCTCGAGCAGCCCCGCGACGAACGGCGCCGAGGAGCCGTCCATGATCGGCATCTCCGGCCCGTCGACCTCGATCAGCGCATCGGTCACGCCGCTGCCGGCGAGCGCCGCCATCACGTGCTCCACGGTGCCGAGGGAGACCCCGGCGGCATTGGTCAGCTTGGTGCAGAGGCGGGTGTCGGTCACCAGGTCGTAGCGCGCGGGGATGTCGCCCTCGCCCTGCGCCACGTCGATGCGCCGGAAGCGGAGGCCGCCGCCGACATGGCATGGCCGGATGCGCGCCCTGACCGTCGCACCGCTGTGGAGCCCGACGCCCTCGAACTCAATCGCCGACTTCACGGTCCTGCGCATTGCCGCCATCCTGTCCCGCTCGCACCGCCTGTAACGGTTGCCTAATTATCGCATTGTCGAGGCGTTGACGCCCCTCTTTCGGGATGGAGGTACGTGCCGGAAGCGTCAGACTCAAATCACGCTTTGTGACGCTTTGCAACAGACGCCCGTCAGCGCCAAGTGTGGCGCCCGACGAGGCGCCGCCGGGTGAAGTAAAGCGCAAGCTTCCCGGCGCTGACGCTTCAAACAAAAGGAAGACACCGCCGGGCCACGGCGCTGTCTTCCGGGAGTTTCACGGCCGCGTGATGGCGGCCGTTATGGTGCTGCCGCGGGCGCTTGGCCCGATCAGTTGGCCTGGCGACGGAGGAAGGCGGGGATCTCGCCGTCGTCGTCCTCGTCGCCGCGGCGGCCGCCCGCGAGGCTCAGCGGGTCGAGCCGGTCCTGCTGGCCGCCGCCGCCGGCGACCCGGTGGATCAGCTTGTTGATCGTGAAGAGGCCCTGGCGCTGTCCGGGCTCCTGCGGCTTCGGCGCCGGCTCGCGGCGCGGTGCCGAGATCCCGGCGGCCGGACGGCGCCCGGCCAGCGGATCGCGCGCCGGCTGGCCATGGCCGGCATTGAGCCGCGGGTCCTCGTCGAGATCGAGGAACTCGGGGTCCGACTGCATGTCGAGCGGCTCGGACTGCTTGCGGGCCCGGGCGTCGAGCGCGCGCTGGCGCACCAGCTCGGCGCGGGCGCGCATGTCGGCCGG
>NZ_BSYI01000018.1 GCF_030270585.1 Paralimibaculum aggregatum
ACGCTCCTCCCAGCCGGCAATGATCGGATCGATCCAGGCCCAGGCCGTCATGCAGCCGGTGATACAGCGCCGGGATCAGCTTGCGCCGCGCCAGATCCCCCGTCGCGCCGAACACCACGAGATCGAAGGCCCCGACAGGAACAACACGCGCAACCATCAGACAGACCCTCCGGCCGGGGCGCCGCCGCAGCCGCCATGCGGCGCACGGCACCAGCGCGGCGTGCCATGCCGCGGAACCCTCTCCGGACCGCTCAATCCGGGAGGCGCCGGCCGATCCCCCAGCGATAGGGAAACCACCAGCCGATCTCGAGCGCGTCCGGCGCCAGCCCCGCGGCACGGCCGAGCACCTGGAAGTCCTTCCGGCGGAACGCCCGGCGCACCGAGAGCGGCGCATCGTGGCGCACGAAGCGGTGCAGCGGCACCAGCCGGGTGACGAGACCGGCGAACCCCGCCGGCACCGGATGGCGGTGCAGGTCGTTGATGAACCAGCCGATCCGCGCCTGGCGCTCCTGCCAGCGCAGGAAGCGCACGAGATCCCCGTCGTCCAGATGATGGGCGAGCAGCGCGCTGATCACCAGGTCGACCGGGCGCTCCGGCTCCCAGTCGAACACGTTGGCGGCGAGGTAGCGGATTCCGTCCGCGGCCGGGGTGGCGGCGCGCGCCGCGGCCGTCGCCGCCGGGTTGATGTCGATGCCGGTGAGCTCCAGCGCGATGCCCCGCGCCCGGCCCCATGCCGCGATCCGGCGCAGCATGGCGCCGCGGCCGGCGCCGATATCGGCGATGGCGAGGCGTCTGCGATCCCCGGCCACCCGATCGAGCCAGGCCAGCGTCGGGCGATGGCCGCGCACCAGGCCGTCCAGCCATTCGATGTCGCGCAGGCAGCGGTCCATCTCGGCGGCGGAGACCCTCTCGACATCCATCCTCTCGGCCCGCCGCACCCGCCCGGGGAGCAGCGGCGCCGGCCCGCTCACCCCGTCGCCGACTCCCGGAAGATCATGCTCTCGATGCTGAGCCCCGGCCCGAAGCCGATGGCGATGCCGGCGCGCCCCGACTGCGGCGCCTCGAGCATCCGCTTGAGCACGAAGGACAGCGTGGCCGAGGACATGTTGCCATAATCCCGCAGCACCGAGCGCGAGGTGGCGAGATCCGCCTCCGGCAGGTCGAGGCCGCTCGCCACCGCATCGAGGATCGTGCGCCCGCCCGGATGCACCGCCCAGAGCCCGACCTCGCCGCCCTCGATCCGCGCCTTCAGCCCGGCGACATGCCCCGGCACGGTGCGCGCGATGATCCGCGGCACCTGGCCGGAGAGCCACATGTCGAAGCCGTCATCGCCGATGTTCCAGGTGATCTTGTCCTCGGTCTCCGGCGCGATGTCGGAGGCGAAGCCGTCGAGCCGCAGCCCCGTCGGCTCGGCGCTGACGATGCTGGCCGCCGCGCCGTCGGCAAACAGCAGGAACATCAGCGCGGTGTTGAGCGGCGTGTCCGGCGTGATCTCCTGCAGATGCAGCGTGCAGAGCTCGATGTTGAGCGTCAGCACCCGCGCCTCCGGCTCCGAGCGGACGATGTGGCGCGCGGTCTTGAAGCCGTTCATCGCCGCGTTGCAGCCCATGAAGCCGATCAGCGTGCGCTCGACCCGGCTGTCGAGCCCGTGCTTCGCGATCAGGTGGCCGTCGAGCCCCGGCGCGACGAAGCCGGTGCAGGAGGTGATGACGAGATGCGTGACCCCCTCGGCGGCATTGTGCCCGAGCCGCGCCGAGAGATCGGCCAGCGCCCGGTCGGCCAGCGCCGGGCTGTCCTGCTCGAAGCGGCGCATCCGCGTGCCGGTGGTCGGGAAGGCGCCGGGGCGGTAGAAGCCGTCGCGGCAGTAGCGCTCGGCCATCTCCTCGGGCGAGACCGGCTCGATCGAGGAATAGCGGTGCTCGATGCCGGAGCGCTCGGCGAGCTTGCCGAAGGCCTTGCGCTCCTTGTCGCCGGGGAGCAGCCCCGGCACGGCATCCACGAAGGCGGCGTGGATGTCGTGATCGGGCACACCGGTGCCGATGGCGTTGAGAAAAGCGTCCATGACCATGGTCCAGTCTATCCCTTTCGCGGACCCGCCGCCACGTCGTTGCATACGCGGGCCGGGTCAGCCCCCCGCTCGGTTCCCCGGCCCGGCGGAAAGCACCAGGCAGGCATTCTGGCCGCCGAACCCGAAAGAATTCGACAACACGTGCCGCAGCCGCGCCGGGCGCGCGCCTTCGGCCACCGGGTCGAGCGCGATCTCCGGGTCCTGCGTCTCGATGTTGATCGTCGGCAGGATGACCTGCTCGCGCAGCATCATCAGCACCGCCACCGCCTCGATGGCGCCGGCCGCCGAAAGCGTGTGCCCGATCATCGACTTGGTGGAGGAGACCGGCAGCCGCGGCATCCGCTCGCCGAAGACGAGGCCGCAGCTCAGCGCCTCCATCTTGTCGTTCTCCGGCGTCGAGGTGCCGTGGGCGTTGACATAGTCGATATCGTCCGGCGCCAGCCCGGCCCGCGCGATCGCCGCCCGCATCGCCGTCGCCGCCGGCATCCCGCTCGGGTCGGAGCGGGTGCGGTGATGGCCGTCGGTGGTCTCGCCCCAGCCGGCGATCCGCCCGAGGATCCGCGCGCCGCGGGCCTCCGCCGCCGCCCGGCTCTCGAGCACCAGCGCGCCGGCCCCCTCGCCGGGGACGAAGCCGTCGCGGTCCACATCGAAGGGGCGCGAGGCGGTCTCCGGGCTGTCGTTGCGCCGCGACAGCGCCGCCAGCAGCGAGAAGCGCGTCAGCATCTCGGGGCTCAGCGAGGCATCCGCGCCGCCTGCGATGGCGGCCTCGCAATCGCCGCGGGTGATCGCCTCCGCCGCCGTCTGGATCGCCGTGGCGCCCGACGAGCAGGCGGTGGAGAGCACCACCGGCATATCCCGGATCGCGAACCGGTCGGCCAGCCGCGCGGCCACGTGATGCGAGCGGATCCGGCCGTAGAGCGGGCGGAACCCGGGCTGGCCGGCCACCGCGAGCAGCGCCGTGTCGCCGCCGGCCGGCATCTCCGCCCCTGCGGCGAGGGCGAGCCGGTCCGGCCAGTCGAGAAAGATCGGCGGCAGGCCGATCACCAGCGGCCCGGGAAAGGCACTGCCGCCGAGACCGCTCTCGGCCAGCGCCTCCTCGATGGCGAGCGCGCCATAATGCTCGGCGAGGTCTCCGGGCCGCTGCCCCTCGGTCCCCGCCAGCGGCACCGCGGCGGCAAACTGGGTGCGCTGGCCCTCGACCGGGAAGCGCGTCAGCATCCGGGCGCCGGAGCGGCCCTCGCGCATCGCCGCCCAGTTATCCGCCGCGCCGATGCCCAGCGCGGTTACGATGCCGATCCCCGTGACGACAACCTCGCGCCCGCTCATGCCGCCGCCTCCACCAGCGCCGCCGCCTCGCCCCGCCAGTGCGCACCGCCGCTGACGAGCACCCGCGGCGCGTCTCCGGCCGCCACCGCCAGGGCGGCGAGCGCCACCGCGGCGGGAAATGAGGCATCCATGCCGTGCCCCGCGAGATCGCCGAGCGCGACGATCTCCGCCGCCGGGCAGGCCGCCCGGATCGCCGCCAGCTCGGCCTGGCTCCGCGCCGGCATGCCCGAGGCCGCCGAGATCGCCAGCGGCACCGCGGCGCCCGCCGCGAGGCCGGCCAGCGCCGCGGCAAGGGGCCCGAGATCACTGCCGCCACCCGGCCCGGTCCAGGAGGAGACCAGCCCAGAGAGCCGCGCCAGCACCGGCGCGCCGCGGGCCGCCGCCGCGGCGGCAGGCTCCAGCATCAGGAAGGCCGACATCGCCCCCGGCACGATCCCGCGCCGGCCGGCATCGAAGACCGGCACCACCGGCCCCTCGTGCAGGAGCCCGCCGATGGCCAGCGCCAGGATCCGGTCCGGCGGCGCGACATTGTAGGCCCCGCCCACCAGCAGCCCCGCGCTCTGCCCCGCCTCGATCCGCGCCAGCGCCGCGGCCAGGGCCTGCATGCCGCCGGTCTCCTCGCCCATGAAGGTGCGCGAGCCGCCGCCGAGCCCGTGCACGATGGCGATGTTGCCGCCGAGCATGTTGGGCAGCTGCGCCAGCATCGAGGAGGGTTTCAGCTCGCGCTGCAGCCGGGCGTTGAGCTCCGGCCCCCAGTCGGCCATGCCGGCCAGCGCGCCGATCACTGCGGCATCCGCCTCCGGGTCGCGCCCGCCGCCATCCGCGGCGACATGCAGCTCGACACGCGCCATCGCCTCCACGTCGCCAAGCAGCCCGGCCGCCTCCAGCGCATCGCCCGCGGCGGTGACGCCGAGCAGCTGCCAGTGTTCCATCTGCCGCCGGTCGCTGCGCTTCGGCACCCGCCGCTCGAGATCGACATCGGCCGCGGCATGGAAGGCGAAGGGCGGGTGGGTCTCGCTGTCCGGCACCGGGCCGCGCCGCGCCCGCAGCGCCGCAAGATGCGCCTCCGGGCTCTCGCCCGCTGCCGAGACGATGCCGATGCCCGTGATCGCCGCGCCCCTGATCGCCCCGCCGCTCATCCGCCCGCCGCCCCGATCAGCCCGAGCGCCTCGGCCCGCGCCCGCAGGATGTCCAGCACCTGGCCGAACTCGGCCGCGAGGCGGAAGCGCAGCGCGGCATCGGCCACCTGCCGCCCCTCGCTGCGGATCTCGGCGGTGGCCGCGACATAGCCCGAGCCCTCGGTCTCCACCGCCATCGCGATCTCCAGCGCCGCGCCGGGGCCGACATAGGCCCGGAAGCGCGCCCGGTCGATCGCCATCAGCACCGGCAGCCGGGCGAAATCGCGCCGCTTGAGGATGAGGAAGCCGCAGGCCTGCGCCATGATCTCGGTGAGCATGGTGCCCGGCACCAGCGGCGCCCCCGGGAAATGGCCCTCGAAGACCGGGCTCTCCATCGGCAGCCGCGAGCGCGCGCGCAGGGTTCCGCCGGCGGCGTCGAGCGCCACCACCTCGTCGATCAGCTCGAGATATTCGAGGCGCATCCCGCTCCCCCAGGCGACGCGCGCCCAGCCTGGCCGGCCGGGCTCACGCCGAGGCCTGCGCCGCGAGTTCCTCGATCCGCGCGCAGAAGTTCCGCATCAGGAAGTAGTGCTCCGCCGGAACCTCGCCCTTCTCGACCTTCTCCGCCCATTCCTCCACCGGCACCTCGACGTCGAAGGCCTTGTCGATGGCGAAGGTCACGTCGAACATGTCGATGCTGTCGAGCCCGAGATCCTCGGTCAGGTGGCTGTCCATGGTGATCGCGTCGCGCTCGACATCGGTGTTTTCCGCGATGATATCGGCGAGCCTGTCGAATGTCGAACTCATGGGATCACTTCCGCGCCTGAAACCTTCCGGGCCGAGTGACAAGCAGGCCCCGTTCCCTCACGGTCAGGATCACGCAATCGCGAGGAAAGTCAATCTTCTGGCGCCCGGTGCGGATGCGACTCATTCGTGAGCTGTCGCGCGCCGCGGCATCCCCGGCGGCGCTGGCGCCAGGGGCGCAAGGCGCGGCGCCCCGAATAACGACGCGCACGCAACACCCTGGGCATCACCGGATTTACAGACAATTCGCTTGAAACCCTGAAGACAAACTTCCGTATGACGAGATCTTGCACGGCCTGGAAGCAACGCGCGGCGCATTGACTGGAGAATGCGAAGAAAGGGCAGATCGGCCACGACGCCGGAACCGGCACCCACGGCCTGTCGGCGGTCGCGGATGCCCAGCCGTGCAAAGGCGGGCCGCAAGGACCCTGACGTCGCGGCGCGTGGTAGGCCCGGAGGGACTCGAACCCCCAACCAAACCGTTATGAGCGGTCTGCTCTGACCAATTGAGCTACAGGCCCCCGCCCCGTCGATAATCCGGCGGGGCGGCCGGGGTCAATCTCCCGCGCGGGCCGGAGCGGCGCCGGCGGGGCGGGCTCAGAACTCGTCGCCCGGGGCCCAGCGCATGGCGTGGAGGAAGGCCCAGCGCCCGTCCTCGCGGCGATACCAGGCGGTGACGTTCTCCGCCGGGCCGAAGGACCAGGTGGCCTCAAGCAGGCGCTCGGGCGCAGCGGCGAGCGCCGCCCGGTCGAGATGGTTCAGGAGCTCTATCCGGAACTCCGAGACATTGCCGTCCAGCAGGATTTCCTCCGCCTCTGCCGGTGGGCCGAAGCGCGCCTCCGCCTCGGCGAGGCTCAGCCCCGACAGCGCCGTGGCCTCGCCGCCGGCCTCGTTCCGCTCCGCGCCCATGGCGGCCTCCCTCTCTGGCTGCAGGTCTTCCGCCGCGGCCGCCACCACCAGCAGCGCCCCGGCGACCGGGCCGATCCAGCGCCCGCTCATCCGACGCTCTTCACCTCGAATCTCGTGTTGGGGATGATCTTGTTCAGCTCCCAGATGATGTGGTCGGCATGGCGCTTCTTCAGCTCGGTGCCCCAGTTCATCATGCTGGCGCGCTCCTCCTTGTAGTCGCTGCCGTCCTTGTACTCGTCGCCATGGCCATGGCCCGAGGCCGCGTGCTTGGAGTTGCCGACCGCATGGCCGAACTCGTGGGCGGCGGGGAGGTTCTCGTATTTCTTCCCGTCCTCCTCGAACTCGTTCGGCACCAGGTCCTCGGTGTCGAGCTGGATGGTCTGGGCGTTCCAGTTCACCTTGCTGCCCTTGCTGTCGCCCTTCGGGATCTTGGTCACCGTCACCGTCCAGTGCCCGCCCGAGGTCACGTACTTGATGTCGAAGCTCACATCGAACACCGTGTCCTTGTAGTACCTGGCGAAATCCGACGTCCCCTTGCAGACGATCTTGTATTTCCCACTCCACTTCGCCCATATCGCCTTGTCGACCTTGTTATGGAAGCCGATCTTCTCCTTCGAGGTCCACTTCTTCGCAGTGGCGCGCTTGTTGTAGATGTACTGCCATTTCTGCTGTACGAAGATCAGCTTCTTCTCGGCGTTGATGCTGATCGACATGCGCGGCAGGTCCTTCTTGTAGGCGGTCTTGGCCGGCTTCTTCGGGATGTCGGGGATGACGATCTTGTCCCCGGGCTCGATCTGGTTGGGATCGGGCCTGAGCTTGCGGAACTTGGCGTTCTCCTTGGCCTGGTAGATCAGCTTCCAGCTGTCGATGCCGTGCTTCTTCGCGATCTTGCCGAGGGTCTCGCCCTTGCGCACCGTGTGCGTCACCGGTCCTGTCATGTCTGTCTCCCAGCGCGGGGAAGGTTTCCCCAGTGTGAGGTTTAGTGCCCACGGCCTCAAGAAGAGGTTCACAACAGTTGCGCATCGGCTTTCCGCGGCGGCCCGGCTCGGATAAAGCTCGCCCGTGACACAAGGAGCGGCATCGCCGCAGGAGACGGAGCGCAGCATGAGCGACAGACCGAATCGCCTCACCTATGCCCAGGCGGGCGTCGACATCGATGCCGGCAACGCGCTGGTCTCGCGCATCGGGCCGGCGGCGGCGCGCACCAGCCGCAGCGGCGTGATGGCCGGGCTCGGCGGCTTCGGTGCGCTGTTCGACCCGAAGGCCGCGGGCTTCTCCGACCCGGTGCTGGTGGCGGCGACGGACGGCGTCGGCACCAAGCTGCGCATCGCGATCGACACCGGCCGGCTCGGCGGGGTCGGCATCGACCTCGTGGCGATGTGCGTCAACGATCTCGTCTGCCAGGGCGCCGAGCCGCTGTTCTTCCTCGACTATTTCGCCACCGGCAAGCTCGCGGTCGAGGCCGCGGCAGAGGTGATCGAGGGTGTCGCGGAGGGCTGCGCCGATGCCGGCTGCGCGCTGATCGGCGGCGAGACGGCAGAGATGCCGGGGCTCTATGCGAAGGGGGATTTCGACCTCGCGGGCTTCGCCGTCGGCGCGCTGGAGCGCGGCACCGACCTGCCCCGCGGCATCGCCGAGGGCGACGTGCTGCTCGGCCTCGCCTCCTCCGGCGTGCATTCCAACGGCTTCTCGCTGGTGCGGCGGGTGGCGGAGCTGGCCGGCCTCGGCTGGGACGCGCCCTGCCCCTTCGACGACCCCGCCGGCGCCGAGACCCTGGGCGCCGCGCTGCTGGCGCCGACGCGGATCTATGTCCGCCCCTGCCTCGCCGCGATCCGCGCCGGCGGGGTGCACGGGCTCGCCCATATCACCGGCGGCGGGCTGACCGAGAACCTGCCGCGCATCCTGCCCGAGGGCCTCGGCGCGCGCATCGACCTCGGCGCCTGGGACCTGCCGGCCTGCTTCGGCTGGCTCGCGACGGCCGGCGGAATCGAGGCGGCGGAGATGCTGCGCACCTTCAACTGCGGCATCGGCATGGTCGCCGTGGTGGCGCCCGAGGCGGCGGAGGCCCGCGCCGCCGAGCTCGGCGCCGCCGGCATCGACACCCGCGTGATCGGCGCGGTTACCGGCACCGCCGGCCTCGCGCTCTCGGGAAGCCTCGTGTGAGCCGCGCCGTCGGCATCCTGATCTCCGGGCGCGGCTCCAACATGACCGCGCTGGTCGAGGCGATGCAGCGCGCCCCCGGCCCGGCGCATCCGGCGCTCGTGCTGTCCAACCGCCCCGGCGCCGGCGGGCTCGAGACCGCGGCCCGGCTCGGCGTGCCGACGGCGGTGGTGGACCACCGCGCCTTCCCGGACCGCGAGCGCTTCGACGCCGCGGTCAACTCCCGGCTCGCCGAGGCCGGGGTCGAGCTGGTCGCCTGCGCCGGCTTCATGCGGATCATGACCCCGGTGCTGACCGGCGCCTGGGCCGGGCGAATGCTCAACATCCACCCCTCGCTGCTGCCGCTGTTCCCGGGGCTCGACACCCATGCCCGCGCGCTCGCTGCCGGGGTCGCGATCCATGGCTGCACGGTGCACGAGGTGACGCAGGAGCTCGATGCCGGCCCGATCCTCGGCCAGGCCGCGGTGCCCGTGCGCCCCGGCGACACCGAGGCCAGCCTCGCCGCCCGCGTGCTCGAGCAGGAGCACCGGCTCTACCCCCGCGTGCTGGCCGCCTTCGCCGCCGACCCGGCAGCCGCGCGGGCCGGGCGGGTGGCGCTCTTTGCCGCAGGGTCAGCCTGAGCGCCGCCAGCCGCGCTCCGCGCTTGCGCAGCCGCCCCCGCAATGCTTGTACTGTGCCGAACGTCACCCCGGAGGAAGCCCATGTCCCGCATCGCCGCCGCGGCCGTCGCCGCCGCCCTCGCCCTGCCGAGCCTTCCCGCCATCGGCGCCGAGGCGCTGAGCTTCGCCCATTTCATGCCGGTCACCTCCTGGCAGAACGAGGCGCTCTTCGCCGACTGGGCCGCAGCGGTGGAAGAGGCATCGGGCGGCGAGCTCGACGTCACGGTGTTCCCGGCGCAGACGCTGGGCCGCGCGCCGCAGGGCTACGACAACGCCCGCGACGGCATCGCCGACATCGCCTGGACGGTGCAGGGCTACACCCCCGGCCGCTTCCCGCTCAGCCAGGTGATCGAGCTGCCGGGGCTGTTCGAGCGCGCCGAGATCGGCTCCTGCGCCTTCCAGAAGCTCTACGATTCGGGCGTGCTCGATGCGGAATATGCCGAGACCCACGTGCTCTGGGTGCATACCCACGGCCAGGGCCACCTGCACACCCGCGGCAAGCCGGTCACCCGGCTCTCGGATCTCGAGGGGCTGAAGATCCGCCGGCCCTCCCCGGTGATCGGCGAGCTGCTGACCGAGCTCGGCGCCGAACCGGTCGGCATGCCCGCGCCGGCGATCTACGAGGCGATGAGCCGCGGCACCATCGACGGCTACATGCTGCCCTGGGAGGCGATCGCCGGCTTCCGCCTGCACGAGGTCTCCGACAACCACACCCTCTTCGGCTTCTACGCGCTGGCCTTCGTCACCACGATGAACAAGGCGCGCTACGAGGCGCTGCCGGCCGAGGCGAAGGCAGCGATCGACGCCAATACCGGGATGAAATGGGCGCGCATCGCGGGTGCCGGCTTCGATGCCGGCGATGCCCGCGGCGAGACCGTGACGCGCGAGAGCGGCACGGTGCACGAGATCGCCGGCGAGGAACGTGCCGAATGGGAGGCCGCCGCGGCGCGCCTGACCGAGACCTACCTCACCCAGCTCGAGGAGGCCGGCCTGCCGGGCCGCGAGACCTATGCCGCGGTGCAGGGCTATGTCGCCGAATGCCGCGCGGAGATCGACGGCTGACACGACGCCGCTGACGGGGGAACGGGCGATGACACGCGCGCTGGGATGGCTCCTGCGCGGCTGTGACGGGCTGGCCATGCTCGCCGCGGCCCTGCTGCTGGCGGTGGTCGCGGGGGCGATCCTCGCGCGGCTGCTGTTCGATCTCACCGGGGGGGCGGTCAATGTCCTGCTCTCCGGCGCCATCGAGCTCTCGCGCTATGCGCTGCTGGTGACGGTGCTGGCGGCGCTGCCGGGGGCGCTGGCCTCGGGGCTGGTGCGGGTCGACCTGCTGATCGAGCGGCTGCCGGCCGGCCTTGCCGCGCTGCTCGAGCGGCTCTGGCACCTGCTCGCCGCGGCGATCGGCGGGGTCGCGCTCTGGCGGCTGGCGATCAAGGCGGCGGACCAGGCGGCGCGCGGCGATCTCACCCAGGATCTCGGCCTGCCGCTCTGGCCCGTCACCGCCTTCGCCGCCGCGGCGCTCGGGATCTTCGCGCTGACCGGGCTGGCCTGCGCGCTCGGCATGCGGCCCGGCCGATGACCGCGCCGATGGCCGCGCCGATGGCCTTGCCGATGACTGCGCCGGAGCCCCGCCCATGAGCCCGCAGGAAACCGGCATCGCCGCGCTCGGCGTGCTGATCGCGCTGCTCGCGCTCGGCTGCCCGGTGGGGCTCGCGCTGATCCTGGTCGGCGGCGGCGGCTTCGCCATCGCCATCGGCACCGGGCCGGCGCTGTCGATCCTCGAGCGCTCGATCATCGACGTCGCCTCGACCCACGGTTTCACGCTGATCCCGCTCTTCATCCTGATGGGCGCGCTGATCTCCCGCGCCGGCGTCGCGCGCGAGCTGTTCGAGGCGGCGCGGCGGGTCTCCGGCGGCTGGCCCGGCGGGCTCGCGGTGGCCGGGCTCGGCGCCTCGGCGGCCTTCGCCTCGATGTCCGGCTCCTCGCTGGCCACCGCCTCGACGATGACCCGCGTGGCCTGGCCGGAGATGCAGGCGGCGGGCTACGACCCGCGGCTCGGCGCCGGGGCGCTGGCCGCCGGCGGCACGCTGGGGATCATGATCCCGCCCTCGATCGCTCTCCTGCTCTATGCGCTGATCACCGAGCAGTCGGTCGGCGCGCTGTTCCTCGCCGGGCTGCTGCCGGGGCTGCTGGGCTTCGCGCTCTATGCCGGGGCGGCGGCGCTGATGGCGCGGGTCTGGCGCGGCGAGAGCCTGCCGCTGCCGCCGCCGGCCGCCGGGGGCGCGGCGCGCATCCTGGCGCCGCTGGCGCTGCTGGCGCTGGTGATGGGCGGGCTCTATGGCGGGCTCTTCACCCCGACCGAGGCCGGCGGCGCCGGCGCCGGGCTGGCGCTCCTGCTGGCGCTCGCCCGCGGCGTGCGCTGGGACGGCATCCGCGCCGCGCTGGCCGAGACGATCCGGATGTCGGCGACGCTCTTCGTGATCCTGATCGGCGCGGAGGTCTTCGGCTACCTGCTCTCGGTCAGCCGGCTCTCTGGCGCGCTGGCCGACGCCATCGCCGCCGGCGGGCTCGGCCCCTGGGAGACGCTGGCGGTGATCCTCGTCGCCTATCTGGTGCTCGGCTGCGTGCTCGAGAGCCTGGCGATGATCCTGCTCACCGTGCCGGTCTTCTATCCCATCGTGGTGGCCGCGGGGTTCGACCCGATCTGGTTCGGCGTGGTCTGCGTGATGGTGGTGGAGACCGGGCTGATCTCGCCGCCGGTGGGCATGAACCTCTTCGTGGTGCGCGCCGCCGCGCCCGGCATCTCGACCCGCGCGGCGATGCTCGGCGCGCTGCCCTTCGTCGCGGCGGATCTGCTCCGGCTCGCCTGCCTCATGGCGGTGCCGGGGCTGGCGCTCTGGCTGCCGCGGCTGCTGGGGCCGTGAGACCCGGGCCGGAGCCGGAGGCGGAGCCTGCGCGGAAGCGGCAGCGCGCTCAGCGGCGCTCCACCCGGTCGCGCAGCCATTTCGCCGTCTCGCCAAGCTCGTAGGCGCGCAGGAAGTCGCGCTGCGCCGCCTCCTGCCGGCCCTGCGATTCGAGGAACAGGCCGCGCGCGCCCCAGGCCCGGGCCCATTCCGGGTCGAGCTCGATGGCGCGGTCGAAATCCGCCTCGGCGGCGCGCGGATCGGAGGCCGCCCGCGCCCGGCCGCGATTGAGCCAGGCCCCGGCATCCGTCGGGTTGCGCGCGATCACGGTGGAGAAATCCGCCGCCGCCGCTGCGCCGTCGCCGAGCAGGAGATAGCCGACCCCGCGGTTGAAATGCGCCGCGTCCAGCCCGCCGTCGAGCTGGATCGCCCGGGTCAGGTCGGAGACCGCCGCGCGCGGGTTGCTGCCGCGCAGATGCGCTGCGCCGCGGCCGAGCCAGAGCTCCGCCGCGGCCGGGGAGCGGGCGATGCCGGCGTCGAAATCCTCCAGCGCCTCGGCATACTTGCCCTGCGCCAGCCGCGCCCGCGCCCGGTTGCCATAGGCGCCCACGAGGTCGGGATCGGTGGCGATGGCGAGGCCGAAGGAGGTCTCCGCATCGGAGTGCCGCCCGAGCGCCGCCTGCGCCACGCCGAGATTGACCAGCACCGCCGCGCGCTGGCCGGGGCGCAGCTGCACGTCGCGCAGCGCCCGCTGGCAGAGCGTCAGGCTGTCGCCCGGCGGCAGGCTCGCATCGGCGCAGCCCGCCAGCACGCCCCCCTGCGCCTGCGCCCGCGGCTCGCCCGCGCCGAAACAGAGCCCGAGCACCGCCGCGCCGAAGATTGCCGCCACCATCCGCGTCATGCCGCTTGCCTCCGCTGCCGCTCCGGGGCGACACTAGTCCGACCCGCCGCGGAGCGAAAGACACCGCACCGCGGCGCTTCGCCCTTGAGCAAGGGGGCCGGATTCGCCAGAGTGCAGCCGAACAATCCGGAGTGGTGCGATGGAATACGAATACAAGGCGGTCGGCGGGCCGGATCGTGGCAAGAACAGGCGCGGCTGCAAGACCACCGCCGACCGGGTGGCGGTGGCCATGCAGGAAATCATCCGGCGCGAATCCGCCGAGGGCTGGGAATACCTGCGCACCGATCTCGTGCCGATCGAGGAGCGCTCGAGCCTGCTCTCGCCGAAACGGGTGGTGCATTGCGCCGTGCTGGTGTTCCGCCGTCCGCGCAGCCGCCCGGCCGACAGCCGCACCGAGCTGAGCAAGAAGGCGGCGCGGATCTTCGGCATGGCCGGCAAGGGCGGCAAGCCCGGCAAGGGCAAGCCGATGCGCGCCCAGGCGGCGCCCGAGGCGCTCGACGACATGGCCGAGGCGCGCGGCAGCCAGGGCGCCGGGCTCGCCACCGGGCTGTCCACCGGCCCCGGCACCGGCCATGCGACCCCGCCGGCGCCGCAGCCGCGCAGCGCGCCGAGCCCGCAGGAGCTCATCGCCGAGAGCCAGGTGCCGCAGCAGGCGGCCCGCCTGCAGAGCGCCCCGTCCCCGGCCGTGGAGGCCGGCCGCCCGCAGCCGGAACCGACCCGGCTGCAGCCGCCGCAGGCGCCGCAGCCGGCCGAGCCCGAACTCACCCAGTTCCGCGCGCCGCAGGTCGAGACCACCCGGATCCACACCCCCGATCAGGCGCCGCGGCCGATGCCGCAAGCCGCCCCGCAATCCGCCCCGCAGGCTGCACCGCCCGAGGAGACCCGGATCGCCGCGCCCGAGCCGGCCCCCGCGGCGCAGCCGGACCGCACGCAGATCCGGCCGCCGACCCCGGAGCAGCTGCAATCGGCCATGCTCGCCACCCATCCGGTCTTCGCCATGGCGCAGCAGACCGGCGTCACTCCGGCGCCCGGCGGCCAGGACGCGCCGGACGCCACCACCATCGGCGCCGCGCCGCCGGCCGCGCCGAAGGTCCAGACCCCGGCGCCGGCGCAGCAGGTGACCGGCGACATGGCCGAGGACCAGACCCAGGCGACCGGGCTGTTCACCCGGGCGCACAACCCGAACGGCCCGCAGGGCGGCGGCCGGGGCTGAGCCTGCCGGCGCGGCGCGGCCGCCATGCCCGGGCCGCCGGCCGCACCGCTCAGATCGCGGCCTTCAGCGCCCCCATCAGGTCGCCGAGCAGCTTCACCGCCATCTCGTCGGTGAGGTTGCCCGCCTCGTCGAACTTCCTGCCCGACTGGCCGAGATTGACCTCCGGCGCATGAACCCGGTGCATGCCGAAGGGCAGCAGCATCAGGTAGAGCGCGGATTTCGAGCGCTGCCCCCCGGCGATCCCGGCGGCGGCGGAGACCACCGCGACCGGCTTGCCCGCGGTCGGCATCGGCTTCGGCCGGCTCACCCAGTCGAGCGCGTTCTTGAGCAGGCCCGGCGGCGCACCATTGTATTCCGGCGTCGAGATCACGATGGCATCGGCCCAGAGGATCTTCTCGCAGAGCGCCGCCACCGCCGGCGGCTGGCCCTTTGCCTCGAGATCCTCGTCGAACAGCGGCAGGCGCAGATCGGCCATCTCGAAATGGTCCGGCGCGAAGGCCCGCGCCGCGGCATGCACGAGTTTCGTGTTGGTGCTCTCCCGGCGCAGCGAGCCCGAGATTCCCAGAAGCTTGGTCATGTCCCCTCCTTGCAGGTTCTGCGGCGCAACCTAGCCCCCCGCCGCCGACAGACCACCCCCGCGCCCGGCCGGGCCGCCGGGCGTGGGGAGGGCCGCGCCCGGCGGCCCGGCAGTTCGGGGGCGGGGCGCGGCCCGGCGATCAGGCGTGGATCGGGCCGACGCCGAGGGCCAGCGCCGCCTCGCGCACCGCCTCGGAATAGGTCGGATGCGCATGGCAGGTCATCGCCACGTCCTCCGCCGCGGCGCCGAACTCCATCGCCACGCAGATCTCGTGGATCAGGTCGCCGGCGCCCGGGCCGATGATGTGCGCGCCGAGCAGCCGGTCGGTCTCGGCATCGGCGAGCAGCTTGACGAAGCCCTCGGTGGCGAGGTTGGCCTTGGCCCGGCCGTTCGCCATGAAGGGGAACTTGCCGACCCTGTAGGCCCGGCCCTCGGCCTTCAGCGCCTGCTCGGTGGCGCCGACCTTGGCGACCTCCGGGCTGGTGTAGATCACGTCCGGGATCACGCCGTAGTTCACATGGCCATGCCCGCCGGCGATGCAGTCGGCCACCGCGACGCCCTCGTCCTCGGCCTTGTGCGCCAGCATCGGGCCGGCGGTGACGTCGCCGATCGCCCAGATCCCGTCGATGTTGGTGTGCCAGCGCTCGTCGGTCTTGATCCGGCCGCGCTCGGTCTCCACGCCCACGCTCTCGAGCCCGAGCCCGGTGGTGTAGGGCCGCCGGCCGACCGCGACGAGCACCGCATCGGCCTCCATCGCCTGCTCGCTGTCGTCCTTGCGGAGCTGGTAGCTGACCGTGAGCGCATCGCCCTTCTCGACCCCCTGCACCGCGGCGCCGAGGATGAAGGTCATGCCCTGCTTCTTGAGGATGCGCTGGAAGTTCTTCTGCACCTCGGCGTCCTGCCCGGGGGTGATCTCCTCGAGATACTCGATCACCGTCACCTCCGAGCCGAGCCGGCTCCAGACCGAGCCGAGCTCGAGCCCGATGACGCCGGCGCCGATCACCACGAGACGCTTCGGCACCTCCTTGAGCTCGAGCGCGCCGGTGGAGGTGACCACCCGCTCCTCGTCGATCTCGATCCCCGGCAGCGCCGCCGGCTCGGAGCCGGTGGCGATCACGATGTTCTTCGCCTCGTGGGTGTCGTCGCCGACCGCGACCTTGCCCGGGCCGGTGATCTGGCCCCAGCCCCGGATATAGTCCACCTTGTTCTTCTTGAAGAGGAACTCGATGCCCTTGGTGTTGGCCTCGACCACCTCGGCCTTGTAGGTGATCATCTGCGGCAGATCGACCGAGACGCCCTCGGTCCTGATGCCCATCCTGGCGAAGTTCCCCTGGGTCTCATGCAGCAGCTCGGTGGCGTGCAGCAGCGCCTTGGAGGGAATGCAGCCGACATTCAGGCAGGTGCCGCCGAGGCTGCCGCGCCCCTCGATGCAGGCCACCTTGAGCCCGCGCTGCGCCGCGCGGATCGCGCAGACATAGCCGCCCGGGCCGCCGCCGATCACGATTACGTCGTAGTTCGCCATGTGCGATCTCCCTCTCAAAACGGCGCTCTCGGGCCGACATGGTTTCGCTATGGGTTCGGTATGGTTCCGGTATGGCCCCGACACCGGCGCCGCGCGCACCCCTTCCTAGCCGCCGCGCCGGCGATGCGGAACCGCGTGCGGTGCCGCAGGGCCGCGCTCACAGCAGCGCCGCCGCCGCCAGCGCCATGGTCGCGGCCCAGCCGATGCCGAACACCGCGCTCCGGAGATAGCGCACCCCGCTGGCATAGGCCGGGACATAGGCGATCCGCGCCAGGATATAGGCCAGCGCCAGCGCCTCGGTCAGCGCCGAGGACTTGCCGCCCAGCACCACCGCGGCAGCGGCGGCGCCGAACAGCACGAGGTTCTCGATGTGGTTTGCGAAGGCCCGCTGCAGCCGCGCCCAGCGCACCGAGAGCGGGCGCGGCGGCGGCGTGTCGCGCGGGCCGGTGGTGTAGTCGCTGCCGATCTCCAGATTGGCCGGCACCGCAAAGAGCGCGAGCTGCACCCCCGCCAGCAGCACCGCCGCCGCCAGCACCTGGAGCTCGACGGCCATTCAGGCGGTCCCCGCCGTGCCGGAAGCGCCCGGCTCGGAAGCGCCGGGCTCGGCCTCGGCGGTCGCCGCGAGGCGCCAGAAATGCCCCTCCGGATCGCGGATCTCGGCGAGCCGGCCCCAGTCCCGGTTCTGCGGCTCGATCACCGCCTCGGCCCCGGCCGCGATCGCCCGCGCGAAGCCGGCATCTACCGCCGCGGCGTCTTCGAGCTCGATCCGGATCGCCACCGGCGAGCCGCCCAGCGTCGCCGGCGCGCCGTTGCCGGCCGGCGCGCCGCTGCGCTCCTCGTAGAGCATCACCATCCCCGCGCCGATGCGCAGCCGGGCGTGGCGCACCGCATCGCCGCCGGCGAGGAGCATCACCGTCTCCCCGCCGAAGGCCGCGGCATAGAAGGCAAGGGCGGCCCGCGCGTCGCGGACCGTCAGATAGGGCAGGATGTCCGGCGGACGCGCCGCCAAGTCAGAGATCCATCAGCAGCCGGCGCGGGTCCTCGAGGCTGTCCTTGACGCGGACGAGGAAGGTCACCGCCTCCTTGCCGTCGATGATCCGGTGATCGTAGGAGAGCGCCAGATACATCATCGGCCGGGCGACGATCTGCCCGCCGATCACCATCGGACGCTCCTGGATCTTGTGCATGCCCAGGATACCGGCCTGCGGCGGGTTGAGGATCGGGCTCGACATCAGCGAGCCGTAGACGCCGCCGTTCGAGATCGTGAAGGTGCCGCCCTGCATGTCGGCCATGGCGAGCTTGCCGTCGCGCGCCCGCACGCCGAGCTCGGAGATGGTCTTCTCGATCCCGGCGAAGGAGAGCTGGTCGGCATTGCGCACCACCGGCACCACGAGGCCCGTGGGCGTGCCGACGGCGACACCGACATGGTAGTAGTTCTTGTAGACCAGATCGGTGCCGTCGATCTCGGCGTTCACCGCCGGGACCTCCTGCAGCGCGTGCACGCAGGCCTTCACGAAGAACGACATGAAGCCGAGCTTGATGCCGTGCTTCTTCTGGAACGGCTCCTTGAACTCGTTGCGCAGGTCCATGATGCCGGTCATGTCCACCTCGTTGTAGGTGGTCAGCATCGCGGCGGTGTTCTGCGCATCCTTGAGCCGGCGCGCGATGGTCTGGCGCAGGCGGGTCATCTTCACGCGCTTCTCGCGCGGGGCGTCCTCGACCGCGATCGGCTCGCGGCGCGGCGCCGGCGCGGCGGGCGCGGGCGCGGGGGACGACGGCGCGGAGGGCGTGCGCGGCGCCTCGGTGCGGGCGACGTCCTCCTTCATGATCCGCCCGTCGCGGCCGGTGCCCTTGACCTGGTCCGGCGTCAGGCCCTTCTCGGCCATGGCGCGCTTGGCGGAGGGGGCGTGCTCGATATCGGCACCGCTGCCGCCGGAGCCGGCCGGGGCGCTCTCGCCGCCGCCGGAGGAGGCCGCCGCGGCAGGCTCGCCGGCGCCGGGGATCACGGTGGTCAGCAGCGCATCGAGCCCGACGGTCGCGCCCTGCTGCGCCTCGTGCCCGCCGAGCCGGCCGGCGACCGGCGCGGTGACCTCGACGCTGACCTTGTCGGTCTCCAGCTCGGCGACGACCTCGTCAGCGGTCACCGCCTCGCCGGGCTGCTTGAACCAGGTGGCGATGGTCGCCTCGGTGACCGACTCGCCGAGCGTCGGCACGCGGATCTCCACCGGCTCGCCCGCCGGCATCGCGCCGTTGCCCGCGGCGGAGCCGGTCTCGGCATCGGCTTCGGCCTTCGGCTCGGCAGGGGCCGCGGACCCGGAGGAGGCGCCGGCGCCTTCCTCGATGGTCGCGAGCAGCGCATCGACGCCCACGGTCTCGCCTTCCTTCGCCACCAGCTCGGCAATGGTCCCCGAGGCGGGGGCCGGGACCTCGACGCTGACCTTGTCGGTCTCCAGCTCCGCCAGGGTCTCGTCGACGGTCACCTGCTCGCCCGGTTTCTTGAACCAGGTGGCCACGGTTGCCTCGGTCACCGATTCCCCGAGGGTGGGGACGCGGACTTCGATCGCCATCTTACTCTATCCTCCGCTCGATTAGATCGTCAGCGCCGCGCTCACCAGCGCTTCCTGCTCTGCCTTGTGTTGCGATGCAAGACCCGTCGCCGGCGAGGCCGAGGCCGGCCGTCCGGCATAGACCGGACGGCCCACCTTGGCACCGATCCGCCCCAGCACCCACTCGATGTTGGGCTCGATGAAGAACCAGCCGCCCTGGTTCTTCGGCTCCTCCTGGCACCAGACGATGTCGGCATTCGGGAAGCGCGCGAGCTCCCGCGTCATCGACAGCGCCGGGAAGGGATAGAGCTGCTCGAGGCGCATCAGGTAGATGTCGTCGAGCCCCTGCTCGTCGCGCGCCGCCAGCAGATCGAAATAGACCTTGCCCGAGCAGAGAACCACGCGGCGGATCTCCTCGTCGGGCTTCAGCGTCACCTCGGAATTGCCCTGCTCGGCATCGTCCCACAGCACCCGGTGGAACGACGAGCCCTCGGCCATCTCGTCCATCCGGCTGACGCACATCTTGTGGCGCAGCAGCGATTTCGGCGTGAACAGGATCAGCGGCTTGCGGAACGAGCGGTGCAGCTGCCGGCGCAGGATGTGGAAATAGTTCGCCGGCGTCGTGCAGTTGGCGACGATCCAGTTGTCCTCGGCCGAGAGCTGCAGGAAGCGCTCGATGCGCGCCGAGCTGTGCTCCGGCCCCTGCCCCTCGAAGCCGTGCGGCAGCAGCATCACCAGGCCCGACATGCGCAGCCACTTGCGCTCGCCCGACGAGATGAACTGGTCGATCATGATCTGCGCGCCGTTCACGAAGTCACCGAACTGCGCCTCCCAGAGCGTCAGCGCGTTGGGCTCGGCCAGCGAGAAGCCGTATTCGTAGCCCAGCACCGCGTATTCCGAGAGCATCGAGTCGATGACCTCGAAGTTCTTCTGCCCGCCCTCGGGGCGGATGTGGTTGAGCGGGTAGTGCCGCTCCTCGGTCTGCTGGTCGACGAAGGCGGAATGGCGCTGCGAGAAGGTGCCGCGGGTGCAGTCCTGCCCGGACAGGCGCACCTTGTAGCCCTCGCAGAGCAGGGTGCCGAAGGCCAGCGCCTCGGCGGTGGCCCAGTCGATCCCCTCGCCGGCCTCGATGGCCTGGCGCTTGGCCTCGATCAGCCGCTGCACGGTGCGGTGGGTGTTGAAGCCCTCCGGCACCCGGGTGAGCGCCGCGCCGACCTCGGTCAGCAGCTCCATCGGCACCGCGGTCTGGCCGCGCTGGTACTCGCCCTCGGAGGTCTCCATGCCCGACCAGCGCCCGTCCAGCCAGTCGGCCTTGTTGGGCTTGTAGGCCTTGCCGGTCTCGAACTCGTCGGAGAGGAAGGCCTGGAACGCGGTCTTGGCCTCCTCGACCTCGGAGGAGGACAGCAGCCCGTCCTCGATCAGCCGGTCGGCATAGATCTGCAGCGTGGTCGGCTTCTTCTTGATCGCCTTGTACATCAGCGGCTGCGTGAACATCGGCTCGTCGCCCTCGTTGTGGCCGAAGCGCCGGTAGCAGAAGATGTCGATCACCACGTCGCGCTCGAACTTCTGGCGGAACTCGGTGGCGACCTTGGCGGCATGGGTCACCGCCTCCGGGTCGTCGCCGTTGACGTGGAAGATCGGGCAGTCGACCATCTTGGCGATGTCGGTCGGATAGGGGCTCGAGCGGCTGTGATGCGGCGCCGTGGTGAAGCCGATCTGGTTGTTCACGATCAGGTGGATGGTGCCGCCGGTCTTGTGCCCCTTGAGCTGCGAGAGGCCGAAGCACTCCGCCACCACGCCCTGCCCGGCAAAGGCCGCGTCGCCGTGCAGCAGCACCGGGATCACCGCGCGCCGGTCGTTGTCGTAGAATTCCTGCTTGGCGCGCACCTTGCCGAGCACCACCGGGTTCACCGCCTCGAGATGGCTGGGGTTCGCGGTGAGCGAGAGATGCACGTTGTTGCCGTCGAAGCTGCGGTCCGAGCTGGCGCCGAGATGGTATTTCACGTCGCCCGAGCCATCGACATCCTCGGGCTTGAAGCTGCCGCCCTGGAACTCGTTGAAGATCGCGCGGAACGGCTTGCCGAGCACGTTGGCGAGGATGTTGAGCCGGCCGCGATGCGGCATGCCGAAGACGATCTCACGCGCCCCGAGCGCGCCGCCGCGCTTGATGATCTGCTCCATCGCCGGGATCAGCGCCTCGCCGCCGTCGAGGCCGAAGCGCTTGGTGCCCTGGTATTTCACGTGCAGGAACTTCTCGAAGCCCTCGGCCTCGACCAGCTTGTTGAAGATCGCCTTGCGGCCCGGCTTGGTGAACTGGATCTCCTTGCCAAGGCCCTCGATGCGGCTCTGCAGCCAGCCCTTCGCCTCGGGGTCGATCAGGTGCATGAACTGCAGCGCGAAGGTGCCCTGGTAGGTGCGCTTGAGCAGCGTCTGGATCTCGCGCATCGTCGCCATCTCGAGGCCCAGCACCATGTTGATGAAGATGGGCCGGTCGAGATCGCTCTCCTGGAAGCCGAAGAACTTGGGGTCGAACTCGGGATGGTCCTGGCGCCCCTGCAGGCCCAGCGGGTCGAGATCGGCGCCGAGATGGCCGCGCGAGCGGAACGAGCGGATATACATGATGGCGCGGATCGAATCGAGCAGCCGCGCGCGCAGCTCGTCCTCCGAGATGCCGCCGGCCGGCTCGGCCTTGGCCTTCGCCTCGATCTTCTTCTTCAGCGCCTTCGGGTCGGGCAGCACGTCCCAGTTGCTGTCGAGCGCGGCGATCTCCTCCGAGACCGGCGAGGGCGGCCAGTCGGCCCGCTTCCAGGGCGCGCCGGCGGCTTCGGCGGTCACCTCCGAGCCGTCGTCGCCCAGACCCGCGAAATAGTCCTGCCAGCTCTTGTCGACCGAGGCCGGGTTGCGCGCATAGGCGGCATAGAGCTGCTCGATATAGGTGGCGTTGTGCCCCTGCAGGAAAGACGAGGCATGAAACTGGTCGTTGGGGGTCTGGTCGTTCATGAGCGCGTCTGAGGCCGGCGGGCCTCGCCTCCTTGATTGGTCCAGAAAAGGGCTAGCACGGCTCCGGGGGAATATCCACCGATCCCCGGCGCGGTTAAGCGCGTTGCGACGTCGTGTCAAATTGCGATGGGAGGGGGGCAACGGGCTCGCTGGGAGCCGCGCCGCCGCGGGCGCTCAGCGCGGCGGCGGGCCGAAGGCGTTCGGCCGGTCCTCGCCGCGGCTGGCATACCAGACCAGCACGGTGACCAGCCCGACCGCGCCGATGCCGAAGCCGAGATAGGCCAGCGCCGGTGCGCCGCCGACCCCGGCCAGGATCATCACCGGCGCGCCGGCCAGCGGCAGGAAGTTCCACAGCCCCGAGCGGCCGGTGTCGTGCAGCCGGCGCCAGCTCACCGCGAGGTTGGGCAGCAGGATCGCGATGTTGAAGACCGCGCCGAGCGGGCCGTTCTCGCCGTAGGGCACGGCGAAGAACCACCTGTCGAGGATCATCAGCGCGATCGAGACGAGCACGATGAACAGCACGAAATACCAGAATTCCGGCCGCGAGGCACGGCCGGAGAACGTCGCGTATTTCGCGAAGCAGGTGCTGACGGCACCGGCAAAATCCATGCCGCGGCCCCTTTTCTGGCGCTGCGTCCCGGGTCCAGACGGGGCCCGGGCGGTCGTCGGTTTCAGCCGATCGCCTTGAGGAGCGCCTCGCCGAGGCCCGCCGGGCTCTCCGCGACCACGATCCCGGCCGAGCGCATCGCCTCGATCTTGTCCTCGGCGCCGCCCTTGCCGCCGGAGATGATGGCGCCGGCATGGCCCATGCGCCGACCCGGAGGCGCGGTGCGCCCGGCGATGAAGCCGGCGATCGGCTTGGAGCGGCCGCGCTTCTTCTCGTCGGCGATGAACTGCGCCGCGTCCTCCTCGGCCGAGCCGCCGATCTCGCCGATCATGATGATGCTCTCGGTCTCCGGATCGCCGAGGAAGAGCTCGAGCGCGTCGATGTGCTCGGTGCCCTTGATCGGGTCGCCGCCGATGCCGATGCAGGTCGACTGGCCGAGGCCGGCCGCGGTGGTCTGCGCCACCGCCTCATAGGTCAGCGTGCCGGAGCGCGAGACGATCCCGCAGGTGCCGCGGCGGTGGATATGGCCCGGCATGATGCCGATCTTGCAGGCATCCGGGGTGATCACGCCGGGGCAGTTCGGCCCGACCAGCGTCACGTCCATGCCCTCGATCATGCGCTTGACCTTCATCATGTCCATCACCGGGATGCCCTCGGTGATGCAGACGATCAGCGCGATGCCGGCATCCGCGGCCTCCATGATCGCATCGGCCGCGAACGGCGGCGGCACATAGATCGCGGTGGCGTTCGCCCCGGTCTTCTCGACCGCCTCGGCGACCGTGTCGAAGACCGGCAGGCCGATATGCTCGCCGCCGCCCTTGCCCGGGGTCACGCCGCCGACCATGTTGGTCCCGTAGGCGATCGCCTGCTCGGTGTGGAAGGTGCCCTGGCTGCCGGTCAGCCCCTGGCAGATCACCTTGGTGTTTTCGTCGACGAGCACGGCCATCTCAGTCCTCCTCCGCCGGTTTGGAGCGGGCCACGAAGCGCATGCCCGCGCGATCTTTTCTCTGATGTCTGCAAACGAACGGACCCGTCCGGCCCGGCCGCCCCTCTCCGCGCGAGCGCCGGCTCATGCCATGCCCCCCGCCGCAAGTGCCCGGGCCGCCATGGCCCGGATCGTCTCGTCCGCCTCGGCCATCAGCCGGTGCGTGCCGTCCTCGAAGCGCACCAGGCTGAGGAGCTGCGGCGCGCCGTCGAACACGACGGGCCAGGCGAAGCCCTCCGCGAGCCCCGGCACCGCGCCCGCCGGCTGGTGCCCGTCGAGCCCGTAGACCCGGGTGACCAGCGCATAGACCTCCTCGGTCTCGACCCCGGCCTCGGGCGCCGAGGACACCGCCACCGCGATGCGCTCGGGCTGGTCCTCGATGGTCGCGACGACACCGAGCAGGCTGTCCATCGACATCCCCGCGATGGTGCTGCGGGGGCGGTCCTCGGCCGGGCCGGGGACCAGCGCGAAGCCGAGCCCCTGCAGCGCCATCACCACGCCATGAGGCTCCGGCAGCGCGCCGCGCAGGCGGTTGAACGCCGAGAGCATCCGAAGCGACACCGGCCGCGCCAGGTCGTCGGGCTCGGGGGCCTTCGCCTCAGCCCCGGCCATGGCTCAGCCCTTGACCGCCTTGACGATCTTCTCGGCCGCGTCGGCGAGGTTGTCGGCGGCGATCACGTCGAGGCCGGACTTGTTGATGATGTCCTTGCCGAGCTCGACATTGGTGCCCTCGAGGCGCACCACCAGCGGCACCTTGAGCCCGACCTCCTTGACCGCGGCGATCACGCCCTCGGCGATCACGTCGCAGCGCATGATGCCGCCGAAGATGTTCACCAGGATGCCCTTCACGTTGGGATCGGAGGTGATGATCTTGAACGCCTCGGTGACCTTCTCCTTGGTCGCGCCGCCGCCGACATCGAGGAAGTTGGCCGGCTCCGAGCCGTAGAGCTTGATGATGTCCATCGTCGCCATGGCGAGGCCGGCGCCGTTGACCATGCAGCCGATCTCGCCGTCGAGCGAGATGTAGTTGAGGTCGTATTTCGAGGCGGCGAGTTCCTTCTCGTCCTCCTCGGTCTCGTCGCGCAGCTCCATGATCTCCGGGTGCCGGTAGAGCGCGTTGCTGTCGAAGTTCATCTTGCAGTCGAGGCAGAGCAGGTTGCCGTCCTCGGTGACGATCAGCGGGTTGATCTCGACGAGCGAGGCGTCCTTCTCGACGAACATCCGGTAGAGCGTGCCGATCAGCTTGATGCACTGCTTCGCCGCCAGCCCCTCGAGGCCGAGCGCCTTGGCCACCTTGCGGCCGTGGAACGGCATCACCCCGGTCGCCGGATCCACCGAGAAGGTCAGGATCTTCTCCGGCGTCTCGGCCGCCACCTCCTCGATGTCCATGCCGCCCTCGGTGGAGGCGATGAAGGAGATCCGCGAGGTCTCGCGATCGACCAGCAGCGAGAGGTAGAGCTCGCGCGCGATGCCGGCGCCGGCCTCGACATAGACCCGGCCGACCTGCTTGCCGGCCGGGCCGGTCTGGTGCGTCACCAGGGTCTTGCCGAGCATCTGCTCGACCATGGCGATGGCCTCGTCCTCGGCCTTGACCACGCGCACGCCGCCCTTCTCGCCGGCCTCGGCCTCCTTGAAGGTGCCCTTGCCGCGGCCGCCGGCATGAATCTGCGCCTTGACCACCCAGACCGGGCCGCCGAGCTCCTCGACCGCCTTGGCCGCGTCCTCGGCCTTCAGCACGGGCACGCCCTTGCCCACCGGCGCGCCATAGCTGCGCAGGATCTCTTTCGCCTGATATTCGTGGATGTTCATGCGCCTCTCCCCTCCACGCGCCCGTCGGGCGCCGAGGGCCCGGCAGGGCCCGGTTGGACGGCCGCCCGCCACGCGGACAGCCCCTCGTCTCTTATCATCGGGCACGCGGCTGCGCCGCCCGCGCCGCCGGGCCGCCGCGCTCGCGCACCGGCCCGGTCTTGTTGGTATACCAGATGCCAGAAGAAGCGCAAGCGCTCCGTCCGGCCCTGCGGCCCGCCTCAGGCGAGGCTGCCGTCGATCGCCTTGCAGGCCGCCACGAGGCCCTTCACCGCCTCGGTCGACTTGTCCATCATCGCCTGCTCGTCCTTGTTGAGCGAGATCTCGACGACCTTCTCGATGCCGCCGGCGCCGATCACCGTGGGCACGCCGACATACATGCCGTCGAGCCCGTAGGCGTCCTCGACCCATGCGGCGCAGGGCAGCACCCGCTTCTGGTCCTTGAGATAGGCCTCAGCCATCTGCACCGCCGAGGCGGCCGGGGCGTAGAAGGCCGAGCCGGTCTTCAGCAGGCCGACGATCTCGGCGCCGCCGTCGCGGGTGCGCTGCACGATGCCGTCGAGCTTCTCCTGCGTGGTCCAGCCCATCTTCACCAGGTCGGGCAGCGGGATGCCGCCGACGGTGGAATAGCGGGTCAGCGGCACCATGGTGTCGCCGTGGCCGCCGAGCACGAAGGCGCTCACATCCTTGACCGAGACCTTGAACTCCTCGGCCAGGAAATAGCGGAAGCGCGCCGAATCGAGCACGCCCGCCATGCCGACCACCTTGGGCTTGGGCAGGCCGGAGAACTGCTGCAGCGCCCAGACCATCGCGTCGAGCGGGTTGGTGATGCAGATCACGAAGGCGTCCGGGGCATACTTGCCGATGCCCTCGCCGACCCCCTTCATCACGCTCAGGTTGATCCCGAGCAGGTCGTCGCGGCTCATGCCGGGCTTGCGCGGCACGCCGGCGGTCACGATGCAGACATCGGCGCCCTGGATCGGCGCGTAGCTCGCGACATTGTCCTTCTCGGTGCTGACACCGGCGAAGGCGGCGTCGAAGCCGTCGACGGGCGAGCTCTCGGCGATGTCGAGCCCCTTGCCCTGCGGGATGCCGTCCGCGATGTCGCAGAGCACGACATCCCCGAGTTCCTTGAGCCCGATGAGGTGGGCCAGCGTGCCACCGATCTGGCCGGCGCCGATCAGCGCGATCTTGCTTCTGGACATGAACTCTCTCCTCTGCGTCCCCCTGCCCCGGCCGCACCCTTGGGGGCCGCACCGCGTCGCCGCCGAGCCGCGCCGCATGGGGCAGGTTGGCACGAGGTGCCCCATCCGCCGCGCGATGACAAGCATTGCCGGAAGGCAGGCGGCGTCGTGACGCGCCCGCAGAGCGTCGATTCCGGGCCTCCCAGGGCCATCGCGCGCGCCCGCGCGCGGGATTTCATGCTGTCGGAGCGGGGATTTCGGGGCGGAGCGCGCCGCGCCGGTGCAAGCCGGCGGCAGGGCGGCAATTCCGCGTGAACCGGCGACGAAGCGCGGCATGGGGCGGAGCGCCGCCCGGGCGGGCGGCGCCGTCAGGGCCGCAAGCGAGGCCGCGGATCAGGCCGGCGTGTCGGCCAGGCTCGCCTCCATCGCCTGATAGGCATCGCCCGCCGCCATCAGGCAGGAGAGCCCCTGCGGCGTGGTGAGCAGGATCGTCCAGCTCCCCGAATCGGCATTGGCATAGACCTCGACCAGCCCGCGGCCCTGCTGCAGGCCGACGGAGTGGCGCGTCTCGCCGTATTTCTTCTCGAGATGGGCGACGATCTTGGCCCGCGGGCCGCAGCGCATCTGCTGCGCCTGTGCCGGCGGCGCGGTGGCCGCGCCGAGCGCGGCGGCGAGGCCGAGGGTGGCCAGAAGGCTGATCGTCGGTCGGACTGCGCGTTTCATCTGCATATCACCTTTCTGCGCCCGGGCCGGCGGAGGGAAGGAGAGGGATGCGCGGGCCGCAGGCCGTGAGGGCGCCTCTGCTTCCGATGCGGGGGCTGCCGCCCCGGCCGGTGCCCCGCGCGATACGGGAACCCGTCGTGCCGTCGATCGCTCAAGCATGGGGCGGAATGGTTAACGCAGCCTTGGGAGAACCCTAAGATCCGGTAAAGATCGCTAAAAACCGCGCAGATCGGCACGCTCGACCGGGACAGCACCATGAAATCGTTAAGAAATCCCTGCCCTCGCCCGCATCAGCCGGGGAGCGGCGCCGTCGGCACCCAGCAATAGCCCTCGGGATCGAGCAGATAGACCTCGCGCACGCCGTGCGGCTTGTCTGCCGCGGCGTCGAGCACCAGGCCGCCGAGCGTGCCCGAGACCGCCTCGGCCGCCGCCTCCGCGGCATCCGGGTCGCGGCCATAGAGGCGCAGCTCCGCCCCCGCGCCGCGCGCCTCCGCGCCGGCGGCGATGCCGGCCAGCGGGTGCCGCGCATAGGTCCCGTCGCGGTGCAGCATCCAGACCGCGCCCTGCGCCTCCAGCAGCGCGAAATCCGCGTCCCAGTAGCGCACCCGCGCGCCCAGCACCGCCACCTGCCAGCGCATCGCCGGGGCGACCGCGCGGACCAGCAGGTTCACCCCCAGCCCCGGCGGGATCGCCCGGCCGAAGGCGGCGGCATCGGGCCGGCCCGCGCCCTCGGGCGGGATCGCCGGATCGGTCTCGCGCGTCTCCATCCTGTCCTCCGGCCTGCGCACACCACCCCGAAGTGGTGCCCTGCCCGCCCCTGCGGCGCAAGGATCATTGCGCAAGATTGCATCGCAGCGTAGAACGCAGCCGCAGCATTCTGAAAGCCGGAGCCCATTCATGCAGCATCCCGTGCGTCCCCGCCGCTCTGTCCTCTACATGCCGGGCTCGCGCCAGCGCGCCCTCGAGAAGGCAAGGACCCTGCCCGCCGACGCGCTGATCCTCGATCTCGAGGACGCCGTCGCCATCGCCGAGAAGGACACCGCCCGCTCGCTGGTGGCCGCGGCGGTCCGCGAGAAGGGCTTCGGCAGGCGCGAGGTGATCGTCCGCATCAACGGGCTCGACACGCAATGGGGCGAGGCGGATCTCGAGATGGCCGCCTTCGTCGCGCCGGACGCGATCCTGATCCCCAAGGTCGAGGACCCGGACACCGTGACCTATGTGGCGCGGCGGCTGGCGACGCTGGGCGCCTCCGACAAGGTGGCGATCTGGGCGATGATGGAAACGCCGCTCGCCATGCTCCGCGCGCCGGAAATCGCGGCCAGCCATCCGCGCCTCGCCTGCCTGGTGATGGGCACCAACGATCTGGTCAAGGAACTCCATGCCGAGCACACCGAGACCCGCACCCCGGTGATCACCGCGCTCGGGCTCTGCCTGCTGGCGGCGCGCGCCCACAAGCTGGCGATCCTCGACGGCGTCTACAACGCGATCAAGGACGAGGAGGCGCTGGCCCAGAGCTGTCGCCAGGGCAAGGAATTCGGCATGGATGGCAAGACGCTGATCCATCCGAGCCAGATCGACGTCACCAACCGGATCTTCGCGCCCTCGCCGGAGGAGATCGATCTCGCCAAGCGCTATGTCGCGGCGTTCCGCGAGGCCGAGGCGGCCGGCCGCGGGGTCGCGGTGGTCGACGGCCGGCTGGTCGAGAACCTGCATGTCGAGACCGCCAAGCGCCTGCTCGAGCAGGCCGAGATGATCGGCGCGCTGGAGGCCGACCTGGCCGCGGCCGCGGAGTGAGCCGGCTGCGCCGGCCGGAAGAAGGGGTACGGGCATGACGCTGCTGATCGCGGGGCTGGTCCTCTGGACGCTGGCGCACGGGCTCAAGGTCTTTGCGCCGGGGCTGCGGGCACGCTGGGCGGCATCGCTCGGCGAGACGCCGGTGAAGGGCGCGGTAGCGCTCGCGATCATCGCGGCGGTGGCGCTGATGGCGCTCGGCTACCAGCGGGCGGATTTTGTCGCGCTGTGGACGCCGCCGGCCTGGACCGTGCATCTCAACAACCTGCTGATGCTGGCCGCGCTGGCGATCTATGCCTCGGGCGCGATCCCCGGGCATCTGCGCGCCTGGATCCGCCATCCGCAGCTCACCGCCACCAAGATCTGGGCCACGGCGCATCTGATCGCCAATGGCGATCTCGCCTCGGTGCTGCTCTTCGGCGGGCTGCTGGCCTGGGCGGTGGCGACCATGATCGGCGTCAACAAGCGCGACGGCAAGGGGCCGAAGCCGGCGCCGGGCTCCTGGATCTGGGACGGGGTCAACATCGTCGTCGCGCTGGCGCTGGTCGCCGGCATCGGCTGGCTGCACAACCATCTGGGCGTCTGGCCCTTCGCCGGCTCACCGCCGGCCTGACGCTTTCGCAGAACCCGCGGCCGATGCGCGCTGCCCGTCCGCCATTGCGGGCCGGGGGCCGCGCCCGACCGGCCGCCTGAAGGGAGACCGACATGACCGAGACCGATGTGGCGAAGACGGCCGGGGCGAAATCCGGCAAGACCGACCCGGGCCGCTTCTTCGAGGACTACCGCCTCGGCGAGGTGATCCAGCACGCCACGCCGCGCACCATCACTGATGGCGACGTGGCGCTCTACACCGCGCTCTACCCGACGCGCTTCGCGCTCTATGCCTCGGAGGTGCTGGCGCATGGCTGCGGCCTGCCGGGGCGCCCGGTGGAGGAGCTGATCGCCTTCCACACGGTGTTCGGCAAGACGGTGCCGGACATCTCGATCAACGCGATCGCCAATCTCGGCTATGCCGAGGGGCGGTTCCTAGCGCCGGTCTATTCCGGCGAGACGCTCTCGGCGAGCTCCGAGGTGATCGGCCTGCGCGAGACGTCGAAGGGCGATGCCGGGGTGGTCTGGGTGCGCACCACCGGGCTCAACCAGCGCGGCCGGGCGGTGCTGCGCTATGTCCGCTGGGTGCTGGTGCGCAAGCGCGACGCCGCCTCGCCGGCGCCCGAGCCGGTGGTGCCCGAGCTCGCCCCGGCGCTGACCGCCGAGGATCTCGCCGTGCCCTTCCACATGCATTTCCGGGCCTATGACGCGCCCGCCGCCGGCAGCCCGCATCTCTGGGCCGATTACGAGGTCGGCGAGAAGATCGACCATGCCGACTGCATGACGATGGAGGAATCCGAGCACATGATGGCCACGCGCCTCTGGCAGAACACCGCCAAGGTGCATTTCTCCACCGCGGCCCGGGGCGGCCAGCCCCGGCTGATCTATGGCGGGCACATCATCAGCCTGGCGCGGGCGCTGAGCTTCAACGGCCTGGCCAATGCGCAGATGATCGCCGGGATCAACGCCGGCACCCATGTCGCGCCCTGCTTCGCCGGCGACACCATCCATGCCTGGTCCGAGGTGCTCGACAAGGCCGAGACCACCGAGCCGACCGCCGGTGCGCTGCGGATCCGCACGGTGGCTGTGAAGAACCGCCCGGCGGCGGATTTCCCGCTCCGCGATGCCGACGGCAAATATGCCGAGGGCGTGGTGCTTGACTTCGACTACTGGGTGTTCATGCCCCGATAAACCCCTGTCGGAACGGGGGTTTTCCCGGAGCGGCGTGGGGCGGAAGCACCGCATCGCCGCTCGTCGCCGCGCCCGCCTTGGGCGTCGCGACAAGCGGCCGGCGCGGAACACCGGTTCGAGGATACGGGCCCTGCGGCCCTGGCGCCGGCGGCCCTAGCGCGCCGCGGCAGGGTCGAGCGCACCGACCCCGGTCGGCCCGATCCCCTTGCGCGTCGCCGGCTGGATGTTGAGGTGGCGCAGATAGTGCCGCTCGATCTGGCGGAACACGAAGACGATGGCGAAGGTGATCGCCATGTAGAGCAGCGCCGCCGTCACGAAGCCCTCATAGGCCACGTAGTAGCGCCCGTTCAGCGTGCGCCCGGCGCCGAGGATGTCCTGGATGGTGATCACCGAGGCGACCACGCTCCCGTGCAGCATGAAGACGATCTCGTTGCCGTATTGCGGCAGCGCGCGGCGCAGCGCAGAGGGCAGCAGGACCAGCCGGGTGATCTGCGGCTCGGAAAGGCCGAGCGCGCGGCCGCCCTCCAGCTCGCCCTTCGGCGTGGTGGCGATGGCGCCGCGCAGGATCTCGGTGGCATAGGCGCCGGAGTTCAGCGAGAAGGCGATCAGCGCGCACCACCAGGCCTCGCGCAGCAGCGGCCAGAGCACGCTCTCGCGCACCCATTCGAACTGCCCGAGGCCGTAATAGATCAGGTAGGTCTGCACGATCAGCGGCGTGCCGCGGAACACGTAGACATAGGACCGGATCAGCGGCGACCAGCGCGAGCCCCGGCAGAGCGCCAGCGCCGAGGGCAGCGCGATGCAGAAGCCCACCACCAGCGCGAGGAAGGTGAGCTGCAGCGTCATCCAGACGCCGGCGGCGAACATGTCCCAGTGCTTGAGCGGCAGGCTCAGATCCATCCGGGCTGACCCCTGTTGACGCGCGCCTCGAGCCGGGCGAGGCCCCAGTTCGAGACGCTGGTGATCGCGAGATAGACGGCGATCACCGCGAGGAAGAAGAGGAAGGGCTCGCGGGTCGCCTTGCCGGCCTTGTCCGCCAGCCCGACGAGATCATGCAGGCCGATCACCGAGACCACGGCGGTGGACTTCACCAGCACCATCCAGACATTGCCATAGCCCGGCAGCGCCAGCCGCAGCACCTGCGGCGCCATCACCAGCCGCAGCCGCTGCCAGGCCGAGAGGCCGAGCGCGTTGGCCGCCTCCGCCTGCCCGTGCGGGATCGACTGGTAGGCGCCCCGGAAGGTCTCGGTGAGATAGGCACCGTAGATGAAGCCGATCGAGATCACCCCGGCCCAGTATTCCGAGACCTCGATATAGCCCGCCCCCAGCGCGCCGCCGATCTGGTTCACCAGCCGCTGGCCGCCGAAATAGATCAGCAGGATCAGGACGAGATCGGGCACGCCGCGGACGATGGTGGTGTAGACCGCGGCCAGCCATTCCCAGGCAAGCCCGCGCGAGAGCTTGGCGGCGCAGCCGGCGACGCCGAGCGCGGTCGCCAGCACCAGCGCGAGCACCGCCAGCGAGATCGTCACCAGCGCGCCCTCGCCGAGCAGCGGCGCATATTCGAGGAGCGTGCCCATGGCTCAGGCCCGCCCCCCGGTTCGCCTCCCCATGCCGCGGTCAGCCGCCATAGATGTCGAAGTCGAAATACTTGCCCTGGATGGCCTCGTAGGTGCCGTTGCCGCGGATCGCGTCGATCGCCGCGTTGAAGGCCGCCTCGAGATCGTCATCATCCTTGCGCAGGCCGATGCCGACGCCCTCGCCATGGTATTCCGGCACCGAGAAGCCCGGCCCGAAGAAGGCGAACCCCGCGCCGGCCTCGGTCTTCAGGAAGCCCTCGGCGATCACCACCGAGTCGGCCATGATGGCATCGACCCGGCCCGACTGGAGATCGAGATAGGCCTCGTCCTGGGTGCCGTAGAGCTTGAGCTCGGCCTCGGGGAACTCGCCCTCCATGAAGTCGTGATGGATGGTGCCGCGCTGCACGCCCACGGTCTTGCCCGCCATGCCCTCGGCGGTGGCCTCGTAGCCGGCGCCTTCCTTGGCGGCGAACTTGGCCGGGGTGTTGTAATACTTCTTGGTGAAATCGATCACCTTCTGGCGATCCGGGGTGATCGACATCGAGGCGACGATGGCGTCGCACTTGCGCTCGAGCAGCGCCGGGATGATGCCGTCCCACTCGGTCTGGACCATTTCGCAGCTCTTGCCCATTTCCGAGCAGAGCGCCTCGGCGATGTCGATGTCGAAGCCGACCAGATTGCCATCCGGCGTCACCTCGGAGAACGGCGGGTAGGCGCCCTCGACGCAGATCCTGAGATCCGCGGCGGCGGCATGTCCGGCAGCAAGCGCGACAAGCGCGGCAGCGAGGAGACGGGTCATTGCAAAACTCCCTGTTATGACCGTTCCGCGACAGTCTGCACCCCGCGTCGCCGCCGTCAACGATGTTGGCAAGGGAAACGCCGCGCCAGCCGCACCGGAGGGGCCGGGCGCCGCCCCCCGCAGACCCCGCCGCGGCCTCGCCCCGGGCCCGCGGAAGCCGGGGCAACCCCTCCTTTCGCTGCTGCGGCAAATCACCGGTAGCCACAGCCCTGCCGGAATCCTAATCTCCCGGCCAGCAATCTACCGGGAGGCAAGGATGGCCGATGTGAATCGGGGCGGCAGGCCCCTGTCGCCGCATCTTCAGGTCTACAGGATGCAGTGGACCATGCTGCTGTCGATCACCCACCGGATCACCGGCGCGGGGATGATGGTCGGCGCGGTGCTGGTGGTGTGGTGGCTGGTCGCCGCCGCCACGGGGCCGGACTATTTCGCGTTCGTCGACGGGCTGATGACCTCCTGGATCGGCACCCTGGTGATGATCGGCTCCGCCTGGGCGCTGTTCTATCACCTGGCCAACGGGCTCCGGCACCTGGCCTGGGATCTCGGCCTCGGTTTCGATCTCCCCACCGCGCAGGCCACGGGCTATGCCGCGGTCGCGGCCTCGGTCGCGCTCACCCTCCTGCTGATCCTGCTCGCCTGAGGAGACGCCAGCCATGAGCTACCGCACTGCGAAAGCCCGCGTCACGGGTCTCGGCTCCGCCGGTTCCGGCGTGCATCACTGGTGGACCCACCGGCTCACCTCGGTGGCGCTGGTGCCGCTGGGCCTGCTCTGGGTCGTGCCCTTCGCCCAGACCCTGGGCGAGGGCCATGCCGCCGTCCTCGCGCTCTATGCCAACCCGTTCCACGCGATCGTCGCCGCGCTCTTCGTCGCGGTCAGCTTCCATCACCTCGCGCAGGGCTTGCAGGTGGTGATCGAGGACTATGTCCACGCCAAGGGCTGGCGCACCGGGCTGCTGGTGGCCAATTCCCTGTTCTGCGCGGCGCTCGGCTTCGCCGGGGTCTTCGCGCTTCTGAAGATCGCGTTCACGGCGCCCGGCGCCTGAGCTTCCGCCTGCGAGAGAGGACCAGATGGCCGCTTACGATTTCACCGATCACAGCTATGACGTCGTCGTCGTCGGCGCCGGCGGCGCCGGCCTGCGCGCCACCCTCGGCATGGCCGAGCGCGGGCTCAAGACCGCCTGCATCTCCAAGGTCTTCCCGACCCGCAGCCACACCGTCGCGGCGCAGGGGGGCATCGCCGCCTCGCTGAAGAACATGGGCCCGGACGACTGGCAGTGGCACATGTACGACACCATCAAGGGCTCCGACTGGCTCGGCGACATGGACGCGATGGAATATCTCGCCCGCGAGGCCCCGGCCTCGGTGCTCGAGCTCGAGCATTACGGCGTGCCGTTCTCGCGGACCGAGGCGGGCAAGATCTACCAGCGCCCCTTCGGCGGCCACACCACCGAGTTCGGCGAGGGCCCGCCGGTGCAGCGCACCTGCGCCGCCGCCGATCGCACCGGACACGCCATCCTGCACACCCTCTACGGCCAGGCGCTGAAGGAGAACGCCGAGTTCTTCATCGAGTATTTCGCCACCGACCTGATCATGTCGGACGACGGCGCCTGCACCGGCATCATCGCCTGGAAGCTCGACGACGGCACCTTCCACCGCTTCTCCGCCAAGACCGTGGTGCTCGCCACCGGCGGCTACGGGCGGGCCTATTTCTCCTGCACCTCGGCCCATACCTGCACCGGCGACGGCAATGGCATGGTGGCCCGCGCCGGCCTGCCGCTGCAGGACATGGAGTTCGTCCAGTTCCACCCCACCGGGATCTACGGCGCCGGCTGCCTGATCACCGAGGGTGCCCGCGGCGAGGGCGGCTATCTCACCAACTCCGAGGGCGAGCGCTTCATGGAGCGCTACGCGCCGACCTACAAGGATCTCGCCTCGCGCGACGTCGTCTCGCGCTGCATGACCATGGAGATCCGCGAGGGCCGCGGTGTCGGGCCGGAGAAGGACCACATCTTCCTGCATCTCAACCACCTGCCGCAGGAACAGCTGGCGCTGCGCCTGCCGGGCATCTCGGAATCGGCGCGGATCTTCGCCGGCGTCGATCTCACCCGCGAGCCGATCCCGGTGCTGCCGACGGTGCACTACAACATGGGCGGCATCCCGACGAACTACTGGGGCGAGGTGCTCTCCCCCACCGCGGACGATCCGGACCGCGTGGTGCCCGGCCTGATGGCCTGCGGCGAGGCGGCCTGCGCCAGCGTGCACGGCGCCAACCGGCTCGGCTCCAACTCGCTGACCGATCTCGTGGTGTTCGGCCGCGCCGCGGCGATCCGGGCCGCGGCGGTGATCGACCCCGATGCGCCGAACCCGACGCTGAACATGCGCGCCTGCGACGAGGCGATGGACCGCTTCGACCGCCTGCGCCATGCCAAGGGCGCGGTGCCAACGGCGACGCTGCGCCTCAACCTCCAGAAGGCGATGCAGGAGGACGCCGCCGTCTTCCGCACCTCGAAATCGCTCAAGGAAGGCTGCGCGCGCGTCTCCAAGGTCGACGCCGCCTTCGACGATGTCGGCGTGACCGACCGCTCGCTGATCTGGAACTCGGACCTGATGGAGACGCTCGAGCTCTCCAACCTGCTGCCCTCGGCGCTGGCCACCGTCTTTTCGGCCGAGGCGCGCAAGGAGAGCCGCGGCGCCCATGCGCATGAGGACTTCCCGGATCGCGACGACGAGAACTGGCGCGTGCATTCGCTCGCCTGGATCGAGGGCGACGTGAAGCTCGACTACCGGCCCGTCAAGGTGCAGCCGCTGACGCCGGAGAACGAGGGCGGCATCCCGCTGGCCCGCATCGCGCCCAAGGCGCGCGTCTACTGATGTCGGTGCTCGGCCGGATCGTCGAGCGCCTGCGGCCACGCCCGGCGGCACGCGCGGGGGAGTTCTCCTCCGCCGCCTACTGGGACGGGCGCTATCGCAGCGGCGGCAATTCCGGCAGCGGCTCCTACGGCAAGTTCGCCGAGTACAAGGCCGCCGCGATCAACGCCCATGTCGCCGAGCACGGGCTGACCCGCGCGATCGAGTTCGGCTGCGGCGACGGCAACCAGGCGGCGCTGCTCGAGATCGCTGACTATACCGGCATCGACATCTCGCCGAAGGCGGTGGCGCTCTGCCGGGAGAAGCTCGGCCACCTGCCCGGCCGGCACTTCTTCGAGACCGCGGATCGCGGCGCCTATTCAGGCACTTACGATCTCGCGCTCTCGCTCGACGTGATCTATCATCTGGTGGAGGACGAGGTCTTCGACCGCTACATGGCCGATCTCTTCGACCATGCCGGCGGGCATGTGATGATCTACGCCTCCGACCATGACGAGCAGACGCCGGACAGCCATGTCCGCCATCGCCGCCACAGCGCCTGGGTCGCCGCCAACCGGCCGGACTGGACCTGTGCCGCGCGTCTCGAGAACCCCCATGCCGGCCCCTGGCCGGAGGGCAGCTTCGCCTTCTTCACGCTCTACCGGCGCGGCTGAGCCCGCCCGCTGACCAGGACCGCGACCCGACCCATGGACGAGCACACCGCCACCGCCGCGCCCGCGAGCCCCGGCCCCGAGCCGGCCGGCAAGGCCGCGCGCACCGGCCCTGCCCGCCCCGTCTGGTCGGCCCCCGGCAGCCGCGGCGCCGCCGAGATCGCCGAGATCCTCGCCTTCCGCGAGGCCCGTGCCCGTGCCCATCTCGAGCGGCTGGCGGCCGAGGGGCCGGTGCGGCGTTGCCCGGTCTGCGGCCATGAGGGGCGCTTCGCCCCGGTGCGCCAGAAGCCCGGCATCTGGTGCCCGCAATGCGACAGCCGCCCCCGCCACCGGCTGCTCAAGCTCTGGATCGACCGCGAGATGCGCCTGCCCGCCGGCGCGGAGGTGCTGCATTTCGCCGCCGAACCCTGGGTGCGGGCGGAGATGGAGGCCCGCGGCGCGCGCTACCGCACGGCCGACATCACCGATGCCTTCGATCTCCGCCTCGATCTCGAGGCGATCGCCCTGCCCGATGCCAGCCTCGACATGGTGATCGCCAACCACGTGCTCGAGCATGTGGACGATGCCAGGGCGCTGGCCGAGCTGTTCCGGGTGCTGCGCCCGGGCGGGCTGGCGGTGCTGACGGTGCCGCTGGTCGAGGGCTGGGAGCAGACCTACGAGGTGCCCGGCCTCGATGCCGAGACCCGCGCGCTGCGCTATGGCGATGCCGACCACCGGCGCTTCTATGGCCGCGATCTCCGCGACCGGGTCCGCGCCGCCGGCTTTCGCCTCGGCGAGTTCGCCGCGGTCGAGCCGGACGTCTCAGCCCATGCGCTGCACCGGGGCGAGCGGATCTTCCTCGCCGCCAGGCCGGAGGCCGCGCCGTGACCGATACCAGACATGCCCGCCCGGCACGCCGCCGCCCGGGCCCCCACAGATCCCACGCGACCCGGAGGTAACGATGGTTGAATTCTCGCTCCCCAAGAACTCGCGCATCCGCGTCGGCAAGACCTGGCCGAAGCCGGAGAACGCCAAGGACCTCCGCGAGATCCGTGTCTATCGCTATGATCCGGACGGCGACGAGACGCCGCGCGTCGACACCTATTTCATCGATGCCGCCGATTGCGGGCCGATGCTGCTCGACGCGATCATCAAGATCAAGAACGAGATCGACCCGACGCTGACCTTCCGCCGCTCCTGCCGCGAGGGGATCTGCGGCTCCTGCGCGATGAACATCGACGGCACCAACACGCTGGCCTGCACCAAGGGCCTCGACGAGGTGAAGGGCGTCATCAAGATCTACCCGCTGCCGCACATGCCGGTGGTGAAGGACCTGGTGCCGGACCTGACGCATTTCTACGCCCAGCACGCCGAGGTGCAGCCCTATCTCAAGACCGAGACGCCGACGCCCGAGAAGGAGTGGCGCCAGTCCATCGAGGACCGCTCGAAGCTCGACGGGCTCTACGAGTGCGTGATGTGCGCCTGCTGCTCGACCTCCTGCCCGAGCTACTGGTGGAACGGCGACCGCTATCTCGGCCCGGCAGCGCTGCTGCATGCCTATCGCTGGCTGATCGACAGCCGCGACGAGGCCACGGGCGAGCGGCTCGACGATCTCGAGGACCCGTTCCGGCTCTATCGCTGCCACACCATCATGAACTGCGCCAAGACCTGCCCGAAGGGGCTGAACCCGGCGAAGGCGATCGCCGAGATCAAGAAGATGATGGTCGAGCGCCAGGTCTGATCCCGGAGACGCGGGCGGGGCGCGCGGCGGCGGCCCTGCATGCCCGGCGGGGGATGGTTCCCCGCGGGAGCGCGCCGGAGCCCTGCCCGGCCCGCGGCCGTGCCAGCCGGGCTCAGCCGCTCTTCGGCGTGACCGGCACCCAGATCTCCACCAGACCGGTGCCGGTGCCCGGGTCGAAGCGGTCGTCGTAGCGCTCGAATTCCGGGCCCGCGGCGGCAAATCCCGACCGCGGCAGCCATGTGCCGAAGATCGCGCGGAAGCTGCGGTGGATCTCGGTGACCTGCCCCCGGTGCTCGAAGACCGCGTATCGCGCCGTCGCCAGCCGCGCGGTGGCGAAATCCGGCGGCACCGCGCCCGGATCCGTGACCGCGACCGCGGCCATGTAGCCGAAGCCGCCTTCCCCGTCGAAATCCCGGCAGAGGCCGTAGACCTCGGCGCCGCTGCGGCCGGGGATCTCGTCCACCACCTCGCCGAAACGCTGCCAGAGCGCCGGGATGGTGGCCCGCGTCGCGGCGGTGTAGCGGCCCTCCAGCCCGGCAAGATGGATGGGGCCGGCCTCGACCATGCGCGGCTCGGGAAGGTTGGTGGGGGCGGTGTCGTTCGGCATGGCGATGCGCTCCTGCATGCTGAGGCTTGCGGTGGACCGGGCCGCCCGCACCGCCTCCGGCGGCACGCCGAATTCCTGGCGGAAGGCCCGGGTGAAGGCTTCGTGCGAGCCGTAGCCGTTCTCCAGCGCCACCTCGATGAGGCGCGCGCTGCCGCCGGCCACCATGCGGGCCGCCTCGGCCAGGCGCCGGCCGCGGAGATAGCCCATCACCGGCCGCCCGGTGGCGCGCTGGAAGCTCCGCGCCAGATGGTGGCGCGAGACCCCGGCATCACGGGCGATGTCGGCCAGCGTCAGCGGTCGGCAGCGGTTGGTCTCGATGAACCAGAGGGCGCGGGCGACGATCTGCATGCGGCGGGCATCCGGTGGCTTCGGCTCGATGACGGCAGCGTGCCCGATTCGCCGCGCCGCCGCTTGACCGCGATTGCCCTCTTCCGGCCTTGGGCCCTCAGCCCTCGGCGAGCAGGTGCAGGAGCCGCACGGCAGCGTGGAAATCCGCCTCGCGCCGGGCCGCATGGGCGGCCGCCTCGGCATCCTCGCCCCACTGCTCGATGTTCCAGTCCTCGTCGACCCGGCTGGCATGCCAGGCATCCTGCGCGGCGAGATCGCCGGAGAGCACCGCGAGCCCGATCACCAGCGAGCCCGACAGCGTCACCAGCTCGTGCAGCGCGGTGAGTTCCCAGGGGTCGCGCGCCTCCACCGCCGCGGCGAGACGGGCGAGCGCCTCCGGCGGCTGCGCGACATGCACGATCCCCACGGTTTGCACGAGCCGGGCGCCATGGGCCTCGGCCGCCCAGGCCAGCAGCGGGTCCCAGACGGCGGCCTGCCGCTCGGCGAGCTCGGGCGGATGCGGCGCACGGTAGCAGAGCAGGTCGCTCTCGCCGAAGCCGGCGACGCGGGCGGCGATCGCCGCGCGCTCCGGCACCACCCGGTCGATCGCGACATTGACCGCGCGGGTCACCGGCATGGCGCGCGGATCGACCGTCTCCCCCACCGCCTCCCATTCCGCGGCCATCGCGGCCGCCACGGCGCGGGACGGCACCGCCACGGGAGCCCTGGCCGGCGTGTTGAGCGGGCGGCCGTCGAGCGCGACGCCGAAGCCCGCGCCCTCCGCCTCGACGACGCCGGCAGCCTTCCAGAACCGCTTCATGCCACCCCCCGTTCGCCCCAGAGCGCCTCGAGCGCGCCGTCGAGCCGGTCGAAGCTCTCGAGCACCGCCTCGGCGCCGCCCCGGACCAGACGCTCCGGCCGGTGATAGCCCCAGCCGACGCCGAGTGCCCGGACACCGGCGGCCCGGGCCATCGCCATGTCGTATTCGGTGTCGCCCACCACCACCGCATGCTCGGCCGCGACGCCGGTGGCGGCGAGGCAGTTGAACACCATCGCCGGAGCGGGCTTGGAGGGCGCGTCGTCGGCGGTCTGGGTCGCGAGGAAGCGCCCGGCCAGCCCGTGAGTGCCGAGGATATGGTCGAGCCCGCGGCGCGCCTTGCCGGTGGCGATGCCGAGCAGGTAGCCGGCGGCGTCGAGCCGGTCGATCGCCTCGCGTGCGCCCGGGTAGAACGCGGCCTCGGCCTCGCCGCCTCCGGCGATGCGCTGGGCGTGGTAGCAGTCCTTGTAGTGCTGCACGAGCGCCATGCGGGTCGGCTCCGGCAGCTCCGGCGAGAGCACCGCCATCGCCTCGGGCAGCGAGAGCCCGACGATGCCGAGCACCGCCTCGCGCGGCGGCGCCGGCAGGTCCATCGCCGCGAAGGCGCCCGCCATCGCGGCGGTGATGCTGGTCTGGCTGTCGACCAGGGTACCGTCGACATCGAAGATCACGAGCTTGAGCATGGCGTTCGGAAACCGTTCGTCTGATCCTGCCCGAATGCCGCAACAGTGCCCGCGGCAGGGCGCCGGCCCCCTCATGCCAGAGATCAAACGGCATTGACAGAGCCCCGGGCAGCCCCCACGATTTTTTCAGCCAAGCGGAGGAAGATACCGATGAATGTCAAGCAGATCCTGTCGATGAAGGGCTCCTCGGACGTTGCGACCATCGCGCCGGCCGCACAGCTCAGGGACGCGGCCAAGGTGCTTGGCGAGAAGCGCTACGGCGCGCTCGTGGTGTCGAACGACGGCGCGACCGTCTCGGGCATCATCTCGGAGCGCGACATCGTGCGCGCGCTCGGCCGCGACGGGCCGCAATGCCTCGATGTTCCGGTCTCGGTGCACATGACCGCCAAGGTCGAGACCTGCGCACCGAACGACAGCGTGCTCTCGGTGATGGAGAGCATGACCAACGGCCGCTTCCGCCACATGCCCGTGGTGCAGGAGGGGCGGATGATCGGCATCCTCTCGATCGGCGATGTGGTGAAGGCCCGCATCAAGCAGATGGAGGAGGAGAACATCCAGATGGTGAACATGCTGCACGGCTGAGGCCGGGCCGCCGCTTCGCGCGTCATGCGCGACATTTTCTTGCTTGACCGGGCGCTGCCGGGGTGATCCGTTGCGTCCGGTCGCGGCAAGGGGAGGCAGGCATGCGCGTGGGGCTCTATCCGGGGACGTTCGACCCCGTTACCTTCGGCCATCTCGACGTGATCCGGCGCGCCGCCAAGCTGGTCGACAAGCTGGTGATCGGCGTCGCGATCAACCGCGACAAGGGCCCGCTCTTCACGCTGGAGGAGCGCGTCGCGCTGCTGGAGGCGGAAACCGCGAAGATCTCCGAGGCCACCGGCACGGTGATCGAGGCCCATCCGTTCGAGAACCTGCTGATGCGGTTCGCCGAGGAGGTCGGCGCGCAGGTCATCGTGCGCGGGCTGCGCGCGGTCTCGGACTTCGAGTACGAGTTCCAGATGGTCGGCATGAACCGGGCGCTGAACGACGAGATCGAGATGGTGTTCCTGATGGCCGATGCGCAGCATCAGGCGATCGCCTCGAAGCTGGTGAAGGAGATCGCGCGGATGGGCGGCGATGTCTCCCGTTTCGTCCCGGAGCGCGTGGTCGGCGAGCTGCGCCACAAGCTCCACCGCAAGGCCGGCTGAGCCGCCGCCGGCCGCGCGGCATAGGCCCGCGGCCGGCGCTGCGCGCTTCGTGATGCGCGTTCGGCGTGTGCGCGTTTGACGGCGCGCACGGTCTCGGTTAGGGCTCGCCCGACCCACCCACCGGAGGAACGCAACCATGCTGAAGAAACTCGGCCTCGCCGTCGCCCTCCTCACCCTCAGCCTGACGGAGGCAAGCGCCGTGGATATCAAGGACCCGGAGAACACCCTGGTGATCGAGCTCGAGAGCGGGCCGGTCTATATCGAGATGCTGCCGGATGTTGCGCCCGAGCATGTCGCGCGGATCAAGGAGCTCGCCCGCTCCGGCCAGTACGACAACGTCGCCTTCCACCGCGTGATCGAGGGCTTCATGGCCCAGACCGGCGACGTGCAGTTCGGCGACCTGGAGGACGGCTTCGAGGCGCGCCGCGCCGGCACCGGCGGCTCCGACCTGCCCGACCTGCCGGCCGAATTCTCCAAGGTGCCCTTCGACCGCGGCGCGGTCGGCATGGCGCGCACCCAGGACCCGAACAGCGCCAACAGCCAGTTCTTCATCATGTTCGCCGAGGGCCACTTCCTCAACGGGCAGTACACCGTCTGGGGCCAGGTGATCGACGGCATGGAGCATGTCGACAAGATCAAGCGCGGCGAGCCGGTGCCCGATCCCGACCGCATGGTCAAGGTGACGGTCGCCGCCGACAACTGATCGGCCGAAACGCAGCATATGGCTTCGGCATGGGTCCGGCATGGCAGGGTTTCGCCGTCCGGGTCCTGCCGGGGCCGTGCCGCGCAGGCTGACGCGCCGTTCCACGCCCGGCCCGGAGGACAGCCATGGCCGCGCCCGAGAGCCCCGACGCACCGCCCGCGGGCGGTGCCTCTTCCGCCTCGCCGGTCTCGACCGGGACGGGGACCGATCTCGACGCCTTCGACTTCACGCTGCCGGAGGAGCTGATCGCGCTCCGCCCGGTGCGCCCGCGCCCCGCCTCGCGCCTGCTGCTGGCCGAGGGCGCCGGCCCCGGCGGCCGCCCGCCGCGCGACCTCCACGTGCACGACCTGCCCGCCCTGCTCGCCCCCGGCGACATGCTGGTCTTCAACGACACCCGCGTGATCCCGGCACAGCTCGCCGGCATCCGCCACCGCGCCGGCGCCGCTCCCGGAGAGGGCACCGCCCGCATCGAGGCGACGCTGATCCGGCGCCTGCGCGCGGATGCATGGGCCGCGCTCGCCCGCCCCGCCAAGCGCCTCGCCCCCGGCGACCGGATCGCCTTCGGCAGCCTCGCCGCCACGGTCGAGGCCCGCGCCGGCGCCGAGGCGGTGCTGGTCTTCGACCGCGCCGGCGCCGAGCTCGACGCCGCCATCGCCGCCGAGGGCGCGATGCCGCTGCCGCCCTATATCGCCCGGCGCCGCCCGGCGGATGCGCAGGACCGGGAGGACTACCAGCCGGTGCTCGCGCGCCGCGAGGGCGCGGTCGCCGCCCCCACCGCCTCGCTGCATTTCGACGAGCCGCTGCTGGCCGCGCTCGATGCCGCCGGGATCGGCCGCGCGGTGCTGACGCTGCATGTCGGCCCCGGCACCTTCCTGCCGGTGACCGCGAGCCGCATCGAGGAGCACCGGATGCACGCCGAATGGGGCGAGATCACCCCCGACACGGCGGCGGCGATCAATGCCGCGCGCGCCGCCGGCGGCCGCGTCATCGCCGTCGGCACCACGGTGCTGCGCCTGCTCGAGAGCGCCGCCGACGCGCGCGGCCGCATCCGCCCCTTCATCGGCGAGACCGACATCTTCCTGCATCCCGGCGTGACGATCCGCTCGGTGGACGGGCTGATGACCAATTTCCACCTGCCGCGCTCCACGCTGTTCATGCTGACCGCGGCGCTGATGGGCACCGAGCGGATGCAGGCGATCTATGCTCATGCCATCGCCGCGTGCTACCGCTTCTACTCCTATGGCGACAGTTCGCTGCTGCTGCCGGGGCTTCCGCCGGGGCGTGTCGCGAAGACGTCACCGTAACGGTCTGGTCGCGACACCGATTGGCGCAATTGGGCGGTTTCGACGGCGCCGGCTCTGGCAGGGAGGGGCGCAACCCAACGGAGGCCCAAATGTCGCGCGTCTACTTCAACGCCTCGCCACTGCTGCTCGGCATGTTCCTGCTGATGATCGGCAACGGTCTGCAGGGCACGGCGCTCGGCGTGCGCGGCGGGATCGAGGGCTTCGGCAACCTCGCCATGGGCTTCGTGATGTCGGGCTATTTCCTCGGCTTCCTGTTCGGCGCCCATCTCACGCCCTGGCTGCTGCGGCGGGTCGGCCATGTCCGGGTCTTCGCGGCGATGGCCTCGCTGATGTCGGCGGCGATGGTGCTCTATGCCGCGCTGGTCGACCCGATCGCCTGGCTGCTGATGCGCATCCTCGTCGGCTTCTGCATGTCGAGCTGCTATATCGTCGCCGAGAGCTGGCTGAACGACAGCACCGACAACGCCCATCGGGGCCAGGTGCTCTCGGCCTATCTGATCGTGCAGATGATGGGCATCGTGCTGGCGCAGAGCCTACTCAACCTGGCCGATCCGGCGGGCTACGACCTCTTCGTGCTGATGGCGGTCTCGGTCTCGGTGGCGGTGGTGCCGATCCTGCTCTCGGCGACGCCGGTGCCGGTCTTCGAGACCACCAAGCGGATGTCGCTGGGCGCGCTCTACCGCACCTCGCCGCTCGGCGTAGTCGGCACGGTCGCGCTCGGCGGGGTCTTCGCCTGCCTGTTCGGCATGGGTGCGGTCTACGCCACCGAGATGGGGCTGTCGAACGAGCGGATCTCGATCTTCATCGGCGCGATCTATGTCGGCGGCATGCTGCTGCAATATCCCATCGGCTGGCTGTCGGACCGGATGGAGCGCCGCCTGCTGATCATCTCCTGCACCGCGATCGGCGCCGCTGCCTCGATGGTCGCGCTGATCTCGGGCGGCAACTTCACGGTCCTGGTGGCCGCGGCCTTCGTGATCGGCGGCATGGCTAACCCGCTCTACTCGCTGCTGATCGCACATACCAACGACTTCCTCGAGCATGACGAGATGGCCTCCGCCGCCGGCGGCCTCATCATGCTGAACGGGCTCGGCGCGGTTGGCACCCCGATCCTCGTCGGCTATGTCATGGAGATCGCAGGGCCTGCGAGCTTCATGATCTTCGTCGGCGGCATTCTCGGCGGGATCGCGCTCTACGCGCTCTACCGCAGCACCGTGCGGCCCTCGACGCCGGTCGACGAGACCGTGCCGATCGCGCCGATGGCGATGGTCTCCGGCCCGGTGGCCGGCAGCTATGCGCAGGAGATCGTCGCCGAGCAGGCCGAGGCCGAGGCGCTGGCCCGCGCCGAGGAAGAGGAAGAGGCGGCCGAGCCACGGACGGTGGCGGAGCGCCGCGACGGAGGCTAGACGCATGACCGCACCGCTTTCGCTCGAACTCGCCGCCGAGATCCGCGCGTTCTGGATCGACCGCGTCGGCCCGGCCGGCTGGTACGCCGTGGATGCCGACCTCGACGCGGAAATCCGCGACCGCTTCGCCGGCCCCTGGGAAGTGGCACGGGCCGGCGGCGCGCGCGCCTGGCTGACACTGGCGGAGGACACGCTGGCGCTGCTGATCCTGCTCGACCAGTTCCCGCGGAACATGTTCCGCGGCACGGCACGCGCCTTCGCCTCCGACGGCGCCGCCCGCGCCGCGGCGATCTTCGCCGTCGATCTCGGCCACGACCTCCGCGTGCCGGAGCCCGAGCGGCAGTTCTTCTACCTGCCGCTGATGCACTCGGAATCGCTCACCCATCAGGAGCGCTGCCTACGGCTCGTCCTGATGCGCATGCCGGAAGCGGGCGCCGAGAACCGCATCCACGGCTTCAAGCACCGCGACGTGATCCGCCGCTTCGGGCGCTTCCCGAGCCGCAATGCCGCCCTCGGCCGCCGCGACACCGACGAGGAGCGCGCCTATCGCGCGGCCGGCGGCTACATGGGCTGAGCCGGTTTCGTCACCTCGAAGACGAAGCGCTGCGAGGCGAAGAAATAGCGCCCCGCCGCGTCGAGCGCCGCCAGCTCGGCGGCCCAGGCCTCGATCTCGGCGGTCCGCATGCTCCCCTCGCGGCGCAGATAGCCGGCGATGAAGCCCGCCATCCCCTGGCTGTAGGCGCCCTCCTCGAAACGCAGGTTCAGCAGCGGAAAGGCCGACACGCCCGCCACCGCCAGCCCCGCAGCGCTGAGCCGCGGCGCGAGATGGCGCGGCAGCCGCGGATCGGCGCAATGCCCCTCCCAGAGCTTCAGCGCCCGCGCCATGCGTGCGGGATGATCGGAATGCCAGATCACCGCGTCCCAGTCGGTGGCGATCACGAGGCCGCGCCCGCCCGGGGCCAGCACGCGCGCGAGCTCGCCGCAGAAGGCGTCGATATCCGGCAGGTATTCCGCGACCTGCGTGCTCACCACGACGTCATAGGCGCCGTCAGCCTCGTCGAGCGCCTGCGCGTCGCCGCGGCCATAGGAGAGCCAGGGCACCGTTGCCCGCGCGCTCGCGCGCGCGAGCAGCGTCTCGGAAATGTCGATGCCGCGCACCCGGCCCCCGGACCCCACGACCCCGGCCATCGCCTCGGCGAGAAAGCCCGGGCCGGAGCCGATATCGAGCACCCGCTCGCCCGGTCGGAGCGCCAGGCGCCGCAACGTGTCCGCGCGCTGCGCGACGATATCCGCGCCGGAATAGACCCGCTCGAGCCGCTCCGCCGCCCGTTCGTTGAAATCGAGCCCCTCGGCCACCCTGCCCCCTCCGTGTGCCGCCTCAGCCGTAGAAGAATTCTTCCCGGACGATCTTTCCGTCACGCACCGTGTAGATCGCTATCTCCTTCATCGCGTGCCGCTCCCCGGACTCGCGATTGGTCGCGTCGGCGGTGAAGATCACGCCGAACCGGTCGGGCCCGTGCGGATACGGCCCGTCGGCGGTGCTCTCATGCACCTCCATCGCGGACTCCCACCATGCATGCTTGCCGCGGATCGCCTCGAGGCCCTGCGCCTCGCGGCCCTGCCCCATGTCCATCGCCTCGACCGAGACGGCGTCCTCGGCATAGAGCGCGGCGAGGCCCTCGGCCTCGGTTCCGTTGCGGCAATGGGCGACCAGCGCCTCGCCGATGCGTTTCAGCTCGTCGGTCATGCGATCCTCCCAGATGATGAGAACATTTTTAGAACACATGGATCGATTCGGCAAGCGGCCGGTGCGCGGGAGACCCGTCCCGTCCCTCGACAACCGGGCGATGGAGGCGCAGGATCGGCCGATCCCCGATGACGGGAGGAGCCCATGCGACACGCCGACAGACATCCCCGCAGGCTGCTGGCCGCAGCGCTGGCGGCTGCGCTCGCCGCCTGCAGCGCCCTGCCGCCGCCGGGCCCTGCGCCGGAGGCCCTGCCCTTCGCCGAGACCAGCACCGCCGATCACCTCTCGGGCGCCAGCGAGTAGCGCCGGTGCCCGGGCGGCGCGGCGGTGGAGCAGGCCGAGCCCGCCGAGCCCGGTCAGCAGCAGCACTGCGCCCGCCGGCAGCGGCATATCGGCTGCCGGCTCGCCCTCGACGACGAAGCGCAGGTTCGCGGCCCCGTTCTGCCAGTTCCCGTCAAGCGTGTAGAAGAAGCTCGGCGACCCAATCTCGGCGTTGTTGCTCGGCATGTAGCCGAGTCCGTCGGCTCCGAACGCGCCGTCCGTGCGGTCGGTATCCGCCCCGAAGATCAGCGCGTAGAAGCCCGGGTCCAGCGTGACCGAGAGGGGGTGCTGATATCCCCGCTTGCGCCGGAGGCGAGCGGCAGTTCGAAGCTCTGCCCGAAAAGGGCGATGCCCGGCGCGTCGATATCCATCGGATCGGCGAAGTCCGGCAATGCACCGGCTGACGGAAGCGCGACGATCGCGGCGAACAGGCTGCCGTAAGACCGCCCGACATGCCCCCCGACCGCGGTGACCCGCGTGCGCTCGGAGATCGAGAACCGCGCGCCGAGGTACTGATCGCTCAGGCCTGACCCCGAGTTCTGCCCGGTTGGCCCGAGCGACGCGGTCTCGAGGATCGTCGCGGCCGGCGCGGCCGAGGCCAGCAACAGGGCGGCCGCGGCTGCCGCAGCCAGAGTGGGTCTGAAAGACATCACTGAAGCTCCCCCAAGAGCAATGCAGCGAGCCCAACCGATGGTATCTCTATCGCAACGAAAAAGGGCCCCGCCGAGGCAGGGCCCTTCAAACTCCGCCGGGTCCGGGCTCAGGTCGGCTGCGGTGCCGGCCCGCCCTCGAGCCCGTCATCGCCGCGCTTCGGCTTGCCGGCCTTGGGAATTGCCGCATGGCCGCCGCCGCTCGTCGCCGGCGGCACGCCGCTGTCGTCGGACCGGTCGAGCTTCTCGCCGGCCAGGACGCGCGCGATCTCGTCGCCGGTCAGCGTCTCGTATTCGAGCAGCCCCTGGGCCAGCCGCTCGAGATCGTCGCGCTTCTCGGTGAGGACCTTCTTGGCGGTCTGGTAGCCCTCGTCGACGAGGCGCTTGACCTCCTCGTCGATGATCTTCTGGGTGTTGCCGGAGATCTTGCCGCCGGCCTGGAAGTTGCCGAGATAGCTGTCCTGCTCGTTGGCATAGTCGATCGCGCCGAGCTTCTCCGACATGCCGAACTGCGTGACCATGGCCCGCGCGATGCGGCTGACCTGCTGGATGTCCGAGGCCGCGCCATTGGTCACCTGGTCCTCGCCGAAGACGATCTCCTCGGCCACGCGCCCGCCCATCGCCATGGCGATCTTCGAGGTGAGCTGCTCGCGGGTCTGGGAGAGGTGGTCGCGCTCCGGCAGGCTCAGCACGAGGCCGAGCGCCCGCCCGCGGGGGATGATGGTGGCCTTGTGGATCGGATCGTGGCTCGGCACGTTGAGGCCGACCACCGCATGCCCCGCCTCGTGATAGGCGGTGAGCGTCTTCTCCTTCTCGGTCATGATCATCGAGCGCCGCTCGGGGCCCATCATCACCTTGTCCTTGGCGAGCTCGAAATCCTCCATGGTGACGAGCCGCTTGTCGGCCCGGGCTGCCATCAGCGCCGCCTCGTTGACGAGGTTGGCGAGATCGGCACCCGAGAAGCCCGGCGTGCCGCGCGCGATCACCTTGAGATCGACGTTCGGCGCCAGCGGAACCTTGCGGGCATGCACGGCGAGGATCTTCTCGCGGCCGCCGATATCCGGGTTCGGCACCACCACCTGCCGGTCGAAGCGGCCGGGGCGCAGCAGCGCCGGGTCGAGCACGTCGGGCCGGTTGGTCGCGGCGATCAGGATCACGCCCTCGTTGGCCTCGAAGCCGTCCATCTCCACGAGGAGCTGGTTCAGCGTCTGCTCGCGCTCGTCATTGCCGCCGCCATAGCCGGCGCCGCGATGCCGGCCGACCGCGTCGATCTCGTCGATGAACACGATGCAGGGCGCGTTCTTCTTGGCCTGCTCGAACATGTCGCGCACGCGGGAGGCGCCGACGCCGACGAACATCTCGACGAAATCCGAGCCCGAGATGGTGAAGAACGGCACGCCCGCCTCGCCGGCGATGGCCCGCGCCAGCAGCGTCTTGCCGGTGCCCGGAGGGCCGACCAGCAGCGCGCCCTTCGGGATCTTGCCGCCGAGGCGCGAGTATTTCTGCGGGTCGCGCAGGAACTCGACGATCTCCTCGAGCTCCTCCTTGGCCTCGTCGATACCGGCGACCTCGTCGAAGGTGACCTTGCCGGTCCGCTCGGTCAGCAGCTTGGCCTTGGACTTGCCGAAGCCCATGGCGCCGCGCCCGCCGGACTGCATGCGGTTGAGGAAGTAGATCCAGATGCCGAAGATGATCAGCATCGGCAGCCAGAAGCCGAGCGTCGAGAGGAAGCCGCCCTGCTCCTGCGGCACCGCCTCGAAATCGACGCCGGACTGGCGCAGCTCGCCGGTCACGTCGCTGCCCGGGGGCTGGATCGTGGTCAGCCGCTCGCCGGCCAGCGTCTCGTAGGTGATCTGCTCGCCGTCGATCGTGGCCTTCTTAACCTCGCCCTGGTCCACGGAGTTCAGAAATTCGGAAAAGGATGTGGACCGTCCGCTCCCTGAGCCCGACCCGTCCTGGAACACGCTGAACAGCGTCACCAGGAGCAGGATGAGAATCGCCCAGAAGGCCAGGTTCTTCGCGTTACCCAAGTGTTTTCTCCCGCTGGTGGCAAGATGCACGGCCCGTCGTGTCACCGCCGTGGCCTCAGACTATCATAATTGGTGCAGGCACCGGTTAAGGGCAAGCGCTGCGACGAAAGGGCAGACCCTGGGCGCGGCGGCATCCCTGCGCGAGCAGATCGGCGATCGCGGGCCCGGCTCCGCCATGGTCCGGTGCGGTATACCCCGCCGTCGGCGCGGCGAGAAGGCCCGGCGCGCCCCAGAGCGCCGGCTGCACGCGGCGGAGCGCCACAGGGGCCGCCCGGAAGGGCACGGGCGCGGTCCATTCGCCGGACCGCTCGGCGGCACGGAGCGCGGCGAGGCCCGGCGCGCCGAGCGGGCCGAGCATGGTGCCCGGGGGGCCCGCTGCCTCCGCCCGCCAGCGGCCGTCCCAGACCGCGCCTGAGACGAGCGCCACCGGGGCCGCCGCCGCCGCCGCCTCGCGCCAGATCGTCAGGCTGTCGCCGTCCGCCCGCCAGCAGCAGCCGGCCAGCGTCCCCTCCGCCGGGCCGGGGAGCGCCGTGAGGATGCGCTCGAGCGCCTCCTGGCGCGGGCGATACGCGGCTCCGCCGATGCCGCAGAGGCTGTCCGCCAGCACGCGGAAGGCGGTGTCGGCCCGGGCCGCGGCGAGCCTTGCGCCGTCATGCACCACCTCGCCGAGCGGGCCGAGCCGGCGCGCCTCGAGCGCCAGCGCCGCCGCGGCATCCTCCAGCACCAGCCGCTGCTCGCCGAGCCGCGCCGCCGTGGCCGCCAGCCCCTCCGCCCCGATCCCCAGCGGTGCCAGCAGGGCCAGCGCCTGCCGCGCGCGCACCCGCTCGAAACGCGGGTCGTCGTTGGAGGGATCCTCCGCCCAGCCGATGCCGCGGGCACGCAGCAGGTCGCGCAGCGCCTCGCGCCGGAGCCCGAGGCACGGCCGCAGCCAGCGCGTGCCGGCGACCTCTGCCGCCGGGGCCAGCGCCGCCAGCCCGTCGAGCCCGGAGCCGCGGGCAAGGCGCAGGAGCAGCGTCTCCGCCCGATCCTCCAGGGTATGGCCGGTGAGCACCGCGGCAAGCCCCTCGCGCGCCGCCCAGGCCCCGAGGAGCCGTTGCCGCGCCGCCCGCGCCGCCGCCTGCAGATTGCCGCGGCCGGGGGCATCGTCCCATCTGAGCACGGTGTGGGAAATGCCGAGCGTGGCCGCCAGCCGCCCGGCAGCGGCGGCCTCGGCACCGCTTTCCGGGCGCAGCCCGTGATCCACCGTGGCGGCGGCGAGGCGATGGCCGGAGCCCCTCGCCCAGTCCGCCGCCAGCACCGTCAGCGCCGCCGAATCGCCGCCGCCCGAGAGCGCGATGCCGAGCCCGGCCGGCGCCGGCGGCGCGAGCCGGTCCATCGTCGCGGAGAAGGCCCGGGCCGTCGCGGCCGGATCAGCCGCAGGTGCGGGCGACCCGGCCGCGGTCATCGCCGGTCAGGACCCGCAGGCGAGGCTGTCGCGCTCCGCATCCGCGGCATTGATCATCTCCCGGTCGTTCGGGAACTGGTTGCGCACCTCGCGCAGTGTCAGGCAGGCCTCGGAGACCTGCCCGAGCCGGCCGAGCGTGACGCCGAGCTGCAGCAGGTTGCGGGCGGCCAGCGGCCCCTGCCGGTCGGTGTTGTAGCCCGCGAGATGGCGCCGCGCTGCCTCGGCGAAGCTGCCGCGCACGAAGTTGCTCCGCCCGAGCCAGAACTGCGCCTCCGCCGCCTCCGCGCGGCCGGGGTTCTCGGCGAGATAGCGCTCGAGCCGCCCCTCGCCCTGGTCGAAGCGGCCCTGCTGGATATCGGCGATCGCGAGGTCGAGATCGGTGCGCCCGCCGCCGCCGGCGCCGGTCCGCGGCGCCGGGGCCACGGGCACGGGCGCCGGCGCCGGGGCCGCCGCCTGGCGCTGCCCGCCGAGCGGCTGCGGCGGCGCCAGGCTGCCGACATCGCCGCCCTCGAGCTCGGTCAGGCGGAAATCGATGTCGCCGAAGCGCCGCCCGGCATCCTCGGCGATCTGGCGCTGCTGGAACTCGAGCTGCTCGACGATGCCGGTGAGCCGGCCCAGCTCCGCCTCCAGCCGGTCGAGCCGCACCAGCGCCTCGCCGCCGCCGGCACTGCCGCCGCCGCCGGTACGCGGGGCCGGGGCGCCGCCGTCGAGCGCCTGGAGCCGCGCCCGGATATCGGCCATCTCGGCGTCGAGAATGCCGAGCCGGTAGCGCAGATCCTGCACCGTGTCGCCGCTGCCGGTCCATTGCTGGGCGCCGGCGGGCAGAGCCGCCAGCATCCCGATCACGACCAGACCTGCGGCGCGTGCGAAAACCCCGGCCCCCATGGCTCAGCTCCCGGCCGCTTTGGTGACGACGCTGACGCTGCGGCGGTTCTGCGACCAGCAGCTCTCGTCGGAGCAGAGCGCCACCGGGCGCTCCTTGCCGTAGCTCACGCTCGAGAGCCGGCCCGGCGCCACGCCCTGGCTGATCAGGAAGCTGCGCACGGCATTGGCGCGGCGCGCGCCGAGGCCGAGGTTGTATTCCCGCGTGCCGCGCTCGTCGGCATGGCCCTCGATCACGGCGGTGGCGCCGGGGTTCTGCGCCAGCCAGGCGGCCTGCCTGACCAGCGTCGCCTGCGCCGGGGCATCGAGATCGTGCCGGTCGGTGTCGAAGAACACCCGGTCGCCCACCACCACGTTGAAGTACTCGACGGAGGTGATGTCGGAAATGCCGCCCGCGCCCGCCGTCGGGTCGCCGCCGCCGGCACCGCTGCCGGTTGCGGGACCCGCCTCGTCCGAGCTCGAACACGCGGCCAATGACGCCAGGGCCGCGGCCATTACCAGTCTCGTGAAAGTCTTCCGGTGCGTCGCCATGACTGTCCTGCCTCTCAGGGATTCAGTTGGGATTGCAGTTCTTGTCTCTCGTTCAGGCCCGCCCCGCTGGCCCCCGTCTCCCGCGCCGCGCAGTATCCCTGCGCAGCCGCCGGGCCGCAAGGGCGCCCGATGGCGGGCCCAGTCACCGCTCAGGGCAAGAGCGCCGACCACGCGGGGTCGGAGGCGGCGTTCGGGGTGGGGACGGGCCGCAGGTTGCGCCCGCTGACATCGATCGACATCAGCCGCGGCGCGCCGTTCTGCCCGGGGCTCTCCTGCATGAAGGCGATGACGCGGCCGTTCGGCGAGAAGCTCGGCCCCTCGACGAGGAAGCCGGCGGCGAGCAGCCGCTCTTCCGAGCCGTCGGCCCGCATCACGCCGATGTTGAAGCGCCCGCCCTGGATCTTGGTGAAGGCGATCAGGTCGCCCCGCGGCGACCAGACCGGCGTGCCGTAGCTGCCTTGGCCGAAGCTGATCCGCTGCGCCGGGCCGCCGATCGACGACATCACGTAGAGCTGCTGGCTGCCGCCGCGATCCGACTCGAAGACGATCCGGTTGCCGTCCGGCGAGAAGGAGGGCGCGGTGTCGATGCCGGGATGCCGGGTCAGCCGGCGCAGCTGGCGCCCGCCCAGCGTCAGCACGTAGAGATCGGTGTTGCCCTCGAGCGAGAGCGACAGCGCGACCTCCGTGCCCGCCGGCGAGAACCGCGGCGCGAAGCTCATGCCGGGAAAGTTGCCGAGCCGCTCGCGCGCGCCGGTGGCGATCTCCTGCATCCAGATCTCCGGCTGCCCGCGATCATAGGAGATGTAGAGCACGCGGCGGGAATCGGGGGAGATCCGCGGCGTCAGCACCAGCCCATCGGCGCCGGTGAGATAGCGAACATTGGCGCCGTCCTGGTCCATCAGCGCGATGCGCTTGCGCCGGCTGCCCTTCGGCCCGGTCTCGTCGACGAAGGCGATGCGGCTGTCGAAATAGCCGCCCTCGCCGGTCAGCGCGGTGTAGACCTGATCGGCCACCTTGTGCGCGAGCCGGCGGCGCGCCTCCTGGTCGGCCAGCAGCTGCAGCCCGGCGAGCTCGGTCTCGGCCACCGTGTCGAAGATGCGGAACTGCACCTGCACCCGGCCGTCGGCGGCGCGCATCACCCGGCCCGTCACCAGCGCCTGCGCGTCGATGGCGCGCCAGTTGGCATAGGTCGGCACCGTGTCGAAGGGCAGCGACGCCTCGATGAAGGCGGCCGGCGAAATCAGCCCGAACAGCCCGGAGCGCTCCAGATCGGCCTCCAGCACCTGGTCGATCTCGGCGGCGACCGCGGCCAGGCCATCCCCGGCGGCGAAGGGCATCAGCGCCGTCGGCAGCGGCGCGAACTCCGCGCCCTCGATGCGCAGCTGCAGCGGCGGCGCCTGCGCCGCGGCCGGGCCGGCAGGCACCAGCCCCGTGGCGATGAGCGAGAGGAGGAGTGCGGCGCCCGCACGGGCAAGGAGATGTCTCATGAGCTGAATCCGGCTCCATGGGGAGTGAATGTCACGTGGATGCGCTGCCAGGCGGAGAACTTCTCCCTCGGCAGCTTGGCGAAGACCCGGCCCTGGCTCGCTGCCCGGATCAGCGCGCGCCGGCCGGCCTGGAACAGCGCCCGCTGCGCGCCCTGGTCGCCGCCGCGGGCCTCGACGAGCTCGGGCCCCTCGACGATGCTGCCCGCCGGGTCGAGCGCGATCGCCACCGTCACCTCGAGGCTGCGGTCGGCGCGGCTGCCGGCATAGGTGAAGTATTGCTGGATGCCGAGCCGCAGCGCGTCCTTCTCGCCGCGGCTGACCTGGCTGGCGAAACGGCTGGCGCCGGCGGCCCGCGGCGGCGTCGGCTCGGCGGCCTGGCGGGCAGCAGGCTCGGGCGCCGGCTCCGGCGAGGGTTCCGGCGTCGCCGCGGCCTGGCGGGTCTCCTGCGAGGCGGCGGAGGCGGCGGCGACCTCGGCCGGGCGTGCCACCGGCAGCCGGGCCTCGCGCGGCGCCGGGCCTTCCGGCGCCTCCGGTTCCTGCGCGACCTCGGCCTCCGGGGTCTCGGTCTCGTCCGGTTCGGGCTCCGGCGCCTCGGCCTCGGCGGGCGCAGGCTCCGGATCCGGCGGGCGCTCGGGCCGTGCACCTGGCACCGGCACGGGGCGCGAGGCAAGCGGCTGCACCGGCTCGGTGGCGGGCGGGCTCTCGGGCACCGGCGCCTCGGCCGGCGGGGCATCGGGCACCGGGATCTCGGCGATCGAGGGGCGCACGGCCTCGGTCGGCACCGTGGTCGGCGGCGGCGGGCTGGCCAGCACGGGCAGGTCGGGGCGCGGATCGGGGGGCGCCGCGGCCACGGGCCCGAGCTCGCCCCGCTCCGGTGCGGTCTCTGCCGGCGGCGCGGGCTGCAGCGGCGGGGTCTCCGCCAGCTCGGGCGCCACCGGCCCATCCGGCGCATCGGAGGGGCGCACCGGGGCGGCGGAGAGCATCGCGTCGAAATCGGCGCCGTCGATGACCGAAACCTCCGCCGTGATGAACTGGGCCGGCTCCTCGCGCGCGGCGAAGAGCGGGCCCACCAGGACCGCCAGGAGGAGCCCCAGATGCAGCGCGCCCGAGGCGATCAGCCCCTCGCGCATGCCGCCGGCACCGGTCTCCACGAGATCCGCCTCCGTGCCGGTCTTCCCGGCGGCCTGACGCCTGGCGCGACGCATCACCCCGCGTCCTCTCCCTCCGGCAGCCCCCCTGCCGGCTGGTCGTGCACGAAGGTGATCTTGAGGAAGCCCGCGCGGTTCAGCTCGGCGATCAGCCAGGAGACCCGGCCATAGTCGATCCCCGCATCGGCGCGGAGATAGATCGTGTCGTCCTCGCGGGCGGCGCGGATCGCGGCGAGCTTGGGCAGCAGCTCGGCCACCGGCACCGGCTGGTTCTGGATCGAGAAGCCGCCGCCGGCATCGACCGTCACGGTGAGTGGCTCCTCCTGCGCATTGGGCAGCGGCGGGGCGTTGGTCTCGGGCAGCTCCACCGCGACGCCGACGGTCAGCAGCGGCGCCGCCACCATGAAGATGATCAGCAGCACCAGCATCACGTCGACGAAGGGCGTGACGTTGATCTCGGACATCGGGCGCAGCCCCTGGCCCTGCCCGCGGGTGCGGGCGCCGCGCGCCTGGCCGACGCCGGCCCCCATCAGTGCATCCCCATCGCGGCGGGCTGGGCCATCGGCGTCTGGCTGCGGTCGATCTCGCGGGCGAGCAGGGTGGAGAACTCGTCGGCGAAATTCTCGAGCGAGGCGCTCACCCCCTCCGCCATGGCACCGAGGCGGTTGTAGCCCACGGTCGCCGGGATCGCCGCCAGCAGCCCGAGCGCCGTGGCCAGCAGCGCCTCGGCGATGCCGGGCGCGACGACGGCGAGGTTGGTGTTCTGCGCGATGGCGATGCTCTCGAAGCTGTGCTTGATGCCCCAGACGGTGGCGAAGAGCCCGACGAAGGGCGAGACCGCCCCCACCGTCGCCAGGAAGGCCAGCCGGCTCTGCACCCGCTCGCCCTCGCGCGCGATGGCCACCGCCATGGCCCGGTCGAGCCGCGCCTGGGTGCCCGCGAGGATGCTGCCATTGGGCAGGAAGGAGCGCCGCCATTCCCGCATCCCCGCCACGAAGACCCGCTCGATCGGGGTGCGCGGGCGGGCGCCGACCCGGTCGAACAGCTCGTCGAGCGACTGGCCGGACCAGAAGTTCGCCTCGAAGGCGCGAGTCTGCCTGGTCAGCCGCCCGAGCGCCAGCGCCTTGGAAAGGATGATCGTCCATGACCAGAAGGAAGCCGCCAGCAGCAGCAGCATCACCGCCTGCACGATGGGCGTCGCCCGCCAGAACATCGCGAGGACCGAGAAATCCACCGCCTCGGCGCGCGCTGCTCCCAGCGATGACGGATCGGCCGCCTGCGCAGCAGCCAGCGCGGCCAGGGTTGTCACACCCGCATAGTCCATGACCTGCTCTCCTCGACCGCGGCGTCCCCCGGCCCGGTTCTCACGCAGCGCGCCGCTGGCCCCTGTATCCGGGGCGATTTGCACATTCAGCACGCAAGGAACCGCTTTTCTAAGGCTCCCTTTTAACGATCTGCGGCGAAACGGTCCAGAGCCTCGCCGATCTCGGGCGGCAACCGGGTCGGCCGGCCCTCGGCGGTCATGCAGGCGAGGGAGACCCGCGCCTCGGCCAGCAGCGCCGCGCCGCGCAGCACCCGCTGGTCCATCACGATGCGGGCGGCGCCGCGCCGCGCCAGTGCGGTCTCCACGGTCACCTGGTCGTCGAACAGCGCCGGGCGGCGATAGTCGATCTCGACCCGGGTGACGACGAAGACGAGGCCCGCCTCGGCCTTCAGCCGGGACTGGTCGACGCCGAGCATCCGCAGCGCCTCGGTGCGCCCGCGCTCGAGGAATTTCAGGTAGTTGGCGTAATAGACCACGCCCGCGAGGTCGGTATCCTCGTAATAGACGCGGATCTCCATCCGGTGGATCATGGGCCCTCCCCTTCGGCCCCGATGCGGGCGGCCAGCGCCGCGGCATGGGCCGGGTCGAGGCTCGCATCGGGCAGTTCCGGGTCATAGGCCGCGCGCAGCACCGCTGCAATCTCCGGGCGCAGGATCACCCGACCGCCCTCGAGCAGCGCCACCGGGCTCTCGGAGAGAAATGCCCGGTCGGACCAGAGCAGCATCCCCATCGCCGCCTGCGAGAGCGCCAGCGCCGGCAGCGGCAGCCGGGCGAGATCGTCATCGACACACAGAAGCGTGATGCAGAGGCGGATCGCGCCGCGCCCGTCGAAATCGAAGATGCGGTACTGGTTGGCCCCGGTCGCGCCGAGGACATCCGCCAGCCGGTCGAGATCGGGCACCAGCCGCGGCAGGCCGCGCACCTCGCGCAGATCGGCCCAGCGCTCGGCGAGAAAGACGAGCGCGTTCGCGCCAAGCTCCCGGTCCTCCGCCGCGACCCCATGCGGCGAGAGCGCGGCGACGGCCCGCAGCGCCTCGGTGAGCGCGCGCTCGGCCTCGGGCGCGGCGCCGAAGATCGCCGGCACCTGCGGCCGGCCCCAGCGCGCGAAACGGTAGCCGCCCCCGGAGCGGGTGAAGAACGCCCGGACGCGGGCTTCGCCGGGTGCCGCCGCAGGGGTCACTCGGCCGCCGCGAGCCGCGCGCGCATTGCCGCCGGCAGCTCCTCCGGCGCGCCGCCGAACAGCCGCACCGGATGCCCCTCGGAGAGAATCGCGGCAAAGGGCCGGCCGGTGGCGATCTCGATCGCCAGCAGCCCGCGCTCGTCGCCGCAGTCATGCGCCATGCAGCCCTCGGCGATCACCGCGCCGTCATGCGTTCCGGCGGCCGAGGCCACCATCAGCCGACGGCGCAGTTCCGAGAGATCCGCCCGCCCCATGATCTGCAGGAAGCGCAGCCGCTCGCCGGCCAGATCGAGGATCTCCGAGGGATGGGCGCCGTCCCAGCGGGAGACCTCTTTACCAGGCCCTGCCGCCGCCGCGCCGAACTCGTGCTCATGCACCGCGATCTCGCGCAGCCGGGCGCCGTCATAGCTGACGATGCGGCGCGTCAGCCCCGGATCGGCGGTGCGAAAGGCGACCGAGAGGCCCTCCGGCCCCGTCCGCACCCCGCCGATGAGCCCGAGGCAGGAGCCGAACTCCGGCGTCACCCGCACCCGGCCGGCCGCCGCGCCATGCACCCATAGATAGCGCCCCGTGCAGGCATTGCCGCCATCGCTCAGCTCGACCAGCGCGGCATCCCCGCCGCCCGGCAGCGCGACGATCTCCACCACCGTGACATAGGGCGCCGAGGCGCCGGGCACCGGCCGTCCGCCCCGCATCAGGCGCATCTGCAGCCCCGGATCGCCCTCGAGCCCGAGCTCGCCGAAGCTGGTGGCGATCGGGCCGGCCCCGGCGGGAGCAACGGCGAGCAGCACAGCGGCGAGACCGGCCAGCGGCAGGCGCATAAGGCGGTGACGACATGGCATCGCGGACCCTCCCGGCAATCACTGGACGGTCCCACCCTGCCGCGCCGCCCGGCGCCGCACAAGCACGCCGCCGGGCTCAGTCGTCCTCGAAGAGCCGCGGCTGGGGCTCCGGCGGCCGCGGCGGCGCGAGGCCCAGATGCCGCCACGCGCCCTGGGTCAGCACCCGGCCGCGCGGGGTGCGCGCAACCATGCCGGCCTGCATCAGATAGGGCTCGATCACCTCCTCGATGGCGTCCCGCGCCTCCGAGAGCGCCGCGGAGATCGTCTCCACCCCGACCGGCCCGCCGCCATAATGCTCGGCCAGCAGGGCGAGATAGCGCCGGTCCGCCCCGTCGAGCCCCAGGCTGTCGACGCCGAGCCGCGCCAGCGCCCGGTCCGCGAGCTTGCGCGTGAGCCGCCCGCCCGCCTCGACCTGCGCGAAATCCGCCACCCGGCGCAGCAGCCGCCCGGCGATGCGCGGCGTGCCGCGGGCGCGCCCGGCGATCTCGGCCACCCCGTCGGGCTCGGCCTCCAGCCCCATCAGCCCCGCCGCCCGGCCGACGATCTGCGTCAGCTCCTCGCGCGTGTAGAACTCGAGCCGGGTCGGGATGCCGAAACGGTCGCGCAGCGGCGTGGTCAGCAGGCCCAGCCGCGTGGTCGCCCCGATCAGCGTGAAGGGTTGCAGCCCGATCCGCACCGTGCGCGCCGCCGGCCCTTCGCCGATCACGAGATCGAGCTCGAAATCCTCCATCGCCGGATAGAGGATCTCCTCCACCACCGCCGAGAGCCGGTGGATCTCGTCGATGAAGAGCACGTCGCGCGCCTCGAGATTGGTCAGCACCGCAGCGAGGTCTCCCGGCTTGGCGATCACCGGCCCCGATGTCATGCGAAAGCCCACCCCGAGCTCGCGCGCCACGATCTGCGCCAGCGTGGTCTTGCCGAGACCGGGGGGGCCGTAGAGCAGCAGGTGGTCCATCGCCTCGCCGCGCTGGCGGGCGGCCTCGACGAAGACCGCGAGATTGGCCCGCGCCTCCGCCTGGCCGGTGAAATCCGCGAGCCGCTGCGGGCGGAGCGCGCGCTGCGGCTCGTCCTCGGCCTGCGGATCGGGGCGCAGGATCGGGTCGGGCTCGGCCATCGGCTCAGCTCTCGGGCGCGAGGCTGCGGAGCGCGGCGCGGATCAGATCCGCGGTGCCGCTGCTGCCGTCGCGCCCGGCCTCGGCAACCGCGCGGGCCGCCTGCGCGCGCTCGTAGCCGAGATTGAGCAGCGCCGAGAGCGCATCCGCCGCCGCCAGCGGGTCGTCCTCCTCCGGCGCCGGGGCGGTGTCGGCGAGCGGCACCGCCGGGGCCACGGCGGCGGCTGGCGCCGCCGTCCGCCCCGCCTGCGCGCCGAGCGCCATGACGCTCGCCGCCTTGTCCGCCAGCTCGTTCACGATCCGGTTGGCGAGCTTGGGCCCGACGCCCGGCGCCGCCTTCACCGCCGCCGCATCGCCGAGCGCCAGCGCCCGGCTCACCCCCTCCGGCCCGAGCGCGTCGAGGATCGCCAGCGCCACCTTGGCGCCGACCCCCTGCACCGAGGTCAGCAGCCGGTGCCATTCCCGCTCCGCCACCGTGCGGAAGCCGATCAGCTGCAGCAGATCCTCGCGCACGATCAGCTCGGTATAGAGCGCCGCCGCCTCGCCGGGCTGCGGCAGCCGCGCCAGGGTGCCGGGCGCGCAATGCACCATGTAGCCGACGCCGCCAGCCTCGATCAGCACGTGATCGGCGGCGATGTAGTCGATCCGCCCGCTCAGCTTGCCGATCATCAGCGCACCGCCGCGGCGCGCCGGCCCGCCGCTCCCGCCGTCCAGGCATGGCAGATCGCGATCGCCAGCGCATCCGCGGCATCCGGCGTGGCCGGAACGACGCCGGGCAGCAGCATCTTCACCATGTGGGCCACCTGGTCCTTGTCGGCATGGCCGACGCCCACCACCGCCTTCTTCACCGCGTTGGGAGCGTATTCCGCCACCGAGATCCCGGCCCGCGCCGGCACCAGAAGCGCCACCGCCCTGGCCTGGCCGAGCTTCAGCGTGCCTGCCGCATCGCGGTTGACGAAGGTCTGCTCCACCGCCGCCGCATCCGGTTCATGTGCCGCGAAGACCGTCTCCAGCGCGTTGTAGAGCCGGGCCAGCCGCACCGCCAGCGCTCCCTCGCCGGAGCGGCAGACCCCGTGCGCCACCGCCGCGAGGCGCTGCCCCTCGGCTTCGACCACCCCCCAGCCGGTCTGTCTCAGCCCCGGATCGATCCCGATCACGCGCATTGCCGCTCTGCTCCTCGCCTCCGGCATGTCGCCGCATGCCGGCAGGTTTCACCCAACCGTAGCAGCCACGACACGTTTTTTTCACGCCTAGCACGAAAGGGGAACGGCCGCCAGCCCGCGGGAGGCCGGAAATCGCCTGAAAGCGACATTCCGCCATCTGCATCCGACCGCCTGTTACCGCAATGCAGCATTTGCTGGAAACGCAAGCAAGCCATGCAGTTATAGCAATTGAGATATTGCCCTGCGCGGTCCATTTCCCTGCCTGACGGCGCCGGGATGGTCCCGGAAGCCAGCAATGGACGAAAAGCGACAGCGCCATGACCATCATGCCACACCCGGCCGGTCAACAGCCCCACCTCCTCGCCCGGCTCGCCGCCTGGATCGAGGGACTCCGCACCGCCGACACCCTGCGGGCCATGAGCCCCGATCGGCGCGAGGATCTCGGCCTCTCCCTGGCCGATATGGGACGCCTCGGCGCCTGAGCTCCAATCGGCCCGTCCGGGCCGGCCGCAGTCGAATCCCGATCCGCCGCCTTGCCCTCCCCGGGGCCGGCGGCGCCCGCATCTCCGGTGCCTCCCCCAGGGCGCCGGAACCCGTTCCCTTGCGCCTCGCGTTCCCCCGCGCTGCGCACTCCACCGACCAGAGGACATCGCCATGACCGACAATGTTGCCAACCGCCTGCCCTTCGGGGCGATCACTGCCCACACCGTCGTCCGCTTCGGTTCCGACCTGCTCGAGCGCATCGCCGAGTGGCGCCGGGTCCGCGCGACCGCGTCCGAGCTGCGCCGCCTGAGCCCCGAGCAGCTCAAGGACATCGGCCTGACCTCGGACGAGGTCGACAACTTCGCCCGCCGCGGCCGGTGGTGATCCGCCGCTGAGCGGCACTTTCCGCCGGTGTACCGAGGGCCCGCGCGTGACGCGGGCCCCGATGCCGCGTCACGCGATGCGATGCGCCGCGCGCGACAGGGCAAGGCTCGTCCAGCCCGCCCGCGAGACGCTCGCGACCGGGGTCATCCCCACCCCGCGATAGACCGCGAGCACCCCCGGCGCCTGCGCATCCAGCAGGCCCGAGAGCACCGCGATGCCCTCGTGCGACATGTGCTGGGCGATCTCCGGCGCGAGCCGCTTGAGCGGGCCCGCGAGAATGTTGGCGAACACCAGATCATAGGGCGCCGTGCGCCGCAGCACCGGGTTGCGGAAGCCCGGCGCGCAGGCGGTGACCAGCGCGGGCGCCAGCCCGTTGGCCCGGGCATTGGCGCTGGCCGTCGCCACCGCGACGGGGTCGATGTCGCCCGCCACCGCGAAGACATGCCAGAGCCGCACCGCCGCCATCGCCAGCACACCGGTGCCGCAGCCGATATCGGCCACGCGCCGCGGCTTCAGCCCGGCCCGTGCGATGCGGTCGAGCAGCAGCAGGCAGCCCTGTGTCGTGGCGTGATGGCCGGTGCCAAAAGCCATTGCAGCCTCGATTCTTAGCCCGATCTTCTGAGGCGGGATGCGATGCGCGTCATGGCCCCCGTGCACGACGAACCGCCCGGCCTCGACCGGGCTCAGCTCGCGGCGCACCTGAGCCACCCAGTCGCGATCGTCGAGCCGGCTGACGGCGAAGGGGCGCGCCCCGAAGGCCGCGGCCAGCAGCATCAGCGAGGCCTCCGGCGGCGGGCCCTGGAAATAGCCCCCCACCTCCCAGAGGCCGCTGCCGTCCTCGACCTCGAAGACGCCAACCCCGGTCGGGCCGGGCTCGACCTCCTCGAGGGCCGCGCCAAGTGCTTCGGCCGGCCCGCGCCCCGGCAGTGTGGTGATGGCGGTGTAAGTCGCGTCATTCATGGTCTGGCCCCTCCGCCGGGCCCGATTATGCCAGAAAGGTGATGCATTTCCGCCGTCAAGCCGCTACTTTGCTCGATGTGGGACCATATCTGAGCAAAAGCGAATCGGAGGCGCCAGATGCCTGGAGTGCTGACGTTTAAGTTTTCTCGGCGTTGGGGGTGTCAAGCGGGTGTCACCCGCGATTTTCTCGGCAACAGCGCCGGAACCATGACGATCCAGATGCTTATCCTGTCGATCCTGCTCTTCGGGACGACCGGCATGGTGCTCGATTCCGGGCGCATCTACCAGATCCATTCGAAGATGCAGTCGTTCGCGGACCAGGTGGCCCATGCGGCGGTCACCGAGCTCGACGGGGAGGAAGACGCCATCGCGCGGGCCTGCCAGGTGATGAACGGCTTCGAGACCGCGCAGGCGCTGATCACCGATTTCGACAGCGGCGGCCAAGAGTTCGAGATCGAGAGCCTGACCTTCTACTCGACCTTCGATCCCGACACCGACGGCTCGAAGACGCAGCCCGACATCAGCAGCGCCTGGGGCGGCGCCCTGAGCGCGAGCTGCGACGATGTGGGCTCCTCGGATTCCGGCACGCAGACCACGCTGGCCACCGCGAGCGAGTCGGCGCGCTATGTCGTTGCCCATGTCCGGGCGGTTGAGATCGACAGCTTCGCCGGCGCGATGTACCGCATCATGCAGGGCTTGGCGCAGATGATCGGCGTCTCGCCGCGCACCGATCCCGGCTCGGCGCGGATCGACGTGGTCGCCGCCGCCAACCTGGTGCAGGACACCTGCGTCGACGTCACCACGCTGGTGATGTGCAACCCCTACGAGGGCACCGGGTCGGACTACGAGACGCTCCTCGACAACGGCGACATCGACGGGCGCACGATCATGACCTTCGCCAGCGCCGATGGCGGCGCGGGCAAGCCGATCGGCAGCGAATCGCCCTTCGGCTGGCAGGTGCGCAACCAGCTCTTCGAGCTTCGGGACCCGGTGAACGGCGGCCTCGCCTGCGGCGACAGCACCACCGTCGGCAACATCTTCCCGGGCGTCGACAACGCGTTCGCGACCTCGGTCTGCCGGATGGCGCAGAAGCCGCAGCGGGTCTGCTATGGCGACGAGATCGAGATCGCCCCGGCGGAGGCCCGCACCGTGGTCGCCGCGCTGAACACGACCTTCGACCTCTACAACTATCCCTTCGACTACGACGCCACCGACGGGCTCACCTATGACCCGACCTACTCGGTCAACGGCTCGCCCGCAGGCCAGTATTTCGAGCCGGATCTCGACGTGCTGATGGCCTGGGAGGAGATGCGCACCGACTACGACGAGACCAACGAGCGCCACGCCACCGCGAGCACCACACCCGGCGGCATGTCGATCTACTACGACCATCTCGACTACGAGCAGCCGGGCTATCAGGGCATTCCGGCGCCGGGCTACACGCTGAACGGCTTCGGCGGCATCACCGGGCATGACTGGGGCTATCACTCCTGCCATCTCGGCACCCAGCAGGCAGCGCTCGGCCAGACCGGCCCGACCCCGTGCACCATCCCCTTCGTGGGCAACAGCCAGACCGCCTCCAGCGCGAGCATGGACTCGATGCTCGACGCCTATGATCCCGGCGGCGGCGGCTCCGGCGGCCTCGGCGGCGGTCTGGGCGGCGGGCTCGGCGGTGGTCTGGGCGGCGGTCTGGGCGGCGGCCTCGGCGGCGGCGGCAGCGGCAGCACCGTCACCATCCCCGCCTCGGTCGACACCTGGTACGAGTTCTACGCATGGGCCCGGCTCAACGAGTCGACCCTGGCACCGGACGGGCATGGCGCCGAGGACATGTCGATGACCTATGCCGGCGTCTTCGACAGCTCGACACCGCCGATGAACCACAGCGGCGCCAGCGAGATCTACAACGCCAACAGCACCACCACCTCGCCCTATGGCTCGGCCAGGGCCTCGGAGGACGTCATCGTCCGCCCGCTGGAACACGCGGCGCTGCTGAACGGGCAGACCATCACCCGGCCGGACGGCTCCACCTCGGTCTGCAACTCGGCCGATCCGGAGACCTGCCTCGCCTATCCCAACGACGGCGACCCGGAGCATGAACGCCGCCGGTTCCGCAGCATCATCATCGACTGCCAGGCGGCGGTGGATGGCGGTGTCGACTCGACCTCGGGCAACTATACCGCCCCGGTGCTCGGCACGGTCGACTGGTTCCTGCCGCGCCCGGCGACGATGTTCTGCGGCTATCTCGATCCGGACGATGCCGCCGACCGGGCGATTCTCGACAGCCTCGTGCTGGACGGCACGATCGGCAGCGCCACCACCGATGTCGTGGAGCGGCTGGACTGCGACAACAGCACCGGCGCCGGCGGGCTCGACGAGGTCCGCGTCTACATGGAGCTGATCGGCGAGGGCGAGGTACTCGAGCGCTTCACCCCGCAGCTCACCCAGTAGCAGGCACAGGCGGCGGGCTCACCGGCCCGCCACGGACGACAACGGGGCGCGCCGGCAGCACGGCGCGCCCCGTTGCATGTCGACCGCCGGGCCGCTTCAGGCGCCGAGCCCCTCCGGGCAGCTGACGCCGGTGCCGCCCACCCCGCAATAGCCGCCGGGGTTCTTCGCGAGATACTGCTGGTGATAGTCCTCGGCGTAGAAGAATTCCGCGGCGGGCAGGATCTCGGTGGTGATCTGGCCATGGCCGGCCCGCGATAGCTCGGTCTGATAGCCCGCCTTCGACGCCTCGGCCGCCGCGCGCTGGCCATCGTCCATGGTGTAGATGCCGGAGCGGTACTGCGTGCCGACATCGTTTCCCTGGCGCATGCCCTGGGTCGGGTCGTGCCCCTCCCAGAACAGCCGGAGCAGCTCGGCATAGGAGATCCCTGCCGGATCGAAGACCACCAGCACCGCCTCCGTGTGCCCGGTCTGGCCCGAGCAGACCTCGCGATAGGTCGGGTTCGGCGTCTCGCCCGCCACATAGCCGACCGCCGTCACCCAGACGCCGGGCCGGGTCCAGAACTTGCGCTCCACGCCCCAGAAGCAGCCCATGGCGAAGACCGCGCGCTCCAGCCCCTCCGGAAAGGGCCCCTTCAGCGGCCGGCCATTGACGAAATGCATCTCGGCGGTGGGGATCGGCTCCGCCCGCCCTGGCAAGGCGCGCCCCGCCGCCGGCACCTCCGGTTTCCTGAACAGTCCGAACATCGGCTCCTCCATATGCCTCTCGACCAGAGATATGGCGCCGCGCCAGCGCCGGCAATCAATCCTGCGTGGGCCTGGCGATGCGCCGTGGTTCACCCACAAGAAATAGGTGAACAAGTCAGGAACACCCCCTTTCCCTAGCACCGCGCCCGCGCTACACTCCGCGCATGGCTGGCTACGAATTCGACGAGGCAGAGGCCTTCGGGGCCTTCGATGCCCGCCCGCTCTCCGAACGCGCGGCGGCGCCCCCGCCCTATCTCGACGGGCTCAACCCGGCGCAGGCCGAGGCCGTGGAGGCGCTCGACGGCCCGGTCCTAGTGCTCGCCGGCGCCGGCACCGGCAAGACCCGGGTGCTGACCACCCGGCTCGCGCATCTCATCCACACCCGCCGCGCCTTCCCGAGCCAGGTGCTCGCGGTGACCTTCACCAACAAGGCGGCGCGCGAGATGAAGGAGCGCTGCGCCGCGCTCCTTGGCGGGCCGGTGGAGGGGCTGCCATGGCTCGGCACCTTCCACGCGATCTGCGTCAGGATCCTGCGCCGCCATGCCGAGCTGGTGGATCTGAAATCCAACTTCACCATCCTCGACACCGACGACCAGATCCGCCTGATCAAGCAGATCCTCTCGGCCGAGGGCATCGACGACAAGCGTTGGCCGGCCCGGGTCTTTGCCGGGCTGCTGGATCGCTGGAAGAACCGGGCGCAGCGCCCCTCGCAGGTGCCGGCAGACGAGCTCGGCTTCGCCAACGGCCGCGCGGGCGAGCTCTACATCGCCTACCAGGACCGGCTGCGCACGCTGAACGCCGTGGATTTCGGCGATCTCCTGCTGCATGTGCTCACGATCTTCCAGCGCCATACGGACGTGCTAGAGCAGTATCAGCAGCGCTTCCGCTACATCCTCGTCGACGAGTACCAGGACACCAACATCGCGCAGTATCTCTGGCTGCGGCTTCTGGCCCAGGCGCATCACAACATCTGCTGCGTCGGCGACGACGACCAGTCGATCTATGGCTGGCGCGGCGCCGAGGTCGGCAACATCCTGAAGTTCGAGACCGATTTCCCCGGCGCTCGGGTCGTGCGGCTGGAGCAGAACTACCGCTCGACCCTGCATATCCTGGCCGCCGCCTCCGGCATGATCGCGGCCAACCAGGGCCGGCTCGGCAAGACCCTCTGGACCGAGGCGAACGAGGGCGAGAAGGTCCGGCTGATCGGCCACTGGGACGGCGAGGAGGAGGCCCGCTGGATCGGAGAGGAGATCGAGGCGGCCTCCCAGGGCAGCCGCGGCAACCCGCCGCTCTCGCCCGACGGCATGGCGATCCTGGTGCGCGCCTCGTTCCAGATGCGCGCCTTCGAGGACCGGTTCCTCACCATCGGCCTGCCCTACCGCGTAGTCGGCGGCCCGCGCTTCTACGAGCGCATGGAGATCCGCGATGCGATGGCCTATTTCCGCGTCGCCGTCAGCCCGGACGACGACCTGGCCTTCGAGCGCATCGTCAACACCCCGAAGCGCGGCATCGGCGACAAGGCGATGCAGGCGGTCCAGGGCCTCGCCCGGGCCGAGCGCATCCCGCTGATCGACGCCGCGCGCACCTGCGCCGCGGGCGGGCACGGGATGACCAAGCGCGCCGCCGCCTCGCTGGGCAAGCTGGTGGAATGCTTCGACCGCTGGCACGCGCAGGTGCAGGCCGGCGTGCCCTCCCATGTCGAGCTGGCGCAGATCATCCTCGACGAGGCCGGCTATACCGCGATGTGGCAGAACGACAAGTCGCCCGAGGCGCCGGGCCGGCTCGAGAACCTCAAGGAACTCGTCGGCGCGCTGGAGGGGTTCGAGAACCTGCAGGGCTTCCTCGAGCATGTCAGCCTGGTGATGGACAACGAGAGCGAGGATGGCAGCCCCAAGGTCTCGATCATGACGCTGCACGCCGCCAAGGGGCTCGAATTCCCGCTGGTGTTCCTGCCGGGCTGGGAGGACGGGCTGTTTCCCTCGCAGCGCTCGATGGACGAGAGCGGGCTCGAGGGGCTCGAGGAGGAGCGCCGCCTCGCCTATGTCGGCATCACCCGGGCGCGGGCCCATCTCACCATCTCCTTCGCCGCCAACCGTCAGACCTATGGCCGCTGGCAATCCGCGCTGCCCTCGCGCTTCATCGACGAGCTTCCCGGCGAGCATGTCGAGGTGCTGACCCCGCCGGGGCTCTATGGCGGCACCCAGGCGGCGGCGATGCAGGCCGGCACCGGCTCGCAGCTCGAGAGCCAGGCCGCGCGGGCCGACAGCTACAATTCGCCCGGCTGGCGCCGCTTCGCCGCCCGTGGCCGCGATCGCCCGATCGCCCAGCCGCAGGAGGCGCGCGCGCTGGTGATCGACGCCGAGGCGAACCCGGCCTTCGAGCCCGGCACCCGTGTCTTCCATCAGAAGTTCGGCTATGGTCAGGTGACCGAGGTGGAGGGCGACAAGCTCACCGTCCGCTTCGAGAAGGCGGGGGAGAAGAAGGTGGTGGCGGCCTATGTGACGCGCGCGGAGAACCAGTCGCCCCCGGACGGCGCAGCCGTCCCGGACGTGCCTTTCTGAGCCACCCGGCGCATGTACGACATCCGCCCCGTCGCTTCGGTCATCGGCCGGCTGACCGCGGTGCTCGGGGCGACGATGATCCTCGCCGCCATGATCGACGCCTATAGCGGGCACGAGAACTGGCGCGGCACCGGCTTCGCCGCCTTCCTCACGCTGACCGCCTCGAGCGCGGTGGTGCTGGTCACCCGGAGCGCCATCGAGGAGCGGCTCTCGCGCCAGCAGGCCTTCCTGCTGACCACCCTGGTCTGGGTGGTGCTGCCGGTCTTCGGCGCCCTGCCCTTCCTCTACGGGCCGGCCGACACCCCCTACCGGCTCGACTTCACCGATGCCTATTTCGAGGCCGTGTCCGGGCTCACCACCACCGGCGCCACGGTGATGTCCCAGCTCGACACCGCGCCGCCGGGGCTGCTGTTCTGGCGCGCGGTGCTGCAATGGTATGGCGGCGTGGGGATCGTGGTGTTCGCCATGGTCTTCCTGCCGGCGATGAAGATCGGCGGCATGCAGTTCTTCCGCTCCGAGAGCTTCGACATCGGCACCGACATCCTGCCCCGCGCGGCCGAGGTGGCGGGCCAGCTCTTCTGGATCTATCTCGCGCTCACGGTGGGCTGCGTGCTGGCCTATTCGGCGACCGGCATGGAGGCGTTCGACGCGATCTGCCATGCCATGACCACCGTCTCCACCGGCGGGCTCGGGAACTACGACACGAGCTTCGCGGGATTCTCCGCCGGCGCGCAGTATGTGGCGGTGCTGTTCATGATGCTGGCGGCGCTGCCCTTCATCCGCTTCATCGAGCTCTCCAGGGGCCGGGCGCGGCCGATCGTCCGCGACCGGCAGGTGCAGGGCTTTCTCGGCGTGGTCCTCGTGGTATCGGGGCTGGTGATGCTCTGGCTGCTCTTCGAGGGGCGCACGGATGTCGAGGCGGCGTTCCGCGCCAGCCTCTTCAACATCACCTCGATCACCACCGGCACCGGCTATGCCTCGGCGCCCTATGACAGCTGGGGCGGGCTGCCCATCGCGCTCTTCTTCACCGTGGCGCTGATCGGCGGCTGTGCCGGCTCGACCTCCTGCTCGGCCAAGGTGTTCCGCTACCAGATCCTGTTCGCCGCGCTGATCCAGCAGATCCGCCGCATCCACTCGCCTTCCGGCATCTTTCCGCTGCGCTACGACAACCGCGCGGTGGAGCCGGAGGTGCTGTCCTCGGTGATGGCCTTCTTCTTCGTCTTCGTCACCGCGCTCTCGGTCTGGGCGATCCTGCTCTCGATGTTCGGGTTGCCGGCGATCACCGCGATCTCGGGCGCGGTGGCGGTGCTGGCCAATGTCGGCCCCGGTCTCGGCACGCAGATCGGGCCCTCGGGCAACTATGCCGACCTGCCGGAGGGGGCGAAATGGATCTGCTCGATGGGCATGCTTCTCGGCCGGCTCGAGTTCATCTCGGTGCTGGTGCTGCTGACCCCCAGCTTCTGGCGCCGCTGACCCTGCACCGCAGCCTACCTTAAGCCCTTTGAATATTTTTCTAATTCTCTTTCGCGCCCGGGCGGGTCATAGCTGTGGTCGAGGTATGTCGGGATATGCCGACATGTCGGCCGGACACTCTCCCAGGGGTTCGGTTCTTGCGCTGGAGCGGCCGGAGGGTCGCTCCATTTTTTTCGCGCATGAATTGCGGCCGGGTTGTAAGATCCGTTTAACACCGCTTAGATCGAACCCATGGCGCACCCCAAATCCCTCACGCTGAAGCAGCTTCGCGCGCTCGCCGCGATCGTCGAGACCGGCTCGATCACCGCGGCGGCCGGCACGCTGCACGTGACCCCGCCCGCGGTCTCCACCCAGCTGAAATCGCTGGAAGAAGGCGTCTGCGCGCAGGTGCTCAACCGTGGGCCCGACGGCAAGGTGAGCCTCACCCCGATCGGCCGCGAGCTGCTCGGCACGGTGCAGAAGATCGAAACCGCGCTGTCGCAGTGCTTTGCCCGGATCGAGGCGATGAAGGCGGGCATGGCGGGCTATGTCTCGATCGGCGTCGTCTCCACGGGCAAGTACTTCGCCCCCGGTCTCGTCGCGCGGATGAAGGCGCTGCTGCCGGATGTCGAGATCGGGCTCAAGGTCGGCAACCGCGAGGCCATCGTCGAGGCGCTCGCCCGCGGCGAGGTCGAGCTCGCCATCATGGGCCGCCCGCCGCAGGAGCCGCCGGTCGAGGCCGAGGTGCTGGGCGAGCATCCCTACATCATCATCGCGCCGCCGGACCATCCGCTGGCGCTGGCCGATGACATCCTGCCCGAGGCGCTGCTCGAGGAGACCTTCCTCGGCCGCGAGCAGGGCTCGGGCACCCGCATCCTGATGCGCCGCTATCTCGACCGGATCGGCGAGGGCCGGCCCTATCGCATGGTCGAGATGGGCACCAACGAGACCATCAAGCAGGCGGTGATGGCCGGGCTCGGCCTCGCGGTGATCTCGGCACATACGGTGGTGCCGGAGCTCGAGGCCGGGCGGCTGGTGATGCTGCGGATGGAGGGATTGCCGATCATCCGCCACTGGTATCTCGTGCGCCCGGCGGAGGCGAAGCTCTCGGCGACCTCGGCGGCCTTCCGGGATTTCCTGATGCTGGCGAACGGGGACTATCTCCCCAAGGTGCCGCGCCCGCTCCTGGTGGAGCGCTGGGAGGACATGCCGGTCTGACCGCCGCCCACCCCGAAAGACCTGCGCCGCCCCGGGGGGCGACGCTTGGGCATTTCAGCAGGATCAGGTGTCGCGGTGGACCTTCTCGCGGCGCTCATGCGCCTCCTGCGCCTCGAGCGACAGCGTCGCGGTCGGCCGCGCCTCGAGCCGGCGCAGCGAGATCGGCTCGCCGGTCACCTCGCAGTAACCGTAACTGCCGTCCTCGATCCGCCGCAGCGCCGCATCGATCTTCGAGATCAGCTTGCGCTGCCGGTCGCGGGTGCGCAGCTCGAGCGCACGGTCGGTCTCGGCAGAGGCCCGGTCCGCGAGGTCCGGGATGTTGTTGGTCTCGGCCTGCATGTGCTCGACCGTCTCGCGGCTCTCGTTGATGATCGAATTGCGCCATTCAAGCAGCTTCCGGCGGAAATACTCCTTCTGCCGGGGACACATGAACGGTTCGTCGTCGGAAGGTCGGTAATCAGCGTCGATTGGTATCTCGACATTCATGGATCCAGCCCCTATCACGCTAAGCGCCGGTGCGGCCCGGCACCCCCCCATGTCGTGGGCCTGCTATAGTCGCTTTGAACCTTCATGTCACGCCTTAAACTCATGCTCGGCAAGGGTTATAGGCGCCGAAGACCAATCCCGCAGGACAGATGAACCAAGCCGAGGAGCGTTTCGCCATGAGCAGATTCGAGGGCACCGCCGACTACATCGCCACCGAGGATCTGACGATCGCTGTCAACGCCGCGATCCGCCTCGAGCGGCCGCTTCTGGTGAAGGGCGAACCCGGCACGGGCAAGACCGAACTGGCCCGTCAAATTGCCTCAAGCCTTGGCATGAAGCTGCTGGAATGGCACGTGAAATCCACGACGCGAGCGATCCAGGGCCTGTATGAATACGACGCCGTCAGCCGGCTGCGCGACAGCCAGCTCGGCGACGACCGGGTGCGCGACGTGAAGAACTACATCAAGCCCGGCAAGCTCTGGGAGGCCTTCACGGCGCCGGAGCGCGTGGTGCTGCTGATCGACGAGATCGACAAGGCCGATATCGAGTTCCCCAACGACCTGCTGCAGGAACTCGACCGGATGGAGTTTCACGTTTACGAGACCGGCGAGACGATCCGCGCGGTGCAGCGCCCGGTTGTGGTGATCACCTCGAACAACGAGAAAGAGCTGCCGGACGCCTTCCTGCGCCGCTGCTTCTTCCATTTCATCTCGTTTCCGGATGCCGAAACCATGGCGAGAATCGTCGAGGTACATTTCCCCGGCATCAAGCAGGAACTGGTGCGCGCCGCCCTCACCCGCTTCTACGAGATCCGCGAGACCCCGGGCCTGAAGAAGAAGCCCTCCACCTCGGAGGTGCTCGACTGGCTGAAGCTGCTGATGGCCGACGACGTGGATGCCGCGACCCTTCGGGCCGATCCGAAATCCGCGATACCGCCGCTGCATGGCGCGCTGCTGAAGAACGAGCAGGACGTGCATCTCTTCGAGCGGCTCGCGTTCCTGGCCCGGCGCGAGCGGAGCTGAGGGACCGCTCACTCCATGCCGTAGTGCCGCCGGAAGCAGGCGAGATGGCTCGCCCACTCGGCACGCAGCCTGGCAATCCGGGCGGCATCCCTCTCCGGGTCGAGCTCGTGCGGCTTGCGCAGCCCGCTCGCGGTGAGGGTGATGCGCGCCTCCGGGTGATCGTCCGGGTCGATATCGTAGAGCGTGGTGCTAATGCCGCCCCCGCCGTAATGCGCATTGGCGGTGAGCGGCTTCAGCCAGCGGCTCTCGAGCTGCGGATAGCGCGCGGCGAGCCGGGCGAGCTCCGCCACCGGCCAGTTGCCGCCGATATCGAGATCCGTGAGCTTTGGAAAGCCGTCGAGCACCGCGGTGGAAAGGTCCGGCGTGCGAATGCCCGGAATGTGCAGCACCGCGAGCCCGCGCAGCGCCCGGAGCGGCCCGAGATCGAGCGTGATCCCCTTTGCCACCACGCTGCCCGGCGCGATCTCCAGCGCGGTCAGCCCGGCGAGGGAGGCCAGCGGCGCGAGGTCCTCCACCCGCTTCAGCCCCTTGATGGAGAGGAGACGCAGCCCGCGCAGCCCCGCCAGCGGCGCCAGATCGGTCAGCCGGGGCAGATCCTCGAGGCAGAGCGCCTCGAGCCGGGTGAGCCCCGCCAGCAATCCGAGATCCTCGAGCCTGAGATCCACCAGCCAGAGCGCCGCCGGATCGGCCGCGCGCACGGCCTCCGCTGCCTGTGCCGGCTTCACCCCGGTGATCGCCAGCCCGTCGAGCGGCGCGAGCCGGGCCAGCGCCTCCGGGTGCCTGGTCTGCCGCCCGATGAACACCGCCCGCCGCCCGCGCATCGCCGCGAGATCGGCCACCTGCGGCCCGCCGGCAGCGCGCTCCCTGGCCGCGTTGAAGACATCCATTTCGGCCGGCGGGGGCGTCGGTGGCGGGGGCATGGCGTCTCTCGGGAGGCTGGGGTCGCTGCGCGGCCGATCATAGCACGGCGCCCCTGCCGGCCGAAGCCGCCCGTGCCCCCCGATCGCGAGACCCGCGCGGGTGTTGCCCCCTCTCCGGCCCCGTGGCATGGGGAAGGGATCGGGAGGTATGGGGCCATGCAGATCAGGCGGTTGACGGCGGCGGACGAGGCGGAGTGGCGCCGGCTCTGGCACGGCTATCTCGCGTTCTACGAGACCGAGCTGCCCGAGGAGGTCTATGCGACCAGCTTCGCGCGGCTGCTCTGCGAGGCGGAGGGCGACTACCAGGGCTTCGTCGCCGAGCAGGACGGCAGGCTCGTCGGGCTGGTGCACTACATCTATCACCGCCACGGCTGGCGGATCGAGAAGGTGGTCTATCTGCAGGACCTCTATGTCGATCCGGAGATCCGCGGCACCGGCGCCGGGCGGGCGCTGATCGAGGCGGTCTATGCTGCGGCGGATGCCGCCGGCTGCCCCTCGGTCTACTGGCTGACGCAGGATTTCAACCACACCGCCCGCAAGCTCTACGACCGGGTGGCGACGCTCACGCCCTTCATCAAGTACAGCCGCTGATGCGCCATGCCATCCGCGCGATGCTGGCGGCGCTGCTGCTGCCGGCGCTGGCGGCCTGCGCCCTGCCCGGCCAGCGCCCCGCCGCGGTGCCCGAGCCGCCGGCGGAGCCGGTTCTCCATGCGCGCCTGCCGGCGGGCCATACCGGCTACGACAACGCCTCGCTGGCGCGGCTCTTCGTGCTGCTGACGCACGACACCGAATGGGGCGGGCGGCGGCCGCATCTGGTGCGCATCGAGGCGCCGGTGGTGGTGGGCATCGAGGGGCCGGGCGCGGCGCTGCACCAGCCCTTCCTCGACACCTATCTCGCCTATCTCCGCCAGCATGGCGGGCTCGACATCCGCCGCGGCGCGGTGGATCGCAACATGGTGGTGCGGCTCGTGCCGGGCGGCGATTTCCGCGACCTGCTGCCCGCCGCCTCCTGCGTTCTGGTGGCCGGAGACCGGCGCTGGCGCGATTTCGAGCGCGACCCGGCGGGCAATGGCGGCGACGCGCTGGCCGCCGCGCCGCGCCTCGAGGCGGTGACGATCTTCATCCCCGCCGATGCGATCCCCGCGGATGTGCGGCGCTGCCTGCTGGAGGAGATCGCGCAGGGCCTCGGCCCGCTCAACGATCTCTACGGACTGGGGCCGTCGGTCTTCAACGACGATTTCGGGCATGTCTGGCCGACGCGGCTCGACCTGCTGATGCTGCGCGTGCTCTATGCGCCGGAGATGGCGACCGGGCTCTCCCGCAGCGAGACCGAGGCGCGAGCGCGGCTGGTTCTGGAGCGCATCAACCCGGCGGGCAGGCGCGCCCGCCCGCTGCCCCCGGTGCGCCACCGTGCCGAGCCGGCCTGGCGGCGGCTGATCGCCGGCGCGTTCCGGGGCGACCGTTCGGCCTCCGAGCGGCGCAGGGCGGCGACCGAGGCGCTGCGCTATGCCGAGGTCGCGCTGCCCGGCACCGCCTGGCACTGCCACAGCCTCGTGACGCTCGCCCATCTCGAGAAGCTGAAGATGCCGGAGCAGGCGGCGGCGCGGCTGGTGACCGCGGAGCGGGTCTGCACGAGGGTGCACGGGGCCGAGGATCCGCGGATCGCGCAGGCCCGGCTCACCCGCGCCGGCCTCGCGCTCAACATGGCGATGCCGGAAAAGGCGCTGGAGCTGACCGAGGGGCTCGCGCCGGTTCTGGCGGGACACGGGCTCGACGAGGCGCTGGCGGCGCATTATTCCCTGAGGGCGCGGGCGCTCGAGGGGCTCGGCCGCAGTGCCGAGGCCCGGGCAGAGGCGCGCCGCGCCGCCGCCTGGGAAGCCTATGCGACCGGACGCAGCAGGAGCGGCGCCGGCTCTTGACCACCGGCCCGCCGGGCCATCTCTACGGCAGACCGGCCCCATGCGCCGAAGCCAAGCGGAGGAGATCCGAGCCATGGCACTCTTGATCCTGACCTTTCTCGGCGCCGGCCTCCTCGGCTGGGTGCGCGCCGGGCGCCGCGGCGGCACCACCGGCGACCGCGTGCAATACGCCCTCGCCCATGCCATACCCGCCATGCTGGCCATGCTGGCCCTGCAGATCCTGGCGGCGCGGCTCGGCCTCTTCGGCTGAACCCGCCCCGACACCGGCAAGCGAGTCACCATGTTTCTCAAGCTGTTCTTCGGTCTCAGATCCGCCGGCGTGCCGGTCAGCCTGCGCGAGTATCTGACGCTGCACGAGGCGATGCAGGCGGAGCTGGTGGCCTATGACATCGAGGGGTTCTACCATCTTTCCCGCGCCGCGCTGGTGAAGGACGAGCGCTTCTTCGACCGGTTCGACCGGGTCTTCGCCGAGGCGTTCAAGGGGCTGGAGGCGGTCTCCGGCAATGCCGAGGATGGCGTCGCGACCGTCGATCTGCCGGAGGAATGGCTGCGCCGGCTGGCCGAGAAGCATCTCTCGGAGGAGGAGAAGGCGCTCGTCGAATCCCTCGGCGGATGGGACAAGCTGATGGAAACGCTGCGCCAGCGGCTCGAGGAGCAGCAGGGGCGCCACCAGGGCGGCAGCAAGTGGATCGGCACCGCCGGCACCTCGCCCTTCGGCGCCTATGGCTACAACCCCGAGGGCGTGCGCATCGGGCAGGACCGCTCGCGCCACCGCCGCGCCGTGAAGGTCTGGGACAAGCGCCAGTTCCGCGATCTCGACGGCGACCGCGAGCTCGGCACCCGCACCATCAAGGTGGCGCTGAAGCGCCTGCGCCGCTGGGCCCGCGAGGGCGCGGCCGAGGAGCTCGACCTCGACGGCACGATCCGCGCCACCGCGCATCAGGGCTGGCTCGACGTCAAGCTCCGGCCCGAGCGGCACAACGCGGTGAAGGTGCTGCTGCTGTTCGATGTCGGCGGCTCGATGGACGACCATATCCGGGTCTGCGAGGAGCTGTTCTCCGCCGCGCGCTCGGAGTTCAAGCACCTCGAATACTACTATTTCCACAACTGCCTCTACGAGGGCGTCTGGCGCGACAATCGCCGGCGCTGGGATGCGCAGACCCCCACCGAGCAGGTGCTGCGCACCTATGGGCCGGACTGGAAGCTGATCTTCGTCGGCGATGCCGCGATGTCGCCCTACGAGGTGGTGATGCCGGGCGGCGCCAACGAGCACTGGAACGCCGAGAGCGGCGAAACCTGGCTGCGCCGGGCGCTCGCGCGGTTCCCGCGGGCCGCCTGGATCAACCCCACGCCGGAGGCGCACTGGGGCTATACCCAGTCGATCGGCCTGATCCGCCGGATCATGGAGGACCGGATGTATCCGATGACCCTCAGCGGGCTCGAAGCCGCCACCCGCGAACTGAGCCGCTGAAGGCCCGCAGCGCACCGCGCCCGGAGATTGCCGCTCGCTGCCGCCGCGGAGCCGGCGTTCCCGGCCCCGGCCGGTGATCGCACCCTGGCCGGGGCTGTTCCGGCCGCGCTTCCGGATCGCGGCACGATCCGCCGCGGCTGGCGGCCGCCGATCCGCCAGCCGGCCTCGGTTAGGCGCCGCCGCAGGGGGCGGCGGCCTTGCGCGCCGCGCAAGGCTCCCTTGCCGCCCGACGCTGCCCGCAATCCTCGACAAATCCGGCATCCCGCCCCAATGATCGGTCCGAGGAGGACCATCATGACCGCGCCCATCGCCGCCCCCGCCGCGCAGCACGCGCCGGCGCTCGGGATCCTGTGCATTCTCGCCGGGATGACCTGCATCTCTGTCAACGACATGCTGATCAAGCAGCTTTCCGGCGGCTATCCGCTGCACCAGATGGTCTTCGTGCGCTCGGCGATCGGCATCGTCTTCACCATCGGCCTCGTGCAGCTCGAGGGCGGCTGGAAGATCCTGCGCACCGACCGCCCCTGGCTGCATGTCCTCCGCGGGCTGGCGGTGGTGGCGTCCAACATGATGTATTTCGCCGCCCTCGCGGTGCTGCCGCTGGCAACCGCGACGGCGCTGTTCTTCGTTGCGCCGCTCTTCATCACGCTGCTCTCGATCCCGGTGCTGGGCGAGAAGGTCGGCCCCTGGCGGCTCGGCGCGGTGGCCGTCGGCTTCTGCGGCGTGCTGCTGATGCTGGGCCCGGCCGACACCGGCGCGCAGCCGACCGGCGTGCTGCTGCTGCCGGTGGCCGCGGCCTTCTGCTATGCGCTGCTGCAGGTGCTCACGCGCAAGCTCGGCATGGGCTCCAAGGCCTCGGCGATGGCGATCTATCTGCAGGTGATGTTCATCCTGGTCAGCCTCGGCTTCTGGGCGGCCACCGGCGACGGGCGCCTGACCGAAGGGCTGTCCAACGAGAGCCTGGTCTTCCTGTTCCGCGCGTGGGTCTGGCCGGCACCGGAGGACCGGCTGCTGTTCCTCGGCCTCGGGCTCAACGCGGCGGTGATCGGCTACACGCTGAGCCAGGCCTACCGTTCCGCCGCCGCCGCCACCGTGGCGCCCTTCGAATACGTCGCGCTGCCGCTGGCGATCTTCTGGGGCTGGGCGGTGTTCGACGAACTGCCGGGGCCCTGGGTGCTCGCCGGGATCGCGCTGATCGCCGGCGCCGGGCTCTTCGTCTTCCTGCGCGAAAGGGCCCGCCGCCGCCCGCTCCGCCACACCCGCCCGGTGCAGCGCTGAGATCCCGGGCGCCGCGCCCGCCAGAGGCCCCCGCCGCCTCCCATGGGTGGGCTCTTGAAACGCCCGCCCGGGGGCGAGACCTCGACAGGGTGGGGGAGGCGGCGGCCCCGGCCCGCCACCGGGCGCTAGCGCCGGTCGAGGTCGATCTCCGGCCCCAGCGTCGCATCCGCCGGGATGCCGAGCAGCGCCAGCGCCTCGGCCTCGCGCTCGACCACGTCGAAGCGCACCCCCGGCAGATCCAGCATGTCCCACTGCGCCTTGTAGAGCCATGCGATCGGCCGGTGCAGCCCGTACGGCGCGCAGAGCACCGACCGGAAGGCCGGCGCGCGGCCGCCGCGGCTCTCCTCCAGCAGCACCGCACGCTGGATTCGCGCCAGTGCCGGCAGGTCGAGCCGGTGCAGCGCGGCGCCCTGATCCACCGCGACCAGCCGCGCGACCCCCGGCCTGACCAGCCCGGCACCGAAGGCGAACTGCAACGAGGCGCGGATATCGCCGGCCTCGACCACGCCGCTCAGCCGGGCGATCACCGCCGCATGGCCCTCGACATATTGCACGCGCATCGGCACCGGACGCCCCTCCACTCGGAGCCCCTCGCCGCGGCCCCTCCCGAGCTTACACGCCGGCAGCGAGCAAGTCGTCAAGATCCAGCGGCGCGTTGACCATGGCAAGCCGGCCGCCGGCGTCGCGCGGCCAGTCCCGCTCCGGCCGGTCGCGATAGAGCTCGACCCCGTTGCCGTCCGGGTCGTTCAGATAGACCGCCTCCGAGACCCCGTGATCCGCCTTGCCGGTGAGGCGGATCCCCGCCGCCAGAACCCGCGCCACCGCCCGCGCCAGGGACGGGCGGTCCGGATACAGGAAGGCGGTGTGATAGAGCCCGCTATGGCCCGGCGGCGGCGGCGTGCCGCCGGCGCTTTCCCAGATGTTGAGCCCGATATGGTGATGATAGCCATCGGCGCCGAGAAAGGCCGCGCCGCTGGCGAAGCGCTGCATCACGTCGAGCCCGAGCACGCCGCCATAGAAGGCGATGGCGCGGTCGAGATCGGCGACGCGCAGATGGACATGGCCGATGCGCACCCCGGGAACGGCGGCGGCGGCGGGCTCGAGCGGGATCATGGGCTCCTCCAGGGGCCGCGGCGGCGGGACCGCCCCGGCGCCTCTCCCTCCGATGTGGCATTGCCAGCCGCGCCTGTCAGCCGGCGATGCCCGCAAATCACTCCTCCCCGCCGGGCAAGGATTGTGCGTGCACGCCGCTTTCCGAGGATGACTGCGGGCGCCTCTGCACCTACATTCACCCCATGCTCAAGCTCCTCCTGATCCTCGCCCCGGTGCTGCTCGCCCTCGTCTGGTTCTCGATCGCCTCGCGGACCAGCGGCGCGGCCCTGCGCCGGCGCTCGCGGCGGCTCGAGAACGACCAGCTCGAGAGCATCCTGCGCCGGATCGCGCGCACCGCCGGCGTGGCGGAGGTGCAGGTCCGCGTGCTCGACGAGCCCATGGTCAACGGGCTGGCGACGCCGGGGGGGGAGATTTACGTCACCCGCGGGCTGGTCGATCAAGTCCGCCGCGGCCGCGTCAGCCCGGCGGAGTTCGCCTCCGTGGTGGCGCATGAGCTCGGCCATCTGGCGCTCGGACACACCCGCCGGCGCGCCATCGACATTGCCATCGCCCAGGCGGTGCACACGGTGCTCGGCGGCGTGCTGGCCCGGCTGATCCCGGTGATCGGCTGGTATCTGGCACGGCTGCTCTCGGGCTTCTTCGTCGCCACCCTCTCGCGCAAGGACGAGTTCGAGGCCGATGCCTATGCCACCGCGGTGATGATCCGGGCCGGCCTCGGCGCCGAGCCGCAGGCGCGGATGCTGGAGAAGCTGCGCGAACTGGTGCCCGGGGTCACGGCCGCCGCCGGGCCGGCCGCCTGGCTCGCCAGCCACCCGCCGGTGGAGGCCCGTGCCAGAGCGATCCGCGAGAATGCCGCCCGCTGGGAGGGCGCTGCCGGCTGAGCCCGCGCAGCCCGCCACCTCCCATGGGTGGGCCGCGCTGCCCTCATAGCCGCCGCGACATCTCAGGGGTGGGGGAGGTGGCGGCCCGCGCTCTCCTCCCGCGCCGCCGTCAGCCGATCTGCGCGCCGCCCGACCAGACCCCGGCAACCACCGCGAGCCCATCGAGATCGCGCAGCAGCACCAGATCCGCCCGCTTGCCGATGGCGATCTCGCCGCGGTCCCCGAGCCCGGCGGCCTCGGCCGGCGCCCGCGTCACCGTGGCGATCGCCCCCGGCAGGTCCCCGGTCAGCTCGGCGAGCTTCATCGCCCCCATGACCAGCGCCGAGGGCGCATAATCCGACGACAGGATGTCGAGCAGCCCCTCGGCCGCCAGCTCCGCCGCAGCGACATTGCCCGAATGGCTGCCGCCGCGCAGGATGTTGGGCGCGCCCATCATCACCGGCACCCCCGCCGCCTTGCAGGCCTGCGCCGCCTCGAGCGTGGTCGGGAACTCGGCAAAGCGCACGCCGAGCGCGACCGACTGCGCGACATGGTCCCCGGTGGTGTCGTCATGGCTGGCGAGCGCCGCGCCGAGCGTCCGCGCCCGCGCCACGATCCCGGCCTCGTGCGCCGGCCCGCGCTCGGCCGAGAGCGCCTTGGTGTAGCGCGTGAACTCCGCCATCTCCGCCTCCGAGAGCCCGTGCCGGCCCTGGTAATACTGGCGATACTTGCCCTCGTCGGCAAACTGCCGCTGCCCCGGCGAATGGTCCATCACCGAGACGATCCGCACGAGCGCCTCGCCGGCGAACTCGTCGAGCTCCTCGAGCACCGTATGCGAGCAGATCTCGGCGCGGATATGCAGGAAATGCTGGATCCGGAGCGCGCCCTGGCGCCGCAGCCGGATGATCTGGTCGGCCACCTCGCGGGCATAGCGCACGCTCTCATGGCTCTCGAAGGGGGTCTTCAGCGTGCCGGCGCGGATCGAATCGAACACCGTGGTCATGCCCGCCGCGGCGATCTCGCCGTCATGCGCCAGAACCGCCGCCGCCCGCGGCCAGTGCACGCCCGGGCGCGGGCGGAGATGCTTCTCGAGATTGTCGGTGTGCAGCTCGACGAGCCCCGGGATCAGCGTCGCGCCGTCGCAGTCGAGCGCCCCGGCGGGCACGCCCGCGCCCTCGGCAATGTCGGCGATCACCCCGTCGCGGAGCGCGACGCTGCCCCGCACCACCTCGCCGGCCAGCACCAGCCGGGCATTGGCCAGCACCAGCGGCGGCGCCGGGCGCGGCGCGAGACCCGGCTCGGGCTCGGGCCCGGGCATCCCGGACGGGGCAGCGCCTTCGGGAGGCGCCATCAGGCGGGTCGGACTTGACATGGGCGGCCTCCTCGGCAGGTCTGTCCCCGGCTGCAGTGCGGCGCCGGCGCTGTCAAGCCGGCCTGCGCGCATGGGGTGAAATGGGAGCGGAAATGGGTCTCGACGGCTACGAACGCTACGCGGTCTACTGGGCGCCGGCGCCCGGCAGCGCGCTCGCCGAGGCCGGGGCCGACTGGCTCGGCTGGGATCCGGCGGCATGCCAGCCGCGGCCACAGAGCGAGGCGCAGGCGGCGCTCACGGAAGCGCCCCGGCGCTATGGCTTCCACGCCACGCTGAAACCGCCCTTCCGGCTGAACCGGGGCACGCACCCGGCGGATCTCGATGCGGCGCTGGCGGCGCTGGCCGCGGAGATCGCCCCGGTCGCGGCGCCGCCGCTCGCGCTCGATGCGGCTCTCGGCTTCGCCGCGCTCAGGCCCTCGGGCCCCTGCCCCGAACTCGACGCGCTGGCGGCGGCCTGCGTGACCCGGCTCGATCCGCTGCGCGCGCCGCTGTCCGAGGCCGAGCTGGAGAAGCGCCGCGCCGGCAGGCTCGAGCCGCGCGAGGAGGCGCATCTGCGCCGCTGGGGCTATCCTTATGTGCTCGACGCCTTCCGCTTCCACCTGACGCTCTCGGGCCGGCTGCACCCGGAGGCGGCGCCGGCCGTGCTGGCGCGCGCCGCGGCGGCCTTCGGCCCGGCGATCGCCGGCCCGCTCGCGATCGACGCGCTGTGCCTCTTCGGCGATCCGGGCGCCGGCGCCGCCTTCCATCTGGTGGCGCGCCATCGCCTCGCCGGCTGAAGCGGCGGGCGTCATCCGGCGCCCTCCGTCGCCGCCCCGGCGGCGGGCATGAACGCACCGACATCCACCGCCCGGTCACAGATCGCGGCGCGCGCCTCGGCGTCGTGGAAGATCCCGAGGATCGCCGCGCCGTCCGCCTTGGCCTCGGCGATGAGCCGCAGCACCTCGGCCCGGTTGGCCGCGTCCAGCGAGGCCGTCGGTTCGTCGAGCAGCAGCGCCGGATAGGCATGGGCGAAGCCGCGGGCGATGTTGACCCGCTGCTGCTCGCCGCCGGAAAAGGTCAGCGGCGAAAGCCCCCAGAGCCGCTCGGGGATGTTGAGCCGGGTCAGCAGCGCCCTGGCCCGCGCCTCCGCCGAGGCCGGGCAGCGCCCCACCGCGAGGCAGGGCTCGGCCACCACCTCGATCGTCGGCACCCGCGGCACCACCCGCAGGAACTGGCTGACATAGCCGAGCACATGGCGGCGCAGCGCCAGCACGGTGCGCGGCTCGGCGTTCACCACCTCGGTACCCGCCACCGTCACCGAGCCGGCATCGGCGCGGTAGTTGCCGTAGACGATGCGCATCAGCGTCGACTTGCCGGCGCCGGAAGGCCCGGTCAGCGCGACGCATTCGCCGGGGCGCACCGTCAGCGAGGCGCCCGCCATCACCGCCAGCCGCGTGCCGCCCTGGGTGTGCAGCGTGAAGGTCTTCGACACGTTCTCGACACGGATCCGGGGCTCCATCGCCGGCGCCTCCTCTGGCTGGCTTGCGTTGCGGCCTCCGGGTGCGGCACCCGGGGCCGGGCGATGCGCGCGCGGGCGCGCGGGGGTGGGCGGGTGGGCCGCGGGCCCGCGCGCGCCTGGCGCCGGGCCCCGCGCCTCACACCTGCAGGATCGAGCTCACCAGAAGCTGGGTATAGGCATGGGCCGGGTCGTCCAGCACCTGGTCGGTCAGCCCGGCCTCGACCACGCGGCCGTCCTTCATCACCATCAGCCGGTCGGCGAGCAGCCGCACCACGGCGAGGTCGTGCGTCACCACGATGGCCGAGAGGCCGAGCTCGCGCACCAGCGCCCGGATCAGGTCGAGCAGGCGTGCCTGCACGCTGACATCGAGCCCCCCGGTCGGCTCGTCCATGAACACCAGCCGCGGCTCGCTGACCAGATTGCGCGCGATCTGCAGCCGCTGCTGCATGCCGCCGGAAAAGGCCGAGGGCCGGTCGTCGAGCCGCGCTCCGGCGATCTCGACCCGGGCCAGCCAGTCCAGCGCGGCGCCCCGGATGCGTCCGTAATGCCGCTGGCCGCGGGCCATCAGCCGCTCGCCCACATTGGCGCCGGCCGACACCCCCATGCGCAGCCCGTCGCGCGGGTTCTGGTGCACGAAGGCCCAGTCGGTGCGCATCAGCCGGCGCCGCTCCGGTTCGGAGAGCGCGCGCACCTCCACCGGCCCGGCGCCGGCGTCGTAGCGGATGCTGCCGGCATCCGGCGCCACCAGCCCGGCGATCGCCTTCAGCAGCGTGGTCTTGCCCGATCCCGATTCGCCGACGATGCCGAGCACCTCCCCCGGCCAGAGATCGAAGCCGACCCCGGTGCAGCCGATCCGCGCGCCATAATGCTTGGCCAGCCCGTCCACCGTCAGCAGGGGCCCGCGGGCGCCGTCCGCCGCCACCGGCGCGGGCCGGCGGTCGGCGCTGCGCAGGCGATCCATCATCATGGTCATGCTCCGGCCTCCTCATAGGGTGCGCTGGCAGCGCCGGCATGGCCGGCCTGGCGGCGGGCGCGGCAATGCGCGGTGTCGGAGCAGACGAAGATCCGCCCCCCGGCATCGTCGGTGATCACCTCGTCGAGATAGCTCCCGGCATCGCCGCAGAGCGCGCAGTCCTCGTCCCAGTGCCCGCGATCGAAGGGGTGATCCTCGAAATCGAGGCTCTGCACGCGGGTATGAGGGGGCAGCGCATAGATGCGCTGCTCGCGACCCGCGCCGAACAGCATCAGCGCCGGGCTGTCGTCGAGCTTGGGGTTGTCGAATTTCGGGATCGGCGACGGGTCCATCACGTAGCGGCCCTCGACCAGCACCGGATAGGCATAGGTCGTGGCGATGTGGCCATGCACCGAGATGTCCTCGTAGAGCTTCACATGCATCAGCCCGTATTCCTCGAGCGCATGCATCTTGCGGGTCTCGGTCTCGCGCGGCTCGAGAAAGCGCAGGGGTTCCGGGATCGGCACCTGGAAGACCATGATCTGGCCCTCCGCCAGCGGTGCCTCGGGGATCCGGTGGCGGGTCTGGATGATCGTCGCCTGCTCCGTCTCCTCGGTGGTTTTCACCCCCGCCGTGCGCTCGAAGAACTTGCGGATCGAGACCGCGTTGGTGGTGTCGTCGGCGCCCTGGTCGATCACCTTCAGCCGGTCCTCGGCGGTCAGGCAGGCCGCGGTCACCTGCACGCCGCCGGTGCCCCAGCCATAGGGCATGGGCATCTCGCGGCTGGCGAAGGGCACCTGGTAGCCCGGGATCGCCACCGCCTTCAGGATCGCCCGGCGGATCATCCGCTTGGTCTGCTCGTCGAGATAGGCGAAGTTGTAGGCCTCCGCCCCGGCCGCACCGGATGCGTTCTCGTGCCCGCTCATGCCAGCAGCCCCCTCCTGCGCAGATCCGAGGCGAGCCCCGCCGCCGTCCGGAACTCGTGGCCCTCCATGCCGACCGCCCGCGCGGTGGCGACATTGGCCGCGCTGTCATCGACGAAGATGCAGTCCTCCGGCGCGAGGCCGGCCCGCGTCAGCATCAGGCGATAGATCCGCGGGTCGGGCTTCACCATGCGCTCGCGCCCCGAGACAACCGTCACCCCGAAGCCATTGGCAAGAAAGGGGAACCGGGCCTGGCACTCGATCCAGCGCTCCACCGAGAAATTGGTGATCGCGTGCCGCGCGACGCCGCGGGCATCGAGCGTATCCAGCAGCTGCTCCATGCCGTCCACCGGGCCGGGAACCGCCCTGTGCCAGTCCCGCCGGAAGCGCTCGATCAGCGGCGCGCGGTGGGGATAGCGCGCGATCAGCTCCGCCACGCCCTCGGCCCAGCTGCGCCCGCGGTCCTGCGCCACGTTCCACTCCTGGAACCCCACCTCCTGGAAGAAGCAGCGCACCTGCGCATCGGTGAGGTCGGGATAGACGAGGCGCGGATTCCAGCCGATCAGCACATTGCCGACATCGAAGACCACCGCCTTGAGCGACCGGCTCATTCCGCCGCCTCGCTGGCCGCAGCCGCAGCCGAAGCCGCTGCCTCGCGGCGCATCCGCCGCACGAGCTCGAGCTCGGCCTGGAAATCGACGTAATGCGGCAGCTTGATGTGCTCGAGGAAACCGGTGGCCTGGATGTTGTCGCAATGCGCGACAACGAATTCCTCGTCCTGCGCCGGGGCGCCGGTATCCTCCTCGCCGAGCTCGCGCCAGCGCAGCGCCCGGTCGACCAGCGCCATCGACAGCGCCTTGCGCTCCGACTGGCCGAACACCAGCCCGTAGCCGCGGGTGAACTGCGGCGGCTCGGACTTGCTCCCGGCGAACTGGTTCACCGTCTCGCATTCGGTGAGCTCGATCTCGGCGATCTCGATGGCGAAGCCGAGCTCGGGAATCTCGAATTCCACCGCCACCATGCCGACGCGCAGCTCGCCGACGAAGGCGTGGGTGCGGCCATAGCCGCGCTGGGTGGAATAGGCGAGGCCGAGCAGGAAACCCTCGTCGCCGCGGGCCAGCGCCTGCAGCCGGAGCGCCCGGTCACAGGGAAAATCCAGCGCCTCGCGGGTGAGATCGGGCGGGGTCTCCGAGCCTTCCGGCTCGCCCTCGATCAACCCTTCGCGGTCGAGAATGCCCAGCACATGCGGGGTATGCTGCGGCCCCGGCGCGGCCTCCGGCGCGGGCGCCGGCGTGCCCTCGGCGGCCAGCTTGAAGTCGAGCAGCCGGTGCGTGTAGTCGAAGGTCGGGCCCAGCACCTGCCCGCCGGGGACATCCTTGAAGGTTGCCGAGATCCGCCGCTGGCAGGCCATCGCCGCGGTCTCCACCGGCCGGGCCTCGCCGAAGCGGGGCAGCGTGGTGCGGTAGGCGCGGATCAGGAAGATCGCCTCCACCATGTCGCCGCGGGCCTGCTTCAGCGCCAGCGCCGCCAGTTCCGGGTCATAGAGCGAGCCCTCCGCCATCACCCGGTTGACCGCGAGGCGCATCTGCCCGGCGATCTGCGCGAGGCTGAGCTCGGGCACCGAGGGGTCGCCGCGGCGCTCCTCCGCGAGCCAGGCATGGGCATTGTCGATGGCGCGCTCGCCGCCCTTCACCGCGACATACATGTCAGCCCTCCAGCCTGGTGCTGCGCGGCAGGGCGGCAACCCGGTCCGCCGCCGCGAAACAGACATCGACGCCGAGCGGGAAGCGCGCGGCATTCTCCGCGAGCGCCGCGGCCGCCTCGGCCGGCAGCATCGGCGCGAACCGTGCCGGCGCGGCGAGCCCGGGCCCCGAGAGCGTCAGCGCCGGGCCGCCCTCGAGCGCCGGCAGATCGACGACCAGCGTGGCGCTGCGGTCCGGATAGGACGGGCAGCCGGCAGGATAGTCGGCGAGCGGCACCAGCTCCTCCCAGCGGCCGAGCGCGAAGGCCGCCGCGGAACGGCCGGCTGCCGCGGGGGCATTGGTGTGGAACCGCAACCACTCCGCCACCGGCCCGCCGGCGAGCCGCTCCGGCAGCCAGACCGGGGTCTCCGCATCGGCCAGCGCCAGCATCAGCGCACCCGCAGCGGGCGAGATCCCGGCCGGCGGCGCCGCCCCGGCGAGCCGCTCGATGCGCCCCGGATGCGCCATGGCCGAGAGCACGGCGCGGAACGCCGCCGCTCCGTCGCGCGCCGGGTCGGCAAAGCCGCCGGAAAGCGCATCCCCCGCCGCAGGCGCGGCTGTGGCCGTCTCGCCCCGCATCAGTCCTCGCCCCGCTGCATGGTGAAGAACTCGACCTTCGTGGCCGCCGCCTTGGCGGCCCGCTTCGCCGCCGCCGCCTCGGCCTCGCGCGCCAGCGGGCCGAGGATCGCCGCCTCCACCGCCGGGGCCGCCGCCGGGTCCTGCATCAGCGCATCGCAGAGCGCGGCGATCTCGGCCTTGCGCTTGCTGCGCCCGGCGACATAGCCATGGCCGACCTGCCCGCCGGCGAGCCGCACCGAGGCCCGGGTCACCGTCATCTCGCCGAGATTGAACGGAGCGCCCTGCCCGCCGGCCAGGCCGCGCAGCATGACCGCCCCGGATTCGGGCCTGCGCAGCCAGGTGAAATCCGGCGCCATCGCCGCCGCCTGCCAGAGTTCGGCGAGCCGATCCTCCGCCGCTTTTGCAAAAAGCGACATCCAGTCCTTACGTTGGGGCTTGCGATCTGTCATGACATGAATAAAACCGGGTGCACCACCCTGCCCTGCTGTATGACGTCTAGTTGTCTAAACATATCAGCATGGCAAGCCACGCACCAGCCCAGTCTGTCGAAAACCGGAGAAGCTTTTGTGACAGCGTCCGACCGCCCCCGCAGCATGCCGTTGTGGCAGCGCATATTCGACACGCTCAGCGACGAGATCGACGAAGGTCTCTATCCGCCGGGCGCCAAGCTGCCCACCGAAGCGGAAATGTCGCAGCGCTTCGGCGTGAACCGGCACACCGTCCGCCGCGCCCTGGAGAGCCTGCGCAGCGAGGGGCGGATCCATGTCCGCCGCGGCTCGGGTGCCTATGTGACCCAGGGCCGCTTCGACTACATGATCGGCCCGCGCACCCGCCTCAGCCGCAACCTCGCCGACCGCGGCCGCGCTGCCAACCGCATCTGGCTGCGCATGGAACGCCTGCCGGCCGAACCCGTGGAAGCGAAGGCGCTGCAGATCGAGACCGGCGCCCCGGTGCTGGTGACCGAGTCGATCGGCCTCGCCGACGAGGTGCCGATCACCTATGCCCGCTCGACCTTCCCGCTGGAGCGGCTGCAGGGCCTTGCCGAGGCGCTGAAGGCGGAGCAGTCGGTCACCGGCGCGATGGCGCGGATCGGCATCAGCGACTACCGCCGGCTCTGGACGCGGCTCACCGCCGAGCGCCCCGGCGTGATGATCGCGCGGCACCTGAAGATGCCCGAGGTGCATCCGGTCCTGCTCACCGAGGCGCTCGACGTCGATCCTGAGGGGCGCCCGATCGAGCATGGCCGCACCTGGTTCTGCTCCGACCGGGTGCAACTCGTGGTCGACAGCACCACGTTCACCGGTCAGGGTTGACCCGGGCCGGCCCCGGGATCGATCCGGGCGGCCGACCCGAGGGGCTGACCGGAGGAGAGACGGATGACCGAGGAAACTGCAGTGCCGGCGGCGCTCGCGGAGGCCGGCTGGGCCCGCGCCGCCGATGGCGCGGCAATCGCCAAGACCTTCCGCTTCCGCAGTTTCCGCGATGCGCTGGCCTGGATGATGCGGGCCGGCTTCGAGGCCGAGGCAATGAACCACCACCCGGAGTGGAAGAATGTCTACAACCGGGTCGAGGTGGTGCTGACCACCCATGATACCGGGGGGCTGACGGAGAAGGACATCGCGCTCGCGGAGCGGATGGAGGCGCTGCCCGGGCCGCGCTGAGGCCAGGGGGCCGATGGCGGGCGCTCAGGCGCGCATCTTCTCCTCCGGCGCATAGCGCGCGATCACCTCGCTCAGCTCGGCCTTGCGCACGGGCTTGGCGAGATAGTCGGTCATTCCCGCCTGCAGGCAGCGCTCGCGGTCGCCGGACATCGCGTTGGCGGTGAGCGCGACGATGGGCACCGGGGGCCGGCCGGTCTCGGCCTCGGTCTCGCGGATGCGCCCAGTCGCCTCATAGCCGTCCATCTCCGGCATCGAGATGTCCATCAGGATGATATCGGGGCGGAATCTCTCGGAAAGCTGCACCGCCTCGAGGCCGTTGGCGGCGAAGGCGATCTCGCAGGGCTCCGCCTCGAGCATGCGGCGGAAGACCAGCTGGTTGGTGCGGTTGTCCTCGGCGATCAGCACCCGCGGCAGCCCCGCCGGCGCGGGC
>NZ_BSYI01000019.1 GCF_030270585.1 Paralimibaculum aggregatum
GCCGAGACCATCGCGCGGGAGAAGACGCTCGGCCGGCTGCTCGGCGCAGCGCGGCGCAGCGCCCGCGAGGCCGCCCTGGCGCGGGCCGAGACGGCGCCGGTTCAGCGTTCGCCGGAGCCCGGATCCTCGGGCGCAGGTTCGTCCGAGGGCACCGCATAGGCGCCCTTCAGCCACTTGCCGAGATCGACATCGGCGCAGCGCTTCGAGCAGAAGGGGCGCCACTTCGCCTCCCGCGGCGCGCCGCAGATCGGACATTTCGGCGCCGTTCGGCCCTTGGTCATCGCAGCCGCTCCCAAACTCGACGGACAAATCGCCGGCCCACGTTATATCCTCGACCAGACGCCGGAAACCCCCGGCCCGTCCGCGAGGCCCAGCACGGATGTATGCGCGCCCCGACCCGATGGCCCATGACGAGACCGCGCGGCGGCGCGCGCCGCTCTGGCACCGCGCCGCCGGTTTCGTGCTGCGCGCGGCGCTGCCGGTGGCGATCCTGCTCGCCGGCGCCGAATATGCGCGCGAGGTCTATCTCGGTGCCCCCGAGGCCGCCCGCGAGGCGCCGGAGCGGCGTGCCCGCCTCGTCGAGGTGGCGGCGGCGCGAGCCGCGACGACCGGCCCAGTGCTGCGCGCCTGGGGCGTGGTCGAGCCGTCCCGCCGGCTGGTGCTGCGCCCGGAGATCGGCGGCCGCGCGCTCGAGGTCTCCGACCGGCTGACCCCGGGCGGCGAGGTCGCGGCGGGGGATGTCCTGCTGCGGCTCGACGACCGCCAGACCCGGCTCGAGATCGCCGAGGCGGAGGCCGAGATCGCCCGCATCACGGCATTGATCCGGCAGGAGGCGGGGCAGCGTGACCGCGCCGAGCGCGACCTGCGGCGGAGCCCGATCCGCGGCGGCATCACCGACGAGCAGCGCGCGCTGATCCTGCGCGAGCCGCAGATGGCGGAGCTGACCGCCCAGCGCGACGCCGCCATGGCGCGCCGCGATGCCGCCCGCCTGCGCGCCGAGAAGCTGACCCTGACCGCCCCGTTCGATGCGCTGGTGGAGAGCGAGACCGCGGCGCGCGGCACCGTGCTGATGGCCGGCACCGAGATCGCCCGGCTGGTCGCGACCGAACGGTTCCGCGTCGTCGCCGCGATCCCGCCCGCCGCGCTCGGCTGGCTGACCCGGCCGGGCGCGCCGCCGCGGGTCACGCTGAGCCAGCCCGGGATCTGGCCCGAGGGACAGCGCCGCACGGCGCGGATCGCGCAGCTCAAGGGCGGGCTCAGCGCCGTCGGCCGGATGGCGGAGCTGATCCTCGAGGTCGAGGACCCGCTCGCCCACGACCCTGCCAATGCACCGCGGCTGCTGCTCGGCAGCCTGCTCGAGGCGCGCATCGAGGTGCCGCGGCTGGCGGAGGCGGTGGCGATCGACCCGCACTGGCTGCGCGATGGCGACACGCTCTGGATCGCCGCCGACGGCCGGCTGGAGATCCGCCCGGTCACCGTCGCCTGGCGCGGCCCGGACGAGGCGCTGGTGACGGCCGGCCTCGCGCCCGGCGAGCGCATCGTGACCACCCGTTTCGCCGCCGCCGCCGACGGCATGGCGATCCGCGTCGCCGGGCCGGGCGGATGACCGCCGCCGCCGCGCGGCTGCAGCGCCCCGGGCCGATCGGCTGGATGGCGCGCCACGGCGTCGCGCCCAATCTCCTGATGCTGCTGATGCTGCTCGGCGGGCTGCTCTTCGCCAACCGGATCACCCAGGAGATCTTCCCGGCCTACGAGACCGACACGGTGGTGGTCTCGGTAGCGCTGCCCGGCGCGACGCCGGAGGAGGTGGAGAGTGCGGTGACGCTGGCCATCGAGGACGAGCTGGGCGGCATCGAGGGCATCGAGAAGATCACTGCCACGGCACGCGAGGGCGCCACCAGCGTGATCGCCGAGATCGCCCCGGAGCGCGACCGCCGCGTGGTCTATTCCGAGATCGAGCAGGCGGTGGACCGCATCACCACCTTCCCCGAGGATGCCGAGAAGCCGGAGGTCCGCCTCGTCGTGGCCAAGCGCCGGGTGATGGAGCTGCAGCTGCACGGCGATGTCGATCCCCACGCCCTGCGCATGGCGGCGGAGGAACTGCGCCGGGCGCTGCTGCTCGAGGACGGCATCAGCCAGGTCGAGTTCGCCGGCACCCGCGAGCTCGAGATCCATGTGGAGATGCGCCAGGGCGCGCTGCTGGCCCATGGCCTGACGCTGGAGGAGGTCGCGGCACGGCTGCGCCAGAGCGCGGTGGAGCGCGGCGGCGGCAGCATCGAGACCCGCGGCGAGGACCTGCTGCTGCGCCTCGACGACCGCCGCGACACGCCGGAGGATTTCGCCGCGACGGTGCTGATCGCCGATGCCGGCGGGCCGCTGCTGCGCCTCGGCGACATCGCCGCCGTGCGCCGCGGCTTCGCCGATACCGGCACCCATGCGAGCTTCGACGGGCTGCCCTCGGTGGAGCTCGGCATCTTCCGCACCGGCGCCGAGACCCCGATCACCGTCTCCGAGGCGGTGCGCGCGGCGCTGCCCGGCGCCATGGCGACGCTGCCGGAGGCGTTTCGCGTGGCGATCACCGACGACGATGCCGAGATCTATCGCGGCCGGCTCGAGCTGCTGCTGAAGAACGGCTTCATCGGGCTGATCTTGGTGCTGCTGGTGCTGAGCCTGTTCCTCGAATACCGGCTCGCCTTCTGGGTCGCGGTGGGCATCCCGACCGCGTTTCTCGGCACCTTCCTGTTCCTGCCGGGCACCGGCGCCTCGCTCAACATGGTGACGATGTTCGCCTTCATCCTGGCGCTCGGCATCGTGGTCGACGACGCCATCGTGGTCGGCGAGAACATCTACGAATACATGGAGCGCGGCATGGGCCGGCTCGAGGCGGCGATCCAGGGCGCGCGCGACATCGCGACCCCGCTGGCCTTCTCGATCCTCACCAACATCGCCGCCTTCCTGCCGCTGGCGCTGATCCCCGGGGCCTTCGGCAAGTTCTTCGTCTGGATCCCGATCGTGGTCGCCAGCGCCTTCCTGCTGTCGTGGATCGAGGCGCTCTTCGTGCTGCCGGCGCATCTCGCCGGGGTGACGCCGCGGGGGGCGGAGCACCGGCCCTGGCGCATCGAGCGCATCCAGCGGCGGGTCTCGGCCGGGCTCGCCTGGGGGGTGCGGCGGATCTATGGCCCGCTGCTGCGGCTGGCGCTGTCCTGGCGCTATGCCACCGCGGCGCTGATGATCGCGGCGGCGCTGGTGGTGCTGGCCTGGCCGGCCTCCGGGCGCCTCGGCTTCAGCCTGTTTCCCTCGATCCCGCGGGACTATGCCCAGCTCACCGTGACGCTGCCGATCAGCGCGCCCGACCGGTTGGCCCTCGCGGTGCGCGACCGGATGGTGGCCGCCGCCCGGCGGGTGGTGGCGGAGAATGGCGGGCCGGCGCTGGGACGCGGCGTGCATGCGCTGGTCGAGATGCCGAAGATCACCGTGCGCGCCTATCTCGTGCCCGGCGAGGCGAGGCCGATCACCACCGCCGCCTTCACCGAGAAATGGCGCGCCGCGCTCGGCCCGATCCCGGAGGCCCGGAGCCGGCGCTTCAGCGCCTCCTTCGGCGGGCCGGGCGGCGCTGCCGGCGTCGCGGTGCAGCTCTCGCATGTCGACGAGGCGGCGCTGGCCGCGGCGGCGCGCGACCTTGCCGCCCGGCTCGGCGATTTCGCCGCGGTGCGCGATGTCGAGGACGGCTTCACCCCGGGCAAGACCCAGATCGCCTTCCGCATCACTGAGGCCGGGCGCACCCTCGGCCTCACCGCGGAGGAGGTCGGCCGGCAGGTGCGCGCGGCGTTTCTCGGCGTCGAGGCGCTGGCCCAGCAGGACGGGCGCAACGAGGTCACCGTCCGCGTGCGCCTGGTGGCCGAGGAGCGCCGGGCCGAGGCCGATCTCGCCGCGCTGCTGATCCGCACCCCCGATGGCGGCACCGCGCCGCTGCCGCAGGTCGCCGCGCTCGAGCGTTCGCGCAGCGCCGCCGAGATCGCCCGCGAGGACGGCCGCCGCATCGTCACCGTGACCGGCGAGATCGAGCCCGAGGAGATGGCCAACCGCATCGAGACGGCGCTGCGCGAGACCGTGCTGCCGGCGCTGAAGGCCGATCATCCCGGCCTCGGCTGGCGCTTCGGCGGGCGCCAGGAGACGCAGCAGAAGACGATGGACAGCTTCACGACCTTCTCCATCCCGCTGACGCTGGCGCTGATCTATGCGCTGCTCGCGGTGCCGTTCCGCTCCTATGTGCAGCCGGTGATCGTGATGGCGGCGATCCCCTTCGGCGTGGTCGGGGCGGTGCTCGGGCACATGCTGATGGGCATGGCGCTCTCGATGGTCTCGCTGTTCGGGGTGATCGCGCTCTCCGGCGTGGTGATCAACGCGGCAATCGTGATGATCGACCATGCCAACCGGGCGCGGCTCGCCGGGCTGCCGGCCTTCGACGCGATCTGGCAGGCCGGGCAGCGCCGCTTCCGCCCGATCCTGCTGACCACGCTGACCACCTTCGGCGGGCTCGCGCCGATGATCTTCGAGACCTCGCGCCAGGCGAAATTCCTGATTCCGATGGCGGTCTCGCTCGGATACGGCATCCTCTTCGCGACCGTCATCGTGCTGTTCCTGATCCCCGCGCTCTACCTGATCGTCGAGGACCTGCGCTGGCTGGCCAATCCGCCGAAGCCCGGGCGCAGCGGCGAGGCCCGCGACCCGCGCGAGCCGGCGCCGGTCCGGCCCGCGCCGCCGCTGCCCGGCCGCTGAGCGCCAAGTAGGGTCATCCAGATCCCGCCGGTTTCGCGTAAGATATTGACATTAGTAGCATTCGACCCCATGTCACACGATTGTCACAATTCGCGCGGAACGGCATGAGAGAAATCGAACTGAAGATCGAGATCGCGCCCGATCAGGCGGCGCGGCTCGACGGGCACCCCTCGGTGCAGCGCCTCGCGGCGGGCCCGGCGGAGACGCGCGTCCTGCGCACGCTCTATCTCGACACCCCCGGCCAGGCGCTGGCGCGGGCCGACATCGCGCTCCGCCTGCGCCATGACGGCGACGGCTGGGTGCAGACCGCCAAGGCCCGCCGCGGCCGCGGCGCCGGGCTGATGGAGGCCGTCGAGAGCACCGTCGGGATCGACGCGCCGGTCGCCGATCCCGATGCGGTGCCGGACGAGGGCCTGCGCAGCGTGATCCTCACCGCGCTTGCCGGCGCGACGCCGGAGGTCCGCTTCGAGACGGCGATCCGCCGCACCACCCGGCGCCTCTCGCTGCCGCGGCTCGGCGAGGTCGAGCTCGCGGTGGACGAGGGCGAGATCCGCGCCGGGGAGCGCACGGCGCCGCTCAGCGAGGTGGAGATCGAGCTGCTCTCCGGCCAGGCGGCGGCGGTCTTCGAGGTCGCCCGCGAGCTCTTCCCGGAGGGCGGCGTGCGCCCCTCGCTGCTGACCAAGGCCGAGCGCGGCGGGCGCCTCGCGGCGGGGCACGATCCCTCCGCGGTGGCGCCGCGCAATGCCGCCGGGGTGGCGCTGCATGCCGACATGACCGCCGAGCAGGGCGCGCGCGAGGTGCTCTCGGAATGCCTCGAGCAGCTCGCGGCGAACATCCCCGTGGTGATCGCCTCCGACGATCCGGAGGGCCCGCACCAGCTCCGCATCGGGCTGCGGCGGCTGCGCTCGGCGCTGCTGGTCTTCGGCGGCACTCTCGGCGGCGACCGGCTCGCGCATCTCGACAACGAGGCCCGCTGGCTCGGCCACGAGGCCGGGCGGGTGCGCGATCTCGACGTCGCCCATGCCGATATCCTCGGCCCGCTGCGCGAGGAGATGCCCGGCGAGCCCGGCGCCGATGCGCTGGCCGCCTCGCTGGCGCGCAAGCTCGCCGAGGCGCGGGCCGATCTGCGCCAGACGCTGGCCGGCCCGCGGGTCTGGGCGCTGCTGCTCGATCTCGGCGAATACATCGCCACCCGCGGCTGGCTCGACCCGGGCGACTGGGAGCAGACGACGCGCCTCGCCCGGCCGCTCGGCGCTGCCGCGGCGGAGGCGCTCGACGGCCGGCTCGCCCGTGTCATGCGGCGCGGCGAGAAGATCGGCACGCTCGAGATCGACGCCCGCCACGATCTCCGCAAGGAGCTGAAGAAGCTGCGCTATGCGGTGGAATTCTTCGCGCCGATCTTCCCGGAGAAGAAGGTGAAGCCCTTCGTCCGGCGGCTGAAGGCGCTGCAGGAGATCTTCGGAGACCTGCAGGACGCGGCGATGGCGGAGGAGATGTTCCGCGCCGAGAACGGCCCGGGCAGCGATTCGGTGCCGGCGGCACGGGCGGCAGGCTTCGTGATCGGCGTGCGGACCGAGCGGGCGCGGCGCTCCTGGGAGGCGGCCAAGCAGCTCTGGAAGGCGTTCAAGGAAACCGGCCCGTTCTGGCCCTGAGGGCGCGCGCGCCGGCTCAGATCAGCTCGAGGATCGGCCGGCGCTCGCGCTTGCGCTGCAGCTCGACGAGGCCGAGCGGGGTCCAGCCGGCAAGGCTCGTCTCCACCGGGTCGCGCCGCAGCGCGGTCCTCAGCGCATCCTCCAGCCGTTTCCGGTCGCGCTTCGGCAGCGGCGCGAGATCGAGCGCCACGATGCCGCCGAGGCCGCGCAGGCGGAGCTGCCGCGGCAGCTCCCGCACCGCCTCGAGATTGGCGGTCAGCGCATCGCCGCCCTGGAAGCCGCCGCCGGTGTTCACATCCACCGCCACCAGTGCCGCGGTCGGCTCGATCTGCATCCAGCCGCCGGACGGCAGCGCGGCGCGCGGGCTGCGCAGCGCCTCGATCGCCTCCCAGAGGCCGTGATGGTCGAAGAGGTCCGGCCCGTCGAAGCGCTGCATCGCCGCCCGCAGATCGGCCGAGACCGCACCGGCCCGTTCGAGCTCCCCGGCGAGTTCATGCCAGGTCTCGCGGCCGACGAGGATCCGCGGCACCGGGTCGGTCCAGTCCCTCAGCGCCTCGCGCACCGAAGGGCTGCCGGCGGGCGGGACGGCGGCACCGTCCAACCCCTCGAGCGCCGCGCGCTCCAGCAGCAGCTGCCCGAGCTCCGCCGCAAGCTCCGCCTCGGCCGCCCCGATCGCCGCGGTGCGCAGGATCGTGCCGTCGCCCCGCGCCATCCCGCGCAGCGCCGCGCGCAGCGCTTCGGGCGCGATCTCCGGCCCCGGCTCCCAGCCCTCGACCACCGCCGTGAGCCGCGCGCGCTCGTCGGCATCGCGGATCTGGCGCGAGAGATTGATCCCCGGCGCACCGGGGGTGTGGATCAGCCGCCGGCCCTTGTGGAGGATGCGCGCGGTCACCGGGCTGGCCTTGCCGGCCTCGGGATGGCTCACCACCTGCACCGCCAGCCGCTCGCCTGCGCGCCGCCCTCTGGCCTCGCGCAGGAAACCCGTGCGCCCGCCGCCCAGCGCCACGAAGGCGGCCCCGAGCTTCGGCACCAGCCGGTCGATCTTCGCGGCGAGGATCTCGCCCGGCCGCGGCATGGCATCGCCGGCCGGCGGGTCGACCAGCAGGTCCTCGAGCCGTCCGTCGACGAGCAGCGCCGCCGCCGGCCGGCCGGAGACCCGGTCGATCAGGAGATGGCGGGTCATGTCACGCCGCCGGCCCCTCGAAGCGCAGCGGATAGCCGTTGCCCGCGAGCAGCGCCGCGGTCTCGGCCAGCGGCAGGCCGACGACAGCGGTGTAGCTGCCGATGATCTCCGACACGAAGGCCCCGGCAATGCCCTGGATCGCATAGCCCCCCGCCTTGCCGCGCCACTCGCCGGAGCGCAGATAGGCGGAGATCTCGGCGTCGGAAAGGCGCTTCATCCGCACCCGCGTCTCCACCAGCCGCGCGCGCGCGCCATCGGGGCAGAGCAGGCAGACCGCGGTCGCCACCCGGTGACGGCGCCCCGACAGCAGGTAGAGGAAGGCCGCGGCCTCCGCCGCATCCGCCGGCTTGCCGAGGATCCGGCGCCCGGCAAACACCACCGTGTCCGCCGCCAGCACCAGGCCGGCACCGTCGCCCGCGGCCCTGGCGACCGCGGCGGCCTTCTCACGTGCCATGCGGGCGACATAGTCGCGCGGCAGCTCGCCCGGCCCGGGGGTTTCGTCGATCTCCGCAGGCAGCACTGCATCCGGCACCACGCCGATCTGCGCCAGCAGGTCCAGCCTGCGCGGCGAGGCCGAGCCGAGGACCAGCCGCGGGACCGAAGCCGCGGCATCCGCCACGGGCGCCGCGGCATCGGCGGAGCCGGTGCCGCCGGTGCGGGCGGGGCTCGATGCCCCGGCCGCGCCGACCTCCCCGGTCGGCACGGTTGCGCCCGTCCGGGCCCTGCCCGCGCTCACGGTCTCACTTGAAGCGGTAGGTGATGCGCCCCTTGGTCAGGTCATAGGGCGTCATCTCGACCTGCACCTTGTCCCCGGCGAGCACGCGAATCCTGTTCTTGCGCATCTTGCCGGCGGTATGGGCAATGATCTCGTGCCCGTTCTCGAGCTTGACCCGGAAGGTCGCGTTCGGAAGCAGTTCGGTCACGACGCCCGGGAACTCGAGAGTCTCTTCTTTTGACATCTTGTCTCCGTGGGGAACCCGTCGGCGCGGAAAATGGGCTCAACCACGGATAAAAGCAAGTCCCCCGACGACACGCCGCCGCAGAGCGACCATTCCGGGGCGAATTGGCGGGCCTAGCGGTGCTCGATCATCCGCCGCGCGAAGCCGAGGGTCAGCCGGTATCCCGCATAGCCCACGACGAGCCCGACCAGCGCCGCCGGGCCGAGCCGCAGCGCCAGCTCGCCGATCCAGCCGAGGCCCTCGACCAGCGCGAGCCAGGCCGGATCGTGGCTCTCCCCCTCGTGCAGCAGGAAGGTGAAGTCCGAGACATCGATCTCCGCGATACCCATGGCACTGCTCCGCATTAAGAACTCGATGAAGTCATGCATACACCATAACCGCGTCATGGTGAACCGTTGTTCACCAATATAATGCAAAGCATTCAACATATGCGGATCGTTTCGGGACAATCCGCGTCAGAACAAGTAAATGAAAGGTAAAGGGTCGGGATCAGCCGGGCTGCGACAGGGCGCAGATCACCGTGAAGAGCCGCCGCGCGGTGGCATGGTCGGTCTCCACCGCGCCGTCGAGCCGCGCCACCAGCAGCCGCGCGCCCTCGTCATGGATCTCGCGCCGGGTCTGGTCGAGCGCCTCGATCTCGGCGCGCGGCAGCGCCCGCACCGCGTCGAAGTAACGCTCTGTGATCGCAGCATAATCCTCGATCGCCTCGCGGAAGGGCGCCAGCGGCAGGCGCAGCGGCGCCAGCGCCGGCCCGGCCGCCGCGGCGATCTCCAGCGCCAGGTGCCGCCCCTCGAGCCCGATGCCGAGGCTGAACGGCCCGGCCTCGACCTGCCCGGCCGGGCGGAAGCGGTTGTCCTCCGCCAGGTCGAACAGCGCGACGTCGAGCTCCTGCTGCATCTCCGGCGTGCGCGGCAGCGGTGCCGCCTCGGTCAGCGCGACGCGTTCCAGCCGGTCCGCCGGGCCGAACCCGCCGCTCATCCCGCATCCGCCCGGCGCAGCGCCACCGAGAGCCCGTGCGCCTCGAGTCCCTCGGCCTCGGCCAGCGTCTCCGCCGCCGGGCCGAGCGCCGCCAGCGCGCCGCCGTCGAGCGCCGCCAGCGTGGTGCGTTTCAGGAAGTCGAGCACCGAGAGCCCGGAGGAGAACCGCGCCGAGCCGGCGGTCGGCAGCACGTGATTCGGCCCGCCCACATAGTCCCCGATGGCCTCCGGGGTGTGCCGGCCGAGGAAGATCGCGCCGGCATGGCGGATCTGCCCCATCAGCGCTTCCGGGTCGGCGACGCAGAGCTCGAGATGCTCCGGCGCCACGCGGTTGGCGATCTCGGCGGCCCGTGCCAGCGTGTCGACCAGGATCACCCCGCCGTAGTCGCGCCAGCTCGCGCCGGCGATCCCGGCCCGCGAGAGCCGTTGCAGCGCACGCTCCACCGCCGCCGGCACCGCCTCGGCCAGCGCCGCGTCGTCGGTCACCAGGATCGATTGGGCACGGCTGTCATGCTCGGCCTGGGCCAGGAGATCCATCGCCAGCCAGTCCGGGTCGTTGCCGGCATCGGCGATCACCAGCACCTCCGAGGGCCCGGCGATCATGTCGATGCCGACGCGGCCGAAGACCTGCCGCTTGGCCTCCGCCACATAGGCGTTGCCGGGGCCGGTGATCTTGTCGACGCCGCGGATCGGCCCGGCGCCATAGGCCAGCGCGCCGATCGCCTGCGCGCCGCCGATGCGCCAGATCTCGTCGATCCCGGCGACCCGCGCCGCCGCCAGCACCAGCGGGTTGAGCCGGCCCTCGGGGCAGGGCGCGCAGACCGCGAGCCGCCCGACGCCGGCCACCTTCGCCGGGATCGCGTTCATCAGCAGGCTCGAGGGATAGGAGGCGAGCCCGCCCGGCACATAGAGCCCCGCCGCATCCACCGGGCCCCAGCGCCAGCCGAGCCGCGCGCCGGCAGCATCGGTCCAGTCGGCATCCCCGGGCATCTGGCGGATGTGGTATGCGCGGATCCGCTCGGCGGCGAGCTCCAGCGCCTCGAGCCGCTCCGGCGCCACCTCGGCCACCGCCGCGTCGATCTCCTCCGCGGTGACGGCGAGGCTCGCCTCGGTCGCCTCCCAGCGGTCGAACAGGCGGGTGCGCTCGATCACCGCGGCGATGCCGCGCGCCCGGATATCGGCGAGGATCTCGGCCACCGCGTCGCGCACATCCGCGCCGGCGGCCCGCTCGTCGGAGACCAGCCGCGCGAAACGGGCCTCGAAATCCGGGGCATCGTGGCGGAGCAGTTCGGGCATCGGCGGCATCTCTCCATGAGGGCGGCGGACCACCCGACTGCCTACTAGCCGCGCGGGCCCGCCGCAAGGCCGCCCGCGGCCCGGGGGGCTCGCCAAATCGGGCGCGCTCGCCTATAGCGGGGCGAGCCGCAGAAGGGAGCCCCATGACCCCAGATCCCGACCGTCTGGCGGAGGTTTTCCGCCGCCTTTCCCTCGCCGCCGGCGCCGCGATCCTCGAGGTCTATGGCCGCGCCGAGATGGATGTCGCCGCCAAGGCCGATGCCAGCCCGGTGACCGAGGCCGATCTCGCCGCCGACCGGATCATCGCCGGGGGGCTGGCCGAGGCCTTTCCCGAGATCCCCGCCGTCACCGAGGAGCAGGCCGCCAGCCACCGCGCGGTGGCGGGCGCCTTCTTCCTGGTGGACCCGCTCGACGGCACCAAGGAATTCGTCCGCCGCGGCGGGGATTTCACCGTCAACATCGCGCTGATCGAGGGCGGGCGCCCGGTGGCCGGGGTGGTCTATGCCCCGGCCAAGGGGCGGCTCTTTCTCGGCATCGCCGGCCGCGCCACCGAGGAGACGGTGGAGGCGGGCGCTGTTGTCCCCGGCTCGTCGCGCGCCGTCGCGGTCGCGGCGCCGGACCCGGCGGGGCTGCGCGTGGTGGCCTCGAAATCCCACCGCGACGCCGCGACGGATGCCTATATCGCGCGCTATCCGGTGGCGGATTTCGTCTCCGCCGGCTCCTCGCTCAAGTTCTGCCTGGTGGCGGCGGGGGAGGCGGATCTCTATCCCCGCCTCGGCCGCACCATGGAATGGGACACCGCGGCGGGCCATGCGGTGCTCGCCGCCGCCGGCGGCCGGGTGGTGCGCTTCGCGGACCATGCACCCTTCGGCTATGGCAAGCCGGGCTACGAGAACGGCTTCTTCATCGCCCATGCACCCGGGGTCGCGCTGGTGGAGCCGGAGACCGCGGCGGAGACCGGGCCGTGACGGTCGCGCTGCTGATCCCGGCGCGCTATGCCTCGCAGCGCTTTCCCGGCAAGCCGCTGGCGCCGCTGAAGGGCGCCACCGGGGTCGCCAAGACGCTGATCGCGCGGAGCTGGGAGGCGGCGCTGGCGGTGCGCGGGGTCGATCACCGCGCCGTCGTCACCGATGACGGCCGCATCGCCGAGGAGGCCGCCCGCTTCGGCGCGCCGGTGGTGATGACCTCGCCGGACTGCGCCAACGGCACCGAGCGCTGCGCCGAGGCGGCGGCGACGCTCGACCCGGCGCCGGAGATCGTGGTCAACCTCCAGGGCGACGCGCCGCTGACGCCGCCGGGCTTCGTCGAGGCGCTGATCGCCGCGATGCGGGCGCATCACGAGATCGCCGTGGCCACCCCGGTGCTGCGCTGCGACCATGCCTCGCTCGCCCGCTTCCGCGAGGACCGCAGGGCCGGCCGCGTCGGCGCCACCACCGCGGTCTTCGACCATGCCGGCCGCGCGCTCTACTTCTCCAAGGAGGTGCTGCCCTTCCTGCCGGCGCTGCCGGCGGCGGAGGAGACGGTGCCGGTGTTCCACCATGTCGGGGTCTATGCCTATCGGCGCGACGCGCTCGAGCGCTATCTTGCCGCCGCGCCCGGGGTGCTCGAGCGCTGCGAGGGGCTGGAGCAGCTGCGCTTCCTCGAGGCCGGGATGCCGATCCAGTGCGTCGAGGTGGAGGCCGGCGGGGCCGAGTTCTGGGAGCTCAACAACCCCGAGGACGTGCCCACCGTCGAGGCCGCGCTGGCCCGGCGCGGGCTGGTCTGAGGCGGCGCGCCGGCACCAGGCGCGCGGCCGCTCCGCACCGATGCCGGAACATCGTGCATCCGGTCACGAAATGCGCATCCTTGGCGGTGCAGGTTCGGGAGAAGTTTCACCCGGAGACGTTTGGAGGACGAGACGATGACAGCCCCGATCACCAAGGCCGTGTTTCCCGTGGCCGGTCTCGGCACCCGCTTCCTGCCGGCGACAAAGGCGATGCCGAAGGAGATGCTGCCGCTCGTCGACCGCCCGCTGATCCAGTATGCCATCGACGAGGCCCGCGCCGCCGGAATCACCGAGTTCATCTTCGTCACCGCCCGCGGCAAGAGCGCGCTCGAGGACTACTTCGACGCCGCGCCGACGCTGGAGCGCGAGCTGCGCGAGAAGGGCAAGGACGATCTCCTCGCCGAGGTCGACAAGGCCACCATGCCCTCCGGCGCCATCGCCTATATCCGCCAGCAGGAGGCGCTCGGCCTCGGCCATGCGGTGTGGTGCGCGCGGCGGCTGATCGGCGACGAGCCCTTCGCGGTGATCCTGCCGGACGACGTGATCGCCGGCGACAGGCCCTGCCTGCAGCAGATGGTCGAGGCCTATGAGGGCGGCTGCATGGTTGCCGCCATGGATGTCGCGCCGGCCGAGACCAGGAGCTACGGCGTGCTCGACATCGCCGAGGACGACGGCGCCCGGGTGCGCGCCCGCGGCATGGTGGAGAAGCCGGCGCCCGAGGCGGCGCCCTCGCGCACCGCGGTGATCGGGCGCTACATCCTGACGCCGCAGGTGATGGAGAGCCTCTCGGCGCGCAAGCGCGGCGCCGGCGGCGAGATCCAGCTCACCGATGCCATCGCCGAGCAGGTCGATGTCGGGCCCGGGGTGTTCGGCTACCGCTTCGCCGGCGAGCGCTTCGACTGCGGCTCCAAGGCCGGCTATCTGCGCGCCACGGTGGCCTTCGCGCTGGCCCGGGAGGATCTGCGCGACGCCTTCGGGGCCTATGTGCAGGAGGTCGCGGCCGGGCTCGGGAACGCCTGAGCCATGGCCACGGTCCTGGTCACCGGCGGCGCCGGCTATGTCGGGTCCCATGCCTGCAAGGCGCTGAAGGCGGCGGGGCATGTGCCCGTGGTGTTCGACAATTTCTCCACCGGCTGGCGCGGTGCGGTGCGCTACGGGCCGCTGGCCGAGGGCGATCTCCTCGACCCCGCGGCGCTCGACCGGGTGTTTGCGGCGCATGCGATCGATGCGGTGATGCATTTCGCCGCGCTCTCCTATGTCGGCGAATCGGTGCGCGTGCCGCTGGCCTACTGGCGCAACAACCTGGCCGGCACGCTGTCGCTGCTCGAGGCGATGACGCGCCACGGCGTGGGCCGGATCGTGTTCTCCTCCACCTGCGCCACCTATGGCGAGCCGGCCGGCACGGTGCTGACCGAGACGGATGCGCAGGCGCCGATCAACCCCTATGGCCAGAGCAAGCTGGCGGTGGAGCGGATGCTTGCCGATACCGCGGCGGCGCATGGCGGGTCCCACGTGATCTTCCGCTACTTCAACGCGGCCGGGGCGGACCCCTATCGGGAGATCGGCGAGCAGCACGTGCCGGAGACGCATCTGATCCCGCTGGTGCTCGACGCGGTGGCGGGGAAGCGGGCACGGATCACCGTCTTCGGCACCGACTACCCGACGCCGGACGGCACCTGCATCCGCGACTACATCCACGTGACCGACCTCGCCGATGCCCATGTCCGCGGGCTCGAGCACCTGCTGGCGGGAGGCGGGAGCCTCGCGCTCAATCTCGGCTCCGGCAGCGGGCATTCGGTGCGCGCGGTGATCGAGACGGCGGCGGCGGTGACCGGGCTGCCGGTGCCGGCGGAAGACGGGCCGCGCCGGCCGGGCGACCCGGCCCGGCTGGTCTCCGGCTCCGGACTCGCCGAGGCGCGGCTCGGCTGGCGCCCGCGGCGCTCGGATCTGCGGACGATGATCGAGGATGCCTGGGCCTGGCACCGGACCGGCGGCTTCGAGGCTTGAGCCGGCCCGCATCTGCCGGCCGGCCCGCGGATCGCGCTCCGCCCGGCCGCCGGGCCCCCGTCTCCAGCAGCCTCCGGGGCGCCGCGCCGGCCGTCTCGCCTGTGGAAACGCTCCGTCCGCGGCGCGCTGCCAGCCGCGGCGCCCGTGGCTGGGCGGGCGTGTGGCCGGTCGGTCGCGGCGGTGATGCCGGGCGCCTGTCCGGCTGCCACGGGCACTGCCGCCGGGCAGGCGCCGCGCGCGGAACGCCGCCACGGGCATGACGCGTGACGCGGCGCTTCGGAGGCCGCTGGCGGCAGAGCGCGCCGGCCCTGCGGAGCGCGTTCGCCGGACCGCTCCCGCGGCGCTCAGAAGGTCTGGTCGTAGGCGCCGACGGAAGGCTCTTCCCGGATCACCGCGTCGAGATCGGCGAAGATCGCGCGCAGCTCCGCCTCCGAGGCCGGGCTCTCGCAGACCACCACGAGGTTCGGCGTGTTCGACGAGGCGCGCACCAGCGCCCAGGCCCCGCCCTCGAGCATCACCCGCGCGCCGTTCACCGTCACCACGTCCTCGATCGCCCGCCCGCCGAGGCGCGCTCCCTCGGCCGCCATCGCCTCGAGCCGCGCCACCAGCCGGCCGATCACGGCGTATTTCTCCTCGTCCGGGCAGGTCGGCGACATCGTCGGCGTCGCAAAGGTCACCGGCAGCGCCCGGCGCAGATCGGCGAGGCTCGCCGCCGGGTTGCGGTCCATCAGCCTGGCGATCTCCACCGCCACCCGCAGGCCGCAGTCGTAGCCCCGGCCGATCGGCGGCGCCAGGAAGTAGTGGCCCGACTTCTCGAAGCCCGCCAGCGCGCCGAGCGCCTTGACCCGCCGCTTCATGTGCGAATGCCCGGTCTTCCAGTAGTCCGCCTTCGCGCCGCCGGCGACCAGCTCCGGGTCGCTGGCGAAGAGCCCGGTGGATTTCACATCGGCCACGAAGGTCGCGCCGGGATGCAGCTTTACCAGGTCGCGCGCCAGGATCACGCCCATCTTGTCGGCGAAGATCTCCTCGCCCTCGTTGTCCACCACGCCGCAGCGGTCGCCGTCGCCGTCGAAGCCGAGCGCCAGATCCGCGCCGCTCCCGGCCACCGCGCGGGCCATGTCGTGCAGCATCTCCATGGCTTCCGGATTGGCGTTGTAATGGGGGAAGGTATAGTCCGGCCGGCAGTGCAGCTCGACAACCTCGGCGCCGATCCGGCGCAGCACCTCGGGCGCCACCCAGCCGGCGGTGCCATTGCCGCAGGCGCAGACCACCCTGAGCGGGCGGCTCAGGCGGAAATCCCCCACCAGGTCGTCGATATAGCGCTCGCGCACCCCCTCGCAGGGCAGATAGCGCCCGCCCTCGCGGAGCTGGCCGAGCCCCTCCAGCACGATCTGCTTCAGCCGCGCCATCTCCTCCGGCCCGTGGGTCAGCGGGCGGTCGCAGCCGATCTTCACCCCGGTCCAGCCGTTCGGGTTGTGGCTCGCGGTGACCATCGCCACCGCCTGCGCCTCGAGATCGAACTGCGCGAAATAGGCCATCGGCGAGAGCGCGAGGCCGATGTCGCGCACCTCGGCGCCGCCGGCCATCAGCCCGGCGATCAGCGCCTGCTTGATCGACAGCGAATAGCTCCGGTAGTCGTTGCCCACCACCACCACCGGCGGCAGGCCCATCTCGTGCAGCTGCGTCGCAAGGCCGAGGCCGAGCGCCTGGATGCCCATCAGGTTGACCTGCTCGGGAAAGCGCCAGCGCGCGTCGTATTCGCGGAAGCCCGTCGGCCGGATCATCGGCACGGTGAGGAACTCGGGGGTGTTCTCCGCCACCTCGGTCAGCGGGATCGTGGTGAGCGCCATGGGGCCTCCTCGGTCTTCTCTGGCAATGCGTGTCGGGGGCAATGCGCTTCGGGCAAAATGCCTGTCAGCGGCCCTTGGCGAGCCGGTCGAATGCCGCGAGCCGGGCCACCAGCGCGCCCATCTCGGCGAGCGGGATCATGTTGGGCCCGTCGGAGGGGGCGCTGTCCGGGTCGGGATGGGTCTCGATGAAAACGCCGGCCACCCCCACCGCCACCGCGGCGCGGGCCAGCACCGGGGCGAACTCGCGCTGCCCGCCCGAGGCGCCGCCGAGCCCGCCGGGCATCTGCACCGAATGGGTCGCGTCGAACACCACCGGATGGCCGCCTGCCGCCATCTGCGGCAGCGCGCGCATGTCGGTCACCAGCGTGTTGTAGCCGAAGGAGCTGCCGCGCTCGCAGAGCATGACGCCGGTGTTTCCGGTGGCCTCGATCTTGGCGGCGACATGGGCCATGTCCCAGGGCGCGAGGAACTGGCCCTTCTTGACGTTGATCGGGCGGTCGGTCTCGCCGGCGGCCACCAGCAGGTCGGTCTGGCGGCAGAGGAAGGCCGGGATCTGCAGCGCATCGGCGATCGCCGCCACCGGCGCGCATTGCTCCGGCAGATGGACATCGGTGATCACCGGGCAGCCGATCTCGCGCTTCACCGCAGCAAGGCAGTCGAGCCCGGCCTCGAGCCCGAGCCCGCGCTGGCCCGAGAGCGAGGTGCGGTTGGCCTTGTCGAAGCTTGCCTTGAAGACGAGGCCCAGCCCCTCCGCCGCGGCGATCTCGGCAAGCCGGCCGGCGATGTCGAGCGAATGCTGCACGCCCTCGGCCTGGCAGGGCCCGGCGATCAGCGCCAGCGGCAGGTCGTTGCCGAAGGCGACCGGGCCGATCTCCACATGCCGGGGCGCGGTGGCGGGGGACGGGGCTGCGGACATCGGCGGATCCTCGCTGGGCTCGGGGGGCTTGGGGGCAGCACAGCCTTACCCGCAGGGACGCCTGCACGCAATCGGCGCCGCCCCTGCTGGACAGCGCGGGGGCAGCGCTCCTATATGCGCAGCATGCTGGAGCACCTCTTGAAACTGTTCAGCGATCCCGAGGCCGAGATCGAGCTGACCCCCGAGGACTGCCGCGAGGCGGTGGCGGCGCTGCTCGTCGAGGCGGCGCGGTCGGATGGCGACTATGCGCGCGCCGAGCGCGCCCGCATCGCCCGCGTACTGGCGCGGCGCTACGGGCTCTCCCCCTCCGAGGCGACGGCGCTGCGCGAGATCGGAGAGGCGGCGCAGGCCCAGGCCACCGACCTCGTGCGCTTCACCAGGGCGGTGAAGCAGGCGGTGCCGCACGAGGAGCGCGTGGCGGTGATCGAGGCGGTCTGGGAGATCGCCTATGCCGACGGCCGGCGCGACGATGCCGAGGCGGCGCTGGTGCGCAAGCTGGCCGGGCTGCTCTACGTGCCCGACCGCGATGCCGGGATCGCCCGCCAGCGCGTTGCCGAGCGGCTGGGCATCCGCGAGCGCTGAGGCCGGGCGGCTCCGCCGGCGCACAATTTAGAATGATTCTTGATATCGTGGCCGATTCGGGCCACATCAGGGAAAAGCATGGAGCGCCCGATGTTCATCCAGACCGAAGCGACGCCGAACCCGCAGACGCTGAAATTCCTCCCCGGCCAGTCGGTGATGCAGGCCGGCTCGGCCGATTTCCCGAGCTCCGAGGGCGCCGAGGCCTCGCCACTGGCGGCACGGATCTTCGCCGTCGAGGGGGTCGAGGCGGTGTTCCTCGGCTCGGATTTCGTCACCGTCACCAAGGGCGATGCCGACTGGGCCCATATCAAGCCGGCGATCCTCGGCGCGATCATGGAGCACTACCAGTCCGGCGACCCGGTGATGCGCGGCGAGGGGCATACCGTCGGCCATGCCGCCCATGACGGGCCGGATGCCGAGATCGTCGGCCAGATCAAGGAGCTGCTCGACACCCGCGTCCGCCCGGCGGTGGCGCAGGACGGCGGCGACATCACCTTCCACGGCTTCGACCGCGGCGTGGTCTATCTGCACATGCAGGGCGCCTGCGCCGGCTGCCCCTCCTCGACGCTGACGCTGAAGCACGGCATCGAGAACCTGCTGCGCCACTACATCCCCGAGGTGGTCGAGGTGCGCCCGGTCGGCCTCTGAGGCCGGTCCGCGCGTCGCCGCAGCCGCCCGCAGATGATCCTCGGCATCGACACCGCCGCCGGGCAATGCGCCGCGGCGCTGCTGGCGCCCGACGGGCGCTGCCTCGCGCGCCGCGCCGCGCCGATGACCCGCGGCCATGCCGAGCATCTCTGGCCGATGATCGAGGCGGTGCTGGCCGAGGCCGGCGCGCGCTATGCCGATCTCGAGCGGATCGGGGTCTGCACCGGGCCGGGCTCCTTCACCGGCATCCGGGTCGGCGTCGCCGCGGCACGCGGGCTGGCGCTCGGGCTCGGCGTGCCCGCCATCGGGGTCGGCCGGCTCGAGGCGCTGGCGGCCGGCGCAGGGCGCGCCACCGCGGTGCTGGTCGCCGGGCCGCGGGGCCGGGTGTTCCACCAGGAGTTCGATGCCGCGGGCCATGCACTCGGAGATCCCGCGCTCTGCGATTCGCCGCCGCAGGCGATGGCGGCGGTGGGCGACGGCCTGCCCGGCGCCGCGCCCGCGGACGGCCTCGCCGACCCGGCGGTGATCGCCCGCCTGGCCGCCGCCGCCGAGCCCGGGGCCCCGCCCGCGCCGCTCTATCTGCGCGAGGCCGATGCCGACCCGCCGCGCCAGTCCCCGCCGGTCTGGCTCGACTGAGCCGATGCGCCCGCGGGTTCTCTCCCCCGCCGAGGCCGAGGCGCAGGCCGCGGCGCTCTCGGCGCTGCACCGCGCCGCCTTTGCCGGCCGCGAGCCCGGATGGTCCGCCGACAGCTTTCGCGACATCGCCGCGATGGCCGGCACGCAGGTGCTGGCGCTGCCGGACGGGCAGGGGCTGGGCGTGCTGCGCAGCGTGGCCGGCGAGGCCGAGCTGCTGACCCTGGCGGTGGCGCCCGCGGCCCGCCGCGCCGGGCTCGGCGCCGCGCTGCTCGCCGCCGTCGAGGCCACCGCCCGCGCGGATGGCGCCGCCGAGATGCATCTCGAGGTGGCGGAGGGCAACGCCGCGGCCCGGGCGCTCTATGCGCGCGCCGGCTATGCCGCGCGCGGGCGCCGCCGGGGCTACTATCTCCGGCCCGACGGCAGCCGCGAGGATGCGCTGCTGCTCGCCCGCGCCCTCGCCTGAGACCCGCCCGTCCGGCCGCGCGGATGCGCTGCCGGAGCCCTGCCGGAGCCGTGCCGGGGCCGTGCCGGACCCATACCGATTCCACATGCCGGTTTTCCGGCACCCGGCGCCGACTTGCCGAGCCCCCGCCCGAGGCGCTAGGAGAACGGCAAGAGACGCAGTCACAGCCCGGAGACAGAGCCATGAGCGCGCCGAAGACCCTCTACGACAAGATCTGGGACGCCCACCTCGTGCACGAGGCGGAGGACGGCACCTGCCTGCTCTACATCGACCGGCATCTCGTCCACGAGGTCACCAGCCCGCAGGCCTTCGAGGGGCTGCGCCTGGCCGGCCGGCAGGTCCGCCACCCGGAGAAGACCACCGCCGTGCCCGACCACAACGTGCCCACCGACCCGACCCGGCTCGAGGGCATCCGCGACGAGCAGTCCCGCGTGCAGGTCGAGGCGCTGCGCCAGAACGCCGCCGATTTCGGCATCGAGATGTATGACGTGGACGACATCCGCCAGGGCATCGTGCACATCATCGGCCCGGAGCAGGGGCTGACCCAGCCCGGCATGACCATCGTCTGCGGCGACAGCCACACCGCGACCCACGGCGCCTTCGGGGCGCTGGCGCACGGCATCGGCACCTCCGAGGTCGAGCACGTGCTGGCCACCCAGACGCTGATCCAGAAGAAGTCGAAGAACATGCGCGTCGAGGTCCGCGGCAGCCTGCCGCCCGGCGTCACCGCCAAGGACATCACGCTGACCATCATCGGGCGCACCGGCACCGCCGGCGGCACCGGCCATGTCATCGAGTATTGCGGCGAGGCGATCCGCGCGCTGTCGATGGAGGGGCGGATGACCGTCTGCAACATGGCGATCGAGGGCGGCGCCCGCGCCGGCCTGGTGGCGCCGGACGACAAGACCTTCGCCTATCTCAAGGGCCGCCCGCATGCGCCCAAGGGCGCGCAGTGGGAGCTGGCCGAGGCCTACTGGCGCACCCTGTTCACCGACGAGGGCGCCGCGTATGACCGCGAGCTGGTGATCGACGCCGCCGAGATCGCCCCGGTGGTGACCTGGGGCACCAGCCCCGAGGACGTGCTGCCGATCACCGCCACCGTGCCCGACCCGGAGAGCTTCGAGGGCGGCAAGGTCGCCGCGGCCCGGCGCTCGCTGGAATACATGGGGCTGACCCCCGGCACCCCGCTCGCCGAGATCGCCATCGACACGGTCTTCATCGGCTCCTGCACCAATGGCCGCATCGAGGACCTGCGCGAGGTCGCCCGCGTGATGGAGGGCCGCCGCGTCAAGGAGGGCCTGCGCGCCATGATCGTGCCCGGCTCGGGCCTCGTGCGCGCCCAGGCCGAGGAGGAGGGCATCGCCCAGAAGCTGATCGAGGCCGGCTTCGACTGGCGCCTCGCCGGCTGCTCGATGTGCCTCGGCATGAACCCCGACCAGCTCGCCCCCGGCGAGCGCTGCGCCTCGACCTCCAACCGCAACTTCGAGGGCCGGCAGGGCAAGGGCGGGCGCACCCACCTGATGTCCCCCGCCATGGCCGCGGCCGCCGCGGTGACGGGCCGGCTGACCGACGTGCGCGATCTCTGACCGTGCCGCTGCCCCGGGCGCGCGACGATCCGGAATGACGCCGCGCTGACCCGGGATGCCTATCGGTGCCGTCGCGCCTTCCCGCCGGTCCGGATCGCCCCTATGACGGGGGCGACCTCGCCCCGCAGGAGCACCGCGCCATGCCCGACCGCTGGATCGTCACCCCCCGTTTCTTCGAGCAGCCGGAGCCGGCGCTGATCGGCCTCGCGCCGGCCGATGCCGCCATCAACAGCGTCGAGATCACCCACCGCTCGCCGCCCGAGCTGGCGATCCTGCATGGCGGCATCGCGCAGTTCGTCTACGACACGCTGGTGGAGGGCGATCGGCCGGTCTCGGTGGCGGGGGACTGCTGCGCCGCGCTGCCGGTGCTCGCCGGGATGCAGCGCGCCGGGATCGCGCCGGACCTCGTCTGGATCGACGCGCACGGCGATTTCAACACGCCGGAGACCTCGCCCTCGCAGTTTCTCGGCGGCATGCCGCTGGCCATCGCCACCGGGCGCGGGCCGCTCTGGATGGGCATCCGCATCGGCCTCGAGACGATCCCCGACGAGCGCGTGCTGCTGGTCGGCGCCCGCGATATCGACCCCGGCGAGGCCGAGGCGCTGGAGGCCAGCCGGGTCACCCGCATCGCCCTCGAGGAGCTCGCCGAGATCGAGTTCGACGGCCCGGTGATGGTGCATTTCGACGCCGACGTGATCGACCCGGCGGACTGTCCGGCCTTCGCCTATCCGGCGCCCGGGGGGCCGCCCCTCGCCGCGGTCACGGCGGCGCTGGCAGACCTCGCCGCCCGCGCCGAACTCCGCGCGATCTCGGTCAGCGGCTGGTCCGGCGGGCTCGACCGCGACCGCCACACCGCCCGCGGCGTCGCCCGGGCGGTGGCGGCGCTCACCGGCTGAACCGGGCGCAACGCCCCGCCGCCTCCCATGGGTGGGCTCTTGAAGCGCCGGCCCAGGGGCGGAACCTCGACAGGGTGGGGGAGGCGGCGGCCCCGGCCCGCCACTCAGTGCACCGGCTCGAGCAGGTCGAGCCGCAGCCAGAAGGGGATGTAGCGCCCCTGCGCATCCTCGCGCACCGCCTCGGCAAAGGCGGCCGCCACCGTCTCCCGCGCCGCCGCATCCACCTGCCGGCGGCGATCGACCGCCTGCATCTCGGCAATCAGCGCGTCCGCCGTCGCCACCCGGTAGCGCTCGGCATGGCGCAGCGTGGCCAGCCGCCGCAGCCGTCCCGCCGCGATCTCCTCCCCGATCGCCGCCTGCGCTGCCGCGCAGACGGCGGTCTCGTCGTCGATCCAGCGCACCACCGGCCAGAGCGGGTCCGGCGCCTCGGGCTCCAGCACGGCGATCCGCCCGCCCGGGCGAAGCAGCCGCCGCGCCTCGGCCAGCGCCGCCGGCCGGTCGGGCACATGATGCAGGCTCATCGAGAACAGCACGAGATCCGCGCTGCCCGCCGCAAGCCCGGTCGCCTCGGCACCGCCCCGGCGATAGACCGGCCCACCGCCCGCCGCCTCGGCCGCCGCCAGCGCCGCCGCATCCGGCTCGACCCCGGTCACCCGTGCGCCGAGCCCTGCCAGCACCCGGCTCGCGCTGCCGCTGCCGCAGCCGATATCCGCCGCATCCAGCCCCGCCACCGGGCCGAGACCCCGCGCCAGCGCCGCCTCCAGCCCGAGTTCGGGGCGCGTCACCGCATCTGCCGTCATCGCCGTCTCCTCATCCGGGGGCTGCCTTTCGGGAAGCTCGCAAAAAAGCCGTCCTGCCCGTACTATTGCCACAAGGGATCTTTGTGCCAGCCCCGGAGCCCGATCATGTTCACCCGTCGCCGCTTCCTCTCGTCCGCCGCCGGCATCGCCGCCTTCGGCGCAACCCTGGCAGGCCGGACCCGGATCCTCGCCCAGGACGTGCCCCGGCGCCGGCCGCTCCACGAGATGGATCTCGACGACCCGGACCTGATCACCTTCCGCAACTTCGTCGGCCAGATGCGCAACAACGACCAGATCCAGGGCAGCATCGGCTGGGAGGACTTCGCGCAGGTCCATGCCCGCTTCTGCCCGCATGGCAACTGGTACTTCCTGCCCTGGCACCGCGCCTATCTGCGCATGTACGAGCACGCCGCGCGCGAGCTCACAGGCCAGGCCGGCTTCGCGCTGCCCTACTGGGACTGGACCGCCAGCCCCGCCTTCCCCCGCGCCTTCGCCGACGAGAGTTTCGACGGCCGCCCCAACCCGCTCCACGTCCGGGGCCGCGCGGTCTCGGCACAGAACCGGATGCCGGACGACATGACCGGCGCGGCGGTGCTGGAGAGCTGCCTGCGCGAGCAGACCTACGAGCGCTTCGCCAGCTTCCGCCCGCGCGGGCAGAACAGCACCGACCCGTTCTGGATCCAGCAGCCCTCGATCCAGGCGACGCTCGAATCCAACCCGCACAACCGGGTGCACATGATCATCGGCGCGCACATGCCCACCATGACCTCGCCGCGCGACCCGATCTTCCTGATGCATCACGGCAATGTCGACCGGATCTGGGCGCTCTGGAACGCGCAGGGCGGCAGCAACACGCGCAACCGGTTCTGGACCGACATGGTCTTCAACAACAATTTCATGATCCTCGACGGCCGGGTCTATTCCGAGCGGGTGGCCGAGCTCCAGGTGCCGGAATCGCTCGGCTTCAGCTTCGGCTTGCCGCAGCCGGTGCCGGCCGCCGATGGCGGCATCGCCGCGGCGCGGGAGGAGCTGCTCGCGGCCCTCGTCGCGCCGGATGGCGGCGCCGGCAGCCCCGGCATCTTCCGCCGCAGCGCCGTGCCGCCGGCCCCGGCCAGCCCGGAACGCCCGCTCAGCCTCAGCTTCGCGGTCGACACCGGCGCGCTCGGCAGCCTGCTCGGCGGCCGCCCGGTCACGGCCGAAGCGCTCGAGCCCGGGGTCGGCGCCGGCACCGGTTCCGGCGGGCTGGAGAGCGTCAGCGGGCTGCTCGGCGAGGGCGGCGGCGGCACGGGCGGCAATTTCGGCGCCGGCGAGGGCGGCGGCAGTCTCGGCAACCTGTTCGGCGAGGAGGAGAGCGGCGCTCCCGCCCCGTCCCCCACGGGCCGGCAGGAGGTCTTCGCCCTGATCTCCGACATGGGCACCACCGCGCCCTTCACCACCGAGCTGCGGGTCTTCGTCAACAAACCCGATGCGAGCGCCGCGACGCCGCCGACCGACCCGCATTTCGCCGGGGCCGTGGCCTTCTTCGGCCTCACCGAGAAGGGCGACTGCGTCGGCGGACCGGGCAAGCCCTCGGTGGCGCTCAACATCACGCCGGTGCTCGAGCGGCTGGCCGCCGCCGGCAGCCTCTCCGGCGGGGCGGTCTCGGTACAGCTGGTGCCGGCCGGGCACGCCACGGCGGATCCCGCGGCGGCCGGCACGGTCTGCCCGGCGGAGGTTGCAATCGTCATCGCGTGAGGCGGCGCAAGGGAGGAACGGATGAACGGGACGTTGCGGCTGCTGGCGGTGGCCCTGGTCATCGGGGCCGGCGCGGTCTGGTATCTCTACGAGAACGGCGGCCCGGCGGAGGATGCTGCTGCGCCGCCGCCGGAGGGCCCGGCGGCGCTGGCCGCGGGCGAGACGGTGCGGCTCTGCCTGCCGGCGGGCACCGGCGCGGAGGCCCGCGCGATGCTGGTGCTCGAGGCCTATACGCCGCCCGCGACAGGCGATGGCAGCATCGCGGTGCAGTGGCCGGGCGCGGCGGCGCCGCAATATGTCGCGGTGTTCCCGGCAACGGCATTCTCGGTCGCCGAGGGCGCCGAGCCGAAACGCTTCCTGCTCGGCCCGCCTCCGGAGACCGCCGGCGCGGGCCCGCTCTGTGCCGAGGTGTCGGTGGGTGACGGCAGCACCGCCCAGGCCGATGCCGGGGCACCGGCGGCCCGGCTCCGCATCGAGATCGTCGAGGAGTGACTCTCTGCCCGGCCCCTGAGAAGCCAGACGGTTCCGGCGGGCCGTGGCACTATTCGGTTGCCACATCGGATGAAGCCACGGGCTGCCCGGACCAGAAAAGCACGCCGCGGCACCGCACCGCGCGAGCCACCTGACCCGCCCGGAGCGGGCGCCGCCGAAGCCGCCCGGACACGCAAAGGGCAGAGCTGCGGCAAGGCGCAGTCACCATTCTCTGCATCGCCAGGACCGGCCGCCGGCGGGCGATGTCGCCGAAGGTGTACGCCAATCTCGATCATGCAGCGGCACGCCCACGACCCCGCGCACCGGCGGACTGCCGCAGGCGATCCGGCTCGAACTCACCAAGCGGACCCGCGAGCTTCTGGGCGCGCCGCACGGCCGATGCTGGGGCAGCCGACAGCCAGAGCGCGAACACCACCGAAGGCGGCGCCATTCGCGGCCATGACGCGGACAGGAAAACAATGGCCGCAGGCGCCACGCAGCCGCGGACATCATCGACCTGCTCTTCGCCCTCCTCGTTCAGGCCACGCGCGCCCGTGGTCGAGACTCAGGCGCGTCTTCGCCGCTGCTGGCAGCGGCCAGCCCGTACCCGACCAGGCTCGGCGAGCCGGATAGGGGAACCTGCCAGATTTGCCGCTTCCGCTCGGCGTGCAGGAGGTCGGTGACCTCGCATGCCGGTTCGATCCGCTCGCGGGTCACGGTCTGAGGACAGGGGCGCCATCTTCGCCAGCCGGGAGACGGCCTTCGCGAACCATCTCCCCGCGATCTGCATCGTCGTGGACGCAGCCTGGCCGAAGGGGCCGCGCGGTCAGCCCCCGCGCCCGATCAGCGCCATCAGTTCGCGCCATTCCCCGGCCGAGAGCCCGGAGCCTTCGCGCTCCACCGTCTCGCCCGCGAGCATGCGGCACAGCACCGCCATGCCCGGCCCGGAGATCTGCGCCGCATTGAGGCGGTAATCCTCGAAGGCGGCCCAGGTCAGCGGCACCCAGTCGCGCACCACCTCGCCGATCGCCTCGGCATAGGCGCGGATTTCCCACTGCGCATGGGCATCGCCGCGCAGCCGCAGGAAATGCATCAGGTTGTGCAGATTGGTCTTCCAGTACCACTGTGTGTAGATGTTGGCCGGCAGCGCCATGCGGGCGAGCTCGCGGGCGAGCCCCGGGCCCTCCTCGTCGAGCATCGCCTCGTAGTCGCCATAGGCCCGCGCCGCGCCGTCCTTCAGCAATGCCAGCACGAGGGCCGCATCGTCGCCCTCGAGCACGGCCCCGCGGCCCTGCCGGTTGGTGGCGGACTGCGCCGCCAGCGCCTCCGGGGCCGGGATGTAGAACTCCCGGTCGAGCACCGAGTAGCGCGCCGAGATCTCGTTGACGCTGGCGGTGCGGTGGCGGATCCACTGCCGCGCCACGAAGAGCGGCAGCTTCACGTGCAGCTTGATCTCGCACATCTCGAAGGGGGTGGAGTGCCAGTGCCGCATCAGGTAGCGGATCAGCCCGGCATCGTCGCGCACCGTGCGGGTGCCGGCGCCATAGGAGACCCGCGCCGCCTGCACCACCGCGGCGTCGTCGCCCATGTAGTCGACCACCCGGACCAGCCCGTGATCCAGCACCGGGATCGGCGCGTGCAGCCGGGCCTCCAGCGCCGGCACCACGGGGCGCAGGGTCGCGGCGCTATGACCGCGCGCCTCGGCGATCTCCCCCTGTTGTTCCTCGGTCAGCGGCATATGTTCTCCCCCGTGCATGGCGGCTGAATCGTCATCCAACATCTTGTATATAGCCAGAGAGGGACCACGAGATGAAGATCGAATATCTGCATACCATGGTGCGCGTGCGCGATATCGAGGCCTCCAAGCGGTTCTACTGCGACCTGCTCGGGCTCGAGGAGGTGCGCCGCTACGACAACGAGGCCGGCAAGTTCACCCTGGTGTTCCTCGCCCCCCCGGGCCAGAGCGACGCCCAGGTCGAGCTCACCTACAACTGGGGCTCCGAGGAGGAGTACACCGGCGGGCGGAATTTCGGCCATCTCGCCTATCGTGTCGAGAACATCTACGACATGTGCGAGCGGCTGCAGAAGGGCGGCGTCACCATCAACCGCCCGCCGCGCGACGGCCGCATGGCCTTCGTGAAATCGCCGGACGGGATCTCGGTGGAGCTGCTGCAGATGGGCGACCCGCTGCCGCCGCAGGAGCCCTGGACGAGCATGGAGAACACCGGCACCTGGTGATCGCCGGGGCGCCGGGGCGGTGCATCCTCCGTCGCCCCGACACCGTTTTTGTGACAGACTGGAGCGGCGCTCCCATCGTCGGGGCGCGCCGCTTCGGGAGTGGGTGATGCGAGAGGCCCTGCGCCGCAACCGCCTGCGTGCATGCCTCGCCGCAGCCCTGCTGCTCGCGCCGGTCAGAGCCCCCGCCTGCGCGCTCGCGCTGATCTTCGCGCTCGACGTCTCCGCCTCGATCGACGGCAAGGAATATCGCCAGCAGCGCGACGGGCTGGCGGCGGCGCTGCTCGATGCGGGCGTGCAGGAGGCGATCCTGGCGCAGCCCGGCGGCGTCGCCTTTGCCGCCTATGAATGGTCCGGCCGCTACCAGCAGGACATGATGCTGCCCTGGACCGCGGTGACCGACCGCGCGGGCATCACCGGGGTTTCCGCCGCCATCGCCGGCCACCCGCGCAGCTATGCCGAGTTTCCCACCGCGATCGGCTATGCGCTCGGCTATGGCGCGGTGCTGATGCGCGGCGCGCCGGACTGCACGCGCCGGGTGATCGACATTTCCGGCGACGGCATCGGCAACGAGGGCTTCGGGCCGGAGGCGGCCTATCGCGAGTTCGGCTTCCGCGGGATCACGGTGAACGGGCTCGCCATCGACCCGGGCGACGGCACGGTGCTGGACTATTATCTCGCGCGCATCCCGCATGGCGAGGGCGCCTTCATCGAGCATGCCCGCGGCTTCGCCGACTATGCCGCCGCGATCCGGCGCAAGCTGCTGCGCGAGCTGTTCGGCCCGCAGATGGTGCAGGCGCGATGAGCCGGGGCGTCGCGGCGCGCCTCGCCGCCTGCCTGATCGCCGCCTTTCCGGGGACGGCAGGGGCCTGCGCGCTGCAGCTCGTGCTGGCCATGGACGTCTCGGGCTCGATCAACGCCCGCGAGCACGCGCTGCAGACCGGCGGGCTGGCCGCGGCCTTCGAGTCCGAGGCGCTGGCCAATGCGGTGGCGGCGCTCGAGGGCGGCATGCTGGTCACCTTCACGCAGTGGTCCGGCGGCTCGCGGCAGCGGCAGATGACCTCCTGGCGCAAGGTCACGAAGCCGGAGCACCTGCGCGCCTTCGCCGCCGAGATCCGCGCCGCGCCGCGGGAATGGCGAAACTTCTCCACCGCCATCGGCGAGGCCCTGCTGCATGCCGAGCTGGTGAGCCGCGGCGCGCCGCTGCCCTGCCTGCGCCGGGTGATCGACGTCTCGGGCGACGGCGTCTCTAACGAGGGCCGCCCGCCGCGCGCCATCGCCGACGGGCTCGAGGCGCAGGGCTTCACCGTCAACGGGCTGGTGATCCGCGGCGCCGATCCGGACCCGGTGGAGCACTATCTGAGCGAGGTGATCGCCGGGCCCGGCGCCTTCGTCGAAGTGGCGGAGGATTTCGAGGACTATCCCCGCGCCATCCTGCGCAAGCTGCTGCGCGAGATCGACCAGCCGATGATGGTCTCCGAAGCGCCGCCGCAATGACTTGACCTGGTGTCGCGGGGCGCGGATCATCCCCGGGGCTTCATCGGAGGACAGCCATGCGCGCCCTGCATCTGCCCCTGGCTCTGCCAGTCGCCGCCCTGGCGCTCGTTGCCGCCAGCGGCACGGAGGCGGAGGCGGTGCGCTACCGGCTCGACGTCGCGGTGACCGGCTTCGACCTCGCGGCCGACCCGCCGCCGCCGAACGATGCGCATTTCTCCCATATCGGCGGCGCCACCCATACCGGCGCCATGGATTTCTGGGAGGTCGGCGGGCTGCTCACCCCGGGGCTGATCCGGATGGCCGAGATCGGCAGCGTCGACCAGTTCGTCGCCGAGGATGTCGCCGCGGCGGTCACCGCCGGCACCGCGGGCGCACCGATCGCCTTCGAGCAGTGGTTCTGCCCCGGTTTCGTGAGCGATGCGCGCTGCGGCGGACTCACCGTCTATATCGACATGGACGAGGCCTTCCCGCTGCTGACTCTGGTCAGCATGATCGGCCCGAGCCCGGACTGGTTCGTCGGCGTCGACGGGCTGGAGATGCATGACGGCACCGACTGGGTGGACCATCTGGTGGTCGAGCTCCAGACCTATGACGGCGGCACCCGCAGCGGCAATGCCTGGGCGATCGGCGGGCCGCAGAACGACCCGCAGGCGGCGGTGACGCTGATCACCGACGCCACCGGGCAGCTCGTCGGCGGCGACCCGGTGGGCAGCTTCACCTTCACCCGGGTCGACGTGCCGCTGCCGGCCGCCGGCTGGCTGCTGCTGGCCGGGCTTGCAGGGCTCGGGCTGCGGGCGCGCCGGGGCTGACGGCCGGCGCCCGCGCCCTCAGTGGCGGAAATGCCGCATGCCGGTGAACACCATGGCCAGCCCCGCCGCGTCGGCCGCCGCGATCACCTCGGCGTCGCGCATCGAGCCGCCGGGCTGGATCACCGCCGTGGCGCCGGCCTCGGCCGCCACCAGCAGACCGTCGGCAAAGGGGAAGAAGGCGTCCGAGGCCACCACCGAGCCCTCGGTGGTCGGCCGCTCGAGCCCCAGCGCCTCGGCCATCTCGGCGGATTTGCGCGCCGCGATCCGCGCCGAATCGACCCGGCTCATCTGCCCGGCGCCGATGCCCACGGTCGCCCCGCCCTTCACATAGACGATGGCGTTCGACTTCACGTGCTTGGCGACATGCCAGGCGAAGAGGAGATCGGCCATCTCCGCCTCGGTGGGGGCGCGTTTCGTCACCACCTTCAGCGCTGCCGGATCGAGCGGCAGGGCATCGGCGTCCTGCACCAGATAGCCGCCGGCGACATTGCGCGTGGCGAGCCGCGGCGCCGCCGGATCGGGCAGCTCGTCGGTGGTCATCAGGCGCAGGTTGGGCTTGGCGGAAAACACCTCGCGGGCGTCGGCATCGGCGCCGGGGGCGATCACCACCTCGGTGAAGATCTCCAGGATGGCCTGCGCGGTCGCCCGGTCGAGCCGGGTGTTGAGCGCCACCACGCCGCCGAAGGCCGAGACGCGGTCGCAGTCGAAGGCCGCGCGATAGGCCGCCTCGAGGCTCGCGCCCCGGCCCACGCCGCAGGGATTGGCATGCTTGATGATCGCGCAGGCCGGTCCCTCGGCCGGGTCGAACTCCGCGACCAGCTCATAGGCGGCATCGGTGTCGTTGATGTTGTTGTAGCTGAGCGGCTTGCCCTGCAGCAGCTCGGCGGTGGCCACCCCGGGCCGGGCCGAGCCGTCGGAATAGAGCGCCGCCGCCTGGTGCGGGTTCTCGCCATAGCGCAGCTTCTCGAGCTGGCGCCCGGCAAAGACCCGCCGCCGCGGCCAGGGCTCGCCGGTGGCGTTCGCGAGCCAGGACGAGACCGCCGCGTCATAGGCCCCGGTGCGGCCATAGGCGATGGCGGCGAGGCGGGCGCGGGTCGCGGCGCGGGTGCCGCCATGGCTCTCGATCTCGGTCAGCACGGTCTCGTAGTCGGCCGGGTCGATCAGCACGGCGACGCTGGCATGGTTCTTCGCCGCGGCGCGGATCATCGCCGGGCCGCCGATGTCGATGTTCTCGACACAGTCGGCATAGCTCGCGCCGCGCGCCACGGTGGCCTCGAAGGGGTAGAGATTGACCACCAGGAGGTCGATCGGCCCGATGCCGTGCTCGGCCATCGCGGCGCGGTGCTCGGGGTTGTCGCGGTCGGCCAACAGCCCGCCATGGATCATCGGGTGCAGCGTCTTGACCCGGCCGTCCATCATCTCGGGAAACTGGGTGACATCCGAGACGTCGCGCACGCCGATGCCGGCCTCGCGGAGCTGCGCCGCCGAGCCTCCGGTGGAGAGGAGCGCGATGCCGGCCTCCGAGAGCCGGCGGGCGAGATCGGTGAGGCCGGTCTTGTCGGCGACGGAGAGGAGCGCGGTGCGCACGGGGCGGATATCGCTGGTCATCGGAGCATCCCTGGCAAGCATGGGCGCGGCGGGCGCGCCGGATTTGGCGCCCGCATAGCCTCTCGTGGGGCCCGAGGCCAGTGCCCGCGGTGTCGCTGGGGCGCCGCCGTCAGCCCGGGCGGCGGAACCGGGCGGCGAAGAAGCCGTCCATGCCGCCGCGCTCGGGCCAGAGATCGGGCAGGGTGCGCAGATCCCCCTCCGGCGTGGCGAAGGGGCCGGTGACCGGCAGCCGCTCGGCGCCGCTGCGCGCCGCGAAGGCGCGGGCGCGGTCCTCGCCCTCGGCCTTCAGCAGCGAGCAGGTGGCGAAGACGAGGCAGCCCCCGGGGGCCACCCAGTCCCAGGCGCGGTCGAGCAGCCTGTCCTGCAGCGCGGTGAGCTTGGCCAGCGACTCGGCCGCGCCCTCCTCGAAGCGCCGCGGCAGCTCCGGGTGCCGGCGCACGGTGCCGGTGGCGGAGCAGGGGGCGTCGAGCAGCACCGCGTCGAACCGGGTCTCCGGCGCCCAGTCGAGCGCATCGGCCACCACCGTCCCGGCCTCGAGCCCTACCCGCGCGAGGTTCTCGGCCAGCCGGGCCATCCGGGCCTCGGAGATGTCGAGCGCCGTCACCCGCGCCCCCGCCGCGGCGAGCTGCATGGTCTTGCCGCCGGGTGCCGCGCAGAGATCGAGCACGCGCTTGCCGGCGGGTTCGGGGATCAGCGTCGCCGGCAGGCTGGCGGCGGCGTCCTGCACCCACCAGGCGCCCTGGGCATAGCCCGGCAGCGCGCTGATCTGCGGCCGCGCCGCAAGCCGGAGCCCGCCGGTGGGCAGCGCCTCGGCCTCCAGCTCCACGGCCAGCGCCTCGGCATCGCCGGGCGTGCGCAGCGAGAGATCGACCGGCGGCAGCACCAGGTGCGCCGCGGCGATGGCCAGCGCCCGCTCGCGCCCCCAGTCGGTGCCGAGCCGGTGCCAGAGCCAGCCGGCCATGTTGCGCCAGCCGGCATCCTTCGCCGGTGCGGGCGGCTCGGCCGCGAGCCTTCGCCCGACGGCATTGACCAGCCCGGCGAGCCGCGCGCCGGGGCCGGCCTTGGCCTGGCGCACCGCCAGATCCACCGCCGCATGCGGCCCGGTCTGGCGGAACATCAGCTCCGCCGCCATCACCCGCAGGATGTGGATCACCGGCGCCCGCGGCGGCTTCGGCACGCGCTCGGCCAGCGCCGTGTCGATCTCGCCGAGCCGGCGCAGCGTGAGATCGGCCAGGGCGCGGGCCTCGGCGCGCTCTGCCGGGTCGCCGGAGAAGCGGGTCTCCTCGAACATGCGACCACGGTCGAGCACCGCGGCGATCGCCGACACCGCGCCCTGCCGCGCGGCAAGGCCGGGCACCGGCGGCTGCGCCGGCGCCGAGCGGCGGTCGGAAGGGCGGTCGGCGGGGCGGCGATCCTTTCCGCGGGGCGCGCGGCTCACGTCCAGGGGTTCCGGCGGCGGGTCGTGGGGATGCGCGAGTCGCGCATCGGCGCGGCAGCGGCGGGGCGGGGCCGGGCCGGGCGCATCGGGGCGCCCGTGCCGGCGCCGCGGACGGTGCCCATCTCGGCCGCCAGCGCCTCCAGCGCGGCGATGCGGTTGGCGGGGTCGGGATGGGTCGAGAACAGGTTGTCGAAGCGCCGGCCGGAAAGCGGGTTCATGATGAAGAGATGCGCCGTCTCCGGGTGGCGCTCGGCGCTCACCATCTCGTGCCCGCGCACCGCGCGCGCGATCTTCTCCAGCGCCGAGGCGAGCCAGAGCGGGTTGCCGCAGATCTCGCCGCCCATGCGGTCGGCGGCGTATTCGCGGGTGCGGCTGATCGCCATCTGCACCACCATGGCGGCGAGCGGCGCCAGCACCGCGGCGAGCAGCATCCCGACGATGCCGAGCGGGCTGCGCTCGCGGTCGCCGCCGAGCACCATCGACCACTGCGCCCAGCTCGCCAGCATGCCGATGGCGCCGGAGATCGTCGCCGTGATGGTCATGATCAGCGTATCGCGGTTCTTGATATGCGCCAGCTCGTGCGCCATCACGCCGGCCAGCTCCTCGCGGGTGAGCGTGCGCAAGATGCCGGTGGTGGCGGCAACCGCAGCGTTCTCGGGGCTGCGGCCGGTGGCGAAGGCGTTGGGCTGCGCATCCTCGATCAGATAGACCCGCGGCATCGGCAGCTCGGCCCGTGCGGCCAGCTCGCGCACCATCGTCACGAGTTCCGGCGCGGTGCGCTCGTCGACCTCGCGGGCATTGTGCATGCGCAGCGCCAGGCTGTCGGAGCTCCACCATGCATAGCCGTTCATCAGCACCGCCACGACGAAGGCGATCACGGCGCCCGCGCCGCCGCCGACGAGCCAGCCCACGGCGAGGAAAAGCCCCGTCATGCCCGCGAGCAGAAGCGCGGTCTTGGCATAGTTCATCTCTCGATCACTCCTGTTGCCGTTCCCGTTGGTGTGGCCCATATCCCGGGTAACAGTTTCGGAGGGGATATAGGATGACCGCGAAGACACCCCAAGAGCGGGTTGCCGAGGCGGCCGCGCGGGCACTGGCCGAAGCCGCCGAACGCCGCGCCGCGGCCGAGCGGGAGGCCGCCGCCGCGGCGCCTTCGCCGAAGGAGCTTGGCGGGCGCCAGGGGCCCGAGCCCACGCGCTTCGGCGACTGGGAGAAGAAGGGCATCGCCATCGACTTCTGAGCCGGCTTCCGGCCCGGTGCCACCTTGACCCCGGCGGCGTTGCGCCACATCAGGGGCGGGGGCGGCGCGGCCCCGTTGCGGAGAGGCCCGATGGCGACCGAAACCCCCCTTGCCCTGCAGACCCCGGATGACAAGGACGCGCTGCGCCGCGCCCTCGGCACCTTCGCCACCGGGGTGACCATCGTCACCGCCCGCGCCGGTGACGGAACGCCGGCCGGCTTCACCGCCAATTCCTTCACCTCGGTCTCGCTCGACCCGCCGCTGCTGCTGGTCTGCCTGGCACATACCGCTGCGAGCTACGGCATCTTCCGCGCCGCCGAGAGCTTCGCCGTCAACGTGCTGGAGACCGGTCAGGAGGACACCGCCAAGCGCTTCGCCAGCCGCGGGGTCGACAAGTTCGGCCCGACCCCCTGGGAGGCCGGGGCGCTCGGCGCGCCGCTGATCGCCGGCTCGCTGGCGGTGTTCGACTGCGCCATGCACAGCCGGGTCGAGGCCGGCGACCACGACATCCTGATGGGCCGGGTGCTCGGCTTCTCGATCCATGAGGGCGCGGCGCTGCTCTACCACCAGGGCATCTTCAAGTCGCTCGGCTGACCGCGGACCCCTCAGAAGATCAGCAGCCCGGCCAGCAGCATCGCGAGGCCGAGAAAGGCCAGCGCCACCGCCGCGGTGTTGACGAGGATCACCCGCTTCAGCCCGGCCGAGGCCACCTCCGGGTCGGCGTCGCCGCGGCGCAGCTGCACCGCGCGCAGGATGCAGAACAGGATCAGCACGAGGCCGATGCCGGCGAGCCCGATCCCGGCCCAGGCGAGCCCGCTCACGGCGCCGCCTCCAGCCGCATCCGGAGCACCTGCTCGGCGGTCTCGCCGTCGATGCCCCGCTCGGTCTCGGCAAAGCCCAGCGCGTGATAGAAGGCGATGGCGCGCGGGTTGCGCGTGAAGACGGTGACGGTGAGGAACGCGCGCCCGGCGATGGCGGCCCGCACCAGCGCCCGCCCGATGCCGCGCCGCTGCGCCGCGGGATGCACGAAGAGCCCGCCCAGCTCCTCCCCCAGCACCGCGGCAAAGCCGAGGGAACGCCCGTCGATCCGCGCGAGATGGGTCTCCGATCGCGGCAGGAAATGCTCCGCCACCAGCCGCCGCCGCTCGCCGCGGCCCTCGCCCGGCACGAAGGGATGCGCCGCCCGCGCCGCCACGGCCCAGATCTCGACCATCGCGGCATGATCCTCCGGCCGGCCGCGGGAGATGTCGATGGTGAGGCTCATTCCGGCGCGCCGCAGCCGCCGCCGCCCGGGGTCTCGAGCAGCCAGACATCGCCCGCCTTCATCTCGCGCCGGTCGGCGGAGGCGAGGCGCTCCTCGGTGCCGTCGGCGCGGATCACCGTGCTCCGCCCGCAGGCCCCCGGCGCGCCGCCATCGAGCCCCGGCGGCGGCACCACCCGGTGCCCGGAGAGGATCGCCACGGTCATGTCCTCGAGGAAGCGGATCCGCCGCACCGCACCGTCGCCGCCGCCCCACCTCCCGCGCCCGCCGGAGCCGGGCCGCAGGCGGAACGCCTCCAACAGTACCGGGAAGCGCCATTCCAGCACCTCCGGATCGGTGAGCCGCGAATTGGTCATGTGGGTGTGCACGCCGGAGCAGCCGGGATGGCCGGTGCCGTCGTTGCGCCAGCCCGCGCCGGAGCCGCCGCAGATCGTCTCGTAATACTGGTAGCGCGCGTTGCCCCAGGTGGTGTTGTTCATGGTTGACTGCGCCGCGGCCTGCACGCCGAGCGCCAGGAACAGCGCCGAGGTCACCGCCTGGCTGGTCTCGACATTGCCGGCGATCACCGCGGCAGGGTAGCGCGGCGAGAGCATCGTGCCCTCCGGCAGCACCACCTCGAGCGGCTTCATCACGCCCTCGTTCATCGGGATCGCGTCGTCCACCAGGCAGCGGAAGACATAGAGCACCGCCGCCCGCGTCACCGGCTCCGGCGCGTTGTAGTTGGTGGCGAGCTGGCCGGTGGTGCCGGTGAAGTCGATCCGTGCCGAGCGGGCCTCGCGGTCGACCCGCACCGAGACATGGATCGCGCGCGGCTCGCCGTCGAAGCCCGGATCCATCTCGTAGACATAGTCCGCGTCCTTCAGCGCCAGGATGCGCCGGCGCACCAGCTCCTCGGCATTGTCCTGCACATGGCCCATATAGGCCTGCACGACATCCAGCCCGAAATGCCCGACGATGCGCCGCAGCTCGGCCGCGCCCTTCTCGCAGGCGGCGATCTGCGCCTTGAGATCGGCGATGTTGATGTCCGGCGCGCGGGCGGGATACTTCGCCCCGGTGAGCAGCGCGCGCATCTCCGCCTCGCGCATCCGGCCGGTGGCGCCGTCGACCAGCTTGAAGTTGTCGATCAGCACGCCCTCGTCCTCGACCACCCGGCTGTCCGGCGGCATCGAGCCCGGCGTCAGCCCGCCGACATCGGTGTGATGGCCACGTGCGGAGGTGTAGAACAGGACCTCGCGCCCGGCATCGTCCCACACCGGCGTCACCACCGTGATGTCCGGCAGATGGGTGCCGCCGTTGTAGGGCGCGTTCAGCACGAAGACGTCGCCGGGGCGCATCTCCGGGTTCTGCGCGATCACGGTGCGCACGCTTGCCGCCATCGAGCCGAGATGCACCGGCATGTGCGGGGCGTTGGCGATGAGATCGCCGGCGGCGTCGAACAGCGCGCAGGAGAAGTCGAGCCGCTCCTTGATGGTGACGGAGGCGGCGGTGTTCTCCAGCACCGCGCCCATCTGCTCGGCGATCGACATGGTGAGATTGTTGAAGACCTCGAGCATCACCGGATCGGCCTCGGTGCCCACGGCGCGGGCCTCGCGCGGCAGCACCCGGCGCAGCACCACATGGTCGTGCGCGGTGATCTCGGCGCGCCAGCCCGGCTCGATCAGGATCGAGGTATGCGGCTCGACCAGCACCGCGGGGCCGGAGAGCCGGTCTCCCGGCCGCATCGCCGCGCGGCGCACGAAGCGCGCCGGCAGCCATCTGCCGCCGACATGGATCTCCGCCTCTCTCGCGGTCTCGATCTCCGCCTCGTCGCGGGTCGCTGTCTCCTGCGCCGGCTCCTCGAGATCGGCGGCGCGGCCGATCGCCTCGGCGCTGACCGCCTCGATCACCAGCGCCGCCTCCCCGGCATCGAAACCGAAGCGCCGGCGATGCGCCTCGCCGAAGCGCTCACGCAGCTCCGCCAGCGTGCCGAAGGGAATCGGCAGCGCGGTGTCGGTGCCCTTCACCTTGAGAAGCAGGGTCTCCACCGTGCGGACCGCGCCGGCCGCGACCCCCTGCGCCGCGACCTCCGCCGCCGCGTCCGAGCCCAGCCGGTCGAGATCCGCCGCCGCCTGCAGGCGCGTCCGGTCGGAGAGCTCGGCCTCAACCGCCTGCTGCCGGCTCGCCCGGATATCGGCGAGCCCCATGCCATAGGCCGAGAGCAGCGAGGCCATCGGGTGCACCAGGCAGGTCTCCATGCCCAGCGTGTCGGCGATGGCACAGGCATGCTGCGCACCGGCCCCGCCGAACACCGTGAGGCAGTATTCCGTCACGTCATGGCCCTGCTGCACCGAGATCTTCTTGATCGCGTTGGCCATGTTCTCGACCGCGATCTGCAGGAAGCCCTCGGCCAATTCCTCCACCGGCTTGCCGACCTCCGCCGCCAGCGCCTCGAAGGCGGCGCGGGTGGCCCCGGCATCGAGCGGGCGGTTCGCCTCGGGCCCGAAGATCGCGGGAAAGAACTCCGGCCGCAGCCGCCCGGTCACGACGTTGGCGTCGGTCACCGCGAGCGGGCCGCCACGGCCATAGCAGGTCGGCCCCGGATTGGCGCCGGCGCTCTCGGGCCCGACGCGCAGCCGCGTGCCGTCGAAGGTGAGGCGCGAGCCGCCGCCGGCCGCCACCGTGTGGATGTCCATCATCGGCGCGGTGATCCGCACACCCGCCACGCGGGTGTTGAGCACGCGCTCGTAATCCCCGGCATAGTGGCAGACATCCGTCGAGGTGCCACCCATGTCGAAGCCGATGATCTTGCCGAAACCCGCGATCCGCGCGGTGGCGACCGCGCCCACCACGCCGCCCGCCGGGCCCGAGAGGATCGCGTCCTTGCCCTGGAAGCGGTTGGCATCGGTCAGCCCGCCGGAGGACTGCATGAACATCAGCTTGCCCGCCGCATCGCCCTCGAAGGCGGCCGCCACCCGGTCGACATAGGCGCGCAGGATCGGCGAGAGATAGGCGTCCACCACCGTGGTGTCGCCGCGGCTGACCATCTTCATCAGCGGCGAGACCTCGTGGCTGACCGAGACCTGCCCGAAGCCGAGGCGCCGGGCGATGCGCGCCGCCGCGGCCTCGTGCTCGCTGTGCCGGTAGCCATGCACGAAGACGATCGCCACCGCCTCGATGCCCGCCGCCTTGGCCTCGGCCAGCGCCGCCTCCAGCGCCGCCGTGTCGAGCGGGATCTCGACGGTGCCGTCGGCGCGGACCCGCTCCCCGGCCTCGATCACCCGCTCGTAGAGCATCTCCGGCAGCACGATCTCGCGCGCGAAGAGCTCGGGGCGGTTCTGGTAGGCGAGGCGGAGCTGGTCGCCGAGGCCGCGGGTGGTGACCAGCACCGTGCGCGCGCCCTTGCGCTCGAGCAGCGCATTGGTCGCCACCGTGGTGCCCATCTTCACCCGGCCCACCCGATGCGCCGGGATCGGGTCGGCCGGGCCGAGGCCGAGAAAGCGCCGGATGCCGTGCAGCGCCGCATCGGGATACTGCTCGGGGTTCTCCGAGAGCAGCTTGGCGGTGCTCAGCCGGCCCTCGGGATCACCGGCGACGATATCCGTGAAGGTGCCGCCCCGGTCGATCCAGAAATCCCAGGTTCCGCCGCCCCCGCCTTCGGCCATTTCGTCGCCCTCCGCAGAATCTCGGTCATCGCACTGGCAATTCCCCGCTTAGAGCATTACTTTAGAGAGCGATAGTCAGGGGAGTAAGGGATGGAACTCATTCTGATCGCGCTCTTTGGTCTGGGCGCTGTCGCGATCGTTGTCGCTTCCGGGTCGCAGGAGCCCGAGCGGCGTCCGGTGCGCGTCCGCGTCGACCGGAGCCGCGACCGCCGCTGACCGGCGGAGCCCCGGCGGTGCTGCGCCCGGCGCTGGCGGGTGACGTGCCCGCGATTGCCGGCATCCTGAACGCCGAGATCCGAGGCGGCACCGCAAGCTGGCGGACCGCACCCGTTTCCGACGAGGACATGGCCGACTGGCTGGTCGAGCGGCTCTCCGCAGGCCGGCCCGTGTTGGTTGCCGAGGCCGACGGGCGCGTGGCCGGCTATGGAAGCTACGGCGCCTTCCGCAGCGGCGGCGGCTATGCCGGCACCGTCGAGCATTCGGTCTATGTCGCCGCATCCTTCCGCCGCCGCGGCATCGCCACCGCCCTCCTCGAAACGCTGATCGCGCGCGCGCGCGATGACGGGCTTGCCTGCATGGTGGGCGGGATCAGCGCCGACCAGGCCGCCAGCCTCGCATTGCACGAGAAGCTCGGCTTCCACGAGGCCGGGCGCCTCGCGGGCGTGGGCCGCAAGTTCGGCCGCCCGCTCGATCTCGTGCTGATGCTGCTGGCGCTCGATGCCGGCTGAGCGCCGCGCCTAGCGCTCCGGCGAGGCCAGCGGGTCGAGCACCGTGCGCCCGCCATCCACCGCGATGATCTGACCGGTGACGAAGCTGGCCTCGTCGGAGGCGAGATAGGCCACCGCATGGGCGGCCTCCTCGACCTCGCCGATGCGCCCGAGCGGGGTCACGCGGATCATCTCGTCGCGCAGTTCGGCGCGGTCGCGCAGCGCGTTGCGCAGCGATGCCGTCATCACCGATCCGAGCGCCACGCCGTTCACCCGGATGCGGTGCTCGGCAAGGCTCGCCGCCATCGAGCGGGTCAGCTGGTCGAGCGCCGCGCAGGACACCGAATAGGCGAACAGCGCCGAGACCGTCCGCCGCGCCGCGATCGAGGTGAGGTTGACGATGGCGCCCTGGAAGTCCGGGTCCTCCTGGCGCTGCGCGATCATCTTCTTCGCCACCGCCTGGGAGAGCACGAAGACGCTGCGCACGTTGGTGTCCCAGACCTCGTCGAACTCCGAGGGCTTGAGGTCGATGAAGGCGCCGGGGGTCGGATGCCGCTCGGCATTCACCAGGATGTCGATCCGGCCGAAGGCGCTGTGGGTCGCCGCCAGCAGGTTGTTGACCGAGAGCTTCTCCTCGAGATTGCAGCTGAAGCGCTCCGCCGAGGCGCCGCCATCCCCGAGCTCGTCGTTGAGCGCCGCCAGCGCCTCGTCCCGCCCGTCGGCGAGCATCAGCCGGGCGCCCGCGCCCGCGAGGCGCAATGCCACGGCCCGGCCCAGATCGCCGGCAGCCCCCGTGATGATCACGGTCTTGCCCGACAGCTTGTCCGCCACGGATTCCCCCCTCCGGCCAGCTTCGCCTGTCCGTCCCAACCTAGCGGGGCGGGCGGCTCGCGACAATCCGTGTCCTGCCCGCCGCCTCGCGCCGGAAATCCGGCCCCGCATGGTTCTGCCGGGCCGCGCTGACGCAAAGGTTATCGCCGCTGCGACACCCGGCGCGTCGAGGGGGCTGGGATCGGTCGCCGACTAGCGACTATTCTGCAGCCATGTCGATCTGGCAGCGAATCAGACAGGCCATCGGGGCCCTCCGCGCTGGCGAGCCGCTCAGCGCCCTGTTCGAGCGCATGTCGCGCGAGCCCGAGAAGACCGTGGCCTTCACCATCGCGGTGATCGCGCTCGGCGCCAAGATGGCCAAGGCCGATGGCCGGGTCACCCGCGACGAGATCGCCGCCTTCAAGCGGATCTTCCACATCGCCCCGAAGGACGAGGCGGCGGCGGCGCGGGTCTACAACACCGCGCGGATGGATGTCGCGGGCTTCGACTTCTACGCCCGCCGCATCGCGCGGATGTTCCACGACCGCCCGGCGGTGCTGGTGGACATCATCGAGGGGCTGGTCTTCATCGCCATGGCCGACGGCGAGTTCCACCCCGGCGAGGAGGCCTTCCTCGACGAGGTGGCCGCGATCTTCGGGGTGCCGGAGCGCTGCATGGCCTCGCTGAAGGCCCGGCACATGCCCGAGGGGGCCAACCCCTACCTGATCCTCGGCGTCACCCCGGATATCGACGACGCGGCCCTGCGCACCGCCTATCGCAACCAGGTGCGCGAGCTGCACCCCGACCGGATGCTCGCCCACGGCCTGCCGCAGGAGGCCCTCCGCCTCGCCGAGCAGCGCCTCGCGCGGATCAACGCCGCCTATGACGAGGTGCGCAAGCTGCGCACCGCGGTGAGCTGAACTGCGGCCCATACGTCCCGAAACGGGGCATTCGAGATCGGTGCAGGTTCGATAGGGGCTTGCCAGGGCACCGAGGCCGGGGCGCCCGGGCCGGTCTCAGCCCTCCAGCAGCGCCGCCTCGAAGGGAAAGCGCGAGAGCAGCTCGATCCCGGTCCCGGTGACCAGCACCTGCTGCTCGAGCTTCACGCCCTCGCTGCCGCCCTCCGCGCCGATATAGCTCTCCACGCAGATCGTCATGCCCGGCAGGATCTCGCCGTCATAGCCGGCATCGGGGAAATCGCCGCGGTGGTAGAGATAGGGATACTCCCCGGTCATGCCGCAGCCATGCGCCGAGAGGTAGTAGCGATTGGCGTGATATTTCGCCGGGATGTCCCAGGCCCGTTCGGCATAGTCGCGAAAGCTCATGCCGGGCTTCAGGATGCCCATGTTGTGCTGCACCTGCTCATGCGCCAGGCGGTAGAGCTCGCGCTGCGCCGGCGTCGGCCGGTCCGGCCCGGCATGGAAAGTGCGCGAGAAATCCGAGTAGTAGCCGTGGCAGCCGACGACATCGGTATCGAGCGCGATCAGCTCGTTCTGTTCGATCACCCGGTGCGCGGTCTCCTGGAACCAGGGATTGGTGCGCGGGCCGGTGTTGAGCAGGCGGGTCTCGCAATAGTCGCCGTTCTGCTCGATGACCGACCTGTGCAGCACCGACCAGAGCGCGGTCTCGGTCTGCCCGGGGCGGATCGCCGCGCGCAGCTTGCCCACCGCGATCTCGGTGGCGCGCAGCGAGGCGTTTACGCATTTCAGCTCCTCGGCAGACTTGATCGCCCGGGCCATCTCCACCGGCTCCTGCGCGTCCACGAGGCGCAGCCCCTCCGCCGCCAGCGCCAGCGCGGCGCCGGCATTCATCCGCTCCATGCCGAGCGTCGCGCCGGCGCCGCAAAGCTCGCTCACCAGCGCCGCCATCTCGGCCGCCCAGGCGCGCTCGCGGGCGGCGATCTCCGGGCCGGCGGCGACGAAGCTCGCGGTCCGCGCCGGGCGCACCTCGTCCACGGTGTCATAACCCGCGGCGAGATGCTCGCAGCCGGTGAACTCGAAGAGGATCGAGCGGTGTTCGGTCAGCAGCAGGTAGCGCGCCGGGGCGTTGCGCTGGCTGAACACCTGCATGTTCCGGGTGCCGGTGGCATAGCGGATGTTGACCGGGTCGGAGAGCAGCACCGCATCGATCTCGCGGGCCACCATCTCGGCGCGCACCCGGTCGCGGCGATAGCGGCGCACGGCGGCGAGGTCGATGCCCGCGCTCTCCGGCGCCCGGTCGAGCAGCGCGATGTCCGAGAGATCGCTCCGCTCCGCATGCCAGTCGAGTGTCGCCATTGGCCCGGTCCCCCTCCGCTGGTGGCCGCACCGCGACCCTAGCCGCGCCGCGGGCGGCGGGAGATGCCGGAACGGACGCCGCCCGCGCCGAAACCGACACGGGCGACGCCGCGGGTTCGGGCCTCAGAGCTGGCCGCAGAAGCTCTTCGGCGTGGCCTCCTTGGCGAAGACGCCCTTGATCAGCTTGCACTGCCCGGGTGCCGACTTGTCGAAGCTGTGCGGGCGGAAACTCCAGCTGTCGCAGCCCTCGGTGCTCTTGCAGGCCTCGACGCAGTCCTCCGGGGCGGTGAAGGTGTCGATGAAGCCGACCTGGTCCACCGGGGTGATCGAGCACTGCTCGAACTCGGCGGCGCTGGCCAGGGTGCCGAGCGCGCCGGCGAAGCCGAGCGCCAGGAGGGCGGTGCGGATGGTCATGGCTTGTCTCCTATGATGCGGTGCGGGGAAGCGTGGCGGTCAGATCCGGCCGCAATAGTCGCGGTCGTTCTCGGCCTGCTCGCCGACCTCGGCCATCAGGCGGCACTGCCCGGGGCCGGTCTTCGGGTTGAAGGTGTGCGGGGTGTAGGACCAGCCGGTGCAGCCCTCGGTCTCGACGCAGGCGGCCTTGCAGGCCCCGGCGCCGACGAGATCGTGGCTGTTCATCAGCAGGTCGACCTTGGGATAGAGCTTGCAATGCGCCTCTTCGGCACCCGCCCCACCCGCCATCGCAAGCACGAGCACGGCCGCGGCAACCCCGCGAGCAAGATTGTCCATGAGAGGCCTCCCCGTTACGGAATTTCCGGAAAGAACAAGAGTGAACTACGCAAGAACATGTGAAATACGTAGTCGATGACGTAACGTCTGTCCACATTGAAAACGCTTCCCCTGCGCCACCGTCACCGCCGCCTGCCGGCCCGATTAGGTCATGGCCCCGCGCTCCTGTAGGATGGTGCCGCAGACGTGAGCGAAAGGATGCGTCATGGCAGTGCGTAGGTTCAGCGGCGCGTTGGCCGGCCTTCTCCTTGCGGCGCTCGCCGCCCCGCCGGCAGCGGCCGACCCGATCCGCATCTTCGGCAGCGGCATCACCACGATCGACGGCAACATTCCCGGGCTCTTCGACAGCGACACCTTCACCTTCGAGATCTGGTTCGAGGAGCTCCTCGCCTTCCCCGAGGCGCTGAACGGGAGCAACGGGCCCTTCGTCTCGAACCCCGGCTACATCAGGCGCTGGTATGTCAACGGCAGCCGGCTCGACGCGGGAGCCGGCACGATCTCCTTCGACCGCGAGTTCGACAACGATACCATGAAGCTCGAGGCCGACGGCCCGGCCTATGGCCTCTTCGGGAGTTTCTCCTGGACCCGGCTCTATCTCGACGCCCATATCCTGCCGGCGCAGCCGATCGACTTCGGCGCGCTGCTGCAATCCTGGATCGGATCGGAAATGAGCCTCTTCGCGCCGGAGGTGGGGGTGGAGATCAGCGGCCTCGCGGCGAATGCGCTGCTCGATCCGGCGCCGATCGCCAGCGGCACGATCACCTCCGTCGGCGTCGGGGTGGTGCCGCTGCCGCCGGCCCTGCTGCTCCTGCTCTCGGGGCTTGGCGCCATCGCCGGGCTGCGGCGCCGGGCGGCCCGGGGCCGGGTCGGTGAACCCGGCCGGCCACATCCGCTCAAGGCGGCGTGAGGGCGCCGGCGCGGCGGGCCAGTCCGCGACGAGAGCGCCCGCCGCCCTCCGGCTGCCCTGCACCGGAAGGACGCCACAACCCCTGGTTGGAAAACGCAGCCGACCGGCGGAATCCGACACGCGGGTCGAAATCCGGCGAGATTTCCGCGGCGGCAGGCATAGCCTCGGCCTGATGCCCCGATCCCGGCGGCAGAGCTCTCGAGGACACCAGCAGATGGCCATCAAGCACATGGTCGCCAGCGTCCTTGCGGCAGCCGGCCTGCACGGCCCCGCCGCCGCCGCAGACGCCCCCGACGACCTGATCGACCGCGGCGCCTATCTCGCCAGAATCATGCTCTGCGGCGACTGCCATTCCCCCCGCGGCCCGGAGGGCGAGATCGACGAGACGCGCGCGCTCGGCGGCGCCAGCATCGGCTTCGAGGTGCCGGGGCTCGGCGTCTTCTTCCCGCCCAACCTGACCCCGGATGCGGAGACCGGCCTCGGGAGCTGGAGCGATGCGGAGATCCTCACGGCCCTGCGCACCGGCGAGCGGCCCGACGGCCGCCTGCTCGCGCCGATCATGCCCTGGCAGTTCTTCTCCGTGCTGAACGAGGCGGACGGCACGGCGCTGGTCGCCTATCTCCGGTCGCTGCCGTCGGTGAGCCACCGTGTCCCGGTGCCGACCGGTGCGGGCGAGCGGCCGCTCGGTCCCTATCTCGCCGTCATTGCGCCGGAGTGAAAGAGGACGGACAGGAGGCCACCCATGAGCATCGTCCCCGACAGCCCCGTGCCGGACCCGCCAGGCCCGCAGGACCCGCCGCAGGCCGTGGTCATCGACATCGCGCCGGCGCCCGCGCCCCGCATCGAGCGCTCGCCAGAGAACGACGCGATCTATCGCGGCATCCGCGCCGAGATCACCGGCGAGCTGGCCCTCGTCACCGCCCGGGTCAACTGGCTGATCGCCTCGCAGGCCTTCCTGCTGATGCCGCTGACGATCGCCACCAACGGTCCCTCGCTGGCCGACAGCCTGCTGTTTCCGCTGGTGCCGGTGCTCGGCTTCCTGCTCTGCCTGCTGATCCTCGTCTCGATCCTCGCCGCGGTCTGGCGCAGCCGGCAATGGCGCCGCAAGGCGCGGCAGGGCGCCTATGACGGCGAGGCCGACCGGCGCGAGTTCTCCATCGTCCTGCCGAACACGCCGGCGATCCCGCTGATGGGTTTCGTCGGCGGCATCGGCGTGCCGATCGTGCTGGCGGCGACCTGGATTCTGATCCTGATCTGGCCGCCGACCGCCGGCTGAGCGCCGCGCGGGGCGGGGATGCCCGGTCGCCGCGTCGCAGCCGCCGGGCAGCGGATCAGGTGTTGAACAGGAAGTGCAGCACGTCGCCATCGGCGACGCGGTAGGACTTGCCCTCGGCGCGGAGCTTGCCGGCATCGCGGGCGCCGGCCTCGCCGTTGCAGGCGATGAAATCGTCGAAGGCCACGGTCTCGGCGCGGATGAAGCCGCGCTCGAAATCGCCGTGGATCACGCCGGCGGCCTGCGGCGCCAGGGTGCCGTCGCGGATCGTCCAGGCGCGGGCCTCCTTGGGGCCGACGGTGAAATAGGTGACGAGGCCGAGCAGCTCGTAGCCGGCGCGGATCAGCCGGTCGAGCCCCGGCTCCTCGAGCCCCAGATCGGTGAGGAACTCGGCGCGCTCGTCGTCGGGGAGCTGCGCGATCTCCTCCTCGATGGCGGCCGAGATCACCACATGCCCGGCGCCCTGCGCCGCCGCCATCTCGGCGACCCGGGCCGACTGCGCATTGCCCTCGCCGGCCGAGCCCTCATCGACATTGCAGACATAGAGCACCGGCTTGGTGGTCAGCAGCTGCAGCCCGGCCCAGATGCGGGCGTCCTCGGCCGAGACCTCGACGGTGCGCGCCGGGCGGCCCTCCTCGAGCGCGGCCTTGGCGGCGAGCAGCAGGCGCTCCTGCTCCCTGGCCTCCTTGTCGCCGCCCTTGATCCTGCGCACGAGGCCCTGCAGCCGGCGCTCGATGCTCTCGAGATCGGCCAGCATCAGCTCGGTCTCGATGGTCTCGGCATCGGCCACCGGATCGACGCGGCCCTCGACATGGGTGATGTCGTCGTCCTCGAAGCAGCGCAGCACATGGGCGATGGCATCGACCTCGCGGATGTTCGCAAGGAACTGGTTGCCGAGGCCCTCGCCCTTGCTCGCGCCCTTCACCAGCCCGGCGATGTCGACGAAGGTCAGCCGGGTCGGGATCGTCTGCTTCGAGCCGGCGATCGCCGCCAGCCGGTCGAGCCGCTCATCCGGCACCGCCACCTCGCCGACATTCGGCTCGATGGTGCAGAAGGGGAAATTCGCCGCCTGCGCCGCGGCGGTGCGCGTCAGCGCGTTGAACAGCGTGGACTTGCCGACATTCGGCAGCCCCACGATCCCGCATTTGAAGCCCATTTTCGCCCTCCAGCCACCTTCGCGCGGGCTTTTGCACGGGGGCGGGAAGGGGTCAAGCCCCGCCGCCCCGCCGGCCGGGCCGGCTCACTTGCGCCGGAACAGGCCGGTGAGCGCGGCAAAGGGCGAGGCGCTCTCCTCCGCCGGCGCGCCGGCGCTGTCGCCGGAGGTCTCGGCGGCCGCCGGGGCATCCTTCGCGGCGGGCTTCGGTTTCTTCGGCTTCGGCTTCGGCTCGGCCGGCGCCAGTGGGCCCATCTCCAGCGCCACCGCGTTCATGAACCCGGAGGCATCGCCCGCGGCAAGCTTCACCGCGCCCTTGGCGATGCCGGCGAGCAGCGCCTCCAGCCAGTCCCGCTCGGCGGCGGCGAAGTCGTGCAGCACATAGCCCGAGACCCGGTCCTTGTGCCCCGGATGACCGATGCCGAGACGCACCCGGGCATAGCTGTCGCCGATGTGCTGGTGCAGCGAGCGCAGCCCGTTGTGCCCGGCATGGCCGCCGCCCTTCTTCACCCGACACTTGCCGGGCACGAGGTCGAGCTCGTCATGGAAGACGGTGATCTCCTCGGGCGCGCATTTGACATAGCGCATCGCCTCCCCGACCGCCTGGCCGGAGAGGTTCATGAAGGTCTGCGGCTTCAGCAGCATCACACGCTCGGTGCCGAGCCGGCCCTCGGCGATCTCCGCCTGGAACTTCGCCCGCCACGGCCCGAAACCATGCGCATCGGCGATGGCGTCGAGCGCCATGAAGCCGATGTTGTGCCGGTTGCGCGCGTATTTCGCCCCGGGATTGCCGAGGCCGACGAAGATCTGCATGTCCACCCTCCCTCGGCTCCCCGGCGCGCCGGGGGCGTCGGCGCAGGATCAGCCGTTATGCGCGCGGATCTGCTCGGCGGCTTCCTTCGAGAAGGTGACGCCGTTCTTCTCCAGCATCTCGTCGAGCTCGCCCGAGAGGGTCATCTCGATCACGATGTCGCAGCCGCCGACGAACTCGCCCTTGACGTAGAGCTGCGGGATCGTCGGCCAGTCGGAGAAGGCCTTGATGCCCTGGCGCAGCTCGTCCGATTCGAGGACGTTGATGCCCTGGTACTCGACCCCGACGAAGCCGAGGATCTGGCTGACCTTGCTGGAGAAGCCGCATTGCGGCGCCTCCGGCGTGCCCTTCATGAAGAGCACGACATCGTTCTGCTCGACAGTCTGCCGGATCAGGTCGTTGATCTGGGGCGTGGTGGTCTCGGTCATCGGGGCCTCCGTGGGTATGCGGCGCCGGGCCGCTCAAGGCGAGGACATATTCCGCTGCCCCCCCTCCTGCAAGGTCATGCCCCGCCGCGCACCGGCGCGGGCCGGTCAGTCCGGCGCGCTGGTCTGCAGCGCGAGGGCGTGGAGCGGCGCGTTCGCGCCCTCGAGGATCGGCTTCAGCGCCTGGTTGACGAGCCGCTGCTGCTGCACGCGGTTCATGCCGCGGAACTCCTCGTCGACCACGGTCGCGGCATAGTGGTTGCCGTCTCCCGCCAGGTCGCGGATCTCGATCCTGGCATTGGGAAAGCGCGCGCGGAGCAGGCGCTCGATCTCGCTGGCTTGCACGGGCATGGGGGCGACCTCCGTTGCTGTCCCCTTGGGAGGTAGCGGCTCCGGCGATGCGACACAAGCCGGCGATGCCTGCGCGTGCGAGACCCGCCGCGGCGGGCGGCGGGCGGGATCGGGCACCAGCACCGCCTCGTAGCGCGCAAAGGCCGCGGCATGGGTATAGCTCTTGAGGTCGCGCGGCCCCGGCGGCGGGTCGTCGAGCGCGGCAAGGACCGCGGCGAGGAGCGCCTCGCCGTCCTCCACCGGCACGAGGCGGCCGAGCCGGCCGTCCTCGAGGATCTCCGCCGGGCCGCTCGGGCAGTCGGTCGCCACCACCCGGGCGCCGCAGGCCAGCGCCTCGATCAGCACCGTCGGCAGCCCCTCCCAGCGCGAGCTCAGCACGAAGAGCGCGGCGGCCCGCATATAGGCATGGGGGTTGTCGACGAAGCCCGGCATCGCGACCGTCTCGCCGAGCCCGAGCCGCGCCACCAGAGCCTCGAGCATGGCCCGCTCCTCGCCCTCGCCGAGGATCAGGAGCCGCGCCTCCCGCTGCCGGCGCAGCTTCGCGAAGACCTCGATCAGCAGCTCGAAATTCTTCTGCCGCGCCAGCCGGCCGACGGCGAGGATCACCGGCGGCGCGCCGGGCGCGAACCAGGGATGCGCCGGCACCTCGCGGCTGCGCGCCTCGAGCTCCGGCCCGATCACCGCGTTGTGCACCACCTCGATGCGCTCGCGCGCGAGGCCGATCATCGCCGCGAGATCGTCCGCCACGCCGCGGCTGACCGCCACCACCGCGTCGCAGCGCGGATAGGCACGGGCCATCACCACCGGCAGCAGGCGGCGATACCAGTTGCGCCGCACCTCGACCGACAGGGTGGAATGCTCCGACACCGCCAGCCGGGTGCCCGAGCGCGCCAGCAGCCGCGCGCCCCAGGCGATGCAGTTGCTCGAGGCCATCGAGGACAGCAGCGCCTGCGGCCGCTCGCGGCGGAAATAGCGGGCCAGCCGGGGCAGCGCGAAGATCCGCCAGCCGACGCGCAGGTCGACCAGCCGGGCGCCCTCGGGCACCTGGTCGATCAGCGCGCCCTTGCCCTGCATCACCACGAGATCCACACGGTAGCCGGCATCGACGAACTGCCGCGCCAGGTTGAGCGCCACCCGCTCCGCGCCGCCACCGCCGAGATTGGGCAGCAGCAGGCCGACCAGCGGCGCGCGGGCCCGGTCCGGCTCGGGCAGGAGCACCGCTTCGTGCCGCGCCAGCAGCGGGCCGGCGGCGAAGCGGGCCGCCGCTTCCGGGCCGGGGCGCGGCCCGTCCAGCGCCTCGGCCAGCGCCTCGGCCAGCGCCGCCGCATCGCCCACCGGCACGAGGCGGCCATGACGGCCGCCCTCGAGGATCTCCGCCGGGCCGCTCGGGCAATCGGTCGAGACCACCGGCACGCCGCAGGCCAGCGCCTCGATCAGCACCGTCGGCAGGCCTTCCCAGCGCGAGCTCAGCGCAAACACCCCGGCCCGCGCCATCGAGGGATAGGGCTCCTGGCGCACGCCGGGCAGGCGGATGTCGTCGCCATGGCCGGTGGCCGCCGCCGCCCGCTCCAGCGCCTCCCGCTCGGGCCCCTCGCCGAGGATCACCAGCCGGCAGGGCCGCGTTGCCCGCAGCCGGGCAAAGGCCGCGATCAGGGTGGCATAATCCTTCTGCTCGTGCAGCCGCCCGACCGCGAGCACCACCGGCGGCGCATCCGGCGCGAACCAGGGATCGTCGAGCGGCACGTCGCGGCCCTGCAGCAGCGCCCGGGTCAGCACCGGGTTGTAGATCACCTCGATCCGCTCGCGGGCCAGGCCGATGGTCTGCGAGAGATCGTCCGCCACGCCCTCGCTCACCGCGATCACCGCATCCGCCTTCGGATAGAGCCGGCGCATCGCCGCCGGCAGCACCCTGAACGCCGGCGCGCGGGCCACCTCCATGCTTAGCGTCGAGCGTTCCGACAGCACCAGCCGCACCGGCACGCCCGCCAGCATCCGCGCCAGCACCGCGATGCAGTTCACCGAGGCCATGGCCGAGAGCAGCGTGTCGGGCCGCGCCCGGCGCAGGTAGCGCACCAGCCCCGGCAGCGCGCCGACCTTGCTGCGCGCGCCGAGATCCACCAGGCGGGCCGCTTCCGGCAGGCAGTCGAGAAACGGGCCGTCGGCCCGGATCAGCACCACATCGACACGGTGCCCGCGCGCCGCCAGGTGCCGGATCAGGGTCAGCATGTTGCGCTCGGCACCGCCGAGGCCGAGCGACAGCAGGAACACGGCAACATGCCCCGGCGCCGCGACCGGCGGCCTCTGCGACTGGCGGCCATCAGTCATCGACGCGGCCCATTCCCTCACCCGTACGGACACCCACCAGCCGGGCTTACGGCGCGGGGACCGCAGCCGCAAGGGCCAGGCCTGCGGCGGCCGCGGCTCAGGCGTTCATCGAGTCGAAGAAATCGCTGTTGGTCTTGGTCTGCTTGAGCTTGCCGAGCAGGAACTCGATGGCATCGGTGGTGCCCATCGGGTTGAGGATCCGGCGCAGCACGAACATCTTGGTGAGATCGGACTTGGAGACCAGGAGATCCTCCTTCCGGGTGCCGGACTTGAGGATGTCGATGGCCGGGAACACGCGCTTGTCGGAGATCTTGCGGTCGAGCACGATCTCCGAGTTGCCGGTGCCCTTGAACTCCTCGAAGATCACCTCGTCCATGCGGCTGCCGGTGTCGATCAGCGCGGTGGCGATGATGGTCAGCGATCCGCCTTCCTCGATGTTCCGCGCGGCGCCGAAGAAGCGCTTCGGCCGCTGCAGCGCGTTGGCATCGACACCGCCGGTCAGCACCTTGCCGGAGGACGGCACCACGGTGTTGTAGGCACGGCCGAGGCGGGTGATCGAATCGAGCAGGATCACCACGTCGCGCCCGTGCTCGACCAGCCGCTTGGCCTTCTCGATGACCATCTCGGCCACCGCGACATGCCGCGTCGCCGGCTCGTCGAAGGTGGAGGAGACCACCTCGCCCGCCACCGAGCGCTGCATGTCGGTCACCTCCTCGGGGCGCTCGTCGATCAGCAGCACGATCAGGTAGCACTCGGGGTGGTTCACCTCGATCGACTTGGCGATGTTCTGCAGGATCACCGTCTTGCCGGTGCGCGGCGGCGCCACGATCAGCCCGCGCTGGCCCTTGCCGATCGGGCATACGAGGTCGATCACCCGGGCGGAGCGGTCGCGGATCGTCGGATCCTCGATCTCCATCTTCAGCCGCTCGTCGGGATAGAGCGGCGTCAGGTTGTCGAAATGCACCTTGTGCCGGACCCGGTCGGGATCCTCGAAATTGATCGTGTTGACCTTGAGCAGCGCGAAATACCGCTCGCCGTCCTTCGGTGCGCGGATCGGGCCCTCGACGGTGTCGCCGGTCTTGATGCCGAATTTCCGGATCTGGTTGGGCGAGAGGTAGATGTCGTCCGGGCCGGGGAGATAGTTGGCCTCGGGCGAGCGCAGGAACCCGAAACCGTCCTGCAACACCTCCAGCACCCCGGAGCCGATGATCTCCTCGTCACGGTCGGCAAGCTCGCGCAGGATCGCGAACATCATGTCCTGCTTGCGCAGCGTGGAGGCGTTTTCCACCTCGAGGCTCTCGGCGAGCGCAAGAAGATCGGTCGGCGACTTCGCCTTGAGGTCGGACAGCTTCTGTTGGGTCATCTCGGGAACCAGATGGGGGGAGGGAGGGGGCGCAGAAATGCGCACCAGCGCAGACGCGCCGGCCGTTGGGGCAGGAACATGCGTGGCTTTGCCGGGAAAGTCAAGCGGTGTGAAGAATTCGCCCCGGTTCCGGCCGCCCGGCGGCTCAGAACGGCTGCACGATCACCAGGATCACGATGCCGGCCATGAGCAGCGTCGGCACCTCGTTCATCAGCCGGTAGCTGCGGCCGGAGCGGGTGTTGGCATCCGCCGCGAACTCCTTGCGCCGGGCGCCGAGCCAGTGGTGGAACCAGGTCATCGCCGCCACCAGCACCAGCTTGGCATGCAGCCAGGGGCTCGCCGCCAGCCAGTCGAGCCCGTTCGCCCAGAGCATCAGCAGGCCGAAGAGCCAGGTCGCGCTCATCGCCGGCCCCATGATGAAGCGGAAGAGCTTGAGCTCCATCGCCTTGAACGTCTCCGAGAGCTCGGAGCCCGGCGCCGCCTTCTCGGCGTGATAGACGAAGAGCCGCGGCAGGTAGAAGATGCCGGCCATCCAGGCGATCACCGAGATCACGTGCAGCGCCTTGATCCAGGCGTAGTGTTCGAGCAGCAGATCCTGCATCTCAGCGCCTCCGGAGGGAGCTCGGGGTCAGGCCCGGATATCAGCCGCGGATCGCGCGCAGCAGCTGGTCGACATGGGCCGGATCGGCATCCGGGGTGATCCCGTGGCCGAGATTGAAGACATAGGGATGGCCCGCCATCCCGGCCACCATGCGCCGGGCCGCCTGCGTCAGCGCGTCGCCGCCGGTCACCATCAGCACCGGATCGAGATTGCCCTGCAGCGCGAGCTTGGGCAGCGCCTTGCGCGCCCAGTCGAGCGGCACGGTGTGGTCGAGCGCCAGCGCATCGACGCCGGTCGCCTCGGCGAAACCCACATAGCCCGGACCGGCCCCGCGCGGGAAGCCGATCACCGGCACGACGGGATGCCGTGCCTTCAGAGCCGCCACGATCCGCCGCATCGGCGCGACGGAATAGGCCTCGAAGGGCTCCGGAGCCAGCGTGCCGGCCCAGCTGTCGAAGACCTTCACGACCTCCGCCCCGGCCTCGATCTGGCGCGACAGGTAGTGGATCGTCGCTTCGGTGACGATGTTGATCAGCCGTTCGAAGCCAGCCGGGTCGCGATACATCCAGAGCCGCGCCGGTCCCTGGTCCGGGGTGCCGCGGCCGGCGGCCATGTAGGTCGCCACCGTCCAGGGCGCGCCGGCAAAGCCGATCAGCGCGGTTTCCGCAGGCAGGGAGGCCGAGAGCCGGCGCACGGTTTCATAGACCGGCGCGAGGGTCTCGTCGATCTCGTCGACGGGTTTCAGCGCGCGGATATCCGGCGCGTCGCCGGGCCAGGCCAGCCGCGGACCCTCGCCCTCGGCGAACCAGAGCTTCATGCCGAGCGCCTGCGGCACCAGCAGGATGTCGGCAAAGAGGATCGCTGCATCGAAACCGAAGCGCCGGATCGGCTGCAGCGTTACTTCTTCGGCGAGTTCCGGCGTGTAGCAGAGGTCGAGAAAGCCCCCCGCGCGGGACCGTGTGGCCCGGTATTCGGGCAGGTAGCGCCCTGCCTGACGCATGAGCCAGACCGGCGGCGGCGAGAGCGCGTCGCCCTTGAGGACGGACAGGAGGCGTTTCATCGGATCTGCTCGCGTGATTCAACAGGGAGACTCTTAAAAGGATGGAGTCTTAAGTGGAACCCTGAAAGCCGGGGATTACCGGTGCCCCGGGTTTTACCAACACAGTTATCCACATTTTTCCTCAGCTTTCCGAGTTTTCCGACTGGTTGAACTCGCATTTGCCAAACCATTGAAAAAAAGAAAAAAATATCGCCAGCTTTCAGAAGTTTTCCACGGATTTCTCCCCGATTTCGCCACTGTCCCGGACGGATCGGCGCATGTCGTCCACAGTTTGACAACTGCCCGGGTTTTCCCCGCTGGCAGTGGACGGATGCGCCGCCGTCCCCGCCTTCCCCGTTATTCACAGGCGCCGGCGGGCCGGGGCCGACCCCCTTCCATCGCGGGCCGATCCGGGCGAGGCTCGGCGCCTGCAAACCACCCGGCAAGGGGAGGAGACATGCCGCACTCACGGCAGCACACGATCCATCTCGTCTCGGATTCCACCGGCGAGACGCTGGCGGCGCTGGCGCGGGCCTGCCTCGCGCCCTTCGGCAATGTCTCCGTGGAGCTCGAGGTCACCGTCTTCGTGCGGACCGAGGCGGATCTCGACCGCGCCATCGCCCGGCTGCGGGCGCGGCCGGGGCTGATGTGCTACACGCTGGCCGAGCGCAGCTTCCGCAACCGGCTCGAGGCCGCCTGCGCCAGCCTCGGGGTGCCCGCGATCGCGCCGCTCGACCCGCTTATCGCCCGGCTCGGCGAGGCCTTCGGGCGCGCCCCGAGCAGCGGCGTCGGCCTGCAGCACCAGATCGACCGCAGCTATTTCGAGCGCATCGCCGCCATCGACTTCGCCATGGCCCATGACGACGGCGCGCTCGGCACGCGGCTGATGCAGGCTGATGTCATCCTCACCGGGGTCAGCCGCACCTCGAAGACGCCGACCAGCCTCTATCTCGCCAACCGGGGCATCAAGGCCGCCAACGTGCCGCTGGTGCCGGGGCGGGAGCTCGACCCGGCCTTCTTCAAGGCGCTGGAATCCGGCATCCCGGCGATCGGCCTCACCGCGAGCCCGCTCCGGCTGGCGCAGATCCGCGGCGAACGGCTCGAGGCGCTGGGCGACACCCCGGCGGATTATGCCGATCTCGACCGCATCCAGGCCGAGGTTGCCGATGCGCGGCTGTTCTTCGAGCGGCACGCGATCCCGGTGATCGACGTCACCCGCCGCTCGATCGAGGAGACCGCCGCGGCGATCCAGATGACCCTGCGCCAGCGCGACGAGGCCGCGGGAGACGACCCCGCAGAAGCGACGGAGGAATGCCCGTGACGCTGGTCCTGGCGAGTGCGAGCCGGGCGCGGGCGGAGATGCTGCGCGCCGCCGGCGTGGCGATCGAGATCGCCCCCGCGCGCATCGACGAGGCCGCGGTGAAGTCGGCGATGCTGGCCGAGCAGGCGCCGCCCCGCGACATCGCCGACACGCTTGCGGAGCTGAAGGCGATCCGCGTCAGCGCCGGGCGTCCCGGCCTCGTGCTCGGCGCCGACCAGGTGCTGGTCAGCGAGGCCGGGATGCTCGACAAGCCGGCCGATGCGGCGGCGGCGCGGGCGCAGCTTGCCGGGCTGCGCGGACAGACCCACCGGCTGCTCTCGGCGGCGGTGATCGCCGAGGCGGGCCAGCCGGTCTGGCGCCATGTCGGCGCCGCGCGGCTCACCATGCGGCCGTTTTCGGATGCCTTCCTCGACCGCTACCTGGCGGAGGCCGGCCCGGCGGTGCTCGAGTCGGTCGGCGCCTATCATCTCGAGGGGCTCGGGGCGCAGCTTTTCAGCGCTGTCGAGGGGGACTATTTCACGGTGCTTGGGCTGCCGCTGCTGGCGGTGCTCGGATTTCTGCGCGCACGGGGGGAGCTGGTGGAATGAGCGATGCGAAACCGATGCTGGCGGGGGTGATGGGCTGGCCGATCAGCCATTCGAAATCGCCGCGGATCTTCGCCCACTGGTTCGCCGCGCACGGGATCGAGGGTGCCTATGTCCGCCTGCCCGTGCGCCCGGAGGATTTCGCCGAGGTCTATCGCGCGCTCGGCAAGGCCGGCTTCTGCGGCGTGAACGTGACGCTGCCGCACAAGGAGGCGGCGCTCGCCCTGGCCGACGAGGCGACGCCCGCGGCGCGCGCCATCGGGGCGGCCAACATGATCCGCTTCGAGGGCGGGCGCATCCTCGCCGACAACACCGATGCCTATGGCTTCATCGAGAACCTGCGCGCCGGCGCGCCGGACTGGGACGCCGCCGCCGGCCCGGCGCTGGTGCTGGGGGCGGGCGGCGCCTCGCGCGCGGTGCTGCAGGCGCTGCTCGAGGCCGGCTGCCCGGAGATCCGGCTGGCCAACCGCACCCGCGCCAAGGCCGAGGCGCTGGCCGCGGCCTTCGGCCTCCGCATCCGGGTGGTGGACTGGGAGCACCGCGCGGCCGCCCTCTCGAACGCCGCGACGCTGGCCAACAGCACCGCTCTCGGCATGGCCGGCCAGCCGCCGCTGGCGATGGATCTCTCGATGGCCGAGCCCGGGCTGACGGTGACCGATATCGTCTACACCCCGCTCGAGACGCCGCTGCTGGCGGCGGCCCGGGCGGCGGGCTTCGCGGCGGTGGACGGGCTGGGCATGCTGCTGCACCAGGCGCGCCCGTCCTTCCGCGCCTGGTTCGGCGCCGATCCGGCGGTGGACGGGACCCTGCGCACGGCCTGCCTCGCATGAGCGCCGACCCGAATCCGCAGATGATCACGCTGGCGCTCACCGGCTCGATCGGCATGGGCAAGTCCACCGTGGCGGGGATGTTCGCCGAGCAGGGCGTGCCGGTCTGGGATGCCGATGCCGCGGTGCACCGGCTCTATGGCCCGGACGGCGAGGGGACGGCGGCCATTGCCGGGCTCGCGCCGGTCGCCATCGGCCCCGAGGGGGTCGATCGCAGCAGGCTCCGCGCCGCGGTGCTGGCCGATGCCGCGCTGCTGCCGAAGATCGAGGCGGCGATCCACCCGCTGGTGGCGGCGGACCGCACGGCCTTTCTCGACCGGATGCGCGCGGCGGGAGCGGAGATCGCGCTCTGCGACATCCCGCTGCTGTTCGAGACCGGCGCGGCGGAGGGCTTCGACCGCGTCGTCGTGGTCAGCGCCCCGGCGGAGATCCAGCGCGCCCGGGTGCTCGACCGGCCGGGCATGACCGAGGCCGCCTTCGCAAAGATCCTCGCACGGCAGACCCCGGACGCCGAGAAGCGCGCGCGGGCCGATATCGTGATCGACACCTCGGGCGAGCTCGACGCCACCCGCGCCCAGGTCGCGGCTGCGCTCGCCCGGATCCGCAGGGAGGTGCGCGATGCGTGAGATCGTGCTCGACACCGAGACCACCGGCCTTGATCCCGACGAGGGCCACCGCATCGTCGAGATCGGCGCGGTGGAGCTCTTCAACACCCTGCCCACGGGCGAGACCTATCACCAGTACATCAATCCGCAGCGGCCGATGCCGCCGGATGCCTACCAGGTGCACGGGCTTGGCGACGAGTTCCTGCGCGACAAGCCGGTCTTCGCGGCGATCTCCGGCGCGTTCCTCGAATTCATCGGCGATGCGCCGCTGGTCATCCACAATGCCGAGTTCGACATGCGGATGATCAATGCCGAGCTGGTGCGCCTCGGCATGGGCACGCTGCCGGCGGACAGGGCGATCGACACGCTGAAGATCGCGCGGCGGAAGTTTCCCGGTGCCGCGGTCTCGCTCGATGCGCTGTGCCGGCGCTTCGGGGTGGACAATTCCGGCCGCGGCAAGCATGGAGCGCTGCTCGACAGCGAGCTGCTGGCGGAGGTCTATCTCGAGCTGCAGGGCGGGCGGCAGCAGGGCCTCGCGCTCGATGCCGGCGCCAAGGCGCGGACCGACACGGTGCGCAAGGTGGAGACGGGGCGGGCGCGGCCGCGGCCCGAGCCGCTGGCGCCCCGGCTCACCGAGGCGGAACGGGCGGCCCATGCTGCCTTCGTCGAGGAGCTCGGCGAGGCCGCGCTCTGGCGCAAGCTTGCCGCCGGCGAGGGCTGAGCGTGGCTGCGGGCCCCGGTCAGCGGCGCGCGAACGTTCCGGCGGCGGGCGTCCGGCAGGCGGGCGGCGACCTCCGCGGGAAGGCCGCCGCGCGGGGCATCAGACCTGCGGCGCGGCCGCGGCGTCGCCCTCGGCCTTCTGCTGCCGGGCCGCCTCGAGGCGCTGCCGGTAGAGCGTGGCGAAATCGACATTGTCGATCATCAGCGGCGGGTAGCCGCCGTCGCGGGTCACGTCGGCCAGCACGCGGCGCGCGAAGGGCAGCAGCTGGCGCGGGCACTCGATGAAGAGGAACGGGTGCAGGTGCTCCTTCTTCACGTTGGAGAGGGTGAACAGGCCGGCATAGTCGAGCTCGACGAGGAAGCGGGTCTTGTCCTCGCCGGTCGCCTTGGCGTTGATCTTCATGTTGACCTGGTAGCGGTCATCGCCGAGCGACTTCGCATCCATGCCCACATTGACCTGGATCTCCGGGTTGCCCTTGACCTGCTGGCCCTCCATCACGGCGACATTCTCGAAGGAGAGGTCGCGGGTGAAATGGGCGAGCATGCGCGCGATCGGCGGGTTGTTGAGATCGATGCCACCGGGGGTCTGGCTGGTCGTGTCGGTCATCGGACGGCTCCTTGTGATGGATTTGTCGGCGCGATTTCGTTGGCCAGCCGCCTAGCAGAACCGGATGCCGACGGCAATGCCGCGGCGTATCGCGGGGCCTGCATGGCGCCGGGCCGTCGGTTTCCAGGCGGTTGCGGCGCGTCAGTCGCGCTCGCGCGGGAGCTGTCCGGTGCCGGGTTCCGCGGGCTCGGCGGGGCGGCCGGCCGGCTCGTCGACCTCGCGATAGCCGGTCTCCACGGTGGCATGGCCGGGGTCCTCGGGCCCGCCCGGCCCCCATTGCCCGCCGCCGGCGCCCATGCCCGGCCCGGCGCCGCGCCCCATGCGCCGGGCGCCGATCACCACCACGCGCTTCGCGAGATGGCGGATCACCAGCGCCCGCACCGGCGGGATCAGCAGCAGGAACCCGACCGTGTCGGTGAAGAAGCCCGGCGTCAGCAGCATGATGCCGGCGACCAGGATCAGCGCGCCGTGGGCCAGCGGGCCGGAGGGGTCGCCGCCCCGGTCAAGCCGGCGCTGCAGCTCGCCGAGCGCCGCCATGCCCTGGGCGCGCAGCAGCGCGGTGCCGGCGACGGCGGTGGCGATCACGATCGCGATCGTCGGCCACAGCCCGATCCAGCCGCCCACCTCGATGAACAGCGCGATCTCGATGATGGGCACCGCCACGAGTGCGAGGAAGATCAGCAACTCGGCGCTCCTTCTGCCTTGTCCGTGTCCCGGTCTCTGCCCCGCCCCGCCTGTGCGGGCAAGCCGCGGGACGAATCGGGGCCGGTTCGATAGACTTTGCCTCCCGAGCGCCTTACATAAGCGATGATAACCGCCACACCACCCGCCATGCTGCCTTCCGGGGACGATACCCCCCGCGGCGCGGCGGGACGAGGAGACGACAGGGCCGCATGAGCTATCAACTTCTGGAATTCATCGTCCTGTTCGCAATCGCGGCCTTCCTGCTGTTCAAGCTGCGATCTGTGATCGGCACGCGCACCGGGTTCGAGCCGCCCTCGAGCCCGGCCGGCCGCGGCGCCGACCGCGCGGGGCCCGAGGCGGCCCGGCCGGTGGAGGAGGACGACGAGATCGAAGCCGCCGCGATGCGCGCGCTCGACGAGGACGCCCGTGCCGCCATGGCCGAGATCCGCAAGGTGGAGCCCGGCTTCAGCCTCGAGGAGTTCCTGCACGGTGCGCGCTCGGCCTACGAGATGATCCTCACCGCCTATGAGGAGGGCGACCGGGCGACGCTGCAGGACCTGCTCACCCCGGATGTCTATGCCGCCTTCGAGGGCGTGATCGCCAGCCGCGAGCGCGACGGGCTGAAGGTCGACAGCCGCTTCATCGGCGTGCGCGACCTCAAGGTCGACACCCTGCGCTTCGACGCCGATACCGCGGAGGCCGATCTGACGCTGCGCTTCGTCGGCGAGATGATCACCGCGGTGCGCGATTCCGAGGGACGCATCGTCGAGGGCGATCCCAACGAGATCCGCCGCCAGACCGATGTCTGGACCTTCAGCCGCGTGATGGGCTCGCCGAACCCGAACTGGCTGCTGAGCGCAACCGGCGAGTGAGCCCGGCCAGGCCGCGCGCGCCATGGGGCCCGGACGCCGCCGCCGCGGGCTGACGCCCGAGGAGCGTGCGCTCTGGGAGCGCGTGGCGCGCACCGCCAATCCGCTGAAAGGCCCGGCGCCGAAGCCGCCGGACGCCGTTGCCTCGCCGCCCGCCATGCCCGAGATGCATCCTTCGGACGAGCCCCGGCGCGCGCCGCCGGCACCGGCGACCTCGTTGCCCCGGCCCGGTTCGCGGGCCCGCGCGCTCGGCTCCACCGCCGCGCCGCCGGTCGGCGTCACCGCACACGGGCCGCCGCATCCCGGCCCCGTCGGCCGGCCCGAGCCGGGGCTCGACCGGCGCACCGCCGAGCGCCTGCGCCGCGGCGAGCGCGAGCCCGATGCGCGCATCGACCTGCATGGCCTGACCGCGGCGCGCGCCCATGCCCGGCTCGATACCTTCGTCCGCCGCGCCATTGCCGAACGCCGCCGCTGCCTGCTGGTGATCACCGGCAAGGGCGATGCCAGGGGCGGGCGCCGGCATCATCGCGAGGACGCGCCCTTCATGTCGCCCTCGGGCGGGGTGCTGCGCGAGGCGGCGCCGAAATGGCTGCGCAGCGGGCCCTTCGCGCGGCAGATCGTCGGGATCTACGAGGCGCATCGGCGCCATGGCGGGGCCGGCGCCTTCTATGTCTATCTGAAGAAGCCGGGGTCTATCTGAAGAAGCCGGGCTGATCAGGCCGAGCCGGCGGTCTTGCTGTCGGCCGCGATGAACAGCCCGTAGCGCTCGACGAAGCTGCGGGTGATCGCGGCGATCATCTCGTCGCGCACCGTGCGCCGGTCCGGCTGCCAGACCAGCGCCGGATCGGAGGTCAGCACCGCCTCGTAGGCCGGGAAGTAGTCCACCTGCGGCAGCGCTGCGGCGCATTCCACCGCCGCGGCATGGAGCACGCTCTTGCCCGCGAAATTGGCGACGATCACGTCCTCCGGCCCATAGGTCCGCTCGAGCGGCACCGGCGAGACCGTCAGCACCACCTTCTGCTTCGGGTTCCGCGCCTTGAGGCGGGAGGTGATGGTCTTGAGATTGGCGCCGACCTCGGCGGTGTCGAGCCGGCGCACCGAGAAACGGTCCGGCTCCTCGTCATAGATCCGCTGCAGCGGCGGGTTGTTGAGCGCGCGCTTGGTGCGCCGGTCGAACCAGGTCTCGACGGTGCCGAGGGTGACCACCACCATGTCGGCGGCGAAGGCCTGCGCGAAATAGGCCGAGACCTGCCGGCGCCGGGCCAACAGCGCCTCGATGCCGCCATGCGCGGCGCGCTCGTGCAGGAAGGGGTCCGCCATCACGTCGCCGGCGGGCACCAGGCCTTCGCGGGGGAAGCGGGCGGGGTCGACGGCCCAGTCGAGCTCCTGCGCGATCGAGGCCGGGCTGTACTTGTTGAGATGGCCGCGGACCGGGTTCTCGCGGACCTCGCGCAGCTCGTGCTCCGGGTCGCGGCTGGTCACGCGCACGCCGGCCGCGGCCAGCGCCGCCTCGAGCTGGCGCGCGAATTCCGGCCCGACATGGAATACCCGCGCCCGCGGGGTGAGCCTGAAGCCCGCCACCCCCTCGGGCACGACAACGCCCTTTGCGATCCGTCCGCGCGCATTGTTCGGTCCGGTCGACCAGCTCTCGAAGCCGGTGGCGCGGGCCTCGGTCCTGCGCGGCGGACGACGGCGCGTCCGGCCCTGATCGGCCATGCGCTCAAGCTCCTCTTCCGCGACGGCACGGCTTGGCGCCGTGCCTCGACGGGTGTTAGCGTCGCGATGCCGGGCTGGTCAATGGACCCTTTGGAGCCGGGCCGGCCGGGGCAAGCCGGGAGCACGGGCCGCGGATGAGCAGATCAGCGCAGCGAAGACCGGGAGAGCCGCCCAGCTACACGCGGGCGGAGCGGATCGCCGATGCGGTGTTGCATGTCACCGGCGTGACCGCGGCGGCGATCGCCGCGCCCATCCTGATCGGGCTGGCGGTGTCCTGGCATTCCGGCGACGCCGCGGTGCAGGCGGCGACCGTGGTCTATGCGGTCTGCCTGGTGGCGATGTTCGCCGCGTCGGCGGGCTATCACCTGCTGCGTGCCGGGCCGCCCTGGCGGACGCTGCTGCGCCGGCTCGACCATGCCGCGATCTATGCCAAGATCGCCGGCACCTACACCCCCTTCACGGTGCTGCTCGGCGGCGAGCCGGCGGTGCTGATCCTCGCCGGCATGTGGTCGGCGGCGGGGCTCGGCATCCTGCTGCGCCTGGTCTCCGGCGACCGGCTGGAATGGCTGATGCTGCTGCTCTACCTCGCCATGGGCTGGGCGGTGGTGGTGGTCGGCGGGCCGATCGTCGCGGAGATGAGCACGGCGGCGCTGGTGCTGCTGCTGGTCGGCGGCGGGCTCTATACCGTGGGCGTCGGCTTCCATCTCTGGCGCAGCCTGCCGTTCCAGAACGCGATCTGGCACGGCTTCGTGCTGGCGGCGAGCTTCGTCTTCTATGCCGCGGTGATCGTCGAGGTCGTGCGCTGAGCGGGTCGGCGGCTCATTCCCGCGGCTTGTCCTGCTCGTCGAAGAGGATGCGCGCCGCATCCCCCTCCAGATCCTCGTATTGCCGCGCGCGGAGGGTCCAGAGGAAGGCCACGAGGCCGATCAGCCCGAGCGTCAGCGAGGCCGGGATCAGGATTGCGAGGATCGTCATGTCGGGCCCCTCCCGGTGTCGCCCCAGCGGCGGACCGCATTCAGCGTGACGATGATGGACGAGCCCGACATCGCGAGCGCTGCGACCAAAGGCGTCACCATGCCGGCCAGCGCCAGCGGAATCGCGCAGGCATTGTAGAGCGCAGCCAGCGCGAAGTTTTGCATCGCGCGATGCCGTGCCGTTCGTGCGGTGCGAATTGCAATCGCCACGGGAGCGAGCCGGCTGCCGGTGAACACCAGATCGGCGGCGGCGCGGCTGACCTCGGCGGCCGAGACCGGCGACATCGAGGCATGCGCCGCGGCCAGCGCGGGGGCATCGTTGATGCCGTCGCCGACCATCAGCACGCGCGAACCCTCCGCGCGGAGCCGATCCAGCGCATCGAGCTTGTCCCTCGGGGTAAGACCGGAGCGGTGGTCGGGTATGCCGGTGGCCCCAGCTACGCGTGCCACCGGCTTACACCCGTCGCCTGAGAGCAAAACCACTCGGAACCCCATACGACGCAGGTCCGAACAAAGCTCAGGCGCATCCTCACGCAAACCTTCTGTGAAAGTGAATGCAAGAGGTGTGCCATCGCCGATGCGAAGATGGACCGCGGTATCGGGGAGCGGCTCCGCCCCGGTCCAGGCAGCGCTGCCGAGGCGGATGCGGATGCCGCCGGCCCAGGCCTCGAGCCCGGCGCCCGGGGTCTCGCGGATCTCGCCGAGGGTCACCGGCACCACGCCGCGGGCCTCCGCCGCCTCGGCCAGCGCGCGCGCGAGCGGGTGGCGCGAGGCCGCCGCCATCGCCGCCGCGATGGGCCAGGCTGTGTCGTCCGGCTCCGGCGCATCGGCGAGCCGCGGGCGGCCATCGGTCAGCGTGCCGGTCTTGTCGAAGACCACGGTATCGACCGCCGCGAGCCGCTCCAGCGCCGCGCCGTCCTTGAGGAAGATGCCGGCGCGGAACAGCCGTCCGCCCGCCGCCGCATGCACCGCCGGCACCGCCAGGCCGAGCGCGCAGGGGCAGGTGATGATCAGCACCGCGGAGGCGATGGCGATCGAGTGCCGGATGTCTCCCGTGGCCCAGACCCAGCCGACAAACGCCGCCAGCGCAACGAGATGCACCCCCGGCGCATAGATCCGCGCGGCCTGGTCGGCCCAGCGGTCATAGCGGGTCTTGCCGGTCTCGGCGGCCTCGATCATCCGCGCGATCTCGGCCAACAGCGTGTCCTCGCCGGTGGCGCTGGCGCGGATCCGCAGGAGCCCGGAGAGGTTGAGCATGCCGGCATGCACCGGCGCCTCCGGGCCGACGGGCTCGGGCATGCTCTCGCCGGTGACGAGCGACCGGTCGAGATCGCTGGTGCCGCTCTCCACCACGCCGTCGGCGGGGATGCGCTCGCCCGGCGCGACCTCCACCAGTGCGCCCGGCGCGATCGCATCGGCGGCCACGGTGCTGCGCGTGCCGTCCGCCCCGATCACCGTGGCCGAGCGGGCGGAGAGCGCGGTCAGCTCCGCCGCTGCCGAGCGCGCCGCCGCCCGGGTCCGGTGGTCGAGATAGCGCCCGAGCAGCAGGAAGAAGAGCAGGCCCAGCCCCGCATCGAAATAGGCGTGTGTCCCACTTTGGGACACTTCGTAGAGCGATGTCCCGGCCGCGAGCAGCACGGCGAGCGAGATCGGGACGTCCATGTTGAGCCGCCGGGCCCGCAGCGCCGAAAGCGCCGAGGCGAAGAAGGGCCGCCCGGCATAGGCGATGGCGGGGATCGCGATCAGCGCCGAGACCCAGTGCAGCAGGTCGCGCGTCGCCGCCTCCGCCCCGGACCAGACCGAGACCGAGAGCAGCATCACGTTCATCGCGGCGAAGCCGGCGACCCCGAGGCGCGCCAGCAGGTCGCGGCCGCGGCTGTCGCGGTCGATCTCGGCAAGCGCCGCGGCGTCGAAGGGCTTTGCCTCGTAGCCGAGCCGGCCCAGCGCATCGGTCACCGCGGCGACGGAACTTTCTGCCGGGTCGAACTCCACATGCGCGCGGCGGAGCGAGAGATTGACCCGCACCGCGGCGATGCCGGGCTCGGCGCCGAGACTGCGCTCGATCTTCGCCATGCAGCCGGCGCAGCTGATGCCCGGCACCATGAGATCGACGGCCCTGCGGCCGGCCGCGGCGGGATGGGCCCAGCGCTCGTCGCCATCGGGGGCGGCCGGCGTCTCTGCCCGCCGCTTGAAGCACCCGCCCGGCTTCGAGGCCGTGTCGGTCGCGACGGACGCCGCCGCCATCACTGCACCCCGGGCACGTGGAGCCGCGCGGTGGCGGCGAAATCCGGCGCGCCGGCAACGCTCAGCCGGGCCAGCCAGTTACCGGGCGCGAGCGCGATCTCGGCCTCGTAACCGCCGGCGACCGGGGCCAGCGGCACCGTCCGGTCGGCGAGATCGCGGGCCGGGCGGCCGACCACCGCGGTCATCTCGAGCGCCTCGACGGGTGCGCCATCCGCCCCGGTGACCTCGACCCGCAGCCGGCCGTCGCCATAGCCCGCCGCGGTGCTCCAGCCGAGCGCGCGCAGCGCCTTCGTGCGGGCGTCCCAGCCCTGGCTCGCGACATAGGAATTCTTCACGATCAGCCCCGGAAAGCTGCCGGTCGCGGCGACGACCAGGGCGATGTTCGCCCCGATCACCACGGCGAAGGCGCCGACCGCCATCAGCAGGACCTTGCGCCCGGTCAGCGGGCGGCCGCGGGGGGTGTAGTCGGTCATTGGTCGGGTCCCCGGAAATGCGTTGAATAGGCGGCGCGCTCGCGGGTCTCGGCATCCTCGAGCCAGATCCGCAGGTCGAAGCGCTCGGGCATGTCGAACCAGGGCGGCGCCGTGAGGAAGAGCCGGATCTTGCGCGTCTCGTTGGCATCGACCACGAAACTCAGATCGTCATCGCCCTGGATCTCCGGCACCACCACATAGTCGCCGGTCACACCGAGGCGGAACTCGCGGGGATCGCCGGACATGTTGTTGACGCGCAGGGTGTAGCCGTTGCGGATCTCGCCATCGGAGAGGGTGACGAAGAGCGGGTTGCGGTCATGCTCCAGCGTCACCGAGAAGTCGGTGCGCAGGAAGAGGGCGGCGATCATGCCGAGCCCGATGCCGGCCCAGAGCACGGTATAGAGGATGGTGCGCGGGCGGATGATCCGCCGCCAGGGCGAGACCGATGGCTTGCCGCCGCGCTCCAGCGCCTCGTCGGCCAGGGTGCAGTAGTCGATCAGCCCGCGCGGCTTGCCGACCTTGCGCATGATGTCGTCGCAGGCATCGATGCAGAGCGCGCAGGTGATGCAGCCGATCTGCTGGCCCTCGCGGATATCGACCCCGGTGGGGCAGACATTGACGCAGGCATTGCAGTCGATGCAGTCGCCCAGCGCCTCGGCGCCGGCCTTCTTGCGGTGCTTGCCGCGAGGCTCGCCGCGCCACGCCTTGTAGGTGACGATCAGCGACTGCTCGTCGAGCATGGCGCCCTGGATGCGCGGCCAGGGGCACATGTAGATGCAGACCTGCTCGCGCAGGAAGCCGCCGAGCACGAAGGTGGTGGCGGTGAGGATGCCCACGGTCGCATAGGCGACGAAGGGCGCCTGGCCGGTCACGAAATCCAGCGCCAGCGTCGGCGCATCGGCGAAATAGAAGATCCAGGCACCGCCGGTGGCCACCGAGATCAGGAACCAGATGGTCCACTTGACCGCGCGCTTGCGGATCTTGCTGCCGGTCCAGCGGCTGTTCCAGAGGCGTGTCTGGGCATTGCGGTCGCCGTCCACCAGCCGCTCGACATGCTGGAAGAGGTCGACCCAGACGGTCTGCGGGCAGGCATAGCCGCACCAGACCCGGCCGAGCACCGAGGTGAAGAGGAACAGCCCGAGCCCTGCCATGATCAGCAGGCCCGCGACATAGTAGAACTCCTGCGGCCAGATCTCGATCCAGAAGAAGAAGAACCGGCGATTCGCGAGGTCCACCAGCACCGCCTGGTCGGGCATGTAGGGCCCGCGGTCGAAGCGGATCCAGGGGGTGATGTAGTAGATCGCGAGCGTCACCGCCATGATCGCCCATTTCAGCCGGCGGAACGGTCCGGTAACGGCGCGCGGGAAGACCGGCTCCCTGTTGACATAGAGCTGCGGTGCTTCCGTGAGATCGGCGTTCGCCACCGGGACCTCCTCTCGACTGGACAGACTCCCCCCTTGGGGAGGCTGGGCGCAATCTGGCGGGAGGGCAAGCCGGGCTCATTGATCCGGATCAATGAGCCCTCGGGTCGCTGGCGGGAATTCGATCACGGCTCCGTGATCGATGACCGGGGGATGCGGCGGGAGCGGTGCCCGGGAGACGGACCGCGGCAGGCGGACCAGGTCAGTCGCGGCGGAAGAGGTCTGCCCCTGCCTCTGCAAAGCGCCGGTCGGCCGCGTCGGACCACTGCCCGCCGGCGGCTCCGGCGCGATCCGGCCGGCGATGCCGCGCGCCGCGATGGCCATCTGACCCGCCGCCTCCGGCACTCCAAGCGGCGGGAGCGGCCGCGGACATTGCCGCCTGCATGGTCTCGGAAGCCGTGGTCGGGATGCCCTGGAGCAGCACCACCGAAAGGAGGGACAGACCGCCCGTGAGGGCGACCCAGTCGAGGGTCACCGACCCCTGATCGCAGGCCAGGAAACGCAACAGGCAAGCAGAAGAACTCGACACCGGGAACGCCATGACACACACCTCTGGCCCAACACACGCCCTTCATACTCCGGCAACCCTAACAACAGTCTAACAAGGCTGGTTTATGGCAGCCGGGCGGCCTTTTTTTGCCCGGTGATATGGGTTAGACGAACGCCGACCGGAGCCCCGGGCTTCGCATCGACGGAGCATGTCCCATGAAGTTCACCCTTGCCTGGCTCAAGGATCATCTCGACACCGAGGCCAGCCTCGACGAGATCGCCGAGGCCCTGACCGATCTCGGCCTCGAGGTCGAGGGCATCGAGAATCCCGTGGACCGGCTCGGCGCCTTCCGCATCGCGCGGGTGATCGAGGCGGCGCAGCACCCGAATGCCGACCGCCTGCGGGTCTGCCGGGTCGCCGTCTATGCGGCGGAAGGCGCCGCGCCCGAGGAGGTGCAGGTGGTCTGCGGCGCGCCGAACGCGCGCACCGGGCTGGTCGGCGTCTTCGCCCCGGCGGGCACCCATGTCCCCGGCACCGGGGTCGACCTCAAGCCCGGCGTGATCCGCGGCGTCGAATCCAACGGCATGCTCTGCTCCGAGCGCGAGATGATGATCTCCGAGGATCACGACGGGATCATCGACCTGCCGGAGGACGCCCCGCTCGGCGCCCGCTTCATCGACTATGCCGGGCTGAACGACCCGGTGATCGAGATCGCCATCACGCCGAACCGGCCCGACGCGCTCGGTGTCGCGGGGATCGCGCGCGACCTTGCGGCGCGCGGGATCGGCCGCCTCAAGACCCCCCCGCTGCCGGAGATCGAGGGCCGGTTTCCCTGCCCGATCTCGGTCGAGATCCATCCGGATCTGATCGGCAAGGGCTGCCCGCTCTTCGTCGGGCGCCTGGTGAAGGGCGTGAAGAACGGCCCCTCGCCGGCCTGGCTGCAGCAGCGCCTGAAGGCGATCGGGCTGCGGCCGATCTCGGCCCTGGTCGACATCACCAACTACATCACCTTCGATCGCGGCCGGCCGCTGCACGTGTTCGACGCCGACAAGGTCGCGGGCGGCAGGCTCTCGGTGCATCCGGCGAAGGGCGGCGAGACCCTGCTGGCGCTCGACGGCAAGGAGTATGTCTTCGAGCCCGGCATGATGGTGATCGCCGACGACAACGGCCCCGAATCCATCGGCGGCATAATGGGCGGCGAGCTGAGCGGCTGCACCGGGGAGACGGTGAACGTCTTCGTCGAGAGCGCCTACTGGGACCCGGTGACGATTGCCGCCACCGGGCGCCGGCTGAAGATCAATTCGGACGCGCGCTACCGCTTCGAGCGGGGGGTGGACCCGGCCTTCACGCCGGCCGGCGCCGATCTCGGCACGGCGATGGTGCTGGAGCTCTGCGGCGGCGAGGCTTCGGAGACGGTGGTCGCCGGGGCGGTGCCGGACACCAGCCGGTCCTACACGCTGCGGCCCGGCCGGGTGGCCAGCCTCGTCGGCATGGAGGTGCCGCGCGAGGAGCAGGTGCGGATCCTGACCGCGCTCGGCTTCTCGGCCACCGGCACGGGCGAGGCCATCGATGTCTGGGTGCCCTCCTGGCGGCCGGACATCCATGGCGAGGCGGATCTCGTGGAGGAGATCGCGCGGGTCGCCTCGCTGTCCGGGCTCGAGGCGAAACCGCTGCCGCGGCCGGCCTCGGGCGTCGCGCGCTCCGAGCTCACCGCGGCGCAGCTCCGCGCCATGCGGGCGCGGCGGCGGCTCGCTTCGGCCGGGCTCGCCGAATGCGTCAGCTACAGCTTCGTCAGCGGCACGGAGGCGGCGCTCTTCGGCGGCGGCGAGGCGGCGCGCAAGCTGGCCAACCCGATCAGCTCCGAGATGTCGGACATGCGGCCCTCGCTGCTGCCGGGGCTGCTGGCCGCGGCGGCGCGCAACCAGGCGCGTGGCTTCGGCGATCTGGGGCTCTTCGAGGTCGGCCCGGTGTTCGAGGGCGCCGAGCCCGGCGAGCAGGCGAACCATGCCACCGCGCTCCGGGTCGGGGCGACGGCGCCGCGGCACTGGACGGGCGAGCGCCGGCCGGTGGACCTGGCGGATGCGAAGGCCGATGCCGAGGCGGCGCTCGCCGCTGCCGGCGTGCCGGTGGACAAGCTGCAGGCGGTGCGCGAGGCGCCCGGCTGGTTCCATCCCGGCCGCTCCGGCGCGCTGAAGCTGGGGCCGAAGGTCACCCTCGCGGTGTTTGGCGAGCTGCATCCGAAGGTGCTCGATGCGATGGACGTGAAGGGCCCGGCGGTTGCCGCGACCATCCTGCTCGACGCGGTGCCGGCGCCGAAGCGCCGCAGCACCGGGCGGGCCGCGCTCAGCGTCTCGGACTACCAGGCGGTGGAGCGGGATTTCGCCTTCGTGCTCGATGCGAAGGTCGAGGCCGAGACGGTTCTGCGCGCGGCGCGCTCGGCCGACAAGAAGCTGATCGCCGGGGCCACGGTCTTCGACCTCTTCGAGGGGGCGAAGGCGGCGGCACAGTTCGGCGAGGGCCGGAAGTCGATGGCGATCACCGTGCGGCTCGAGCCGAAATCCGGCACGCTCACCGAGGACGAGATCGACCGCGTCGCGGCTGAGGTGGTCGCGGCGGTGACGAAGGCGACCGGCGGGCAGCTTCGCGGCTGATCCCGGCAACCGGCGGGCTCGCGGCGAGACCGCCGGTCCGCCTCCGCGCCTCGCTCAGATCTGTCCCGAGACGACCAGGGCGAGGGCATAGCCGGCAATTCCGGCAAGGATCCCCGCCAGCACGTTGCGCGTGAGCAGCCCGGCCACCAGCGCCGCCGCGCAGGCGGCGAGCCGCTCCGGATCGGCGCCCGACTGCCCGCCGACGACCATCGGCGCGATCAGCGCGGGCAGCACCGCGGCGGGCACGAAGGCGAGGCCGCGGCGCACGCTCTCCGGCACCTCGCGCCCGGCCAGCAGCCCGAGAAACGAGAAGCGGATCGCATAGGTCGCGATGCCGAGGCCGGCGATCATGCTCCAGATTGCGGTGTCGGAGATCATCGCGCGCGCTCCCCGGCACAGACCGCCTCGCCGGAGCCGTCGCACGGGAGGACAGCGGGGCCAGTCTTCGGTGCCGGCCGGTCTGCCGCGAAGCCGGCGGCGAGCCCTGCCGCCGCGCCCAGCATCAGCCCGAGGCCGAAGGGCAGCCCCACCGCCAGCAGCGACACGCTCGCCGCCACCGCCGCCACCAGGGCCGAGCGGCGCCCGCGCAGCATCGGCGCGGCGATGGCGATGAAGGTCACCGGCACGATGACGCCGAGGTCGATCGCCTCGGGCAGCGCCGCGCCGAGCCGGATGCCGACAAGCGTCATCGCGACCCAGACGCCCGAGGTCAGCAGCCCGACCCCGAGATAGAAGCCGATCCGGTCCGCCAGCGGCTCGTCCGGCCGGCGCTCGTAGCGCGCGATCGAGAGCGCATAGGACTGGTCGTGCAGCGTGAGGGCGGCCAGGGCGCGGGTCCAGACCGGCGCATCCGACCAGTGGAGTGCCAGCGAGGCCGAATACATCGCCATCCGCAGGTTCACCACCGCCCCGGTCAGCACCGCGACGATGGCCGGTGCGCCGTCGGACAGCACCTGCAGCGCCGCGAGCTGGCTCGCCCCGGCGATCACCAGCGAGGTCATGGCCATGGTCTGCGCGAGATCCAGCCCGGCCTCGGTCGCGACCGCACCGAAGATCAGGCCGAAGGGCCCGACCGCCAGCAGCACCGGGATCGCCGCCAGCAGCCCCGACCGGAATCCCCGGCGACCGATGATCCTTGCATCCTGTGCCATGGCGCGAAGCTATGCCCTCGGCCGGGCGGTTACCAATCGGGGATTGTGATGGCATCCCCCGCCACGCTTGATGCCCCGGCCCGTTGACGCTGCGGCCGTGCCGCGCGGCCTTGACCCGGACAAATCCCCGCGCTCTACCTCTCTCATGCGCGAATTCCTGATCCGACCCGACCCGGACGCCCCCCGCCTCACCCGTGCCGTCACCGGCCGCGACCAGACCGGGCGGGAGACCGAGATCCGTGTCGTCGAGGAGCGGGCGCTGACGATCTACCTCAACGGCCAGGAGATCGTCACCGCCATGACCATCGGCGACTATCCGGAGTATCTCGCCCTCGGCTATCTCCTCAACCAGGGGATGCTGCTCGCCTCGGACCGGGTGACCGCGGTCGAGCATGACGAGGAGCTCGAGGTCGTCGTCGTCCGCACCGAGCGGGAGACCGATTACGAGGACAAGCTGAAGAAGAAGACGCGCACCTCGGGCTGCGCCGTCGGCACCGTCTTCGGCGACATGATGGAGGCGCTCGACGGCGTGCGCCTGCCGGATGCGGCGCTGCGCACCTCCTGGCTCTATGCGCTGTCGAGGAAGATCAACACCGCGCCGAGCCTCTATCTCGAGGCCGGGGCGATCCACGGCACCGTGCTCTGCGAGGGCGACCGGCCGCTGGTGTTCATGGAAGATGTCGGGCGCCACAACGCGGTCGACAAGATCGCCGGCTGGATGTTCCGCGAAGGCGTCTCCGGGGCCGACAAGATCCTCTACACCACCGGCCGGCTGACCTCCGAGATGGTGATCAAGACGGCGCTGATGGGGGTGCCGATCCTGGCCTCGCGCTCGGGCTTCACGGCCTGGGGGGTGGAGCTGGCGCGGCAGGTCGGCATGACGCTGATCGGCCGCATGCGGGGGCAGCGTTTCGTCTGCCTTTCCGGCGAGGAACGGGTGATCTACGACGCCGATCCTTCGGCCCATCCGGAGGAGGACGCCAGACACCGCCGCAAGGGAGCCGCCGCCGATGGCTGAACCGGGCATGCATGACGAGCTGCGCCTCGGCTACGAAACCGATGCGGCGCTGATCCGGGATGCGATGGAGGCGGGCGCGAGCCGCATCCTCAACGCGGTTCCGCCGCGACGGACGCTGCGCGGCGTGCTGGCCGCGCTGCCGGTGCTCGTCGGGGTCGCGGCGGCTGCGGTCGCGCTCGGCCTCGTCGCGGGAGAGGGGCTCGATCCGCTCAGCCTGGTGACCGGCATCGTCGTGGGCGGCGTGGTGGCGCTTCTGGCGGCGCGGCACATGACCCGCGAGCTGGCCGAGGCGAATGCCGCCGCCTGCGGGGCCGACGGGCCGCTCGAGCTGGTGCTGTCGCGGGACGGGGTCGTCGAGACCTCGGGCGCGGCAGAGATCCGCGTGCCGTGGATGCCGTGGTCATGTTCCGCCGCGGCGTCGGGCTCTGCTTCGGGGCGATGGTGATCCCGGTGCCCGATACCGCGCTGCCGGCGGGGTGGTCGCGGCGCGAGTTCTCGGCCTTCGTTGCCCGGCACCGGGGAGAAGCTGCATGAGCACGGCAGGGGTCATCCTCGCGGGCGGGCTCGCCCGGCGCATGGGCGGCGGCGACAAGACGCTGCTCGAGGTGGCGGGCAGGCCGCTGCTGGCCCATGTGATCGACCGGCTGCGCCCGCAGGTTGCCGAGATCGCGATCAACGCCAATGGTGACGCGGCGCGTTTCGACGGCTTCGGCCTGCCGGTGATCCCGGACACGGTGGAGGGCTTCGCGGGCCCGCTCGCCGGCGTGCTGGCCGGCATGCGCTGGGCGGCGGCGCGGGGGCACGGCCACATCGTCTCGGCCGCCGGCGATACCCCCTTCTTTCCGGCCGATCTCGCGGCGCGGCTCGCGGCGGCGCTCGACGATGCCAACCCGATCGCCATGGCCGCCACCACCGATCCGCAGCGCGGGCTCTCCGAGCACCCGACCTTCGCGCTCTGGCCGGTGGCGCTGGCGGACGATCTCGAGCAGGCCATCACGGTGGGCGATCTGCGCAAGGTCATCGTCTGGACCTCGCGGCACGGCTTCGCGCGGGTGCTGTTCGACGACGCGGCCTATCCGTTCTTCAACATCAACACGCCCGAGGATCTCGCGGAGGCCGCGCGCCTCGCCGCCGGTCAGGAGACGCACATTTGAAGGTCTACGGAGTCATCGGCTGGAAGAATGCCGGCAAGACCACGCTGGTCGAGCGGCTGGTGGCGGAGCTGACCGCGCGCGGCTACAGCGTCTCGACGCTGAAGCACACGCATCACGGGGTGGATGTGGACCGGCCCGGCAAGGACAGCCGCCGCCATCGCGACGCCGGGGCGCACCAGGTGATCCTCGCCTCCTCGGCGCGCTGGGCGCTGATGACCGAGCTGCGCGAGGCGCCGGAGCCCAGGCTCGAGGACCTGATCACGCATCTCGACCCGGTCGATCTCGTGATCGTCGAGGGCTGGAAGCGCGACAGCCACCCGAAGATCGAGGCCTGGCGCGCCGAGACCGGCCAGCCGCTGATCGCGCGCGACGACCCGACCGTGCGCGCCATCGCCACCAACGATGCCCCCGCCGCAGTGCAGCCGGTGATCGGGCTCGACGACATTCCGGCGATTGCCGAGTTCGTGCTCGCGGATCTCGGGATGGCCGAGCGACGGCGGGCATGAACGGCCGGCTCGCCGACGACTGTTTCGCGCTGCCGCCGGGGGTCGACTGGACCCCGGTGGAGGTGGCGCTCGCGCGGCTGCGCGAGGGGTTGCGGCCGGTGACCGGCATCGAGACGGTCGGCCTGTCCGAGGCGGCGGGCCGGGTGCTCGCCGAGCCGGTGCTGGCGCGGCGGGACAGCCCGCCGGCGGCCAATGCGGCGGTCGACGGCTATGCCTTCGCCTGGGAGGCCGCCGGCGCCGAGGCCGATCTGCCGCTCGCCGAGGGCCGCGCGGCGGCGGGCCACCCATGGCCCGGGCATCTGCCGGCGGGCGAGGCCCTGCGCATCCTCACCGGCGCCGAGCTTCCCGCCGGCGCCGATACCGTGGTGCTCGAGGAGGATTGCAGGCTCGCGGACGGGCGGGTGCGGTTTCCGCGGCCCCGCAAGCCCGGCGCCAATCGCCGTCCGCAGGGCGAGGATGCGCGGCACGGCGAGCCGGTGCTGGCCGCCGGGCGGCGCCTGCGCCCGCAGGATCTCGCGCGCGCGGCCTCGGTGGGGGCGGATCGCCTCGCGGTGCGACAGCGGCTCCGGGTCGGCATCCTGTCCACCGGCGACGAGCTGCTCGCGCCCGGCACCGACCCTGCGCAGCCGGGGATCTTCGATGCCAACCGGCCGATGCTGGCGGCGCTCGCGGCGGGATGGGGTGCGGAGGTTGTCGATCTCGGCGCGGCCGGCGACGATGCCGGGGCGGTGCGCGCGGCGCTCGACGGCGGCGCCGCGTCGGCGGATGTGCTGCTCACCTCGGGCGGCGCCTCGGCGGGGGACGAGGACCACCTCTCCCGGCTCCTGGGGCGCGAGGGCCGGCGCGAGACCTGGCGCATCGCGGTGAAGCCCGGGCGGCCGCTGGCCATGGGGCTCTGGCAGGGCAGGCCGGTGTTCTGCCTGCCGGGCAACCCGGTGGCGGCCTTCGTCTGCACGCTGATCTTCGCACGCCCGGCGCTGGCGGTGCTGGCCGGGGCGGACTGGCCGGAGCCGCTCGCCTTCACCGTGCCGGCGGCCTTCGCCAAGCGCAAGAAACGGGGCCGGCGGGAATACCTCCGGGCGCGGCTCGATGCGGCTGGCCATGCCGAGGTCTTCGCCTCGGAAGGCTCGGGGCGCGTCGGCGGGCTCAGCTGGTCGGAGGGGCTGGTGGAGCTTCCCGACGCGGGCATGGACATCGCACCGGGCGACCCGGTGCGCTATCTGCCCTATGCCGGCTTCGGGATCTGACGGCCCGCCGGTGCCGCACCGGCGGACCGGGGCGCGGCATCAGACGAAACGCACCTCGAGAATCTCGTAGGAGCGGCTGCCGCCGGGGGTGATCACCTCGACGCTGTCACCCTCCTCCTTGCCGATCAGCCCGCGCGCGAGCGGCGAGGCCATGTTGAGCCGGCCCGCCGCGATATCGGCCTCGGCCTCGCCGACGATCTGGTAGTTGCGCTCCTCGTCGGTGTCCTCGTCGACCAGCTTGACCGTGGCGCCGAAACGCACGGTGGTGCCGTTCATCTTGGTCGGATCGATCACGTCGGCGCGCCCGATGAGCCCCTCGAGCTCCTTGATCCGGCCCTCGATGAAGCTCTGCTTCTCGCGCGCCGAATGATACTCGGCGTTCTCCGAGAGATCGCCATGCTCGCGGGCTTCGGAGATCGCCCGGATGACCGCCGGGCGCTCGACCTCCTTGAGGGTCTTCAGTTCGTTGTTCAGGGCCTCGTAGCCCCGCTTGGTCATTGGAACCTTTTCCATGGGTGTCCCCTTCATGGGTGCGCCGGGGGTTGTCGTTCGTCGGGTGGTCTTTCAAGCGCGGGTCGGCTGCCGGAATCCGCCAAGCGAACCCGCCATCCGCGCTGCCTTGCAAACCGGTACCATATGCAGCGTCCCGCGCCGCCGCAAGATACCCGGCGTCCGGGCCCTGCGGCGGCCGCGACGGCATCTCCGTCCGGCCGTTTCGGAGTCAGATGCTCCGGGCGGCGTAGGACTGCAGCGGCGCCACCTCGAGCTCGCCGTGGTTGTAGTTCTCGATGGCACGGGCGGCCGCGCACGCGCCGGCGGCGGTGGTGTAATAGGGGATCTTCTGGGCCAGCGCGGTGGCGCGGATGTCGACGCTGTCGCGCACCGACTGCGCGCCCTCGGTGGTGTTGAAGACCAGGACCACATCGCCGTCCTTCATCCGGTCGACGATGTTGGGCCGGCCCTCGTAGACCTTGGCGACGCGCAGCGCCGGCACACCCTCGGCCACCAGGAACTCCTGCGTGCCGCCGGTTGCGATCAGCTCGAAGCCGAGCCGGTGCAGGCTCTGCGCGGCGGTCAGGATCGCGGTCTTGTCGGCATCCTTGACCGAGATGAACGCGGTGCCGCCGCGCGGCAGGCTGATGCCGGCGCCGAGCTGGCTCTTGAGGAAGGCCCGGGCGAAGCCGCGGTCGAGCCCCATGACCTCGCCGGTCGAGCGCATCTCCGGGCCGAGCAGCGTATCGACGCCGGGGAAGCGCGCGAAGGGCAGCACCGCCTCCTTCACCGCCATGTGCGGGGTGTTGGGATCGGCCAGCGTGAAGGCCGAAAGCGGCTCGCCGGCCATCACCCGCGCGGCGATCGCGGCGATCGGCGAGCCGACCGCCTTGGCCACGAAGGGCACGGTGCGCGAGGCGCGGGGGTTGACCTCGAGCACATAGACCTCCTCGCCCTGGATCGCGAACTGCACGTTCATCAGCCCGTGCACGCCGAGGCCGAGGGCCATCGCCTCGGCCTGTCGCGACAGCTCGGCCACCATCTCGCGCGAGAGGCTGTGCGGCGGCAGCGAGCAGGCGCTGTCGCCGGAATGGATGCCGGCCTCCTCGATATGCTCCATGACGCCGGCGATGTGCACGACGTTGCCGTCGCAGATCGCGTCGACATCGACCTCGACCGCGCCGGCGAGGTAGCCGTCGATCAGCACCGGCGCGGTGCCCGAGACGATCACCGCCTCGCGCATGTAGCGCGCCAGCTCGTGCTCCTCGCGGACGATCTCCATGGCGCGGCCGCCGAGCACGTAGGAGGGGCGGATCACCACGGGAAAGCCGATCTCGCGGGCCACGCGGCGGGCGGTCGCCTCGTCATAGGCGATGCCGTTGCGCGGCTGCACGAGGTCGAGATCCTGCAGCAGCTTCTGGAAGCGCTCGCGGTCCTCGGCGAGGTCGATGGCGTCCGGCGAGGTGCCGAGGATCGGGATATCGGCGGCCTCGAGGCCGCGGGCGAGCTTCAGCGGCGTCTGCCCGCCATACTGCACGATCACGCCATGCAGCCGCCCGGCCTCGCGCTCGGCCCGCAGCACCTCGAGCACGTGCTCGAGGGTCAGCGGCTCGAAATAGAGCCGGTCGGAGGTGTCGTAGTCGGTCGACACGGTCTCCGGGTTGCAGTTGATCATGATGGTCTCGTAGCCCGCCTCGGTCAGCGCGAAGCAGGCATGGCAGCAGCAGTAGTCGAACTCGATGCCCTGGCCGATCCGGTTCGGCCCGCCGCCGAGGATGGCGATCTTCGGCCGGTCCGAGGGGCGCGACTCGCATTCCGCCGCGACGGAGCCGTCCGGGCCGACCGCATCGGCCTCGTAGGTCGAGTACATGTAGGGCGTCTGCGCCTCGAACTCGGCGGCGCAGGTGTCGATCCGCTTGAACACCGCCACCACGCCCGCTGCCATGCGGGTCTCGCGTACCGCGCTCTCGGTGGTGTTGGTCAGATGTGCGAGCCGGGCATCGGAGAAGCCGAGCGCCTTCAGCCGGCGCAGCGCCGCGGCGCCTTCCGGCAGCCCCTCTGCCAGCAGCCGTGCCTCTTCGGCGACGATCTCCTCGATGCGCTCGAGGAACCAGCGGTCATAGCCGGTGGCGCCGGCGATCTCGTCGAGGCTGAGCTCCTCGCGCATCGCCTGCGCGACAAGGCGGATCCGGTCCGGGGTCTGCCGGGTCAGCGCGGCACGCACGGCGCGGCGGCGCTCCTCGGCGGTCTGCTCCGGGGTGACGCCCTCGATCTCGATCTCGTCGAGCCCGGTGAGCCCGGTCTCCAGCGAGCAGAGCGCCTTCTGCAGGCTCTCCTGGAAGCTGCGGCCGATGGCCATCGCCTCGCCGACCGATTTCATCGCGGTGGTCAGTTCGGGCACGCTGCCCGGGAACTTCTCGAAGGCGAAGCGCGGGATCTTGGTCACCACGTAGTCGATGGTCGGCTCGAAGGCCGCCGGGGTCGCCTTGGTGATGTCGTTGTCGAGCTCGTCGAGGGTGTAGCCGACCGCCAGCTTGGCGGCGATCTTGGCGATCGGGAAGCCGGTCGCCTTGGAGGCCAGCGCCGAGGAGCGGCTGACCCGCGGGTTCATCTCGATCACCACCATGCGGCCCGAGGCCGGGTCGAGCGCGAACTGCACGTTCGAACCGCCGGTCTCCACCCCGATCTCGCGCAGCACCGCGAGCGAGGCGTTGCGCATCCGTTGGTATTCCTTGTCGGTCAGGGTCAGCGCCGGGGCGACGGTGATCGAATCGCCGGTGTGCACGCCCATCGGGTCGATGTTCTCGATGGAGCAGACGATGATGGCGTTGTCCGCGCGGTCGCGGACCACCTCCATCTCGAACTCCTTCCAGCCGAGCAGGCTCTCGTCGACGAGGATCTGCGCCACCGGCGAGGCCTCCAGCCCCTTGCGGCAGATCGCGAGATACTCCTCGCGGTTGTAGGCGACGCCGCCGCCGGTGCCGCCGAGGGTATAGGCCGGGCGGATGATCGCCGGCAGGCCGACCTGGGGCAGCGCCGCCTCGGCTTCGGCGAGGCCGGCATGGATATCGAAGCCGCCGTCGATCTTCGGCGCCGAGACGATCGCCGCGGCCGGGTTCTCCAGCCCGATCCGGGTCATCGCCTCGCGGAACAGCTTGCGGTCCTCGGCCATTTCGATGGCCTCGCGGTTGGCGCCGATCATCTCGACGCCGTAGCGCTCGAGCACGCCCCGATCGGCCAGCGCCATCGCGGTGTTGAGCCCGGTCTGCCCGCCCATGGTGGGCAGCAGCGCATCGGGCCGCTCGCGGGCGATGATCTTCTCGACGACCTCGGGCGTGATCGGCTCCACATAGGTGGCATCCGCCATGCCCGGATCGGTCATGATCGTCGCCGGGTTGGAGTTGACCAGAATGACCCGGTAACCCTCCTCGCGGAGTGCCTTGCAGGCCTGTGCGCCCGAATAGTCGAATTCGCAGGCCTGGCCGATGACGATCGGTCCGGCGCCGATGATGAGGATGGAATGGATGTCGGTGCGCTTCGGCATGGGTCTCTCCGGCCCGCGACCGCGCAACCGGCTCAGCAGGCCGGCGCACGTCGCATACGCGTCTCGTGAAGGTCGCCCGCCTTATACCCGAGCTTGCGCGGGGGGCAAGGAAAGCCGGGACGACATGCTCGACATTCGCACGGTTTGAGCCAACTTTTTCTGGCGACGCCCCGCGTCCCGCGCGCTTTAATGGGGAACGACTCGGGCGCATCGTGGTGCCCGCAAGACCGGAGTGCCCGATGGAGAGCGTGATCCCTCCCGACATTTCCGCCGCGCTGGAGAGCGACCGGCGGTCCAAGCGCCGCCGCGCCAGCCGCTACCGCGTATCGGCCGCCGACCGGCTCTATCCGCTGATCGAGCTCTCCGATCATGGCTTCGTGATCGAGGCCGATGAGCCGCCGCATCTGCGTGGCTATGTCGACATCCTCGAGGGTGACGAGCGGATCGCCCGCTGCCTGTCGGTCTGCGTGGCGGCGGATGACGGGCTGGTGCGCTACGAGTTCAAGCGCGAGAGCGCGATCGGCGACGTTCCGGCAGACCATGTCGCTTCCGTCAATGCCGGCCTGCTCGCCGCCCCCGAGAAGTGAGCGCCGCGAAATCGGTTTTGCCCGCCCTGTCCCATGTGGTAACGCGGCCCACGGGCCCGCGCCGTCGCGGCCGTTGCAGAAACCACCCTTGGGGAAGAGCATGATATCAGTCCTGGGCCGGAACACCTCGTCGAACGTGCAGACCGTCATGTGGGCACTTGCCGAGCTCGGCCTGCCGCATGAGCGCCACGATATGGGCGGGTCGTTCGGCGGGCTCGACAGCGCCGACTACACCGCGATGAACCCCAACCGGCTGATCCCGGTGTTGCGCGACGGCGACGTGACGCTCTGGGAGAGCGCGGCGATCCTGCGCTATCTCGCGGCGGCCTATGGCGACGACGGGTTCTGGCCCGAGCCGCGCAGGCGGGCGCCGCTCGACATGTGGGCCGAGTGGATCAAGACGACCTGGACCCCGGTGATGCAGGCCGGCATCTTCTGGGCGCTGATCCGCACCCCCGCGGCGAAACGCGACGCGGCGCGGCTTGCCGACCTCGTCGCACGCGCGAAATCGCTCGCGGGCATGCTCGACCAGCGCATCGGTGCCGGGCCCTGGATGGACGGCGAGACCTTCACCTTTGCCGACATCATGTGCGGGCACCTGCTCTACCGCTACTACACCCTCGACTTCGAGCGCGCCGAGACCCCCAATCTCGACGCCTACTACCAGCGGCTGACCGAGCGCCCGGCCTATGCCGAGCATGTCATGATCTCCTATGACGGGCTCCGCGTGGAGTGATGGAGGCGGACTTCATCATCATCGGCTCGGGCAGTGCCGGCTCGGCCCTCGCCGCCCGGCTCTCCGAGGACGGCACCCATGACGTGCTGGTGCTGGAGTATGGCGGCACCGATGCCGGCCCGCTGATCCAGATGCCGGCGGCGCTGTCCTATCCGATGAACATGAAGCGCTACGACTGGGGCTATCAGAGCGAGCCGGAGCCGCATCTCGGGGGCCGGCGGCTGGCCTGCCCGCGCGGCAAGGTGATCGGCGGCTCCTCCTCGATCAACGGCATGGTCTATGTCCGCGGCCATGCACGGGACTTCGATCACTGGGCCGAGCAGGGCGCCGATGGCTGGGCCTATGCCGACGTCCTGCCCTACTACAAGCGGCTGGAAAGCTGGCACGAGAGCGGCCATGGCGGCGACCCGTCCTGGCGCGGGAGCTCGGGGCCGCTGCATGTCAGCCGGGGGCCGCGCAGCAACCCGCTGTTCGGCGCCTTCGTCGAGGCCGGCGCGCAGGCCGGCTACGAGCTGACCGACGACTACAACGGCGAGAAGCAGGAAGGCTTCGGGCCGATGGAGGCGACGGTCTGGCGCGGCCGGCGCTGGTCCGCTGCCAATGCCTATCTGAAGCCGGCGCTGAAGCGGCCGAACCTGCGGCTCCACCGCTGCCTCGCGCGGCGCGTGGTGATCGAGGAGGGCCGCGCGGCCGGGGTCGAGGTGACCCGTGGCGGGCAGACCGAGATCATCCGCGCCCGGCGCGAGGTGATCCTCGCGGCCTCCTCGATCAATTCGCCGAAGCTGCTGATGCTCTCGGGGATCGGGCCGGCGGCGCATCTGGCCGAGCACGGAATCGCGCCGGTGGCAGACCGCCCGGGTGTCGGCGCTAACCTGCAGGACCATCTCGAGCTCTACATCCAGCAGGCCTGCACCCAGCCGATCACGCTGTTCAAGCACTGGAACCTCTTCTCCAAGGCGCTGATCGGCGCCGAATGGCTGTTCCTGAAGCGTGGCCTCGGCGCCTCCAACCAGTTCGAGAGCGCCGCCTTCATCCGCTCGCGGCCGGGTGTGGAATATCCCGACATCCAGTATCACTTCCTGCCGATCGCGGTGCGCTATGACGGGCAGGCGGCGGCGGAAGGGCACGGCTTTCAGGCCCATGTCGGGCCGATGCGCTCGCCGTCGCGCGGCACCGTGCGGCTGCGCAGCGCCGATCCGGATGCCGCCCCGGCGATCCGCTTCAACTACATGAGCGAGCCGCAGGACTGGGAGGATTTCCGCCACTGCATCCGCGTCACGCGGGAGATCTTCGCCCAGCCCGCCTTCGATCCCTATCGCGGCAGGGAGATCCAGCCCGGCGAGGCCGTGCAGTCGGACGACGAACTCGACGGCTTCATCCGCGAGCATGTCGAGAGCGCCTATCACCCCTGCGGCACCTGCCGGATGGGCCGCGCCGACGATCCGGGCGCGGTGGTCGACCCCGAGTGCCGGGTGATCGGGGTCGAGCGGCTGCGCGTCGCCGACAGCTCGATCTTCCCGCGGATCACCAATGGCAACCTGAACGGACCGTCGATCATGGTCGGCGAGAAGGCGTCGGACCACATTCTGGGCCGCAGGCCGCTGCCGCGCGAGAACGCCGAGCCCTGGATCAATCCGCGCTGGCGCGAGAGCGACCGCTGAGGCGACGGCCGCAGCCGACGCTGCGGCCTTTTGCATTCATTTAGCCTCTTCACGGGACGAAGGAATCGGTGTTTGCTCGCAGTTGGCGACGCATGGCCGAAAACGGTCAGGCGGACCGGTGCCCGAACGGGCGACCCGGGAATATAATGAGAACATGCCAACGCGGAGGAATTTTATGCGCAAACTGACCCACCTGACGGCTGCGGCCCTGTTCGCCATCGGCGCGCTCGGCGCGCCTGCGGCGATCGCGGCCTGCGACGATGGCGAGATCGTCATCAAGTTCAGCCATGTGACCAATGCCGACCGGCACCCGAAGGGCCTCGCGGCCTCGCTTCTGGCGGAGCGGGTGAACACCGAGATGAACGGCAAGGCCTGCATGGAGGTCTTCCCGAACTCGACGCTCTACAACGACGACAAGGTGCTCGAGGCATTGCTCAACGGGGATGTGCAGCTGGCTGCGCCCTCGCTCTCGAAATTTGAGAAATTTACCAAGAAGTTCCGCCTGTTCGACCTGCCCTTCATGTTCGAGGACATCAAGGCGGTGAACCGCTTCCAGCAGTCGGAGGACGGGCAGAAGCTGAAGGCGTCGATGCGGCGCAAGGGCCTGCTCGGCCTCGCCTTCTGGCACAACGGCATGAAGCAGATGTCGGCCAGCAAGCCGCTCCTTCTGCCGACCGATGCCGCGGGGCTGAAATTCCGCGTGCAGCAGTCGGACGTGCTGGTCGCGCAGATGGAGGCGATCGGCGGCAACCCGCAGAAGATGGCCTTCTCCGAGGTCTATGGCGCGCTGCAGCAGGGCGTGGTCGACGGGCAGGAGAACACCTGGTCGAACATCTGGGGGCAGAAGTTCTTCGAGGTGCAGGACGGCATCACCGAGACCAATCACGGGATCATCGACTATCTCGTGGTGACCTCGACCGACTGGTGGGACGGCCTCGATGCCGATGTCCGCGACCAGCTCGCCACCATCATGGCGGAGGTGACCGAGGCCCGCAACTCGCAGTCCTACGAGGTGAACCAGGCCGCCAAGAAGTCGATCGTCGAGAACGGCGGCGTCGTGCGGCAGCTCAGCCCCGAGCAGCGGGCTGCCTGGGTCGCCGCGATGAAGCCGGTCTGGGCCAAGTTCGAGGGTGATGTGGGGGCCGATCTGATCGCTGCCGCCCAGTCCGCGAACGCCGGCAACTGATCCGCCGCAAGGAACCCCTGCATCGCCCCCGATCCGTGCGGGGCGGTGCAGCTTCCGGCCAGCGGAGGACCCCCCATGGCCAGTTCGAGAGATCCGAAGACAGGCAACGTGATCGACACGGTCGAGGAGACGCTCATTGCGGTCATTCTCGGGCTGATGACGGTGATCACGTTCGCCAACGTGATCGCGCGCTACGCCTTCAATTCGAACATTCTCTGGGCGCTCGAGGTCACCGTCTACCTGTTCGCCTGGCTCGTGCTGCTTGGTGCGGGCTACTGCACCAAGAAGACCCTGCATCTGGGCGTGGACGCCCTGGTGAACATCTTCAGCCCTCCGGTGCAGCGCCTGCTGGGCCTCGTGTCGGTCGGCGTCTGCATCGTGTTCTCGTTCCTGCTGCTCAAGGGCTGCTGGGACTACTGGGCCAACTTCGCGAACCTGCCCGCCACCACCGGCCGCTGGTTCCCGACCGGCTTCGAGGAAATGAAGTCGACCAACTACCGCGCCTGGTACGAGGTCAACGACACGCCGATGCCGGCATTCCTCCAGTTCCTTGCGGACTCGATGAACGAGGGTGAGCGCTACGAGAAGATGCCGCGCTTCATCCCCTACATCATCCTCCCGATCTCCATGCTGCTCCTGCTCCTGCGCTTCGTGCAGGTCGCGGTGCGCATCTGGCAGGGCGGCCATCCGCTGGTGATCGCGGGGCACGAAGCCGAGGATCTCGTCGAGGAGGCCGCGGCCAAGCAACGCGCCGAGGAGAACTGATCCATGGAAGTCGTCCTCCTCTTCGCGCTCGTGGTGGGCCTGATGCTGATCGGCGTGCCGATCGCCGTCTCGCTCGGCTTCAGTTCGATCATCTTCCTGCTGGTGTTCTCGGACAGTTCGCTCGCCTCGGTCGCGCAGACGATGTTCTCCGCCTTCGAGGGGCATTTCACGCTGCTCGCGATCCCCTTCTTCATCCTCGCCTCGACCTTCATGTCCACCGGCGGGGTGGCGCAGCGGATCATCCGCTTCTCCATCGCCTGCGTCGGGCACTTTCCCGGCGGGCTGGCGATCGCCGGCGTCTTCGCCTGCATGATGTTCGCGGCGATGTCGGGCTCCTCGCCGGCGACCGTGGTGGCGATCGGCAGCATCGTGATCGCGGCGATGCGGCAGATCGGCTACACCAAGGACTTTGCCGCCGGCGTGATCTGCAACGCCGGCACGCTGGGCATCCTGATCCCGCCGTCGATCGTCATGGTGGTCTATGCCGCGGCAACCGATGTTTCGGTGGGGCGGATGTTCCTCGCCGGCGTGATCCCGGGCCTGCTGGCCGGCGGCATGCTGATGACCGGCATCTATCTCGTGGCGAAGCTGCGCAACCTGCCGACGGGGGAGTGGAAGGGCTGGGCCGAGGTGCTCGAATCCGGCGGCCAGGCCTTCTGGGGCCTGATGCTGATCGTGATCATCTTCATCGGCATCTACGGCATCGTCGGCATCACCGGGGCGATCTTCACGCCCACCGAGGCGGCGGCCGTCGCTGCGGTCTACTCCTTCATCGCGGCCTTCTTCATCTATCGCGATCTGGGGCCGCTCAAGCCCGCCGAGCCGGGCGGCCGGCCGGTGCCGGTCTGGCGCAAGCCCTGGGCGCTGGTCACCGTCTTCGGCCATCGCGACCTGCGCATCGCGCTGTTCGACGGCGGCAAGCTGACCGTGATGCTGCTCTTCATCATCGCCAATGCGCTGATCCTGAAACATGTCCTGACCGACGAGCAGATCCCGCAGCAGATCGCGACGGCGATGCTCGATGCCGGCCTCGGGCCGGTGGCCTTCCTGCTGATCGTCAACCTGATCCTGCTGATCGGCGGGCAGTTCATGGAGCCCTCGGGGCTGCTGATCATCGTCGCGCCGCTGGTCTTTCCCATCGCGATCAGCCTCGGCATCGACCCGATCCATCTCGGCATCGTCATGGTCGTCAACATGGAGATCGGGATGATCACGCCGCCGGTGGGGCTGAACCTCTTCGTCACGTCCGGCGTCGCGGGCATGCCGATGATGGCCGTGGTCCGGGCGGCGCTGCCCTGGCTCGGCATCCTCTTCGTGTTCCTGATCCTGGTCACCTATGTGCCCTGGATCTCGACCGTCCTGCCAAACGCAATCATGGGGCCGGAGATCGTTCAGCGTTAGCGCTGCGCATCGGAGCGGCTGGTCCCGGGCAATCCGATTGGCCAGCCATGCAGTTCACGGGAGGCCGGGTTGCGCCGGAGCATGTTGCGCCGCAGCATTGGCTGGCTAGCCTGCGCCGCAAACGAGGAAACAGGCCAAAGGAGATCTGAGCGATGGGCTCTGTGGTTATTGTATCTGCGGCACGGACGGCGGTTGGGAGCTTCAACGGGTCGTTTGCGTCGGTACCGGCGCACGAGCTCGGGGCGGTGGCGATCGGCGCGGCGCTGTCGCGGGCCGGGGTTGCGGCGGCGGATGTGTCGGAGACGATCCTCGGTCAGGTGCTGACGGCGGGCCAGGGCCAGAACCCGGCGCGGCAGGCGCATATCGCGGCCGGGCTGCCGATCGAGGCGGCGGCCTGGGGGATCAACCAGGTCTGCGGCTCGGGGCTGCGGGCGGTGGCGCTG
>NZ_BSYI01000020.1 GCF_030270585.1 Paralimibaculum aggregatum
CCGCCACCGGCCCCCGGCACCGGCCCTGTCCCGGCCCCCGGCCAGTCCGATTGACAGCCCCTGCCGCCGTCACTAGAAGCGGATTTCGACGCGCGTTATGCCCGCCCCCGGGAGGGCCCGCATGGTCTTTTCCAGCATCGAGTTCCTCTTCCTCTTCCTGCCGGCCTTCCTCGCGCTCTACTTCCTCGATGCGCGGCTGGCGAACCCGGTGCTGCTGGTCTTCTCGCTGCTGTTCTACTTCATGGGCGAGGGCATCTTCCTGCTCGTCATGCTCGCCTCGATCGCGATGAACGCCGCCGCCGGGCGGCTGATCGCCGGGGCGCTGGAGGCCGGCCGCCGGCCCCGCGCGCAGCTCTGGCTCGGCCTTGCCATCGCCGGCAATCTCCTGCTGCTCGGTTACTTCAAGTATCTCGGCTTCGTCGTCGCCGAGGTGCTCGGCATCGAGGGCTCGGCGGCCGAGGGCATCCACCTGCCGCTCGGCATCTCCTTCTTCACCTTCCAGGCGATCAGCTATCTCGTCGATCTCTACCGCGGAGACTGCCGGCCCGAGCGCTCGGCCCTGCGCATCGGGCTCTACATCTCGATGTTCCCGCAGCTCATCGCCGGGCCGATCGTGCGCTTCGCCGCCGTCGCCGAGGCGCTGCAGGCGCGCTCGGTCACGCTCCGCCACCTCTATTTCGCGCTCGCCTTCTTCGCCACCGGCCTCGCCGCCAAGGTGCTGATCGCCGATGCCGTGGCGCCGGTGGCCGACGGGGTCTTCGCCGCCGATCCGCGGCAGCTGCGCGCCGATGCCGCCGCCATCGGCATCCTCGCCTATACCCAGCAGATCTATTTCGACTTCCTCGGCTATTCGCTGATGGCGGTGGGGCTCGGCTTCCTGCTCGGCTTCCGCTTCCCGCGGAACTTCGACCATCCCTATGTCGCGGCCAGCGTCACCGAGTTCTGGCGGCGCTGGCACATCTCGCTCTCGAGCTGGTTCCGCGACTATGTCTACATCCCCCTCGGCGGCAACCGCCGCGGCGCGGCGCGGACCTATCTCAACCTCTGGATCGTCTTCCTGCTGACCGGGCTCTGGCACGGCGCCGCCTGGACCTTCCTCGCCTGGGGCATCTTCCACGGCGCCTTCCTGGTGCTCGAGCGGGCCGGCTGGGGCGCGGTGCTGGCGCGGCTGCCGCTGGCGCTGCGGGTCGGCTACACGCTGCTCGCGGTGATGGCCGGCTGGGTGCTGTTCCGGGCCGAGAGCTTCAGCGGCGCGCTCGGGATGCTGGAGGCGCTCGGGCGCCTCGAGGCGCCGGTCCCGGCGGCGGCGCACCTGACCAACGAGGCGCGGATCACGCTGCTGCTCGGCCTCGCCTTCGCCGGGCCCTGGATCGGCCGGCTGCTGGCCCGCGCGGTGCAGCTGCCGGCCTTCGAGCCCTGGCCGGAGCGGCTCGGCGCGGCCCGGGTCGCGGCCGGGCTCGCGCTCTACACCCTGCTGCTCGGGCTCGCGGCGGTGAAGATCCTCGCGGGCAGCTACAGCCCCTTCATCTATTTCCGGTTCTAGGCGATGGCGCCCCGGCCCGCCCCGCTGCGCGCCACAGCCGCCGTGCGCCGCGCGGGGCTGCTGGTCGCCCTGCTCCTCGCCGCGCCGGTGGCGATCGGTCTCCTGACCACCGAGCCGGAGCGCCGCAGCCGCCAGCTCAAGCGCGTGCTGGCGCCGCTGCCCGCCGCGGCGGACTGGGCGGGCAACCCCCATGCCGCGCTCGGCGGCCTCGCGGATTTCGCCGCCGACCGCATCGCCGGGCTGCTCGCGGCCAGCCGCGGCCTCGCCATGCTGCGCCACGAGGTCTTCGCCGACCCGGCGGCGCTCAACGTGGTGCGCAACGGCGACTTCATCTTCGTGGTGGATCACTACCTCGTCGACGGCCGCCGCGACTTCCGGGCGCTCCGCAATTCCTGCCGGCTGGGCGGCCATGGCGAGCCGTGGATCACCGCGCTGGCCGGCCGCGTCGGCGCCCTCGCCCGCGGCGTCGCCGCGCCGGGCCGCCGGATCGGCTTCCTCGCGGTGCCGACCAAGCCGGTGCTCTACTGGGACCGGCTGCCGCCCAGCGTGCCGCCGGAGCTGCGCCGCGCCTGCCGGCGCTCCGCCGAGCGCCAGCCCTGGGCGGCGGCGCTGCACGATCTCGCCCGCGCCGAGGGCTTCGCCTTCGACTACCCGCTCGAGCGCCTTGCCAAGCACCGCGACGAGGCGGATTTCTACCCCCCCGGCAATTTCCACACCGAGGGGATGTCGGCCCATCTCGCGACCTGGTCGCTGCTGGCGCAGCTCTATCCCGGCGAATACCGCCCCGGCGCCCCGGGCTACCGCACCCGGACCGGCACGGCGGACATGAAGGACTTCCTGCTCTACAGCCGCGAGATCGTCTTTCGCCAGCCCCGCTATGGCCGGCGCGACGCGCACCGCGACGCCGATGCCGAAGCGGCGCTGATCGCCCGTCATCCCGACATCCCGCGGCTGCAGGTCTATCGCCGCGTGCCGGCGGCGATCGGCGGCGACCATTCCGGCCCGCCCCGCCGCGGGCTGGTGATCGGCAACTCCTTCGCCGTGCACACGGTCGCCGATCTGGCCCCCGGCTTCACCGAGACCATCCTGCTGCCGACCAACTTCATGGCGCCGGCAACCGCGCAGCGCCTGTTCGCCGAGATCATCCCGGCGCTCGCCCCGGATGCGATCGTCTTCGTCTTCCACGATGCCGGCTTCAAGCGCGAGCGCAACGCCATCGAGCGGCTCGCCGACGCGCTCCGCGCCGTGCAGGCCGAGGCCGAGGCCGAGGCCCCGGTCGTACAGCCCTGAAACCCCGTTGATGCAGGTCAAGCCGGCGCTCCGGCCGGTTGTGCTAGACTTGCCGCCGGCCCGGGGAGAGCCCCGGCCGCGCCAGGGGAGCATCTCGATGAGCTACAAGTCCTTGCTGACCTACACCGCCCATGGCGGCCAATGGGAGCGCCGCCTCGAGCATTCGCTCGACCTCGCGACGGCGCTGGACGCCCATCTCACCGTGCTGGCCTTCGCCTTCGCCGTCGACCTGCCGCCCTACACGGTGGCCGACCCGGTGGGTGCGGTGCTGGTCCATCCCGACGACACCGCGCGCGAGGATGCCGATGCCCATGCCCGCGAGATCGGCGAGCGGATCGCCCGCGCCGGTGTCCGCGGCGATGCCGAGCCGGTGGTCTGCGCCCGGCCCGCCCTGCCGCGCGAGCTCGGCGACCGGGCCAAGTTTGCCGATCTGGTGGTGCTCGACCGGCCCTATGGCGAGGGCGCGGCGCCGAGCGAGGCCGATGCGCTGGAGGGCGCCCTGTTCGACGGCGACGCCCCGGTGCTGATCTGCCCGGACGGGTTCGACGCGCGCAACCTCGCCGGCCCCGCGCTGATCGCCTGGAACGGCAGCCGCGAGGCGCTGCGCGCGGTGCGCCGCTCGATCCCGCTGCTGCGCCGCGCCACCTCGATCGAGATCGACATCTACGATCCGCCGGCCTACCAGCCCGACCCGGGCGAGCGCATGGCCACGATGCTGGCGCGCCAGGGGCTCGATGTCGAGGTCTCGCTGCAGCGCCGCGGCGGCGACAGCACCGCCGAGGCGATGGCGCGGCGGTCGATGGAGACCGGCGCGAGCCTCATGGTGATGGGCGCCTACAGCCATTCCTGGTTCCGCGAATGGGTGCTCGGCGGCGTCACCCGCGAGGTGCTGGAGACGGTGCCGCTGCCGATCCTGCTGTCGCACTAGTCGGTGGCCGTGCCTCCGGGGCGCGGGCCGAGCAGGTGGTCCGCCCCCTGGTTGTAGAGCAGCGGCGTGTTCCCGGCGTTGCGGCTGCCGCGGTTCTGCCGGTCCTTGAAGAGGTCGATGGCGCGGCGCACGGCGGGGCGCTCCTTGATCCGCCCGCGCCAGGCCGCGACATTGGCAAACCGCTCGAGCGAGACGCCGAGGGGTTTGGCGATGAAGGCCCAGGGAAAGGCGATCATGTCGGCGATGGAATAGTCCCCGAGGATGTATTCCCGCCCCTCGAGCCGGCGCTCGAGCACCGCCAGCGTGCGCTCGTACTCGCCCCGGTAGCGGGCGCGGCCATAATCCTGCCCGTCCGGCGCGTAGTTGACGAAATGGCTGAGCTGGCCGCCCATCGGCCCCTGGTTGCCGACCTGCCAGAACAGCCATTCCATCAGCGCCTTGCGGGCCCGGCGGTCGCTCTCGGGCGGCGCGAAACGGCCGGTCTTCTCCGCGAGATAGAGCAGGATCGCGCCGGATTCGAAGACGCTCACCGGCTCGCTGCCATAGCCCTCCGGCGGGTCCCGGTCGAGGATCGCCGGCATCCGCGCATTCGGGCTGAGCGCGAGGAACTCCGGGCGGAACTGGTCGCCCCCGGCGAGCGACATCAGCCGGGTCTCGTAGGCCAGCCCGGTCTCCTCCAGCATGATGCCGACCTTCCAGCCGTTCGGCGTCGGCGAATAGTGGAACTCGATCATTCGGCCGCCTCCTCCGCCGCGAGGCCCCGCGCCGCGCCGCCGGCCATCAGCGCGGCGATCTCGCCGGCGTCATAGCCCGCCTCGGCCAGCACCGCCGCGGTATCCTCCCCGAGCCGGCGCGCCGGATGGCCGGCCTCGGCCGGGGTCGCGGAGAAGGTCGCGGCCGGCCGGGTCTGGCGCAGGCGCCCGGCCTGCGGATGCTCGATCTCCCGGATCAGCCCGTTCGCCGCGATCTGCGGATGGCGGATCATCTCGGCCCGCGTCAGCACCGGCGCGCAGGGCACGTCCTCGGCCTCGAGCCGGGCGATCCACTCCGCCGTGCCGCGCTTCTCCAGCTCCGACTGGGTGAGCTCGAGCCGCGCCGGCTTGTTCTCCTCGCGCAGCGCCACCGTGGCGAAACGCGGGTCCTCGAGCCAGTCCGGCCGCCCGACCGCGCGGCAGAGGCCGCGCCAGTCCCGGTCCGCATAGGCCGAGACCGCGAGATGCCCGTCGGCGCTGGCATAGATCAGCTCGACGAAGCTCTGGGCCTGGATATCCGGCGTCTCGTCGCCGACGAAGGTGTGCCCGGTCATGTCCGAGGACCAGAGGAAGGCGACCACCGTGTCGAGCATCGAGAGCCGCACATGGGTGCCCTCGCCGGTCCGCGCCCGGGCCAGCAGCGCCGCGGTGATCGCCTGCGCCGCCTGGATCGCGGTCAGCTTGTCCGGCAGGATGGTGCGGATCAGCCGGGGGCGCAGATCGTCCGAGCCGCCCTGCACCGTGGCCAGCCCCGAGAGCGCCTGGATCAGCGGGTCGTAGACCGGCTTGTGCACCCAGGGCCCCTCGTGCCCGAAGCCGGAGATCGAGGCATAGACGAGATCCGGCCGCACCGCGCGCAGCGCCGCCTCGCCGAGGCCGATGCGCTCCGCCACGCCGGGGCGGAAGTTCTGCACCACGACATCCGCGCCGGCCACCAGCCGCTTCGCCGCCTCGACCGCCTCCGGGCGCTTGAGGTCCAGCGCCACCGAGCGCTTGCCGCGGTTGTTGTTGAGGAAGGAGGCGGAGAAGCCGCCGCGCCGCCCGGCCACCTTGCGCGCATGGTCGCCGCCGTCGGGGCGCTCGATCTTGATCACCTCGGCGCCCTGGTCGGCAAGGATCATCGTGGCCAGCGGCCCCGAGATCATGCTCGTCAGATCCACCACGCGAATGCCGCTCAAAGGCCCTGCCATGCGTCCCTCCTCTGCCATGACAGGAACCTAGGCCGCGCCGCGCCGCGGCCCAAGCCCCCGCCGCTCACAAGGCCGCGGGGGCGCGCCGGTTCAGGCGCATTTCGAGAAGCCGCAGTCGAGGCAGACGGCGCAGCCCTCCTGCATCGCCGTGTTGTAGCTGCCGCAGCTCGGGCAGGTGGTCGGCACGCCGCCGCCGGCGCCGGCGCCGCCGCCGCCGAGCGTCACCGTCTCCACCGAGGCGCCCGCCGCCCCGGCCGCGATGCCGCCCTCGCCCTGGCCGATGAAGCCGATCTCGCGCATGTGCTGCTCGATCGCCCCGCCGATCGCGGCGAGGATCGAGGGCACGTACTTGCCCTTCATCCAGGCGCCGCCGCGCGGGTCGAACACCGCCTTCAGCTCCTCCACGACGAAGGAGACGTCGCCGCCGCGCCGGAACACCGCCGAGATCATCCGGGTCAGCGCCACGGTCCAGGCATAGTGCTCCATGTTCTTGGAATTGATGAAGATCTCGAAGGGCAGCCGGCGCCCGCCGAGCTCGATATCGTTCATCGTGACATAGATCGCATGGGGGCTGTCGGGCCATTTCAGCTTGTAGGTCAGCCCCGGCAGCGCCTCCGGCCGCTCGAGCGGATCGGCGAGCCGCACCACGTCGCCCTCCGCCGCCGCGCCGGCCGGGGCGGCAGCGGCCGGAGCGGGCGCCTCCGCCTCCTGCGCTTCCGCCACCGCCAGCACCGCGCCGGTGACCCGGTTGGGCCGGTAGGTGGTGCAGCCCTTGCAGCCCCGGGCATAGGCCTCGGCATAGACCTCCTTGAAGGCCTCGAAGGAAATCTCCTCCGGCACGTTCACGGTCTTGGAGATCGAGCTGTCGACATGGGCCTGCGCCGCCGCCTGCATCGCCACATGATCGGCCGGGGCGAGATCCTGCGCGGTGACGAAGGCCTCCGGCAGCGGCGCATCGCCGTTCTGCCGCCGCCATTCGGCCAGCGCATAATCCTCCACCGTCTCCTCGATGCGGCTGCCATCGGGCTGGATCACCTTGCGGGTGTAGGAGAGCGCGAAGACCGGCTCGATGCCCGAGGAGACATTGCCGGCGAGCAGGCTGATCGTGCCGGTCGGCGCGATCGAGGTCAGCAGCGCGTTGCGGATGCCGTGCTCGGCGATCTCGGCGCGGATGTCGTCGGGCAGCGCGCGGATCATCGGGCGCGCCAGGTACTCGTCGCGGTCGAACAGCGGGAAGGCCCCCTTCTCCGCCGCCAGCCGGGCCGAGGCGCGGTAGGCGGCATGGGAGATCGCCGCGAGCCAGGCCCCGGTCTGCGCCACGGCTTCCGCCGAGCCATAGCGCAGCCCGCAGAAGATCAGCGCGTCGGCGAGCCCGGTGACGCCGAGCCCGATGCGCCGCTTGGCCCGCGCCTCCGCCGCCTGCGCCTCCAGCGCGAAGCGGCTGGCATCGACCACGTTGTCCATCATCCGGACCGCCGTGGCGGTCAGCTCCTCGAGCTCGTCCGCATCGATTTCCGCGTTGTCGGAGAACGGGTTGCGCACCAGCGCCGCGAGGTTGACCGAGCCGAGCAGGCAGGCGCCATAGGGCGGCAGCGGCTGCTCGCCGCAGGGGTTGGTGGCGGCGATGGTCTCGCAATAGCCGAGATTGTTCTGCGCGTTGATCCGGTCGATGAAGATCACCCCGGGCTCGGCATAGTCATAGGTCGCGCGCATGATCCGGTCCCACAGCGCGCGGGCCGGAAGCGTGCGGTAGGTGCGGCCCTCGAAGCGCAGCGCCCAGGGGGTGTCGGCCTCCACCGCGGCCATGAAATCGTCGGTCACCAGCACCGAGAGGTTGAACATGCGCAGGCGCGCGCTGTCCTGCTTGGCGGCGATGAAATCCTCGATATCCGGATGGTCGCAGCGCATCGTGGCCATCATCGCGCCGCGCCGCGAGCCGGCGGACATGATGGTGCGGCACATCGCGTCCCAGACATCCATGAAGGAGAGCGGGCCCGAGGCATCCGCCCCCACCCCGTTCACCGGCGCGCCGCGCGGCCGGATCGTGGAGAAGTCGTAGCCGATGCCGCCGCCCTGCTGCATGGTGAGGGCGGCCTCCTTCAGGCTCTCGAAGATGCCGCCCATGCTGTCCGGGATGGTGCCCATCACGAAGCAGTTGAACAGCGTCACCGCGCGCCCGGTCCCGGCCCCGGCGAGGATGCGGCCGGCGGGCAGGAAGCGGTGCCCGGCCAGGGCCTTCGCGAAGGCCGGCGCCCAGGTCTCCGGCGCCGCCTCCGGGGCCGCGAGCGCCGCCGCGACGCGCCGATGGGTGGCGTCCAGCGTCGCATCCACCGGGCGGCCGTCGGCATCCTTCAGACGGTATTTCATGTCCCAGATCGCCTCGGCGATCGGAGCGTGGAATTCGGTCATGTCGCCTCCCGAGGTTAAGGAACATATCAGGAACATCTGGCCGGGTCAAGCAGGATGGCCCGCAGACAACGTATAGTGGCAGAGCATCGGCACCGCCACAAGATGCGCGGTGCACGGCGAGATCCGGGCAGCCGGCACCGCGGCAGCCGCCGCACCGGGCTCGCCGCGGGCCGGCCGGCATGGCGGCGTCTCCTTCAGGCTTCCTTAACCATGATCCGCTATCCCTCGGCAGGTGGCGGAGACGGGCGGCGCGCCCCGGCGGCAACCATGGAGCAGGATGGGAGGAGCGACAGCGATCTGAAAGCAGCCCCGGGGCACCTCGCGGCCGGTGCGGGCCGGGCCGGCCGGCGGCCCCGCCTCCCCCGCACCAGCGCGGCAAAGCGCTGGACGGGGATTCGCCGCCTGAGTAAACTCGGCGCGAGGCAGGAGGGCAGATGGCAGGCGAGCACGGAACCAACCGTCGCCTTGCTCCGTTGGCGTGGGCGCTGGCGGGGGCTGCGTTGGCATGCGTTCCGGCAACCGCACCCGCCGAGGTGCCGCTGCCGCCCGAGCGGCCGAGCCACAACCTCTTCGGCGTCACCGGGCTGATCGACACGCCCACCGCCCAGATGCAGCCCGATGCGCAGATCTCGCTGACCTCCTCCTATTTCGGGGGGTTCTACCGCAACACCGTCTCCTTCCAGGTGCTGCCCTTCCTCGAGGGCGCCTTCCGCTACAGCGTGCTCGACGAGTTCTTCCCGGACGACAGCGTCCGCCGAGCGCTCTACGACCGCAGCTTCGACGTGAAGCTGCGCCTCGTCGAGGAGGGCGTCTACTGGCCGAGCGTCGCGGTCGGCCTGCAGGATTTCCTCGGCACCGGCGTCTATTCCGGCGAATACGTCGTCGCCTCGAAGGACTTCCTCGGCGGCGATCTCACGGTGACCGGCGGCATGGGCTGGGGCCGCTTCGCCTCGCTGAACGGCTTCAACAACCCGATCGGCTGGTATCTCGACAGCTTCCGCACCCGCGAGGAGCCGCGCTCCGGCGGCGGCGACGTGAATTTCGGCAGCTTCTTCAAGGGCGATGCCGGCTTCTTCGGCGGCGTCTCCTGGCGCACCCCGCTCGACGGGCTGTCACTGAAGATCGAGTATTCCAACGACGCCTATACCCGCGAGCAGGAGTTCTCGGATTTCGACCAGTCGATCCCGATCAATCTCGGCATCGAGTACCGGCCGACGAGCTGGGCGGAGATCGGCGCATACTACATGTATGGCCAGGAGTTCGGCCTGCGCCTCACCCTCTCGGGCAACATCCTCGACCCGGCCTTCGGCGCCGAGGACGAGCCGGCGCCGCTGCCGGTGCTGCCCCGGCCGGTGGACGATGCCGCCCGCGCCCGCGCCGCGGCCGAGCTCGGCGAGGTGCGCGACCTGATCGACGGCGCCCGCAGCTCCAGCTTCTTCGGCGAGGCGCCGATCGCCGGCGTCACCGTGGAGGAGCGCCTCGGCGGCGTGCGCTGGGCCCGCGCCCGGCTCGCCGCCTCGGCCGACCATGCCTGCCCGGTGACCGAGGCGCGGGCGATCGACGCGGAATACGGCGTGGTGGACGCGGTCTCCTTCGAGACCCCGGACGGCGCGGTGGTCTGCACCCTGGCGCTGCGCCCGGCGGGCGAGACGGCGATCCGCCTCACCCGCCGCGCGGCGCTCGACTACCCGACCGGCTGGGCCGGCGACCCGGACCGGGAGGCGGCGATCCGGGCGCGGCTGGCCGAGGACATGGCGGGCAACGGCGTCCGGCTCGTCGCGCTCACCCTCGAGCCGACCGCCGCGACGCTGTTGATCGAGAACGACCGGTTCAACCAGATGCCGCGGGCGATCGGCCGCGCCGCGCGCTCGATGGCGCGGGTCCTGCCGCCCTCGGTGGAGCGCTTCGAGATCGTGCCGGTGGAGGCCGGCGTGCCGACCGTGACGGTGGCGTTCGCCCGCTCGGTGCTGGAGGACCGGGTCGACCGGCCGGATGCGGCGCATCTCACCTGGTCGACCGCCGAGGTCACCGATGCGCCGCGGCTCTCGGGCGCGGCGCTCGAGCAGGCCCTCGGGGCGTATCCGCAGCTCGCCTGGGCGATCGAGCCGCTGATCCCGGTCTCGCTGTTCGATCCGGACGAGCCGGTGCGCGCCGACCTGCAGCTCGCGATCTCGGGCAGCGTCGCCTTCGCCCCGGGCGCCTCGGTCACCGGCACGCTGACCAAGCGCATCGTCGGCAATCTCGACGACATCACCCGCACCTCCGACAGCACGCTGCCGCATGTGCGCTCGGATTTCGCGGAGTATCTCGACGAGGGCGATCCCGGCCTCACGCGGCTGACCGCGGACTATGTGACCAAGCTCGCGCCCTCGGTCTATGGCCGGGTCTCGGGCGGCCTGCTCGAGCGGATGTTCGCCGGCATCCAGGGCGAGCTGCTGTGGCGGCCGGCCGACCAGTCCTGGGGCGTCGGCGGCGAGATCGCCTATGTCCGCCAGCGCGATTTCGACACGCTGTTCGACCTGCAGGCCTATGACGTCGTCACCGGCCATGTCTCGCTCTACTGGGACACGCCGTTCCACGGGCTCTCGCTGCAGCTCGATGCCGGGCGCTACCTGGCGGGGGACTGGGGCGGCACGGTCGGCGTCAAGCGGCGCTTCTCCAACGGCTGGGAGATCGGCGCCTTCGCCACCTTCACCGATGTCTCCTTCGACGAGTTCGGCGAGGGCAGCTTCGACAAGGGGATCTATGTCTCGATCCCGCTCAACTGGACCCTGCCCTACGAGAGCCGCTCGCGGCTCGCCTCGGTGATCCGGCCGCTCTCGCGCGATGGCGGGCAGCGGCTGCAGATCGCCAACCGCCTGAACCCGCTGGTCGAGGATCTCGGCAGCGGCCCGCTGGCCAGCCGCTCGGAAGGGTTCTGGGAATGACCGGGGCGCGCGCAGCCCTGGCCGCGCTGCTGCTGGGCGGGCTCCTCGCCGGTTGCTCGTCGCAGGGGCCGACCGATCTCGGCAAGGTCGGGCTGCTGGCCTGGGATGCGGTTGCGCCGGCGCCCGAGGCGCCCGCCCCGCTGCCCGACCGCGCCGCGCTCGAGGCCACCGGGGCGGCGGTGATCCGGCTGGCAGGCAGCGCCGGCCCGCCGGGCTATGTGGCGGCGCTGGCGGACAATGGCGGCTATGTCACCTATCAGGACGCCGCCGGCCGCGCGGTGGTGCTGCACGGTGCCGCGATCGCCCGCACCCACGGCTTCGGACACGACCTGACGGGCCTGCGCACCGCCCGCGAGGACCCGGTGAGCCATCCGCGCCCGCTGATCGCCTGGCCCGGCCAGGTGGTGCGCGAGTACCAGTACCGGGTGAAGGACGGCGCGGCCTATTCCGTCGTGCTGACCTGCCTCTTCGAGCGCGGGCCGCGGCAGCATATCGAGATCCTCGGGCGGCGCCACCAGGTGGTCGAGGTGGCGGAGCGCTGCGCCAACCACCGCCGGCGGGTGGAGAACCGCCACTGGGTCGAGGCGGAGACCGGGCGGATCTGGCGCAGCGCGCAGTGGATCGGCCCCTTCGAGGACCCGCTGACGCTGGAGATCGTCACGCCCTACCGCCCCGCGCGGCGCTGGTAGGTCCGCCCGCGCGCCGGCGGCCTGCCCGGCCGTCAATCGCTGCCGTCAGTCGCCGCCGGTATAGGGCAGCGGGATGGTCTCGCCGCTGCCGCCGGTGTTGAGCAGGCCCAGCGTCGCGCCGAGAAGGAGCGACGGCGCCGTGGGCTCGACCTTGCGGCCGGGGATACGGCCCGCGAGCGCCGGGTCGAGCGGCGCCGCGGCGAGCCCGCCGGCCTGCACCTCCGCCATGGGCGCCGGAGCCAGAGCCGCGGTCTCGGGCAGGGGTTCCTCCGCCGCCACCGGCAGGCAGAGGAACGCGGCCAGCAGCCCCGCCCCGAAGGCGGCGCGCAGGCCGGATCGCGTTCTTGCGGGCACCATCGTCGCGGGCTCCCTTGCTGCTCGCGCGAAGCCTAGCACGGGCCGGCCTCAGCGCCCAGCCCGGCCGCGCCCGCCCGGGCCGCCGGATCGCGGGCCCTGCCCGCCGCCCCTGGCCGGCCCCTTCGCCGGGCCGCCGCCGGGGCCCCTGCCGGGCGCCTTCCCGGCCGGCCTTCCCGACCCCGTCGCGGGGTCCTTCCCGGCCGGCCTTCCCGGCCCCTTCGCGGGCGCCTTCCCGGCGGGCTGTCCCGGCCCCTTCGCGGCAGGCTTCGGCCCCGGGCCGCCGGCGGATTTCGGCCGCGCGCCCTCGGGCCGCGCCGGCCGCGCGAGGCCGAGCTGGTCGGCCAGCACCCGCGCCTTCACCTCCTCCACCGCGCCCTCGGCCAGGTCACCGAGCTGGAACGGCCCGTAGCTCACCCGGATCAGGCGGTTGACGGTGAGCCCCAGCGCCTCGAGCGCGCGGCGGATCTCGCGGTTGCGCCCCTCGCGCAGGCCGATGGTGAGCCAGGCATTGGCGCCCTGCTGGCGGTCGATCGCCACCTGCATCGGCTGGAAGCGCTCGCCCTCGACCACGATGCCGCGGCCGAGCGGCGCCAGCATCGCCTCGGTCGGGCTGCCATGCACCCGCACCCGGTAGCGCCGCAGCCAGCCGGTGGAGGGCAGCTCGAGCCGGCGTTTCAGCTCGCCGTCATTGGTCAGCAGCAGCAGCCCCTCGGAGGTGAGGTCGAGCCGCCCCACCGACATCACCCGCGGCATCTCCGGCGGCAACCGGTCGAACACCGTCGCCCGGCCCTTCTCGTCGCGCGCCGTGGTCACCAGCCCTGCCGGCTTGTGATAGCGCCAGAGCCGTGCCGGCTCGGCCTCGGCCAGCGGCTGGCCGTCGACCTCGATGCGGTCGCGCCCGGTGACGTTGAGCGCCGGGCTGTCGATGCGCCGTCCGTTCACGCGGACCCGGCCCTCGGCGATCATGCGCTCGGCCTCGCGGCGCGAGGCGACGCCGGCCCGGGCGAGGCGCTTGGCGATGCGCTCGCCCTCGGGCGGCGCGGATGGGGTGTCGGGGGTCTCGGCCATGCGCAGCCACTAGCAGAGCCCGCGCCCGCTGGCCAGCGCCGCCGCCGGCCCGCGGCGCCGTCCTTCACGCTGGCGCAAGGGTCTTTTGAGCGCCCGCCGGTTTTTCGCGGCGGCGCGGCGGCTAGGTGAAGGGGCAGGCAAACCGAGGAGGACGCGATGGGCCTGCTGATCGACGGCAAATGGCACGACCGCTGGTACGACACGCGGAAATCGGACGGCAAGTTCGTGCGCGACAGCGCGAAGTTCCGCAACTGGGTGACCGCGGACGGCGCCCCCGGCCCCTCCGGCGAGGGCGGCTTCCGGGCCGAGAGCGGGCGCTATCACCTCTATGTGAGCCTGGCCTGCCCCTGGGCGCATCGCACGCTGATCTTCCGCAGCCTGAAGGGGCTGGCCGATCACGTCACCGTCGATGTCGTGCACCCGCTGATGCAGGGCGAGGGCTGGACCTTCGACACCGGGCGCCCCGGCGCCACCGGCGACAGCCTCGGCGGCCGGCGCTTCCTGCGCGAGGTCTATACCGATGCGGTGCCGGAGGCCTCCGGCCGCGTCACCGTGCCGGTGCTCTGGGACAAGGCCCGCGGCACCATCGTCTCGAACGAGAGCGCCGAGATCATCCGGATGCTCAACAGCGCCTTCGACGGCATCACCGGCAACCGCGACGACTACTATCCCGCACCGCTTCGCGACGAGATCGACGCGGTGAACGCGCGCATCTACGACACGGTGAACAACGGGGTCTACAAGGCCGGCTTCGCGACCACGCAGGCGGCCCACGAGGAGGCGGTGCGCGCGCTCTTCGAGAGCCTCGACTGGCTGGAGGCGCGGCTCTCCGCCCGGCGCTATCTCATGGGCGACCGGATCACCGAGGCCGACTGGCGGCTCTTCACCACGCTGGTGCGCTTCGATGCGGTCTATGTCGGGCACTTCAAGTGCAACATCCGGCGGATCGCCGACTATGCCAGCCTCTCGGGCTATCTGCGCGAGCTCTACCAGTGGCCCGGCATCGCCGCGACGGTGAGCCTCGACCACATCAAGTACCACTATTATGCCAGCCACCAGACGATCAACCCGACCGGGCTGGTGCCGCTGGGCCCGGCGCTCGAGCTCGGCGCGCCGCATGGGCGGGACCATCTGAGGCGCGCCGCCTGACGCGCGGCAGTCAAAACGGCCGGGCACGGGCGCCCGGCCGGCTCATCCGCCCGCAATGCGGGGCGCGGTCAGCGGAAGGCGACGAGGAAGAGCGCGGTCCCGACCAGCATGATCGCCTGCAGCCCGATCAGCCAGTTGTGCGAGGCGCCGAGGCGCTGGATCTCCGAGGCCACCGCCTCCTCGCCGCGATTGCGTGCCGCGGCCACGCGGTGCTGCGCCTCGCGGATCTGCAGCCGCGCCGGCTCGGTCTGGATCACGAAGACCCCGGCCAGCAGCAGGTAGAAGGCGAGCGTGGAGTAGAGCCCCATCCCGATCAGCTTGAGCCCGGTCACCGCCGCGACGATGCCGACCAGCATCAGCACGAGGAACCGCGGCCCGGCGACCCGCGGCCCGCCGGCGACCTTCCGGGCCTCCTCGTCGGAGATCCGGTTGGCGCAGTTCATCAGCGGGCACAGCCGGCGCGAGGCGAAGGACCAGACCACGAAGGCCGCGAGCACCGGCACCGCGCCCCAGGCGACCGGATCGGCCGACAGCGCGCGCAATTCGTCGACAAGCATGTTCATGGCGTTGCTCCTCCCGGTGCAGCCCCGTCCCCGTTCCCTGCCTCTGCCTCGGCGATCGCGGCGGACAGCTCGCGGATCACCCGGACCCAGGTCTCGGTCTCCTGCGCGCCCTGGATCACGTAGCGCCCGTTGATCACGAAGCAGGGCACCCCGCTGACCCCCATGCGCCGGGCCTCGTCGTCCTCGGCCGCGAGCTCGGCCCGGTCGGCCTCGCCCTCGAGCAGCCGCGCGACCACGGCGCCGTCCATGCCGGCTTCCCCGGCGATCGCGGTGAGCACCTCGGGCGCGGAGATGTCGGCGCCCTCGACGAAATAGCTGCGGAACAGCCCGTCGGCGACGGCGTTCTGCACGCCCTCGGCCTCGGCCCAGCGCAGCAGGCGGTGCGCGTCCAGCGTGTCCGGCGTGCGGCGGATCAGGTCGAAGCGGGTCTCGAGCCCGCTCTCCCGCGCCACCGCCTCGATCCGGCCATAGATCCGGTCGGCGCCCTCGCGGCCGCCGAACTTGGCGTCGAGATAGGCCTGTCGCTCCATCCCCTCGCGCGGCATGTCCGGGTTGAGCCGGAAGATGCGCCAGCGGCGGATGAACGGGTCATGGCCCAGCTCGGCAATGGCGGCATCGAGCCGGGCCTTGCCGATATAGCACCACGGGCAGATCGGGTCGGAGATGATGTCGAGCGGGATCATGGCGCAAAGATAGGCGATGCGGCGGCCCGCGGAAAGGCCGGAGCGCCGCGGCGCGCGCCCGCGTGAGGCAGGTTTGCGCCTGCGTCAAGGCTCGGACCGGGGCGCCTCGCCGGGCTCGCTCAGCCGGTGTCGCGGCGATGCGCCGCCACCAGGCTGCGCCGGATCACCTTGCCGTTCGGCGTGCGCGGCAGCGCCGGCACCTCGATCCAGAGCTTGGGGATCTTGTAGCCGGCAAGCCGCCCCGCCGCCCAGTCGGTCAGCGCGGCCTCGCCCGGCCAGCCGCCGCGCGGCACCACGAAACCCGCGATCAGCGCCAGGTCGGCGCGCACCGGCAGCTCCGCCACGGCGATCTCGGCAACGCCGGGATGCGCCTCCATCGCCGCCTCGACCTCGAGCGGGCTGACCCGGTAGCCGAGCGCGGTCATCACCTCGTCGGCCCGGCCGAGATGGGTGACATAGCCGTCGGCATCCATCCGCGCCCGGTCGCCGGTCAGGAACCACTCCCCGGCCATCGCCGCCGCGGTGCCGGCCGCATCCTGCCAGTAGCCGAGCATCAGGCCGGGATCGCGGCGCGAGACGGCGAGCATCCCCTCGGCGCCCACGGCCGCCGGCGCGCCCGCGGCATCGACCACCGCGACGCGCCGCCCCTGCTGCGGCCGGCCCGCGGTGCCGGCACGGGGCGCGACCGCGGGGCTCGAGGAGACATAGGTGGAGATCTCCGACATCCCCAGCGCCTCGTAGAGCGGCTTGCCGGTCGCCTCCGTCCAGGCCGCGGCGAGCGCCTCGGGCATCTTCTCCCCGGCGGTCAGCCCGTGGCGGAGCCCGGCGAAGCTCGCGTGCAGCGCCCCCCCGGCGCGCAGCATCTGGCGGTAGACCCCCGGCACCGCGGCGAAGATCGTCGCGTTCTCGGCCGCGGCGAGGCGCGGCCAGATGCCGGCATCCCGCGGGCCGGTGTGGATCACCGTGGACGCCCCCGCCGCCCAGGGGTCGATCAGGCCGGCCCCCAGCGTGTAGGTCCAGTTGAAGGCGCCGGCATGGAGCACCCGGTCGCCCGGCTCCAGCCCGTACCAGCCCTGCCACATCATCCTGCGCGCCCAGGCCGAGCGCTGCGCGTGCAGCACCCCCTTGGCGCGCCCGCCGGTGCCGGAGGTGAAGATCAGGAAGGCCGGGTCCTCGGCGCCGGTATCCGCGAACTCCGCGGGCGGGCCGGCGAGGCGCACATCGAGCCGGTCGAGCGGGATCGCCTCGGCGCCCTCCGGCAGCGGCGGCGCCGCGCCCTCATGGACGGCGAAGCGCGGGCCGACGGCCTCGGCCAGCGGTTCGAGCTCGTGCGGGGTGAGCTGCGTCGAGACCGGCACCGCCACGCCCCCGGCCGCCACCGTGGCGAGAAAGAGCAGCGGGAACTCGACCCGGTTGCCGATCGCCAGCAGCACCCGGTCGCCGCGCCCGAGCCCGGCCGCAAGCAGCCCGCCGGCCAGCGCCAGCACCCGCGCCTCGAGATCGGCATGGCTCCAGCGCTCCGGCGGGCCCTCGGCGCCGACGACGCTGAGCGCGATCTCCCCGGCCCGCGGGCCGCGGGCGGCGGCGAGCGCATGGGCGGCCAGGTTGAAGCGCGCCGGGCAGGGCTCGGGCGGGCCGGCATCGAAGAGGCTGAGGGCGGGATCGGGGAGACACATGGCCGGCACCTTTCCACGCCCCGACGCGCCGCGCAACGTGGCTGCGCTATTGCGCCGTCCAGCCGCCATCGACCGGGATCGACGTGCCCGTCACGTTGTGCGCGATCGGCGCGCAGAGCCAGAGCGCCAGCGCACCGATCTCGGCCGGGTCGGAGGTCCGCCGCGAGGGCTGTTTCTCAGCGAGCAGCGACGCGATCCCCGCCGCCCGGTCGCCGCCATGCGCCGCCGCACGCGCCTCGATCTGCGGCGCGATGATCGCCGTCTCGGTCCAGCCCGGGCAGATGCAGTTGACCGTGACGCCGCCGCTCTCGCGGCTGCCGGCGCCGGCATATTCCAGCGCCGCGACCCGGCTCAGCCCGACCAGCCCGAACTTGGAGGAGACGTAGGGCGCCTTCTCCACCGAGGCGACCAGCCCGTGCACCGAGGCGATGTTGACCACCCGCCCGTAGCCCCGCGCGGCCATCGCCGGCAGCGCCCGGCGCATGGTGTGGAACGGCCCGGAGAGGTTGACCGCGAGCACCGCGTCCCAGATCTCCGGCGTCGCCTCGGCCAGGCTCACGGTGCGCTGGATGCCGGCATTGTTGACCAGGATGTCCACCCCGCCCCAGCCCTCGGCGGCATCCATCATCGCGTCGATCGCGGCGGGATCGCGGAGATCGGCAGCGAAGCGCCGGACCTCCGGCGCCCCCGCCCCGGCCAGCGCCGCCTCGGCCGCGGCGAAGCCCTCCGGCTCCGCCAGCCCGTGCAGCCCGATGCGCGCGCCGGCGCCGGCCAGCGCCTCGGCGATGGCCAGCCCGATGCCCTGCACCGAACCGGTGACCAGCGCCCGCCGGCCCTCGAGAAACCGCCCCATGCCCTGCATTCAGCCCTCCTCCTCATCGAGCCGGCGGCGGAGCTCGGTCTTGAGCACCTTGCCGTAGTTGTTCTTCGGCAGCGCCGGCAGCACGCGGTAGTCCTTGGGCCGCTTGAAGCGCGCGATCTGCTCGAGACAGAGCCGGTCGAGCGCCGCCGGGTCGATCTCGCGCCCCGGCGCCGGCGCCACGAAGGCCACCACCTCCTCGCCCCAGTCGGCATGGCGCCGGCCCACCGCGGCGGCCTCGGCGACATCCGGATGGGTCAGCAGCACCTCCTCGATCTCGCGGGGATAGATGTTGGTGCCGCCGGAGATGATGACGTCCTTCGAGCGGTCCTGCAGCGTCAGGAAGCCGTCGGCGTCGAGCCGGCCCATGTCGCCGGTCCAGAGCCAGCCGCCCTTCAGCGTCGCGGCGCTGGCCTCGGGGTTCCGCCAGTAGCCCGGCATCACCGTGGCGCCCCGCACGAGGATCTCCCCGGTCTCGCCGGCCGGCAGCGCGCGCCCCTCGGCATCGGCCACGCGCACCGAGACGCAGGCCTGCGCCAGCCCGACCGAGGCGAGCCGCTCGCGCCAGCGCGGATGGCTGCGGTCGGCCACCAGCTCGCGGGCGAGCGCGGTGATGGTCATCGGGCTCTCGCCCTGGCCGTAGATCTGCACGAAGCGCGGGCCCATCACCGCCACCGCCTCGACGATGTCGGCCAGATACATCGGCCCGCCGCCATAGACCACCGTGCGGATGCCCTCGCCGCCGGCGCCGGCGGCCCTGGCGCGGTCCACCAGCCGGCGCACCATCGTGGGCGCGGCGAACATCGAGACATCGCCGAGCCGCGGCGCCAGCGCGAGGATCTCGTCGGCCTCGAAGCCGCCCGAGCCCGGCACCGCATGGCGCGCGCCGCGGAGCACGTGCATGAAGTTGTAGAGCCCCGCGCCATGCGAGATCGGCGCGGCATAGAGCGCGGCGTCGGACTGGTGCACGGCATCGACATTCGCGAAATAGCTCAGCGCCATCGCCTGCAGGTTGGCGGCGGTGATCATCACCCCCTTCGGCTTGCCGGTGGTGCCCGAGGTGTAGAACAGCCAGGCCATGTCGCCGGGGGCCATGGGGTGCGGCGCGTGCAGCGGATCGCCCCCGGCCAGCGCCTCGTAGGCGGGGCTCCCGGCCATCACGATTTCCTCGAGGCATCCGGGCGCCACCGCGGCCAGCCCGTCGCCCGGATCGGCGCTCGCGAAGGCCAGCCGCGCGCCGGCGTTCTCGACGATCCAGGCCGCCTCGCGCGGGTGCAGCTTGGCATTGATCGGCACCGCCGCGGCGCCGGCGAACCAGGCGCCGTAGAGCGCCTCGAGATAGGCCGGGCGGTTCTTCATGAAGATCGCCACCCGGTCCCCCGGGCGGATGCCGTGGCGCGCGGCCAGCCCCTGCCCGATCGCCGCCGCCCGCCGGGCAAAGCCCGCGTAGTCGGCCTCCAGCGTGGTGTCGGTGAGCAGCGCCGGCGCCCCCGGCCAGCGCCGCGCCGCGCGCGCGAGCCATTCTGCCGGGTTCATCGCGCGCCCCCGCGCCGGTCCCCGTGCCGAACCCCGCGCCCGACCCCGTGCCCGATCCTGTGCCCGGTCCTGTGCCCGATCCCGCTCCCGTGCATCCCGCTCCCCTTCTCCGCCGCCCGCTCCGGGGCGCCGGCGAGGATAGCGCGGGCTCAGGGGCTCTGGAAATGCTTGGAGAGCTTGAGCGCCTGGCCCTGGTAGTTGGACCCGATGTCGCGGCCATAGAGGAGATCGGGCCGCGCCCGCATCCGCTCATAGACCAGCCGGCCGACCATCTGCCCGTGCTCGAGCGCGAAGGGCGCCTCGTGGCAGCGCACCTCGAGCACCCCGCGCGAGCCCTGCCCGCCGGCCTCCCTGTGCCCGAAGCCAGGGTCGAAGAAGCCGGCATAATGCACCCGGAACTCCCCCGCCACGGCCATGTAGGGCACCATCTCGGCGGCGGTCGCCGGCGGCACCGAGACCGCCTCGCGGCTGACCAGGATGTAGAAGGCGCCGGGGTCGAGGATGATCCCGCCGCTCGCGGTCTGCGCGCGCACCGGCTCCCAGAACGCCCCGACCGGGTAGTGCCCGATGCGGTCGAGGTCGATCAGCCCGGAATGGCGCCGCGCCCGCCAGCCGACGGTGCCGTCCGCCGCCTGCGGGCTGAGATCCACCGAGAAGCCGAGCCCGCCGTCGATCAGCGCCTCGTCGGTATCGACCAGCGGCTCGGCGCGGTGGAGGGCGCGCAGCGCCTCGTCGGCGATCACCGCATGGCCGGCGCGCAGGCGCAGCTGGTTGAGCCGGGCGCCGGGGCGGACCAGCACCGAGAAGGTGCGCGGGCTGATCTCGACATGGAGCGGGCCGGCATAGCCGGCCTCGACCCGGTCGAACTCCGCCTGGCGGTCGCCGATCAGCCGGGTGAAGAGATCGAGCCGCCCGGTCGAGCTCTTGGCATTGGCGGCGGCCGAGACGCCGGCCGGCAGCGCCAGCCGCTCGGCCAGCTCGACGACATAGACGCAGCCGGTCTCCAGCACCGCGCCGGGGCCGAGATCGATCTCGTGCATGGCGAACTCGGCCAGCCGGTCGGACACCGTGGCGCGGCGCCCGGCGAGGAAGCTCGCCCGCACCCGCCAGGCGCGGCGGCCAAGGCGGAGATCGAGCGATGCGGGCTGGATCTGGTCGGCCAGCAGCCCGGGCTCGGCGGCGAGCGCGCCGCTGGCGGCCAGCGCGCGCAGCTCCTGCGCCGGCAGCACGCCGGAGCGGGCGGCAAATTCGTCGGCTGTTGCGATCGGATCGGGGCTGGCGGCGCTCATGGGGGTTCGGGCTCTCCCAGATGCGCCCCCGCCCAGAGGCGGGACCGGCGCGGATCGTGCCGGTCGATCGGCCTGCGCCACCACGGCGGGCCGGGATGCCCGCCGCAGATGGCGGGCGATGGTCGGGCCGGCGGGACTCGAACCCACGACCTTCCGTCCCCCAGACGGACGCGCTACCAGACTGCGCTACGGCCCGTGACAGCGCTGCTCTACCGTGCGGAGCGCCGGGGATGCAAGCGCTAACTCGCGGCGATGCGGGGTTTCGCGGCCGGCGGCGCGAAGGAATCTGCCGGCGGCGCGCCCGCGGCCGCCCGCCCGCGGGCCCCGTGCCCCGCCCACCCCTGCACCGGCGTGCCCGGCAGAGGCGCTCCGCCCCCCATCCGCGCGGGGCCCGCGGGCGGGCGGGCAGCGTTGCGCGGCTCCCATCGGCGCTGGCGTTGCGGCGGACGGGCCGGCGCGATCCCCGCAGCCTGCGCCGCCGGCCGGGCCGGAAGGGGATGCCGATTTCACGGCAAGGCGCATCCTGTGCGCCGCAGCGCTCGCGGCAGGTCTCGCCGGCTGCACCACCAGCCATGTGGCGATCACCTGCGATCCCGGACGCACCGCCCCTTCGGCAGCCGATCCGGCGCAGTCGGTGGTGCTCGGCAGCTTGGCGGATACCCGCGGCCATGGCGCCCACTGGCTCGGCGCGATCCGCGGCGGCCTCGGCAACCCGCTGAAGACCCTCGAGACTGCCGGGCCGGTCGGCGCGGTGGTGCGCGCGGCCATCGCCGCGGGGCTCGCGGCGCGGGGCATGGCGGCGACGGCGGGCACCGCCGCCGCGGGGCGGCCGAGCATCACCATCCTCCGGTTCGACTGCAACCAGGTGGCCCGGAAGGAGGCGCATATCGACCTCGACGTCCGGTTCGCCTTTCCGGAGACCGGGGCCGGGCTCCGGCGCCGGCGGATCGTCGCCGACCGGGGGGCGGGCAGCGTCATCACCTTCGATGCGGGGATCTGCGCCGGCGTCGAGGATCTTCGCGCGCTGGCCAACGCGGTGCTGCAGGAGGCGGTGGACCGGATGCTCGACGACCCGGCGCTGGCCACCGCGCTCGCCGCCTGAGCGGCAGCCACCCGTCGCCGGCCCCCGCATTCCGCCCTCACGGCACCGCGGCGCCCGTGCGGGCCGGCCCGGCGCGCCGATGCGCGGTGCCGCGCGCAGGCGCCTCCCCGGGCTGGGGGCTTCCGCTCGGGCGCTGCCGGGCGCCGTCCTCTCCGGGGTGGGTGGGGCCCGGGGAGGCGCCTGCGCCCCCGGGCCCCGTGCTGCCGGCCTCAGCCCTGCAGGCGGACCACCTCGTCGAGCAGGCCGCGGGTGCCGCTGTGCACCGTCAGGCTCTCGACCTTGCCGGCGATGCTCTCCAGCGCCTCGAGCTCCTTGAGGCGCAGCATCACCGGGTTCTCGGCCATCACCTTCGCGGTGTTGAGCAGCGACCGCGTCGCGGCCGTCTCCTCGCGGCGGCGGATGACATTGGCCTCGGCCTCCTTCTCCGCCGCCACCACGCGGTTGAGGATCTCGCGCATCTCGCCCGGCAGGATCACGTCCTTCAGCGCGATCTCGCCGATCTCGAGCCCGATCTCCGCCATCTCGGCGCGCACCTTGCCGGCCGCCTCGGCATCGACATGCACCTTCTCCTCCAGCAGCTGGTCGAGCGTGCGCGCGCCCAGCGTCCGGCGGAAGGCGAACTGCAGCGCCCGGTGCAGGGCATCCTCGAAGTCGCGCACCGCCGAGGCCGCCCGCTCCGCATCCACCACCCGCATCTGCGCGGCGATGTTGACCCGGAGCGTCACCCGGTCCCGCGTCAGCACCTCCTGGCCGTTCACGTCGACCCCGCGCCAGCGCATGTCGACGAGGCGCACGGTGACCTGGCGCCCGGTCTGCCAGAAGAGATGCACCCCCGGCTCCAGCAGCCCCATGTGCCGCCCGCCGATGGTCAGCAGGCCGAGCTGGCCCGGCTCGACGGTGGCCTTGACCACCTGCGCCTGGAAGCCGCCCCGCTCGATCTCGGCCCGCAGCGCCTCCGGCACCTCGAGCCGCTCGCCGATCGGCCAGCGGCGGATCTCCCAGGGCCCGGCATCGCGCCACACCGTGAGCCGCGTCTTCGGCGCCAGCGAGAGCGCGTGCAGCGCGCCGTCGCGGAACAGCGCCGCCGCCTCGCCCTCGCCCGCCTGCAGGGTGACCAGATGCGCCTCGGCGAGGTCCGGCCGCTCGCGCAGCAGCACCCGCTCGAAGCGCGAGGCGAGGTTGGGGCTCGCATCGATCGCGTGGCGCTCCACCGCGAGGCTGCGGCCGCGCGCCGGCAGCCGGTGCTCGCCCGGGCCGAGGATCGCCTTGAACCGGCCGTTCTCGAGCAGGATCGCGCGTTCGGTCTCGCTGAGCAGGACCCGGGTCCGGCCCAGCATCCAGTCGATGAGCCACTGCATCTGTCGTCTCCTTCGATGGCCTCCCGTTGGTCCGGGGGGTAATGGCGGGCGGAGCCTCCGTCTCTCCGCCGCGGATGGCAAAATCGGGGTCTGCGGTTGGAATTTCCGGTCGTCGGGTCGGCGTCGTCGGGTCGTCGGTCGTCGGTCGTGGTCGTCGGTTGTCGGAGAAGCCCGGGGCCGGCCGCGCGGCGCCGCCGGCGGACCCGGGCAGAGCGGGCCGCGCGGAGCCGGGGCGGGGCGCCAGCCCGGGGCCGAAGCCCCGCCCTGCCGCCTGACCCCGGCCCGGCGCGGCCATCGGCCGGGCACAGGCCCTTGGCACCGGGCGGCACCGGCACGGCACGGCGCCCGAAGGCATCGCCCCGCCCCGGCCCCGCCAGGCCGGCCCCGAACCCCGTCGTCGTGTAACCACCTGGTAGGTGGCGGCTTTTCAGGCCGCTGATGGCAGGAGTCGAACCTGCTACACCCAGATTCAAGGTCCGGTGCTCTACCCAATGAGCTACATCGCTTGGTGCAGATAGAGGGAGTCGAACCCCCCGGGCTTGCGCCCAACGGGCCGGAGCCCGCTGCCCTCCACAGGGCATTATCCGCGTTGCCCCTTCCGCCGGCCGTCCGGCCCCGGCATACGGACGCGCCAGCGGCGGCCGCACCGGAGGAGGGTTCGGGAACTCCGCCCAAGGGGGCTCGGAACCGTCGTTCGGGAGGGCTCTCTTCGCCGAATCGCCGCCGCCGATCAATCCGCCGCGGCGGGCTGCCGCAGGGATCGCGCCGACCTGTTGCAGGCAGGCCCACACTGAGACCAATTTGCAACAAATGCCGCATGTGCAAAATCCACCGTCGGTTCCGGGCTTGGAACGCGTGATGTTCGGACACATTTTTTCAGCCGTGCGACGGATCTGTGATCGGGTTGCGTAAACCGCATATCAGGAATGTGTGCCGTAAATTGCCATCGGGCGGTGATGGGATACGATGAGTTCAGCGGGCGAAGGAAACGCCCCACGCTGTTTGCCAGAGGCAGGTGACCCATGTGTAGAGCGACGGAGTTGCTGGAGCAGCTCTCGGAAGACGAACGACAATCCCTGTGCCGGATCCGCCGCGGCGCCTGCGCCACCGCGATCCCCAACGATCACGCCGAGAAGCTGATCCGCCTCGGGCTGGCGGAACTGGTCTGGGGTGACCAGATCCTCACCCGACAGGGCCGGCGCGCGGCCGAGATGGCCGCCGGCTGAGCGCCGGGCCGCCCGCCTCCAGGCCCCGCAGGCAATGCGCGGCGTGGCGGAGGGCGGCCGGGCGCCGTTCCCGGCCCCTGTTCCTGCCCCTGCCCGGCTCAGAGCCGGTCGCGCAGCGCATACCATGTCATCGCCGCCGCCAGCAGCGGGGCGCGGAACCAGTCGCCCCCCGGAAAGGCCGGGGTCGGCAGGCGCGCCATCACGTCCCAGCGCTCGGCGGTGCCGGCGATCGCCTCGGCGGCGATCAGGCCGCCCATGGTCGCCATGTGGATGCCCGAGCCGGACCAGCCGGAGATCGCCCGCATGCCCTGCCCGAGATCCTGGAAGGCCGGCATCCGCGTGCCGGTGATCGCCAGGGTGCCGCCCCAGGCATGGGTGTGGGGGATGCCGGCGAGCTCGGGATAGATCTCCGCCATGGCCCGGCGCACCAGCCGCGGGATGTCGCGCGGGAAGCGCCGGCCATAGCTCTCGCCGCCGCCCCAGAGCAGCCGCAGATCCGGCGTCAGGCGATAGTAGTTCAGCACGAACTTGGTGTCGCAGACCGCGACGCGGCCCGGGTTGATCCGGTCGGCGGTGGCGCGGTCGAGCGGCTCGGTGGCCAGGATGAAGTTGTTGATCGGCATCGAGCGCGCCTGCACCCGGCCCTCCAGCCCGTCGAGATAGCCATTGCAGGCGAGCAGGATGTGCTCTGCCGCCACATGGCCCGCCGCGGTCTCCACCCGGCCGGGCGCGATGCGGGTGACGCGGCTGCGCTCGAGGAGCCGTGCGCCGGCCCCCTCCGCCGCCCGCGCGAGCCCGAGCGCCAGCTTCAGCGGATGCAGATGCGCGCCTTCCGGCTCGTGGAACCCGCCATGGTAGCGCGTGGTGCCGAGCCGCGCGGCGACCTCCTCGCGCGAGAGCGCGACGATGCCGGCATGGCCCCAGTCCCGCGCCGCGGCCTCCGCCCATTCGGCAAGCTCGCGGGCATGGGCGGGCTTCCAGGCGGCCTCGACATAGCCCGGCATCAGGTCGCAGTCGATCGCGTGGCGGTCGATCAGCTCCCGGACCAGCCGGTTCGCCGCGACGGCGATCTCCCAGGCCCTGGCGGCGGTCTCGCGCCCGCAGAGGCGGACATAGTCCGCCATCTCCGCCCGCGGGCCGACGCCGAGCTGCCCGCCATTGCGCCCGGAGGCGCCCCAGCCCATGCGGTTGGCGTCGAGCAGCACGGTGTCATAGCCGCGCTCGGCCAGGTGCAGCGCCGCCGAGAGCCCGGCATAGCCGCCGCCGACGATGCAGACATCCGCCTTCGCCGCCCCGGCCAGCGCCGGGCGCTCGGGGATCTCGCCGACGCTCGCGGCATACCAGGAGGCGGCATGCTCCCCCGGACGGTCATTCGCGGTCAGATATCCCATAGCCACCTTTCGAATTCCGGTGCGGCGCCCGAGGCCGGCGCGCGGGGCCTGCCGGGAGCGCTCAGCCGCCCTCGAGCGCCGGGGCATAGCGGAGCGGGCCGCCCTTCCCCTCCAGCCCGCCGAGATCGAGCGCCATCAGGTGGCTCGCCGGCCAGCGGCTCCCGAAGGGCGCGGCGGCCGCGAGGCTGAAGCCGAAGCGGGCGTAATATGCCGGCTCGCCGAGCACGAAGACCCCGTTCCAGCCGCGCGCCGAGGCGCGGTCGAGCCCCTCGCGCACCAGCGCCGCGCCGATCCCCTGGCGCTGGCAGGCGGGATGCACCGCGAGCGGCGCCAGCCCCAGCGTGCCGGCGGGCGCGGCCATGCGCGAGAAGGCGATGTAGCCGAGCGGTGCCTCCTCGGGCGCGGCGACCAGCTCCAGCACCATGTCCCCGGCGAGGCGGAGGGCGGCGACGATGCCGGCCTCCTCGGTGCCGGCGAAGGCCGCGCCGAGCAGCGCCGCCACCGGCGCCCGGTCCGCCACCCGCAGGGTGCGGATCATCGGCTCAGGTCTCGCCGGCGCGGGCCTTGGCATCGGCCAGGTCGTCGAGGGTCCGGGCCGCGCGCTCCGCGATCATGTCCGCCTCCTCATGGGTCAGGCAGAGCGGCGGCGCGATCAGCAGCGTGTCGCGGGTGGCGCGCATCACCAGCCCGTTGGCCAGCGAGAGCTCGCGCGCCTCGGTGCCGGTCCGGCCCTCCTCGGCGAAGCGCGTGCGGCGTTCCTTGTCGCGCACCAGCTCGAGCGCCCCGATCAGGCCCACCATGCGCGCCTCGCCGACCAGCGGATGCTCGCCCAGCTTCAGCCAGCGCTCCTGCAGATAGGGGCCGATATCCTCGCGCACGCGGTCCACCAGCCCCTCCTCGCGCAGGATCGCGAGATTGGCGAGCCCGGCGGCGCAGGCCACCGGATGGCCGGAATAGGTGTAGCCATGGGCGAACTCGCCGGCCCGCTCGATCACCGGGCCGGCCACCCGGTCATGCACCAGCACGCCGCCCATCGGCACGTAGCCCGAGGTCATGCCCTTGGCGATCGGCATCAGGTCCGGCTTGATGCCGAAGGTCTCGGAGCCGAACCAGCGCCCGGTGCGCCCGAAGCCGCAGATCACCTCGTCGGCCACCAGCAGGATCTCGCGCTCGGCGCAGATCCGGGAGATCTCGGGCCAGTAGGTCTCCGGCGGGATGATGACGCCGCCGGCGCCCTGGATCGGCTCGGCGACGAAGGCGCAGACATTCTCCGCGCCGATGCGGTCGATCGCGCTCGCCAGCTCGCGGGCCCGGCGCAGGCCGAAATCGGCCGGGCTCTCGCCGGGCTCCGCCTCGCCGAACCAGTAGGGCTGGCCGATATGGTGCACCCCGGCGATCGGCAGGCCCGACTGCGCGTGCATGAAGCTCATGCCGCCGAGCGAGGCGGAGGCCACCGAGGAGCCGTGATAGCCGTTCTTGCGGGCGATGAAGGTCTTCTTCCTCGGCCTGCCCATCACGTCCCAGTAGACCCGGGCGAGGCGGAACACCGTGTCGTTCGCCTCCGAGCCCGAATTGGCGAAGAACACCTTCGAGAAACCCTCCGGCGCGACCTCCGCGATCGCCTGGGCGAACTCCGCCGCGGGCGGATGGGTGCACTGGAAGAAGGTATTGTAATAGGGCAGCACCTTGGCCTGCTGATACATCGCCTCGGCGATGCGCTCGCGCCCGTAGCCGACATTGACGCACCAGAGGCCGGACATGCCGTCGATCAGCCGCTCGCCCTCGGTATCGGTCAGCCAGATCCCGTCGGCACCGGCGAACACCCGGCTGCCGCGGGCGTTGACCTCCGCCATGTCGGTCTGCGGATGCCAGTGATGCGCGGCGTCGATCGCCTGGTACTCGGCGGTGGGGCGGAGGTTGCGGGGGCTGTCCATGCGGGTCTCCGGGGCTGCTGGAGCACAGAAGGTGCGGGCCCGCGCGGGTGCCGTCAAGGGGCGTGCCGCTTGCGCAATGGCGGGGGCTGTGCTTTGGCATTTCCCGAGTGGAGGAGCCGATGACCGACCAGGACCAGCCCGCGACCGACCAGCACCGCACCGAGCCGGCGCTCGACCGCGGCCACCGCCATGCCGCGGCGATGTGGGCCGGGGCGACCTCGTTCTGCCGCCTGCCCTATGCGGGCGATCTGGCGGGGGTCGATCTCGCGATCGTCGGGCTGCCGGTGGATGCCTTCGTCTCAAACCGCCCCGGCACCCGGCTCGGGCCGCGGGCGATCCGCGCGGCCTCGGCGATGCTGGCCTGGGAACGCGCCTGGCCCTCGGAATTCGACCCCTTCGAGACGATGCGGGTGGCGGACTGGGGCGATGTCAGCTTCGACTATGGCCAGCCGGCCGGGATCCCCGGCGAGATCGAGGCGGCGCTCCGCGCGATCCATGCCGCGGGGCCGGCCACGCTCTGCCTCGGCGGCGACCATTTCGTGGCCTATCCGAGCCTCTGCGCCCATGCCGCCCGGCACGGCGCGCCGCTCTCGCTGATCCAGTTCGACGCGCATACCGACACCTGGGGCGCGGAGGGCCGCGAGCAGCACCGGCTCGACCATGGCACCATGTTCCGCCGCGCCGCCGAGGAGGGGCTGATCGACCCCGCGAGCTCGATCCAGATCGGCATCCGCACCACCAACGACACGCCGATGGGCTTCACCATCCGCGATGCCGGCTGGGTGCACGAGAACGGCCCGGACGCGGTGGTCGCGGAGATCCGCCGGGTGGTGGGCGACCGGCCGGCCTATCTCAGCTTCGACATCGACTGCCTCGACCCGGCCTATGCGCCGGGCACCGGCACCCCGGTCTGCGGCGGGCTCTCGAGCTGGACGGCGAAGGAGTGCCTGCGCCGCCTCGGCCTCGCCGGGGGCACGCGGATCGTCGGCATGGATCTCGTCGAGGTCTCCCCGCCCTTCGACCATGCCGAGGTGACCGCGCTGGCCGGCGCCACCCTGGCGCTCGAGATGATCTGCCTCTACGCGCGCCTCACCGGCCGCGCCGGGGCCGGCGCATGAGCGGCTTCGCCGAGGCGCTCGCCCGGCTGCAGGCGGCGATGCCCGATCTCGAGGCGGCCGAGGTCTTCGTCAGCGATCTCAACGGCGTGCCGCGGGGCAAGCTGATCCCGGCCTCCAAGCTGAAGGGCCTCGCGAAGGGCGGCGTGAAGATGCCGGTCTCCTCGCTCGGGCTCGACATCTTCGGCGCCGACGTGCCCGAGAGCGGCACCGCGATCGAGCGCGGCGACCCGGACGGGCTGCTGCTGCCGGTGCCGGAGAGCCTCGCGCCGATGGGCTGGGCGGCGCGGCCGACGGCGCAGCTGATCTGCACGCTCACCGAGGAAGACGGCAGCCCCTGCGCCTATGACCCGCGCTCGGTGCTGGCCGGGGTGGTGGCCGAGGCGGCGGCGCGCGGCATCATCGCGACCATGGCCTTCGAGCTGGAGTTCTACCTCGTCGATCCGGCCCGGCCGACGCCGCCGCCGGGGCCGGACGGCGAGCCCCTCTCCCGCACCCGCGCGCAGATCTACGACCTCGAGCGGCTGCGCGCCTTCGAGCCGGTGATGGCGCGCATCACCGAGGCGGCCCGCGCCGCCGGCGCGCCGGTCGAGACCGCGATCGCCGAGTTCGGCCCCGGCCAGTTCGAGGTCAATCTCGTGCATGTGGCGGATCCGCTGGCCGCCGCCGATCATCTGGTAATCCTGAAGCGCGCGGTGCGCGGCGTCGCCCGGGCGGCGGGGCTCGATGCCAGCTTCATGCCGAAGCCCTATGGCGAGCAGGCGGGCTCGGGGCTGCATGTCCATCTCTCGCTGAAGGGGCCGGATGGGGCGCTCTTCGATGCCGGCGACGGCCCCGCACCCGCGCCCCGGGCAGGCCACGCGCTGGCCGGGCTGATCGCGCACATGGCCGATGCGATGCTGATCTTCGCGCCGCATGCCAATTCCTATCGCCGGCTGATGCCGGGCTCCTATGCGCCGCGGGCCGCCGCCTGGGGGCTCGACAACCGCGGCGCCGCGCTCCGGATGCCCGAGACCGCCGGCCCCGGCGCGCGCATCGAGCACCGGGTGAGCGGCGCCGATGCCAACCCCTATCTCGTCGCCGCCGCGGTGCTGGCCGGGGCGCTGGCCGGGCTCGAGGCCGGCCTCGCGCCGCCACCGCCGGTGCCCGCCGAGGCCGATCTCGGCGACGGCCTGCCGCTGCCGCTGACCTGGATCGAGGCGGAGCGCGCGCTGGCCGAGAGCCCCTTCGTGGCGCGCTGGCTCGGCGCGGAGTTCGCGCGCATCTTCGCCGCGATCAAGCGGCAGGAGCGGGCGACGCTGCTCGCCCGGGTGCCCGACACCGAATACGACGCCTATCTGCGTACGGTCTGACCGGGCCCGCCCCCGGGCCGGGGCGCTGCAACGGAAATGTCACTGGACCTTCCCCCCGGGGAAGGCGAGAAACCGGGCTGTGCGTTGTCTGCATGCGGGCGTGCGGCGGGGTGTGCGGCGATGCCCGCATTCCGGGCCGGAGCGCCGGCCCGTCACGCATGTATGGTTTGCCTCAATCCCAGATTCGGCATAGTTGTATAGTCAACATCCCGATCACCCCCCGAAGGCTCGCCGAATTGGATCGCATGCCAGCCCCGAAAGTCCAGTATCTCCGCAGCGCCGAGGACATCGACCGGATCTCCTTCCAGGACGGTCTCGCCGCGGTGGAGGTGCCGTTCGACCTGCTGCCGGCGCTGCCGCTCTCGAACGACGAGCGCTTCGCCAGTCCGCGACTTGCCCGGCTGATCCGCTCGATCCGCCAGACCGGCTATTCCTCCACCGCGCCGATCATCTGCCGCATCGGCATGAAGGGGCGCTGGGTGGTGGTGGATGGCGGCCACCGCATCACCGCCGCGCGCAAGCTGGGCCGGCCCTGCCTCGCCAACCTGTTCCGCCGGCGCGTCGGCACGCTGTATTTCCTGCTCTTCACCACCGAGGGGAGCTGGCGCAAGGTGCGCGCGATCATGGATACCGGGCTCGACACCGCGGCCGCCGGCACCCTGCCGCCGGCCGAAGCGGGCGAGCCCGGAACGCCGGGTGCGACACCGCCGGAGGCCGGCTCCGCGCCGGGCACCGGGCGCTCCTGAGCCGGCCCGCGCCGGCGCCAGGGGGGACGCCGCGGCAGCCGCATCGCGAGAGGGTTGCGAGATCGACGGGAGACGGCCCTTAAGGTTGTCACCCCCCGGCAATCTGCTAATCTCCGCTCCAAGTTGCATCGTGGTGTCCTCCACGGCGAGCGTTGAGCAGGCGCCGGTCAACAAAATCGGGAGCACGGCATGACAGGACGGTCGGGACAGGGTCTCGCGATCATCGCGGTCGCTGCATCGCTCGCCATCACAGCGGGCACCGAACGCGCCAGCGCCCAGTCGCGGCAGATCCCCTGCGGCGAGTTCTACGACGTGCAGCCGGGGGACACCCTGCGCGAGATCGCGCTCGACGCCTATACGGTGGGCAACTACCAGATCATCTTCGACGCCAATCGTGACATTCTCTCCACCCCCTCGCTGCTGCTCGTCGGGCAGCGGCTGTTCATCCCCTGCCTCGACGGCTCCGGCCCGCGCACGCGCCAGGAGGCCGAGACCCGCAAGGTGCAGGAGCAGCAGGCGATCCTGCAGCCGCCCGAGCCGAGCGCCGAGCAGTTCGCCCTGCCCGCCCCGGTGCCGCAGCCGAGCGAGGAGGAGCTGTTCGGCACGGAAGCCGAGAGCACGGAGGCGGCCGAGAGCACGGCAGAGGCCGCGGCCGGGGGTGCCGAACCGGCGCCGGCCGCAGCGGTCCGCGCGCGGCCGCGCCGGGTGGTGCGCACCGAGGTGATCCCGCAGCCCGAGACGGTGCGCCTCGCGATGCTCGAGGCGGCGACCTCGGCGCCGCGCGCCGAGCCCGGGCGCCAGCCGATCCAGCCCGGCATCGGGCCGCAGCCGGGCGCCGGTGCCCCGGCCGCGCAGCCCGCCGCGACCACGCGCCAGACCGCGCGCCAGACCACGCTGCTGCAGCCGGCCCGGGCCGGCGGGCAGAGCCTGCAACCGGGCCTGCCGGCCCCGCAGCCCGGCGGAACCGGCACGGGCACGGGCTCGAGTTCCGGCACGACGACGAGCCGGCCGGCGCCGGCCGGCACCCTGCAGCCGGCGCCCGGCGCCTCGGCCGCCGGCCCGCGCATCGGCAATGTCCAGCCCGCCCCCGGCGCGCGCGGCACCTCGAGCGTGCAGCCCGCCCCGGGCGCCAGCGGCGCGGCCGGCAGCAGCATCCAGCCCGCCCCGGGCAGCAGCGGCGGCGCCGGCGATCGGCAGTCGGGCCTGCCCGCCGGCGGTCAGGCCTCCGGGGCCGCGGCGTCCGATACCTCGGCCGGTGCCGGGGCCGCCGATGCCGCCCCGACGACCGGCTCCGGCGAGAGCGGCGGCTTCGATCAGCCGGTGACGGCGCGGCTGCTGCCCGAGAGCGCCCCGCGGCCGCTGGCCCAGCCGGCGCCGGATCAGCCGATCCCCCGCCTCGCCCTGTCGCTCGACAGCGGTTTCGGCTCGATCGGCGGAGCGGCCGCGCCCAACCCGGATGCGCCGGCCCAGGCCGCCGCCGCGGCACCTGCAAAGGCTGCCCCGATCCGCCTGCTGACGGGGAGCTACCCGCCCTATACCGGGCAGGACCTGCCGGAGCGCGGCATGCTGACCGATGTCGTGCTGCGCGCGATCGAGACCGCCGCCCCGGCGGCCGAGACCCAGGTCGCCTTCATCAACGACTGGAATGCCCATCTCTCCATCCTGCTGCCGCAGGGGGCCTTCGATCTCGGCTTTCCCTGGCTCAAGCCGAATTGCGACAAGCCCGACCTGCTGAACCAGGAACTGCGCAGCCGCTGCACCGACTTTGCCTGGTCGCAGCCGCTGCACGAGGTGGTGATCGGCTATTTCGTCAAGTCCGGCACCCCGCTCGAGGCGGTGCACGATCAGGCTGAGCTGGCCGGGCTGACCTTCTGCCGCCCGGCGGGGATGCAGCTTTTCGACCTCGAGCAGCGCGGCCTCGGCGCCGATGCCGTCACCCTGGTCACGCCGGATACCGCGGCCGAGTGCCTCGCGGGGCTCGTCGCCGGCGAGATCGACGTGGTCAGCCTCAGCGTGACGCAGGTCGAGGGCGAGCTTGCCGAGGCCGGGCTCATCGGCCAGGTCGCCGAGCTGCCGGAGCTGGCGGACATCCTGACGCTGCACGTGATCAGCCCGCGCTCCAGCCCGCTCGGGCAGAGCCATCTGGCGCTGATCAATCGCGGGCTCAGCGAGATGCGCGAGAGCGGCGAGTGGTTCGAGGTGGTCTCGCGCCACCTCGCCGGCTTCACCACCGGCACCCAGTGAGGCGGCGCCCTTCGCCGGGGCGGCTCAGCGGTTCAGCGCCGGAGGCAGGCCGAGGCCGCGCGCCATCTCGGCCAGCGCCGGGCCGATCTCCTCGGTCAGCAGCTCGCGCGGCACCGCGAAGGACGGCCCGCCCGCATTGATCGCGAAGAGGTCGTCGCCCTCGAGCGGCAGCACCGGCACCGCCACCGCGTTGACATCCGGGATCCAGTTGCCGAACCCGGTGCAGAAACCATGCGCGGCGAGCGACTGGCGCGCTTCCTCCACCGCGTCGCGGATCGCCGGCATGTCCGCCGGCACCCGGTCGGCCAGCGCGCGCAGCAGATAGTCGCGCTCGGCCCCCGGCAGGCAGGCGAGGATCGCCCGGCCCATCGCCGTCGACTGGATCGGCAGCCGTGCGCCGACGGTGCGCGAGAGCGTGATCGTCTGGCCGCCGCGGGCAACCTCGAGATAGACCACCGAGAGCCGGTCCCGCGCGCCGAGCGCCACGGTTATGCCGGCCCGCTTGGCGAGCTCCTCCATCAGCGGCCGGGCGCGCTCGCGCAGCTCCACCCCGGCGAGCATGGCATAGCCGAGCGCCAGCACCCCGGGGCCGAGGCGAAAGCTGCCGGTGCGCGTCGAGGGCAGCAGGTAGCCGAGCTCGATCAGCGTATGGGTGAGGCGCGAGACGGTCGGCTTCGGCAGGCCGGTGCGGGCGGCGATCTCCTGGGTCGAGAGCACCGCATCCATCGGCCCGAAGCTGCGCAGGATCTCCAGCCCGCGCGCCAGCGAGGTGACGAACTGCCGGTCGCGGGTCTCCCGATCGCCCATCTCAGCCTTCCTGTTGCCGTCCTGCCGCCGGTTCCGTTCGCCAAGCATGGGCCAGGAACGCCCCGGCGCAGACGAGGCCGAGCGCCGCAGGAAGCCGATTTCCGCGCCGCGGGCTGGCTCGTCGCGGAGCGGAGACCATCGCAACCCACGAAACATGATTTTGCACTGCAAGGTATTTGTCAACGACCGTCCGGACTGCCGCCGGCTTTCTCCGCACGCATGGGCGGCCGCTTACGGCCGGCACGGGCTCACGTTTCGTAATGCAGAAATATGTTTCGCCGAGCCACGAGATGCTGTCAGATCGGAGGCAGGGACGGGAACAGGTCCGCGGGGAGGAGACGGAATGGTATCGGCGGGCGCATCCGCATCCGATCCGGTGGCCGGTCCCGTTGTCGGCATTGTCGGCGCGGGCGCGATGGGCCAGGGCATCGCGCAGGTCGCCGCGCAGGGCGGGCTTCGGGTGCTGCTGCAGGACGCCCGCGCCGGCGCCGCGGCGGCCGGGCGCGAGGCCGTGGCCGCCCGTCTCGCGCGCCTCGTGGAGAAGGGCCGGATCAACGCCGCGGCCGAGAGCGCCGCGCTCGCGCGCATCGAGGCCGTGGCCGGGATCGCCGAACTCGCCCCCGCCGGGCTGGTGATCGAGGCGGTTGTGGAGGATCTCGAGGTCAAGCGCGCGGTGTTCCGCGAGATCGAGGCGGCGGTGGCGCCGGATTGCCTGATCGCCTCCAACACCTCGTCGATTCCGGTCCGCTCGATCGCGCGGGATTGCGCGCATCGCGGCCGCGTGGCCGGGATGCATTTCTTCAACCCGGTGCCGCTGATGCGTCTGGTCGAGCTGGTGCGGACGGTCTGGACCTCGGAGGAGACGCTGGCGCGGCTCGCGGCGCTCGGCCGGCGCATGGGCCGCACCCCGGTGGTGGTGCAGGACAGCCCGGGCTTCCTCGTCAATCTCGGCGGGCGCGCCTTCACCACCGAGGCGCTGCGCATCGCCCAGGAGCGGGTCGCGACGCCGGCCGAGATCGACGCCATCATGCGGGACTGCTGGGGCTTTCGCATGGGCCCCTTCGAGCTGCTCGACCTGACGGGGATGGACGTGAACTACCCGGTGACGCGGATCGTCTGGGAGGGCTTCGGCCATGACCCGCGGCTCGCCACCACACCGGCGCACCGGGCGATGGCCGAGGCCGGTCTCCTCGGGCGCAAGACCGGCGAGGGCTGGTATTCCTATGCCGGAGGGCGGGCGGCCGATCCGCCCTCGCCGGACTGGCAGGGGGAAGCCGCCCCCGCGCGCCGCGCGGCGCTGGCCGGAGAGGCGCCGGCGCTGGCGGCGCTCTGCCGGGCGGCCGGGCTCGCGGTGGGTGCGGATGACGGCGCCTGCCCGATCCTGGCAGCGCCCTTCGGCGCCGATGCGACCGCGGTGGCGGTGGAGAGCGGTGCCGATCACCGGCGCCTCGTCTGCCTCGACCTGGCCGGCCCGAACGCCGGGGCGCCCGCGGCGCGCATCACGCTGATGACCGCCCCCGGCGCCGACCCGGCGATCCGCGGCGCGGTGGCCGCGGCGCTGGTCGCGGCGGGGCGCAAGGTCACCGCGATCACCGACAGCCCGGGTTTCGTCGGCCAGCGGATCTGCGCCATGGTGGCCAATCTCGGCTGCGCGATGGCCGAGACGGGCATTGCCACACCGGAGGATATCGACACCGCGATGACGCTCGGGCTCAATTATCCGCAGGGGCCGCTGGCGCTGGCCGAGACGATGGGGCGCGAGCGCTGCCTCGAGGTGCTCGACCGGCTGCAGGCGGTGACCGGCGAGGATCGCTATCGCGCCAGCCCCTGGCTGCGCCGGCGCGCCGCGCTCGGCCTCCCCGTGCAGACGCCGGCCTGAGCGATGGGGCGGGAGACGGTCCTCGTGACGGGCGCGAGCCGCGGCATCGGCCGCGCCATCGCCGAGCGGGCGCTGGCGGAAGGCTACCGCGTGGTCGGCCTCTCGCGCGCCGCCGTGGCGGATGCCGGCTGGCTGCACGAGGAAGTGGATCTCGCGGCCCCGGATGCGCGGGCGCGGCTCGCCGGGATCGCCGCCAGGCACGCGCCCTGCCGGCTGGTCGCCAATGCCGGGATCGTGCGCGCCGGCGCGGTCGAGGCGATCGCGGATGCGGATTTCGACGCCAGCATGCGGATCAACCTGCAGGCGGTGATCTGGTCGGTGCAGGCGGTGCTGCCGGCGATGCGCGCGGCGGGCTTCGGGCGCATCGTCACCCTCGGCAGCCGGGCCGCGCTCGGCAAGCCGGGCCGCGCCGTCTATGCCGGTTCCAAGGCCGCGGTGACCGGGCTGACCCGGAGCCTGGCGCTCGAGCTGGCGCCGGACGGTGTCACGGTCAACTGCGTCGCCCCCGGCCCGATCGAGACCGAGATGTATGCCGAGAACCAGCCCGAGGGCTCGCCGGCGCGGGCCGCCGCCATCGCCCGCGTGCCGCTGGCGCGGATGGGCCGGCCCGCCGAGGTGGCGCATGCGGCGATGCATTTCCTCTCGGATGATGCGGGCTACACCACCGGGCAGGTGCTGCATGTCTGCGGCGGGCTGAGCGTCGGGGGGATGGGCGCGTGACCACGCTCGACGACCTGCTCAACCCGCGCTCCATCGCCATCGTCGGCGCCTCCGACGATCCGACGCGGATCGGCGGGCGGCCGCTCTCGCACATGATCCGCCAGCGCTTCGCCGGGCCGGTCTATCCGGTGAACCCGAAACGCGACCGGGTGCAGGGGCTGCAGGCCTATCCGAGCCTCGCCGAGATCCCGGACGGGATCGACTTCGCGCTGATCGCGGTGCCGGCGCCGCTGGTCGCCGAGCAGGTGCGCCTTGCCGCCGCCAGGGGCGCGAAGACGGCGCTGATCTTCTCCTCCGGCTTCGCCGAGGCCGGCGCCGAGGGCGCCCGGCTGCAGGACGAGGTGGCGGCGGCCGGGCGTGCCGGCGGCATCCGCGTCCTGGGGCCGAACTGCCTCGGGCTGTTCAACGCCGAGGCCGGGTTCTACCCCACCTTCTCCTCCACCATCGACCGCGCGACGCCGGTGCCCGGCGGCATCTCGATCGCCAGCCAGTCCGGCGCCTATGGCAGCCATATCTACATGGCCAGCCATGCCCGCGGGCTCGGCATCCGCTACTGGGTGACCACCGGCAACGAGGTCGATGTGAGCACGCCGGAGGTGATCCGCCTGCTCGCCGAGCATGACGACGTGCACACCATCATGGCCTATGCCGAGAGCGTGAAGGACGGGCCGGCCCTCGTCGAGGCGCTGGAGACCGCGCGGGCCAACCGCAAGCCGGTGGTGATGATGAAGGTCGGCCGCTCCGCGGTGGGGGCGGCGGCGGCATCCTCGCACACCGCCTCGCTGGCCGGGGAGGACGCGGTCTATGACGCGGTGATCCGCCAGCACGGCGCCTGGCGCGCCCGCTCCACCGAGGAGATGCTCGACCTCGCCTATGCCGCGCGGCCGCGGATCTATCCCGCCGGGCGCCGGCTCGGGCTGGTGACGATCTCCGGCGGCGCCGGGGTGCTGATGGCGGATGTGGCCGAGGCGGAGGGGCTCGATGTCGCGCCGATGCCCGAGCAAAGCCAGGCGGAGATGCGCGCGATCCTTCCCTTCGCGGCGCCGCGCAACCCGGTGGACGTCACGGCGCAGCTCTTCAACGACCTTTCGCTGATCCCCCGCTTCACCCGCACCATGCTCGACCGCGGCGGCTATGACGGGATCATCGGGTTCTGGACCTCGGTGGCCGGCTCGCCGATCCTCGGCCGGCCGCTGCTCGCGCATCTGACCGAGACCATGGCGGACTACCCGGACCGGCTGTTCCTGCACGTGATGCTGGCGCCGGAGGAGATCCGCGCGGCCTACGAGGCAGCCGGCTTCCCCTGCTTCGAGGACCCGAGCCGCGCGGTGATCGCCATGGGCCTCCTGATGCGCTTTGCCGAGGCCTTCGCCGCCGGGCGGCCGGAGGCGCCGCCGCTGCCGGCGCCGGCCGATCTCGGCGCCGGCCCGCTCGGGGAGCGCGAGGCGAAACGCCTACTGGCCGCGGCGGGCCTGCCGATGGTGCCGGACCGGCTGGCCACGACGCCGGAGGAGGCCGCCGCCGCGGCGCGCGCGCTCGGCGGACCGGTCGCCATCAAGCTCGCCTCGCCGGACATCGCGCACAAGACCGAGATCGGCGGCGTCGCGCTCGGCATCGAGGCCCCCGCGGCCGCCGCCGCCGCGCATGAGCGGATCGTCGCCGCGGCGCGGCTCGCCCGGCCGGAGGCGCGGGTCGCGGGCACGCTGGTCTCGCCGATGGTGAGCGGCGGGGTCGAGTGCCTGCTCGGCGCGCGGAACGATCCGGTCTTCGGCCCGGTGGTGGCCTTCGGCCTCGGCGGCATCTTCGCGGAGGTGCTGCGCGACGTCTCGCTGCGCCGCGCCCCCTTCGGGCCGGCGGTGGCCCGCGAGATGATCGCCGGGCTGAAGGGCGCGGCGCTGCTCGCCGGCGCGCGCGGCCAGCCGCCCGCGGATCTGGCGGCCCTCGCCGCCACGATCTCGCGCTTCTCCGCCTTTGCCGCCGCCAATGCCCACCAGATCGAGAGCGTCGAGATGAACCCGCTGCGTGCCCTGCCGGAGGGCTGCCTGGCGCTCGACGCGCTGATCATCCGCCGGGAGGACCCTGCATGACACTGCCCGCCCCGCTCCGCGATCTCCGGTTGCCGGTGATCGGCGCGCCGATGTTCATCGTCTCCGGCCCGGAGCTGGTGATTGCCCAGTGCACGGCGGGCATCATCGGCAGCTTCCCGGCACTCAATGCGCGCGAGGAGGCTGGCGAGCCGCCGATGCTCGAGACCTGGCTGGCCCGCATCACCGAGGCGCTCGACCGGCACGACCAGGCCAATCCGGACCGCCCCGCCGCCCCCTTCGCGGTGAACCAGATCGTGCATCGCTCCAACGAAAGGCTGCAGCGCGACGTCGAGATCTGCCACCGCTGGAGGGTGCCGGTCTGGATCACCTCGCTCGGCGCGCGGCCCGAGGTCTACGAGGCGGCGCATGACTGCGGCGCCATCGTGCTGCATGACGTGATCGACAACCGCTTCGCCCGCAAGGCCATCGAGAAGGGCGCCGACGGGCTGATCGCGGTGGCCGCCGGGGCGGGCGGGCATGCCGGCACCTGGTCGCCCTTCGCGCTGGTGCAGGAGATCCGCACCTGGTTCGACGGGCCGCTCGCGCTCTCGGGCTGCATCGCCACCGGCGGGAGCGTGCTGGCGGCGCGGGCGATGGGGGCGGATCTGGCCTATGTCGGCTCCGCCTTCATCGCCACCGAGGAGGCCCGCGCCGATCCCGGCTACAAGCGCATGATCGCCGAGGGCGGCGCGGCAGACATCGTCTACACCAGCCATTTCAGCGGCGTGCCGGGGAACTACCTGCGCCCCTCGATCGCGCAGAACGGGCTCGACCCCGACACTCTGCCGGAGCGCGACCCGGGCAGCATGGACTTTGCCGCCGGCAGTTCGCGGCCCAAGGCCTGGAAGGATATCTGGAGCGCCGGACAGGGCATCGGCGCGGTGCGCGAGACCGTGCCGGCGGCGGCGCTGATCGACCGGCTGGCGCGGGAATACCGCGCGGCGCAGGCCCGGCTCGCGCCCGCCGCCGTCAAACGGGAGGAAACGGCATGAGCGACGACACCCGCGATCCCGGCCCCGAGGCGCGCTTTCGGGCCTATCTCGCCGAGGGGCGCTTCATGATCCAGCGTTCGGCCTCCACCGGCATGCATGTGTTCTATCCCCGCGTCGCCGTTCCCGGCAGCGGCGAGACCGATCTCGACTGGGTCGAGGCGAGCGGCCGCGGCACCGTCCATGCCACCACCTGCAACCGCCGGCGCCCGGAGCAGGGCGGCGACTACAACGTCGCGCTGATCGATCTCGCGGAGGGCCCGCGGATGATGGCGCGCGTCGAGGGCATCGCGCCGGATGCGGTGCGCATCGGCATGGCGGTCGAGGCCCGGATCGGCGAGGCGGACGGCGCGCCGGCGGTGGTCTTCGTGCCGGCGGAGGGCTGAGCCATGGCGCAGTCCCTGCGCGGCAGCGCCGCCTGTGTCGGGCTCGCCACCGCGGGCGTCGGCGAGGCCCCCGGCCGCAACGCCATGGAGCTGATGGCCGAGGCGGTGATCGGGGCGCTGGCCGATGCCGCGATCCCGCTCGCCGCGGTCGACGGGCTCTTTGCCGCCACCGCCTTCCACTCGATGGCGGCGATGTCGCTGGCCGAGCATCTCGGCATTCGGCCCGCCTTCTCCGACGGCTCGAACATCGGCGGCGCCTCGGGCATGGCCCATGCGCTGCTGGCGGCGATGGCGCTCGAGGCCGGGCAGATCGACGTCGCGGTGATCGCCTACGGCTCCAACCAGCGCACCGCGGGGGGCTTCCGCTCGGTCTCCGAGCCGATGCCCTTCGAAGCGGAATACGGGCCGCGCAATCCGATCACCGCCTATGCGCTGGCGGCGAGCCGCTACATGCACGAGTTCGGCGCGACGCGCGAGGATCTGGCGGCGGTCGCGGTGGCGGCGCGGGCCTGGGCCAATCTCAACCCCGAGGCGGTGATGCAGGGGCCACTGACGGTGGCCGAGGTGACCGGGGCGCGGATGATCTCCGACCCGCTCGGCAAGCTGGACTGCTGCCTCGTGACCGACGGCGCTGCCGCCTTCGTGATGACCCGCGCCGACCGCGCGCGCGACTGCCCGCATCTCCCGGTCCACCTGCTCGGCGCCGCGACCGAGCACCATCACCGGATGATCTCGGCGATGCCCAGCCTCACCACCACCGCGGCGGCGGCCAGCGGGCCGCGGGCCTTCGCCATGGCGGGCTATGGCCCGGCGGAGATGGACACGGTGCAGGTCTATGACGCCTTCACCATCAACACGCTGCTGTTCCTCGAGGATCTCGGCTTCTGCGCCAAGGGCGAGGCAAAGGATTTCATCGGCGGCGGGCATATCGCGCCCGGCGGGGGGCTGCCCGTCAACACCAATGGCGGCGGCCTCTCGGCGGTGCATCCGGGGATGTACGGCCATTTCGTCACCATCGAGGCGATCCGGCAGATCCGCGCCGCGGCCGGCGGCGCGGAAGGCCCGCGCGGCGAGGGAGGCTGGATCCCCAGCGCCAGGCTCTCGCTGGCGCATGGCAATGGCGGCGTGCTGGCGAGCCAGGCAACCACCGTCTGGGGCCACCCGGACACGCTCTGAGGAGGACGGCCATGGATCTCGACCTCTCGCCCGGGGAAGCCGCCTTCCGCGACGAGGTGCGCGCCTGGCTGGCCGCCGCCCTGCCCGCCCGCATCCGCGACAAGGTCCGCGCGCAGAAGCGCCTCACCAAGGCCGATCACGAGGCGTGGCACGCGCTGCTGGCGGGCCGCGGCTGGCTCTGCTTGCACTGGCCGCGGGCGCTCGGCGGCGCCGGCTTCACCCCGGTGCAGAAGCACATCTTCGAGGCGGAGATGGTCGCGGCCGACGCGCCGCGCATCGTGCCGTTCGGGCCGAACATGCTGGGGCCGGTTCTCATCGAATTCGGCACCGCGGCGCAGAAGGCGCATTGCCTGCCGAGGATCCTCTCGGGGGCCGACTGGTGGTGCCAGGGCTATTCCGAGCCGGGCGCCGGCTCGGACCTCGCCTCGCTCGCGACCCGGGCGGTGCGCGAGGGCGACCACTACATCGTCAACGGCCAGAAGACCTGGACCACGCTCGGCCACCACGCCAATGCGATGTTCGCGCTGGTGCGCACCGATCCGGCGGCGCCGAAGCCGCAGCAGGGGATCTCCTTCCTGCTGATCGACATGGCGAGCCCCGGCGTCGAGGTCCGCCCGATCGTCACGCTCGACGGCGAGCACGAGGTCAACGAGGTCTGGCTGACCGATGTGCGGGTGCCGGTGGAAAACCTCGTCGGCCGCGAGAACGACGGCTGGACGGTGGCGAAATACCTCCTCGGCTTCGAGCGCACCGGCCTCGCCGGCACCGCATTCTCCCGCCAGGGCTTCGAGCATCTGAAGCGCATCGCCCGGATCGAGCAGGCCGATGGCCGCCCGCTGGCCGAGGACCCGGCCTTCTCGCTGCGCATGGCCGAGGTGGAGATCGACCTGATGGCGATGGACGTGTTCAACCTGCGCATGGTCTCGGCCGCCAATGCCGGCGAGGCGATCGGGCCGGAGGCCTCGCTGATCAAGATCAAGGGCACCGAGCTGCGCCAGCGCATCACCGATCTCCTGCGCCGCGCGGTGGGGCCCTATGCGATGCCCTTCGTGCCGGAGGCCTTCGACGAGGGCTACAACGACGCGCCCATCGGGCCCGGCCATGCCGCCCCGCTCGCGCGGCAGTATTTCAACATGCGCAAGCTCTCGATCTATGGCGGCTCGAACGAGATCCAGAAGAACATCGTCGCCAAGACGATGCTCGGGCTCTGAGGGGGGCGGCGATGGAGTTCACACTTTCCGAGGAGCGTCGGATGCTGGCGGAGACCGCGGCGCGCTACCTGCGCGAGCGCTATCCGCTGGAGCTGCGCCATGCCAATGCGGCGCGGGCGGAGGGCTTCTCGCCGGCGCAGTGGCGGGAGATGGCCGAGCTCGGCCTGGTGGCGGCGCTGCTGCCGCCGGAGGCCGGCGGGCTCGGCGGGGCGGGCGCCGACATCGCGCTGGTCTTCGAGCATCTCGGGCGGGCGCTGGTGGTCGAGCCCTTCCTGGCCACCGGCGTGCTCGGGGCGACACCGCTCTGGCGCCTCGGGGGGCCGGAGGCAGGCGCGCTGCTCGAGAGCGCGGCGGCGGGAGCTACCTTGCTGGCACTGGCGCATGGCGAGCCGGAGGGGCGGTATGCGCCGGCCCATGTCGCCACCACCGCCCGGGAAGGCGCCGCGGGCTGGCGGCTCGCCGGGCGCAAGGCGGTGGTGCTCAATGGCGATGCGGCGGCGCGGCTGGTGGTCTCGGCACGGGTTTCCGGGGCGCTGACCGACGAGGACGGGCTGGCGCTCTTTCTGGTGGAGGCCGGGGCGCCCGGCCTGACGCGCCGCGGCTATGGCACCGTCGAGGGTGGCCGGGCCGCCGAGATCACGCTGGAGGACTGCCCCGCCGCGCCGCTCGGCGCTCCCGGCACCGCGTTCCCGGTGATCGAGGAGGTGCTGGCGCGGGCCTGCCTCGCGCTCTCCGCCGAGGTGCTGGGCCTTGCCGAAACGGCAAAGGGCATCACCCTTGAGCACATGCGCACGCGAAAACAGTTCGGCCGGCCCATCGGGCAGTTCCAGGCCCTGCAGCACCGGATGGTCGAGATGGTGCTGGAGATCGAGCAGCTCCGCTCGGCCGTGATGCTGGCGGCGGCCCGGCTGGGCGCCCCGCGGCGCGAGCGCGAACGGGCGGTCTCGGCGGCGAAGAACCTCGCCGGCCGGGTCGGCCGGCTGGTGGCGGAGGAGTGCATCCAGATCCATGGCGGCATCGGCATGACCTGGGAGCACGCCCTGCCCCACTATGCCAAGCGGCTGGTGATGATCGACCACCTCTTCGGCGACAGCGACCACCATCTCGCCCGCTTCCGCGATCTCGGCATGGCCGGCTAGGCAGCGGAGCGGCACGCCCCATGTTCAACATCCCGCCGCGGGAGATCCCGCGCACCGGCGACGACAGCCCGGTCGCCAGCCTCTGGGCCTATGTGCTGCGGATGACCGGGCGGCACCAGCTCGCGGCCTGCCTCGCGGCGGTGGCGATCGCGGTGCTCGGCCTCGCGCCGATCGAGCTGCAGCGGCGGATGATCGACGACGCGATCTCGGTGGGCGACGCGCGGATGCTGGTGACGCTGGCGGCGGTCTATGCCGCGGTGGTGGTGGTGCACAAACTGGCGAAATGGCTGTTCGGGCTCTACCAGGGCTGGCTCGGCGAGAGCGCCGTGCTCTACACCCGCCGCCATCTCCTCGGGCTCTACCGGGCGCGGGCTGCGGAACGCGGCGCCCGGCCCGGCGAGGCGGTGAGCGTCATCAATGCCGAGGTCGACAAGCTCGGCAGCTTCGTCGGCCAGGGGCCGAGCCAGGCGGCGGCCAATGCGGCGATGCTGCTCTCGGTGCTGGCCTACATGCTGGCGGTGGAGCCGCGGATCGCGCTGCTCGGGCTCGGCCTGCTGGTGCCGCAGCTGCTGCTGGTGCCGCTGATCCAGCGGAAGCTGAACGCGCTGACCGAGGAACGCCTCGGCATGCTGCGCGAGCTCGGCGACAGCATAGCCGACGAGAGCGCCAACGGCAGCGGCCCTGACCCGGAGGGCGAGCGCCGCCTCGACGCGATCTATGACAACCGCATCCGCTTCCTGTGCTGGAAGCATCTGATGAAGGCATTGCTCAACCTGCTGAACCAGCTCGCGCCGCTCGGCGTGCTGGTCTGGGCCGGCTGGCTGGTGATCGAGGGCGAGACCACGGTTGGCGTGGTGGTGGCCTTCCTCTCGGGCTTCGAGCGGATCTCCGGCCCGGCGCGCGAGCTGATCGCGCTCTACCGCACGGCGCAGCAGGCCGCGGTGCAGCACCGCATGATCGGCGCCTGGATGTGAGCGCTTCGGCCGCTGCCATGGCTTGCATGGGCGGCAACGATCCTCTCTATCATCGCAGGCAGACACGCGGCACGCCGGGCATCTCCCGCAGCGGCGCACTCCGGAACGGCAGGAACGGCAGGAACGGCAGGAAGGGCAGATCCATGAGCGGCTTGATGACATTCGACAGCCTGAAGGCGGCGGTGGCGGAGGGGCGGATCGACACCGTGCTCACCTGCATCGTCGACATGCAGGGCCGGCTCATGGGCAAGCGCTTCGTCGGGCATCATTTCGTCGAGAGCGCCTGGGAGGAGACCCATTGCTGCAACTACCTGCTGGCAACGGATCTCGAGATGGCGACGCCGGACGGCTATGCCGCGACGAGCTGGGCCGCCGGCTATGGCGACTACGTGATGAAGCCGGACCTCGCCACGATCCGCCCGCTGCCCTGGCTCGAGGGCACCGCGCTGGTGCTCTGCGACGTGCTCGACCATCACAGCCATGCGCCGGTGCCGCATTCGCCCCGGCAGGTGCTGCAGGCGCAGGTGGCGCGGGCCGAGGCGATGGGCTTCACCCCGGTGATGGCGACGGAGCTCGAATTCTTCCTCTTCGAGCAGAACCTGCGCGAGATCGCCGCCGGCGGCTTCCGCGAGCTGCGCCCGATCTCGGACTACAACGAGGACTACCACATCTTCCAGACCACCAAGGAAGAGGCGGTGATGCGCCCGCTGCGCAACCATCTCCATGCCGCGGGCGTGCCGGTGGAGAACACCAAGGGCGAGGCCGAGGCCGGGCAGGAGGAGCTCAACATCCGCTATGGCCCGGCGCTCGATGCCGCCGACCATCACACCATCGCCAAGCACGCGGTCAAGGAGATCGCCTGGGCGCAGGGGCATTCGGCGAGCTTCCTCGCGAAATGGGCGGCCGACCGGGTGGGCAGCTCCTCGCATGTGCACCAGTCGCTGTGGCGGGACGGGGCGAACGTCTTCTTCGACGAAGCGGCGCCGCACGGCATGTCGGAGACCATGCGCCACTACATGGCCGGGCAGATCCGTTATGCCCGCGACCTGACCTTCTTCCTCGCGCCCTATGTCAACAGCTACAAGCGGTTCCGCGCCGGCTCCTTCGCGCCGACCAAGACCGCCTGGTCGGTCGACAACCGTACCGCGGGCTTCCGCCTCTGCGGCGAAGGCACCAGGGCGGTGCGCTCGGAATGCCGGATCGGCGGGTCGGATCTCAACCCCTATCTCGCGCTCGCGGCGCTGCTCGCGGCCGGGCTCGCCGGGATCGAGGAGCAGCTCGACCTCGGCCCCGCGACCACCGGCGATGTCTACGGGAACCGCGACGTGCCGGAGGTGCCGCGCACCCTGCGCGCCGCCACCGAGACGCTGCGCGGCTCGGCGATGCTGCGCGCCGCCATGGGCGATGCGGTGATCGATCACTACACCCGCTGCGCCGAATGGGAGCAGGAGGAGTTCGACATCGCGGTCACCGACTGGGAGATCGCCCGCGGTTTCGAGCGGGCCTGAGCCGGCAGGGGGGAAAGACAGATGCGGATCGTGATGTGGTCTGGGCCGCGGAACCTCTCCACGGCGATGATGCGCAGCTTCGGCGCGCGGGCCGATACGGATGTCGTCGACGAGCCCTTCTATGCCGCCTATCTCGCGATCACCGGGCTTGACCACCCGATGCGCGCGGAGATCCTCGCCGCCGGCGAGACCGACTGGCGCCGGGTCGCGGCGCGGCTCTCCGAGGCGCCGCCGCCGGGGCGCCTGCGCTACGAGAAGCACATGGCGCACCACATGGTGCCCCAGATCGATCTCGGCTGGATCGCCGGGGCGAAGGTCGCCTTCCTGATCCGCGATCCGCGCGAGGTGGCGGCGAGCTATGCCGCCAAGCGCGAGGCCTTCACGCTCGACGATCTCGGCATCGACCGGCAGGCGGAGCTGTTCGCGGCCTGCACCGAGATGCTCGGCACGGCCCCGCCGGTGGTGGATGCCGCCGATATCCGCCGCGCGCCGGAGCCGGTTCTGCGCGCGCTCTGCGCGGCGCTCGGGATCGGCTTCGACCCGGCGATGCTGGCCTGGGAGCCGGGGCCGCGGGAGACCGACGGCATCTGGGCGCCGCACTGGTACGCCGCGGTGAACCGCTCCACCGGCTTCGCGCCGCCGCCCGCCCGGCCGGGCCCGCCGGCATCGCCGGAGCCGGAGATCGCGGCGATGCTGGCGCCGGCGATGGAGAGCTACCGCGCGCTCTCGGCGCGGGCCCTGCGCGGCGAGGAAACCTCAGCCTGAGGCCGCCCCGGCGGCCTCGACCTCGCGCCGGATCAGCGCCTTGTAGAGCTCGCGGATGCGCCGCGTCACCGGGCCGGCGCCGCCGCTGCCGATCGGCCTGCCGTCGATCTCCGCCACCGGGGTCTGCGCGCCGAAGGTGCCGGTGACGAAGGCCTCCCCGGCGCCATAGGCATCGACCAGCGAGAAGTTGCGCTCGAAGACTGGAATGCCGTGCTCGCGGCAGAGGTCGATCACCTTCTGCCGGGTGATCCCGTTCATGCAGTAGTCCCCCGTGGAGGTCCAGACCTCGCCCCGGCGGACGATGAAGAAGTTGCAGGCATTGGTCGTGTTGACGAAGCCGAAGGGGTCGAGCATCAGCGCCTCGTCGGCGCCGGCCTGCACCGCGTGGTTGAGCGCGATGATGCAGTTCAGCTTGGAATGCGAGTTGAGCTTGGCGTCCTGGGTGAGCGGCAGCCCGCGGTGATGCGGCACGGTGTGCAGACGGATGCCACGCTGGCCGAGATCCTCGCGCGGCCGGGAATGCTCGGCGATGATCACCACGGTCGGGCCGTAGATGCTGAGATGCGGGTGCTGGAACGGCTTGCGCTTGCGCCCGCGGGTGACCATCAGGCGGATGTGCACGTCGGTCGTCATGCCGTTGGCCGCGAGGGTGTCGAACACCGCCCGTGTCAGCTCGGCGCGCGACATGCCGATATCCAGCGCGATATAGACGGCGGCCTCGTAGAGCCGGTCGAGATGCTCGGCCAGGAAGGGGATCGTGCCGTCATGCAGCCGCAGCCCCTCCCAGACGCCGTCGCCCAGCATGAAGCCGCTGTCATAGACCGAGACCACGGCTTCGCGGCGATGCCGGAGCTCGCCGTCGACATAGATCAGGATGTCCTCGTTGCGGGCATCCTCCTCGGCCTCGTGGGTGGAGACATGCGTATCCGTCTTGGGGGCGTCGATCATGGCTACTCCGCTTGATGGCGAGGCCCGGCAGACAGGGCGGACCCCTGCCCGAGCGCTAGCAAGCGCGGTGATCTCGATCAAGGCGCAGCGCCGCCCGGCCGGTATGCTGGGCAGATGGAAACAGCAGCCCGAGACGCAGGGAACGGGGCACCGGGCGTGCCGACGCTGAGCCGCCGGCTCGGCGTGACGCTGCTCACGCTCTATGGCGTCGGGGTCATGGTCGGCGCCGGGATCTACGTGCTGATCGGCCAGATCGCCGGGCTCGCCGGGCCGCTGACGCCGCTCGCCTTCGTCGTCGCCGGGCTGGTGGCCGGGCTCTCGGCCTGGTCCTTCGCCGAGCTCTCGGCGCGGGTGCCGGAGAGCGCCGGCGAGGCGGCCTATGCCGAGGAGGCCTTCGGCCAGCCCTGGCTCTCGATGCTGGTCGGGTTCGGGGTGATCGCGGTCGGGCTGATCTCGGCGGCGGCGATCCTGAAGGGCGGCGCGGGCTATGTGCTGGGGCTGGTGGAGCTGCCGCGCCGGCCGCTCGAGCTCGGCATCCTGGCGGTGCTGGGGCTGATCGCCGGCGCCGGCGTGATCGCCTCGGTCTCGGTCGCGGCGGCGCTGACGGTGATCGAGATCGTCGGGCTGCTGGTGGTGGCGGCGGCGGGGCTGGCCGCCCCCGCGGCGCTGTCGCTCGGCGAGATCGGCGGGGCGGCGCTGGCGCCCGGGCCGGGGCTGGCGGTGATCCTGCCGGCGGCGCTGCTCGCCTTCTTCGCCTTCGTCGGCTTCGAGGACATGGTGAACATGGCCGAGGAGACCGTCGAGCCGGCGCGCACCATGCCGCGGGCGATCTTCCTTGCGGTGGCGATCACCACGCTGCTCTACGGGCTGATCGCGGCGGCGGCGCTGCATGCGGTGGCGATCCCCGAGCTGGCGGCGAGCGAGCGGCCGCTGGCGCTGGTGTTCGCCGCCGGCACCGGGTTCAGCGACCGGCCGATCATCGCGGTGGCGATCCTCGCCACGCTGAACGGCGTGCTGGTGCAGATCGTGATGGCGGCCCGGGTGCTCTACGGGCTCGGGCGGCGGCGCCGGCGGCTCGCCTGGTTCTCGGCGCTGAACCCGCGGCTGCGCACGCCGCTGCGCGCGACCGCGGTGGCGGTGGCGGTGGTCGCCCTGCTCACCCTCGCCGCCCCGATCGAGACGCTGGCGGCGACGACCTCCTCGATGCTGCTCTGCATCTTCAGCGTGGTGAACGCGGCGCTGCTGGTGCTGAAACGGCGCGGCCCGCCGCCGCCGGGGGCGCCGAACGCGCCGGTCGCGGTGCCGGTGCTCGGCATCCTCAGCTCGCTGGCGCTGCTGCTGCTCTGAGCCGCTCAGTCGGCGGTGCGGTAGCGCGAGAGCTGCACCACGAGGATCGCCCCGAGCGGCGCCACCACCCCGATCAGCGCCACCACGACCAGCAGCATGCCGAGCGCGGAATAGTCCGCCGCCACGGTCTCGGTCTCCCGCGTCACGACGAAGACGGCGTTGAGATGCTTGGTCAGCAGGCTCGAGGCGGAGAGCGCGAGATTGGTGAAGGAGGCCATCACCGCGAAGAAGGTCGCCTTCAGCTCCACCGGCGCGTTGCGCGCGATCCAGGCCAGCATCGGAATCATCGCGACCTGGCCGAGCGGCGATTCGATCGCCGTGTCGAGGATCGCGATGAAGCGGGCATCGACGATGCCGGCGGTATGCGCCGCGGTCCATTCGTGCAGGCCGTAGTAGAGCCCGATATTCGGCAGCGACAGCACGCCGCCGACCAGCGTCAGCAGCGCCACGATCCTGGCGATCGACCAGGTCGCCATCAGCGGCCGCAGCACCACCATGCCGAACAGCGTCAGGCAGGAGGTGACCAGCGACAGCACCGAGAGGAAGCGCTCGTCGAAGCGCAGCACGTCGATCTCGAACCAGGTCAGCCCCGGCCCCGGCAGCGGCACCGCGCGGAAGACGAAGATGATCGCCGCGGTGCCAACCAGCGCCCGGGCGCGCTCCACCGGCAGCACCCGGGTCAGCCGGCCGATCAGGAACAGCACCACGCCGAGCGTGGCGGCAAAGACCAGCTCGGCCGAATAGGGGATCTCCGAGGTGCCGAGCCCCAGCGACAGCACGACGAAGGCGCCGCCGCCGGCGAAGATCGCCCAGTCCGGCCGGGTCCGCTCGGCCGGGGCATAGACCAGCGCATCGACCCGCGCCTCGGCCAGGCCGGCGGCCCGCAGCGCCGCCGCCCGGCGCCGGCCCAGCACCGCGGCGACCGCGACGCCGGTCACCGAGAGCACCGGGATGGCGAGCGCGATCAGGTAGATGTCGGCATAGGTTCCGGCCTTCTCGGCGGCGCTCATCTCCGCCACGTCGTCGAACATGAAGATGTTGAGCGCCGCCACGCCGACCAGCCCCGAGATGATCGCGAAGCGCCCGAGCGTCTGCATGGTGGTGTGGGCGCGCTTGCTCTCGGCCTCGCCGATCGGGTTGCCCTCGCGGTCGTGCTCCGGCACCGCCTCCACGGTCATCGCATCGGCGACGACGTCCTGCACCACATAGCCGCTCGGTGCCAGCAGCACGCTGGTCACGTACCAGACCTCGACCGGCAGCACCGCCGCCATCGCCGCGCGCTCGGCGATCAGCCCGTACATGATCAGGAGGCTGGCCGCGATCAGCGCGGCGCCGAGCAGCACCAGCGCCGCCTTGCGCCGCCAGATCAGGTCGACCAGATGGCCGAGCGGCATCTTCAGCACCCAGGGCAGGCCCGCCCAGAAGGTCAGCCCGGCGAGAAAGCTCGCGTCGAGATCGAGATGGTCCTTCACGAAGAAGGCGCCGACCACCGAGGTCAGCCCCGCCACCCCGGCGGCGAAATAGACCATCAGCGGCGGCAGGAACGACCAGCGCATCTCGCGCGCGAGGTCGACGAAGGTCCGCTCGATCCAGCCGCCGACAGCCCTGGCCATGCTCTCCCTCCGCTCCGGCCCGCCTGCCCGCATTGAGACCGGCGGCCGGCCGGGATGCAAGTGCCGGCGGCCCGCGCCCCGGCATCCGCGCCCGCGCCGCGGCGGGAGCGTGGCAGACGCTCGCACCGGGCAGCGGCGCGCCGCGCCCTCAGCGCAGCACGTGCACCGAGCAGGGCGCGTGGCGCACCACATGCGCCGCCGTCGAGCCGAAGAACACGTCCTGGAACTCCGGCCGGTGCGAGCGCATCACGATGCAGTCGATCCCGTGCGTCTCGGCATAGTCCACGATGCTGCGCCCGCCATGGCCGCCCTGCAGCGCCGTCCGCGGCGCGCCATCGAAGCGGGCGGCGACGCCGGCGAGCATGTCATGCGCATCCGTCCGGCTGCGCTCCAGCACCTCGGGCGGGATATGCACCAGGGCCATCTGCGGGATCTCCTCGATCACGTGCAGCAGGGTGACGGCGGCGCCGTCGCCCTGCAGCGCCGCGGCGATGGCGAGCACGCGGTCGGTTTCGGTGCCGTGATCCTCGGCGATGGGGATGAGGAGATTGTTGTACATCGCGACCTCTTGCTGGCGGCCCGAGCCGGCAGCGGCACCGGGCCTGCGGGTTGCGGAGCCGGACGCCGGGGCGCCGCCGCTCCATTCCCCCCGAGGCTAGGCGCGCCGCGCCGGGATGTCCTTGCGTTGGGTCAAGCCGTCAGCCCGGCGGCGGCGCCAGCATCGCCTGCCGCGCCAGCGCCCCGATCCGCCGGAGATAGAGCTCCTGCGACCAGCCGCAGACCCGGGTCAGGTGCTCCCAGTTGTGTACTGAAAGGATGGCGGAGAGCAGGTCGGTCGCCTCCTCCACCGACTGCCCCGGCGCGAGCCGCCCGTCCCGCGCCAGCGCCGCCACTGCCGCGTGGCAGCCCTCGCGGATCGCCGCCAGCCGGCCCTCCCAGGCGGCCCGCGCCGCCGCATCGGTCCGGCCGAGGGCGATCAGCGCCCGCGCGACGCCGTGGATCTCGGGAATGTAGCCGCCCCAGGCCGCGACGAAGGCATCGAGCCGGGCCTCGCCGCTCCCTGCCGCCCGGCTCGCCGCGAGCCGCGCATCGACCCCCTTCACCGCGTCGACATGCCGGGTCACCGCCACCAGCAGCTCGGCGCGCGTCGGGAAATGCAGATAGACCGCCTGCCGGCTCACCCCCGCCGCCCTGGCGATGTCGGACATGCGCACCTCGCCGCCCTCCGGCGCCTCGAGCAGTTCCCAGGCCGCATCGAGAATGCGGCGCCTGGTTTCGGATCCCTCTCTTGACACCGTGTAAACCTCCGCTTATTTGACACCGTGTAAATTGTCACGATGTCAAGCGCCCGGCAAGCCCCCGCGCGCCGCAAGGGAGAGACCCGATGGACCATCTCGACGAGCCCCGTCCGATCCTCGTGATCGGCGCCACCGGCAAGACCGGCAGCCGCATCGCCCGCAGGCTGGCGGAGGCCGGGCACCCGGTGCGCCGCGGCGCGCGCGGCAGCGCCATCCCCTTCGACTGGGAGCGCCCGGAGACCTGGGCGGCGGCGCTTGCCGGCTGCCGCGCGGCCTATGTCTCCTATTTCCCCGACCTCGCCTTCCCCGGCGCGGCCGAGAAGATCGCGGCGCTGACGGTGGCGGCGCGGGCCGCGGGGATCGAGCGCCTGGTGCTGCTCTCCGGCCGCGGCGAGCATCATGCCGAGCGCTGCGAGGAGATCGTCCGGCAGAGCGGCCTCGGCTTCACCCTCCTGCGCTGCGCCTGGTTCGCGCAGAACTTCAGCGAGGGCTATCTGCACGCGCCGGTGCTGGCGGGGGAGATCGCGCTGCCCGGCGGGCAGGTGCGCGAGCCGATCGTCGATGTCGAGGACGTGGCGGAAGTCGCGGTCGCGGCGCTCACCGGGGAGGGCCATGACGGCGCGCTCTACGAGCTCACCGGCCCGCAGCTCCTGGGTTTTGCCGAGGCCGCGGCGGCGCTCTCGGCGGCGCTCGGGCGCGAGATCGCCTGGCGCCCGATCAGCCTCGCCGATTTCCATGCCGCGCTGCTGCCGCTCGGCGGCGCGATGGTGGCGGAGGTCTTCACCGGGATCGCCCGCGAGACGCTCGACGGCCGCAACCAGTGGCTCGGCGACGGGGTGCAGCGCGCCCTCGGCCGCCCGCCACGCAGCTTCGCCGCATTCGCCCGCGCCGCCGCCGAGACCGGCGCCTGGTCCGACGCCGCCTGACCCCCGAACGGAGAAACCGAGATGAGAATGCCAGACCTCCTCGCCGCCACCCTGTTCCTCGGCGGCGGCATCGCCGTCGGCATCGGCGGGGCCCTCCTGCTCGCGCCGCAGGGCTTCCAGGCCACCCAGGGCATCGCGCTCGGCGCCGACCCGGCGCTGCTGAGCGAGACCCGCGCCGGCGGCGGCGGGCTGCTCGCCATGGGGCTGCTGATGCTGGCCGGGGCGTTCCGCCCGGCCCTCGCCCACGGCGCCGGCACGGTGGCCGCCGGGGTCTATCTCGGCTATGGCCTCGCGCGCTGCATCGGCATGGCGCTCGACGGCTGGCCGGGGGACGGGCTCGCCATGGCCGCCGCGGCGGAGCTTGCCATCGGCGCGGCGGTGCTCGCGGCGCTCCGGCTCAGAACACCAGCCGCGGCAGCCATGTCGCGATCGCCGGCATGAGCCCGATCAGCCCGATGCCGCAGATCTGCAGCAGGATGAACGGCACCACGCCGGCATAGATCTGCCCCGTCGAGATCTCCTTCGGCGCCGCCCCGCGCAGATAGAACAGCGAGAAGCCGAAGGGCGGCGTGAGGAAGGAGGTCTGCAGGTTGATCGCGATCAGCACCGAGAGCCAGAGCGGGTCATGCCCCATCAGGATCAGCGCGGGCGCCACCAGCGGCAGCACGATCACGGTGATCTCGACGAAATCGAGGAAGAAGCCGAGCACGAAGATCAGCAGCATGCAGAACAGCAGCGCCCCGGTGGCGCCACCCGGCATCGCCTCGATGATCGCGCCGATGGTGTCCTCGCCGCCGAGCCCGACGAAGACCAGCGAGAACACGCTGGCGGTGAGGATGGTGGCGAAGATCATCGCGGTGACGGTCATCGTCGAGGTCAGCGCCGGCACCAGCACCCCGCCCCGCCAGGCGCGCCACAGCGCCGCGCCCACCGCCACGAGGGCGAGCGCCGCGCAGGCCGCGTAGAGCAGGCCGAGCGCCAGCTCCGGCGCCCCGGCATCGCTGCGCTGCAGCCGCACCGGCGCCAGCCCCGCCATCACCGCGACGAAGATCAGCGCCCCGGCCCCCGCGAGGATCAGCCAGGGCGTCACCCCCTGGCGCCGGCCGGCCATCAGGATCGCGCCGATGGCGCCCACCGAGGCCGCCTCGGTCGGCGTCGCCACCCCGCCGAGGATCGCCCCCAGCACCGCGACGATCAGCAGGATCGGCGGCACCACCGCGCCGAGGATCTCGAGCGGCGCGGGCGTCGCCTCGAGCCGCTCCAGCGCCGGCGCATCGCCCGGCCTGAGCGCGCCGCGCACGGCGATGTAGAGGATGTAGATCGCCACCAGCGCCAGCCCCGGCATCAGCGCGCTGGCAAAGAGCTGGCCGACGGAGATCGTGTCGATGGTGAACTTGCCCTCGGCATACTGCGCCTGCTGGTAGGCGCTCGACATCACGTCGGACAGGATGATCAGCAGCGTCGAGGGCGGGATGATCTGGCCGAGCGTGCCGGCGGTGCAGACGAGGCCGGAGGCCAGCCGCGGGTCGTAGCCGGCGCGCAGCATGGTGGGCAGCGCGATCATCCCCATGGCGATCACCGTGGCGCCGACGATCCCGGTGGAGGCCGCCAGCAGCGCCCCGACCAGCACCACCGAGATGCCGAGCCCGCCGCGCATCCGCCCGAACAGCCGCCCCATGGTCTCGAGCAGCTCCTCGGCGATGCGGCTCTTCTCCAGCACCGTGCCCATCAGCACGAAGAGCGGGATCGCGATCAGCACGTCGTTGGTCAGCACGCCATAGACCCGCTGGCCGAGCGCGCCGAGCAGCGCGATGTCCATCTGCCCGCTGGCCCAGCCGAGATAGGCGAAGGCGATGGCGACGCCCGAGATGCTGAAGGAGACCGGGAAGCCGAGCAGGATGCAGCCGATCAGCGCGGCAAACATGATGAGGTCGAGATGCGCGATCATGCCGCCGGCTCCCCGAGCCGCAGCAGCGCGCGCAGCAGGCAGGCCAGCGACTGCACCAGCAGCAGCACGCAGAACGCCGGGATCAGCGATTTCAGCAGGAACACCGCCGGGATGCCGCCCACCGAGATCGGCCCCTCGAGCACCGCCCAGGCGTTCACCACCGAGGGCCAGGACCAGTAGAGCAGCGCCAGCATCGAGGGCGCCAGCAGGAAGACATGGCCGAAGGCGTCGATCAGCGCGCGCCGCCGCGCCGGCGCCCGGGCATAGAAGATGTCGACCCGGACATGACCGTCGACCAGCAGCGTGTAGCCCGCGCCGAGCATGAACAGCATGGCATGGCCGTAGAGCACGCTCTCGTTCACCGCGATCGAGCTCACCCCGAAGACATAGCGCAGCAGCACCACGGCGAACTGCACCAGCACCATGGCGAGGGCCAGCCAGCGCACCGTGCGGCCGACCGCCAGATTGATCCTGTCGAGCAGATCGGCGAGGCGCGCCATGGCCGTCCCCCAGTCATGCAGGAGCCGGTGCGCGAGGCGCGCGCACCGGCCGGAGAGGCCCGGAGGCCCCGGCGATCACCAGCCGAAGACGCTCGCGCGGGCGTTCATCTGGCCGTTGTCGGCATAGCTCATATAGGCGCCGACGGTATCGCGATAGGCCAGGAAGCTCTCGGTGATGCGCACCACCAGCTCGTCGTCGTCCTCGCGCAGCTCCGCCATCACCTCGCCGGCGGCGGTGCCCATCGCCGCGATCACGCTGTCCGGAAGCTTCCGCACCTGCACGCCCTGGTCGGCCACCAGCTGCTTCAGCGCCAGCGCGTGCTTGGTGGTGTATTCGGTCCAGACATCGTTGTAGAGCGAGGAACAGGCGACCCCGAGCACCGCCTTCAGATCGTCCGGCAGCGCGGCATAGGCCTCGGCGTTGACCGCGCATTCCTCGGCCGAGGAGGGCTCGCCGACACCCGGCCAGTAGTAGTTCTTGGCGACCTGGTAGAAGCCGAGCGCGCTGTCGGTCCAGGGCCCGATGAACTCGCCGGCATCCAGCGCGCCCGACTGCAGCGCCTGGAACATGTCGCGCCCGCCCATCGCCTGCACCGCCATGCCGAGGCGCGCGCACATCTCCGAGGCGAGCCCGGTGGTGCGGAACTTCAGGCCCTTGAGATCGTCCACCGAGGCGATCTCGGTGCGGAACCAGCCGGCCCATTGCGGCCCCGAGTTGCCGCACAGGAAGGGCTTGAGGTTGAAGCGGCCATACATCTCGTCATAGAGCGCCTGGCCGCCGCCATGGGCGAGCCAGCCGACCTGCTCGTCGGCGCGCAGGCCGAAGGGCTGCGAGCCGAACAGCAGGATGCCCTTGGACTTCGAGCCCCAGTAGGCCGGCACCGCGTGGTAGAGCTGCGCGGTGCCCTCGGAGACCGCGTCGAAGACCCCGCGCCCCGGCACCAGCTCGCCGGCGGCATGGAGCTTCACCTCGAGCCGGCCGCCGGAGAGCGTGGTGATCCGGTCCGCCAGCATCTGCGCCGCGACGCCCGGTCCCGGCAGGTTGCGCGGCCAGGCGGTGACCATGTTCCAGCGCAGCACGTCCTGCGCGATGGCGGGCGTGGCCAGCGCCGCCGCGGCGGTGCCGAGAGCGGCCGATTGCAGGAGTTCACGTCGTTTCATCTTGGCATCCCCTTTGCTGCAGGACCCGCGGAGCCGCGGGAGACGGGTTGCGGGCCGCGCGGCCCGGCCGGCGCGATGCGCCCTGACCGACTGTCCGGGCAGCAGCAGGGAAAAATCAAGAGCAGAAACCGAAGCCGCGGCCAATCCCCGCCGCCCCGGCGCGGCGCGGGGGCGGGGGCGGGGTGGGCGGGCGGGCGCCCCCGTTCCCGCGCCGCGCCGGGGCGGCGGGGTCCGGGCGCCCGGCTCAGGCCGGGAAGCGGCCGGTCCCTGCCACGCGGGCGATCAGCGCCGGCGGCGGCGGCATCGCGCCCCCGGCGGCAAGCTGCGCCAGGTCCGCCGCCACGCGGTCCAGCCCCCGCGCCTCGGCGCGGTGCATCGGCCCGCCGCGCCAGCGGGGAAAGCCGCAGCCATGGATCGCCGCGAGGTCGATATCCGCCGCGCGCCGCGCGATGCCCGCCTCGAGCAGCCGGGCGCCGGCATCGACGAGGGCGAGGCAGATCCGCTCGGCGATCTCCCCGTCCCCGTCCCGCGGCGCCCCGCTGCCTGCGGCTTCCGGCAGCGCGAGAGCCGCCGGGTCGAAGCCGAACCGCGCCAGCGCCTCCCCGAGCGCGCCAGGCGGCGTGCCGCCGGCCAGCAGCCGCCCGATCTGCGCCGCCGCCGCCGCTCCGAGCGCGTGGGCGATGCCCTCCCCGCCCGGGCCGGTCAGCACGGGCACCCGGCCGATGGCCCGCGCCAGCGCGATGCCGGTGGCGGCAGCATCGGGCGATGTCGCCGGGCCCTGCACGACCTCGAGCAACCGCATGCCGGGATTGCCGAAGCGCAGGCCGATCACCCGGCCCGGATCGGCGAGACCCGGCACCGCCAGGGCCGGATCCCCGGCGACGGCCAGCACCGCATCCGGCTTCAGCGCCGCCGCGAGTGCCTGCAGCGCCGCCGGCTCCGCATCGCCGGCAATCGCGAGGTCCGCTTCTGCCGCCGGCACCGCCTCGAGCCGAGAATCGGCCAGACCGGCGGCGATCTCCTCCGGCGCGCCCGCAGCCAGGGCGACCCGGCGCAGCGGGTGCGGCCGCGCGCCGCCAAGCTCCGGGGGTTTCGCCGCCGCCCGTTCGGCGAAGAAGACATGGCGCAGCGCCCGTGCCTCCGCGGCATCGCGGAGCGCGAGGAAGGTCTGCCGCTCGAAGGCCAGCGCCGCCGCGGCCTCCGTCTCCACCGCCCGGCGCAGGCAGGCGAGGGCATGGCCCGGCGCCCCTGCCCCCTGCGCGAGCCGCGCCGCCTCCGCCGCCCAGAAGCCCGGACCGGGCCGCGAGACCGGCGCCCGGGAAGCCAGCGGCGCCGGCAGCGGCCGCCCCGCGATCCCGCCGGCGAAGGCGATTGCCGCCGCCTCGAGATCCTCCTCCGCGACCCGGTCGAGAAGGCCGAGCGACGCCGCCTCCCCCGCACCGACCCGGCGCCCCGAGGTCACCATCTCCACCGCCACCTCCGCCGGCACCAGCCGCGGCAGGCGCACCGTGCCGCCGGCGCCGGGCACGATCCCGAGCGTCACCTCCGGCAGGCCGAGCTGCGCCGTCGCCGCCGCCAGGCGGTAGTGGCAGCCGAGCGCGAGCTCGAGTCCGCCGCCGAGGGCCGTGCCGTGGATCGCCGCCACCCAGGGCTTCGATGCCGCCTCGATCCGCGCGATCACCTCCGGCAGCGAGGGCGGCTCGGCCGGCCTGCCGAACTCGGTGATGTCGGCGCCCGCAGGAAAGGTGCGCCCCTGCCCGATCAGCACCACCGCGCGCACCGCCGGATCGGCCTCCAGCGCGGCCGCCGCCGCGGCGATGCCGGCGCGCAACGCATGGCCGAGCGCGTTGACCGGCGGGCTGTCGAGCCGCACCAGCGCAATCTCCCCCGCCCGCCCGATCGTCACCGCCATCGCCCGCCCTCCCGCCGTGATCCGTCCGGCCGAGCCTTGCATGGCCCGCCCCGGCTTGCCAGCCGCCGCGGCGCGGCACGCAAAGCCGCCATGCATCCGGCGCATTGACCGCCGGCCCGCTTTGCGCAACGCCTTGGAGAGAAGCAAGGAACCGCGAGGGAGGACACCATGTCGGACACTGCCTGCCTGGCCGCGACGCTCGACCACGGCGTGCTGAAGCTCACCCTCAACCGGCCGGAGACGCTCAACGCCTTCACCGCCGAGATGGGGCGGAGCCTGATCGCCGCGCTCGAGGTCGCCCGCGACGACGACGCGGTGCGCGCGGTGCTGCTGACCGGGGCCGGGCGCGGCTTCTGCGCCGGGCAGGACCTGACCGAGCGCGATCCCGCCAGCCGCACCGGCCCGCCGGATCTCGGCGAGACGCTGGAGCGGTTCTACAACCCCGTGGTCCGGCTGATCCGCAGCATCGAGAAGCCGGTGATCTGTGCCGTCAACGGCGTTGCCGCCGGCGCCGGAGCGAACATCGCGCTGGCCTGCGACATCGTGATCGCCGCCAACACCGCGCGCTTCATCCAGGCCTTCTCGAAGATCGGGCTGATCCCGGATTGCGGCGGCACCTGGACGCTCACCCGGATGCTCGGCGAGGCCCGGGCCAAGGCGCTGGCGCTCACCGCCGAGCCGCTGGAGGCCGACACCGCCGCGGCCTGGGGGCTGATCTGGCGCACCTGCCCGGCGGTCGATCTGCCGGTGGAGGCGGAGGCGCTGGCCCGCCGCCTCGCCGCCGGGCCGACCCGGGCGCTCGGGCTGACCAAGCGGGCGATCCAGGCCGCCGGGGCGCAGTCGCTCGATGCCCAGCTCGACCTCGAGCGCGACCTGCAGCGCGAGGCCGGGCGGAGCGCCGACCATGCCGAGGGCGTCGCCGCCTTCCTCGAGAAGCGCCCGGCGCAGTTCACCGGCCGCTGAAGCGCTGCCTGCCGTGCAGGCGGGTCGCCAGCCGCCATGCACGGCCGGCAGGAAACCGGATGACCGACCGGGAGGCCGAGATGACCGCACTCCTGCGCGAGCCCGCGCTGCACTTCCTTGCCCTCGGGCTGCTCGTCTTCCTCGGCTACGGCGCGGTCGGCGGGGGCGGCGCCGCGCCGGAGGACACCGCGGCCGGGCAGATCGTCGTGACCGCGGCAGAGACCGAGCGCCTCGCCGCGGGCTTCACCCAGACCTGGCGCCGGGCGCCGGAGCCGGCCGAGCTCGAGGCGCTGGTCGCCGGGCATGTCCGCGAGGCGGTGCTGGTGCGCGAGGCGCGCGCCCTCGGGCTCGATGCGGGCGATCCGGTGATCCGCCAGCGGCTGCGCCAGAAGATGGAGTTCCTGCTCGAGGCACAGGCCGGCGGCGCGGAGCCCGGACCCGGCGAGCTCGAGGCCTTCCATGCCGCGCATGGCGAGCGCTTCTCGCGCCCCCCGCGCCTGACATTCACCCAGGTCTATCTCGGCGAGGCGCCCGCGGAGGCGGAGGTGGCAGCGGCGCGCGCCGGCCTCGATGCGGGCACCGATCCGGGCAGCCTCGGCCGGCGGACCATGCTGCCGGCGCGCTTCGGCCCGGCGCCGCCGGCGGCGATCGACACGGTGTTCGGCCCCGGCATGTTCGCCGCCGTCGAAGCGCTGCCGCAGGGGACATGGGCCGGGCCGGTGCGCTCCGGCTTCGGGCTGCATCTCGTGCGGGTCGATGCCCATGAGCCGCCGGTGCTACCGCCCTTCGGCGAGATCGCCGCGGCGGTGCGTGCCGCCTGGGAGGCCGAGACGCGCAGGGCCGCCACCGAGGCGCTGATCGAGGCGCTGGTGGCCCGCTACGAGATCGTCCGCCCCGGCGGCGAGGCCGGCGCGCCATGAGGACGGCACTCCTCGCCGCGCTGCTGCTCCTTGCCGGGCTGCTGCCCCAGCCGGCGGCGCCGCATGCGCTGCAGCCGGCCTATCTCGAGCTCGCCCGTCTCGGCGAGGATACCTGGCGGATCACCTGGCGCAGGCCGGCGGTGGGGGGCCGGCCGATGGCGATCGCGGCGGCGCTGCCGGACGCCTGCAGCCCGCGGCGCGGCCCGGCGCCGGCATTCGATGGCGGCGGCTTCACCAGCCGCTGGATCGCGCGCTGCGCCGGGGGCCTGCGCGGCGGGCGCATCGCGGTGGAGGGCCTCGCGGCGACGCGGACGGACGTGCTGCTGCGCTACGAGACCGCCGACGGGCGCGCGGCGGCGGTGCGGCTCACGCCGGACGCCCCGGCGGCCACGGTGCCGGAGGATCCGGGCGCGGCCACCGTCCTCGCCACCTATCTGCCGCTCGGCGTCGAGCACATCCTCGAGGGGATCGACCACCTGCTCTTCGTGCTGGCGCTGCTGCTCCTGGTGCGGCGCTGGCGGCGCCTGCTGGCCGCCGTCACCGCCTTCACCCTGGCGCACAGCCTGACCCTGGCGGGCGCGACGCTGGGGCTGATCGACCTGCCGGGCCCGCCGGTGGAGGCGGTGATCGCGCTCTCGATCGTGATGCTGGCGGCAGAGGTCGCGCGCCCGGCCGGGGCGCCAGAGACCTGGGCGGCACGGCGCCCCTGGGCGGTGGCCTTCGGCTTCGGCCTGCTGCACGGGCTCGGCTTCGCCGGGGCGCTGCGCGAGATCGGCCTGCCCGAGACCGACCTCGCGATGGCGCTCCTCGCCTTCAACCTCGGCGTCGAGCTCGGCCAGATCGCCTTCATCGCCGCCGTTGCCGGGCTGGCGCTGCTGCTCGGGCGGCTCTGGCCGCGGGGCTTCCGCGCGGCGATGGCGCCGGGCGGGGCGGGGCTCAGGGCGCTCGCCTACGGCATCGGCAGCCTCGCCGCCTTCTGGACGGTGGAGCGCATCGCCGCCTTCTGAGCGCCCCCGGCCCTGCCCCTGCTCCTGATCCTGAGCGCTTCGGGCGCTCAGGCGCCCGGCACCGCCTCGAAGCCCTCGAACTCCGGGTGGCCGAGATAGAGGCCCTTGTTGTTGCCGGCGTTCCTGTGCGCCTCGCGGAACTGCTCGGAGCGGGTCCAGGCCTCGAAGGCGCCGCGGTCGCGCCACACCGTGTGCGAGGCATAGAGGGTGTGCTCCTCGGCCTCGGGCCCGCGCAGCAGGCGGAAGGTCTCGAAGCCCTCCATCTCGTCGAGCCGCGTCTCGCGGCCCTTCCAGACCGCCTCGAAGGCCGCCTCCTGGCCCTTGACGACGCGGAACCGGTTCATGGCGATGAACATGTGCTGTCTCCCTGGCTGGCACGATAGATCGGTGTGATTGCGGGGTGGCCGCCGGGCCCCTCGGCGACGGCGACCGGCAGGCCGTAGACCGCGGCGAGGCGTTCCGGCGTCAGCACCGCGGCGGGCGGGCCCTCGGCGAGGATCCGGCCCTCGGCCATCAGCGCGAGCCGGTCGGCCATGGCCGCGGCGAGGCTGAGATCGTGCAGCACCGCGAGCACCCCCGCCCCCTCCGCCGCCGCGGCGCGGGCCGCCTGCAGCACCGCGGCCTGGTGGCGCAGGTCGAGGCTCGCGGTCGGCTCGTCGAGCAGCAGCCAGCCGCCGGCGCCGAGCGCGCGCCCCGCGAGATGCTGCGCCAGCGCCCGGGCCATGTGGCCGCGATGGCGCTCGCCGCCGGAGAGCCGGTCGATCCGCCGGCCGGCGAAGGCCCCGAGCCCGACCGCCGCGAGCGCGCGGGCGGTCAGCGCCCCGGCCTCGGCGGGCGGGATCTCCGGTGGGATCGCCAGCGCCACCAGCTCGGCAAGCCGGAACGGCGCGGCGCTGGCCGGGCTCTGCTCCAGCACCGCGCGGCGCCGCGCCAGCCCGGCCGGGCCGAGCGCCGCGGGGGCCTGCCCGTCGATGCGCACGCGCCCGCGATCCGGGCTCAGCGCGCCGGAGAGGCAGGCCAGCAGCGTCGACTTGCCGGCGCCGTTTGGCCCGATCAGCGCCATCACCTCGCCGCGGCGGAGCGCGAGGCTCGCGCCGCGCAGCACCTCGCTGCGCCCGAGCCGCAGATGCAGGTCCTCGGCCCTCATCGCCGGCCCCGTCGCAGCAGCAGCCAGAGGAAGAACGGCCCGCCGATCAGGCTGGTGGCGAGGCCGATGGGCAGCTCCGCCGGCGGCACCGCGAGGCGCACCGCGAGATCCGCCGCCAGCACCAGCACCATGCCGTAGAGCGCCGTCACCGGCAGCATCGCGCGATGTGCCGGCCCGACCGTCAGCCGCGCCAGATGCGGCGCCACCAGCCCGACGAAGCCGATCGGCCCGGCCGCCGCCGTCGCCGCCCCGACCCCGACCGCGGTGGCGAGCGCCAGCCGGCGCTTCAGCCGCTCGACATCGAGCCCGGCATGGAAGGCCGCGCGCTCGCCGAGCTGCATCAGGTCGAGCCCGCGCGCCGCGCCGAGGAACACCGGCACCGTCAGTGCCGCCAGCACCAGCGTCACCAGCACCAGCGGCCAGGTGCCGGAGGCCAGCGAGCCCATCGTCCAGAAGGTCAGCTCGCGGAGCTGCTCGTCGTCGGAGACGAAGACCAGCACGCCGATCAGCGCCGCGGCGATGGCATTGATCGCGACGCCGCCGAGGATCAGCGTGGCGACGGAGGTCTCCCCGGCCCGGCGTGCCAGCGCGAACAGCGCCCCGATCACCGCCCCGGCGCCGAGAAAGGCCGCCGCCGGCAGCAGATAGGGGCGCAGCGCCGCCGGCAGCCCGGCCGCCAGCGTGCCGCCGAGCACGATCACCGCCACGGCGCCGACGGAGGCTCCCGCGCTGACCCCGACCAGCGCCGGATCGGCCAGCGGGTTGCGCAGCATGCCCTGCAGCGCGCCGCCGGCCAGCGCCAGCGCCGTGCCCACCGCGAGGCCGAGCAGCAGCCGCGGCAGCCGGATGCCGCGCACGATGGCCTCCTGCAGCGGATCGGCCCCGCCGGCCAGCGCCTCGAGCACGCCCGCCGGCGGGATCGCCACCGGCCCGAGCGCCAGCGCCGCCAGCGCCAGCCCCAGCGCGGCGAGCGCCAGCGCCGCCACCGCGCCGTGGCGGCCGGGCAAGGGCCAGCGGCCGCGGCGGGGCGTGCCGTCGAGCGCCAGCGTCAAGCCGCCGGCCCCGCCGCCGCGGTCACCAGCGCGCGCCACTCGGGCAGCTCCTCCTGCCCCGGCGGCCGCGCGCCGAAGAACTGGCAGACCATCGTGCCCGCCGCGTCGAAGAGCTCGAGCGAGGTGATCGGCCCGCGGGTCGTCGTCGGCTTGGTCACCAGCCAGGCGGAGGCCACGAGATCCGTGCGCAGATGCAGGTTGAAGCCGGGGTCGAGCACGTTGAGCCAGGGGCCCATCATGACGATCCGCTCGACCCGGCCGGAGAAGATCTGGATGCAGCCGGCATTGCCGACGAAGCACATGATCGGCACCGCCGCAGCCGCCGCCGCCTCCAGCATCCGCTGCGCCGCACCCGCATCGGCCGCGCGCGCGAGGTCGGCGCCGGCCAGCCGCAGCGCCTGCAGCCGCCCGGCGCCGGTGGCATGCAGCAGGCGGAAGAAATCGTGGCTGTGGGAGAGCGAGCGCCAGCCGTCGCGCAGCGCGGCGCGGTCGATCTCCGCGTCCGGGCGGTCGGGCTGCGGCGCCGCGGGCGGCGCGAAGGCGATCTCGCGCCCGGCCGTGTCGGCAAAATCCGCCGCCACCCGCTCGAAGGCCGCCATGTCGGTGCCCTCCTGCGCATGGAGCTTGAGCACCGCGGTGCCGGCGGCATCGAAGATCTGCAGCGAATGGCGCAGCCCTGAGCGGGTCTCCTCCGACACCCGGTAGCCGACATGCCAGCGCCGGTAGAAGAGCCGCAGGTCGATCGGCCCGGTGACCTGGCCGATCGCGCCCTCGCCGCCGACCTCGGTGAGCGGGCCCCTGGTCTCGTGCACCGCGGCCTCGTTGCGGGCCAGCGTCATCACCGGGCCGAGCGCGGGCAGCGCCGCCATCAGCGGGGCGAAGCCGGTGCCCTCGGGCGCCAGCCGGGCGACGCCCTCGGCCGCGCCGATGCGGGCCTCGAGCAGCGCCGCCTCCGGCACCGCCAGGCTGCGGGCCAGGTCGCGGGCGCGCAGCCCGGGGTTCTCCGCCTTCGCCGCGCGCCAGGCGGCGAGCAGATCGGCCGGCGCGCGGGGCGCGGGCATCTCGGGCGTGTCGGGCATCGGCGGGCCTCCTCGGCTCAGAACCGGAATCCGCCGGAGACCTTGAAGGCGATCCCGGGGCTGTCCAGTCCGTTGGGGTGGATGCGGTAGTCGCGGTCGGTGACGTTGTCGATGCCGGCGGCGAAGACCGCGCCTTCGAGCGGGCCGCTGCTCGGCACCCAGTTGACGAAGAGGTCGAACACCGCGAAGCCCGGGGTGGTCAGCGCACCCGGCGGCACGTCGTCGGCATTGATGCCGCTGGCGAAGGTGCCGCGGGCGCCCAGCTCCCAGTCCGGCGCGGGGCGGTAGCCGGCGGTGACCACCAGCCGGTCCTGCGGGATCGAGCCGAGCTTCTCGCCGTCGTCGCCGCGGCCGCGCGGGATGGTCAGGCCGACGCCGCCGAACCAGCGCGCGCTGTCATAGGTGATCGCCGCCTCGAAGCCGAAGAGCTTGGCATCCACGTTGCTGCTGGAGGTCGAGCCGCCGACCTCGAAGAGCCCGCTGGCCGGGTTGAACACCCCGGTGTCGAAGTCGATGAACAGCACGGTCTGGCTGATGTAGTCGTCGACATCGGCATAGTAGCCGGTCGCCTCGAGGCTCAGCCGGTCGCCGAGGAACACCGCGTCGCGGAACTCGTAGCGCCCGCCGATCTCGATCTGGCTGGCCCGCTCCGGGTCGAGATCCGGGTTCGGCTGGAACTCGTTGATCCCGGTGAAATAGGTGCCCGGGCCGAGGCTGAAGCCCTGCACGGCGAAATGCTCGCCGGTGGGGTAGAGCTCGGTCAGCGAGGCCGCGCGGAAGGATTGCGAGCCGCTGACCCAGAGCTGCGCCGCATCCACCGGGCGCCAGGAGAGCGCGAGCTTGGGGCTGGCCTGCCCCTCGGAGCGGTCGTCGAAGGCACCGTCCGGGTCGAGCGAATAGTGATCGTAGCGGATGCCGGGGGTCAGCGTCAGCCGGTCCGCAAGCGCAATATCGGCCTGCACGAAGCCGGCGACGAAGCTCTGCGAGGCATCCGGCGCCTGCGGCCGGGGCAGCCCGTCGCGGGTCGCGGTCTGCTCGTCGCGATAGATCTCGACGCCGTAGGACAGCGCCACCGGCAGGCCGAGATCGAAGCGGCTGACATTGGTCGCCTCGAAGCCCAGCGTCTCGTAGGTGGTGGCGTCGAAGCGGCCGTCGAAGAGCCGGTCCTCGTCCACCTCGGTGCGGTTGTAGTAGCCGAGCACGCTGAGATCGATCAGGTCGCTGTCCGCCGGCGCCCAGTCCCAGCCGAGCCGCGCCGAGTGATAGCGCAGGTTGCGGTCGACCGTGGTGGTCTCGGAGCCCTGCACATTGGTGTTGGGCGGGGTGTCGCCGCTGTCGCGGTAGTGCTGGTAGCTGGCCTCGATGCGGTGCCCGTCGCCCGGCTCCCAGCCCAGCTTGAAGAGCCCGGTGAGCGAATCGATGTCGCTGTCGAGGATCGGGTCGCCGTCGCCATCCGTGAGGTCGGAGAAGCGCGGCCGGCCGGATAGGAAGGCCAGCGCGTCGAACTGCCCGGCCCGCGCCGCCAGCGCGCCGGAGGCCTGGATCTCGTCGCCCTGGCTGTCGAAGCCGAGCCGCACCTCGCCGCCCCAGCTCTCGCCCGGCTCGAGCAGGTCGGTCGCGTCCTTGGTGTCGAGGAAGATCACGCCGCCGAGCGCGCCGGAGCCGAACAGCGTCGAGTTGCCGCCGCGCAGCACCTCCACCTGCTTGAGGATCTGCGGGTCGAGAAAGAACCGCCCGCGATGCGCGACGTTGAAGTTCTGCCGCGCGCCATCGGTGCGGATCACCACCTGCTCGTCCTGGAAGCCGCGGATGTTGGGCTCTTGGCTGACCCCGCGCGGGCCGCCGTCGATGGTCACGCCCGGCAGGTCGCCGATCAGCTCCTCATAGGTCGAGGGCTGGCGGCGCAGGATCTCCTGCTCGCCGACCACGCTCACCGCGTTCGGCGTGTCGAGCAGCGCCCGCTCGTCGCGCGCCGCGCCGAAGACCGTGATCTCCTCGATCGTCGCGAAGGCGGCCGCGCCCCGCGCCCCCGCATCCTCGGCCCGCGCCGTGGGCAGCGTCGCCACCGCCGCCGCGACCGTGACGGCAATGCCGCCGCCGATGCCACTTCTCATCTCGCTCCCCCTCACCGGAAATGTCCCGTTGCTCCTGTCGGCCCGGGCTTCCTCGGCGCCGGGGGGTGACCGGCGGCATGGGTGGCTGGTGGCTCTTCGGTCTCGATAGCTAACCCGAGTTTTTCAGTCAAGCAAAGCCGACGCAGAGGGGGAAATTACTTGATCGAACCGGTCGGGTTTGATAGCCGGGCAGAGACGCGGCCGCCAGATCCCGCCCTGCCCGGGCGCTCCAGCCAGTCCGCCAGCCATGCCAGATCCGTATCGCAACCAGACCGAGCGCACCGTCCCGGAGCGGGACGATTGCGGCCTTCGGGCGGTCTGGGCGGCGCGGTCGGCATGACCTGCAGGTCACAGCGAGGGAGAGCCAGATGGCAGGCGAGATCATGACGGAGCCGGAGACGATCGCGGCCGCCGGGGGCCCCGGCACCGGCGCGGCCGCGGGGCCTGCCGGCGTGGCGGACGGCGCCTCCCCGGCGGCCGGCGCCGATGCCGCGGCCGCTCCCGAAGCCGCGGCTGCCGAAGCCGCCGCTGCCGGTGCGGATGCCGCCGGAGCAGATGCCGCGGCCGCCGGCGCGGTCGCCGCGCCGCCCGAGGGCGCGGCCGACGCCGTGCAGGCCACGCCGGACGGGCTCGCCGGGGCGCTGCAGCAGGCCTGGGACACCCTCGCCGCCGGCGGCCCGGTGGTCGCCCTGCTCGGCGCCATGTCGGTCTTCGCCCTGACCATCATCCTCGCGAAATCCTTGCAGTTTGCCGGCCCGGCACTGGGCGGGCAGCGGGCGGCGCGGGCGGCCCTCCGGCTCTATCGCGAGGGCCGCCCGCGCGAGGCCTGGGAGCGCGTCGAGGGCCGCCGCGGCATCGCCCCGCGCCTCGCCGGGGCGACCATTCTCGGCCTCGCCGAGGGCCGCAGCGAGCCGCGCCTGCGCGAGGAGGTCACGATCCGCACCGCCGACCGACTGGAGGCGATGCGCAGCTGGCTCCGTCCGCTCGAGGTGATCGGCGCGATCGCCCCCCTGATGGGGCTGTTCGGCACCGTGCTCGGCATGATCGACGCCTTCGCGGCGCTGGAGCAGGCGGGCAGCCGGGTTGACCCGGCGGTGCTCTCCGGCGGCATCTGGGAGGCGCTGCTGACCACCGCCGTGGGCCTCGCCGTCGCCATCCCGGCGCTGCTCGCGGCCAACTGGTTCGAGCGCCGGGTCGAGCGCGCCGAGATGGCCTGCGACAGCCTCATCGGCGGGTTCTTCTCCGCCGAAGTTCCGGGCGAAACCGCCGCGGACGCCACTGCCAGAAACCGGTATCCCGATGCTCACGACCCCAGCTACGCCCAGGCTGCGGAATAGGCCCCGGCGTCGCGCGCGCCCGAGCCTCACGCCGCTGATCGACGTGGTCTTCATCCTGCTGGTCTTCTTCATGCTGGCCTCGCGCTTTGCCGACTGGCGCCCGGTCACGATCTCCGCCGGGCAGGCGGGCGGCGGCGGCACCGGCGTCGAGGGCGCGCTGCTGCTCGAGATCCGGGCCGATGGCCTGCGGCTTTCCGGCGCGCCGGTCACGGCGGAGGCGCTGGCGGCGCGGCTCGGCGCCCGGCTGGCGGCGCGGCCCGACCAGCTGGTGCTGGTGCAGCCCGGCCCCGGCGTCGCGCTGCAGCCGACGCTCGATGCGCTCGACCTGCTGGCCGAGGCCGGGGTGCGCCGGACCCGGCTGATCGAGGGGGCCGCGCGATGACCCGGCGCCTCTCCGCGCGCCGCCGCCGGCAGGAGGGCGATGACGGCGTGCTGCCGCTGGTCAACGTGGTGTTCCTGCTGCTGATCTTCTTCATGGTGGCCGGGCAGCTCACCCGCGCCGATCCCTTCGAGATCGCGCCGCCGGTGTCCGGCTCCGAGGGCGCCGCGCCGGATGCGCCGCCCACCGTCTGGGTCGGGCCGGAGGGGCAGCTCTCGCTCGGCGAGGCGGCGATGGATGAGGCCGCGCTGGTGGCCGCGGTGGCCGGCGCTGCCGGGGCGTCGGAAGCGGGCGTGCGGGTGCTGGCCGACGGCCGCGTCGAGGCCCGCCGCCTGGTGCGCCTGGTGGCGGCGCTGCGGGCCGCGGGCGTCGGCGAGGTCACGCTCATGACGGTGGCACGGGGGACATGATGGGGCTTTCGACGCGCAGGCTGCTGCTGCTCGCGCCGCTCGCGGTGGCGGCGCATCTCGCCCTCGCGGCGGCGGTCTTCTCCGGGCCGCCGCCGAGCGGTGCCGTCGGTGCCGGCCGCGAGGGGCTCGAGGTCGGGCTCGGGCTCGCCGGCGGCATGGCCGGCGCCGCCGGCGGCGAGGTCGCACCGGAAATGGCCGAGGAGACGGCACCGGAGGCTGTCGCGCCAGCGGCGCCGGCGGAACCGGCCGAGAGCGCCGAGACCGTGCCGCCAACGCTGGCCGAGGCCGCAAGGCCCGTGGAGCTGGCCGAGGCCGTCGAGACGGTTGCGGCGGAGCCGCCGCAGCCCGCCCGGACGGTGCAGGCCGCCGAGCCCGTGCAGGCGGTGGAGACGGTCGAGGCCGCCGCCCCGGCCGCGCCGGTGCAGGCGGTGTCCGCCGCGTCGGTGGCGGCCGTCCCTGTCCAGGCCACGGAGGCGCGGCCCGCCGAGACCGCCGAGGCGGTCGAGGCCACCGAGCCCGCCGAAACCGTTGCCGCCGCGCCGGAGGCGACCTCCGCGCCGGAGGCGGCGCCGATGCCCGCCACCCGGCCGAAGCTCTCCGAGGCGCGGCGGGTGCGCTCGGCGCGGCGCGAGCCGGTTCCGCAGAAACCGAAGGCCGAGCCCCGGCGCACGGCAGAAGCATCCGCCAGGCCGGCCGCGAAACCGCGCGAGGCGCAGCAGCAGGCGGCGCTGCCACGGGCCGACACGGCCGGTGCCGGCGGCAGCGAGCAGACCGGCGAGGGGCAGCAGCGCGCCGGCCAGGCCGGCGGCGGGCAGACCGCCAGCCGCGGCGGCGATCCGGCCGCCCGGCGGAGCTATCTGCGGCAGCTCGCGGCACATCTCGCCCGCGCCAAGCGCTATCCGCGCAATGCCCGGATGCGCCGGCAGGAAGGCACCGGCCATCTGCGCTTCACGGTGAATGCCGGCGGCCAGGTGGTGGCCCATGCGCTCGCGCGGAGCACCGGCTACCCGGCGCTCGACGCGGAGATCACGGCGCTCCTGAAACGCGCGGCGCCGCTGCCGCCGATCCCCGCCGATCTCGGGCTCGCCCGGCTCGAGGTGGTGGTGCCGATCGCCTTCGCGCTGCGCTGAGGCGCCCGGAGGGGGCGCCCCGGCGCGCCGCCTCAGGGCGCCAGCGCCGCCCGCAGCCGCTCCACCGCCGCCGGCGTGCGCGGCCCGATCCCCATGATCGCCAGCGCCGGCAGGGTCAGCGCCGCGCCGGCCCGCCCGGCAGGGGTCAGCGCAAATTCGGGGCGCGCGAGCACGGCCCCGGGCCCGCCGACCACGGCGGCATGCTCCTCGCTCATCAGGATGAGATCCGGCGCCGCGGCGATGATCGCCTCGCGCGACATCGGCCGGTAGCCCTCGAGCCCGGCAGCATTGACCCCGCCGGCGAGGCGGATCACCGCATCGGCGGCGGTGCCGGTGCCGATCACCACCGGCGCGCCGTCGCGCACCCCCAGCACGAAGAGCACCCGCGGCGGGGCGGCAAGCACCGGCCGGCCGGCTTCCAGCGCCGCCACCCGCGCCGCGGTTTTGGCGGCCAGCGCCTCGGCCTCGGCCGCCAGCCCGAGCGCGGCGCCGACGACGCGGATCTTCTCCGGCAGGCCGGCAAGCCCGAGCACCTCGGGCGTCACCACCACCGGCACGCCGGCCTCGCGGATGCGCGCGATCGCCGCCGGCGGCCCGGCATGGGGCGAGGCGATCATCAGGTCCGGCGCAAGGCCCAGCACGCCCTCCGCCGCGAGCCGCCGGAAATAGCCGAGCCGGGCCTTTTCGCGGGCCTCCGGGGGGTAGCTCGAGGTCTCGTCGACGCCGACGATGCGCGCACCCGCGCCGAGCAGGAAGGCGATCTCGGTGGCCACGCCATCGGCGATCACCACGCGCTGCGGCGCCCCTGCCGCCGCGGCCGCGTGCAGGACGGGCGCTGCCAGCAGCGCTCCCGCCATTGCGCGCAGCGCCGCGCGCCGGGTCAGTCTCGTTCCAGCCATTTTCCGCACTCCCATGATGGCAGTCTGGCGATGGCTGGCGGCGGGGCGGGCGGCCCGGCTGGCGACGCGTCGCCCCGAGCCCTAGCGCGCCGCGCACATGGCGGCAAGCATCGGGGCCTTGCCGGCGCGGGCCGGACGCCGCAGGATCTGGCCCGGGCAGGATCCCGGCAGGATCGCCGATCCGCCCCCAAGGAGACGCCGCATGAAGCCGATTGCCCCCGCCGAGCGCCGCATCGCCAGCATCCGCGACACCGCCGCCTTCACCCCCTTCGACCCCACCGGCGAGACCGAGCGCGGCACCGCGATGCTCCAGCTCAACCCGGCCGCGGCGGGGGGCACCGGCTTCTACATCTACCGCATGGAGCCCGGCGCGCGCTCGGCGCCGCATTCCCATGGCGGCGCCGAGGAGTTCGTGATGATCGAGGGCGAGCTGATCGACAACGACGGCACGGTCTACCGCGCCGGCGACGTGGTCTGGCTGGCGCCCGGCACCGAGCACTGCTCGCATACCGAGACCGGCTGCATCATCGCGGTCCATGCCGAGGGGCCGGAGACCGCGCCGACGGGGTGAGCCGACGGGGTGAGCCGACGGGCCGAGCCGGCGGGCCGGGCCGCGGGCTCAGCGCCCGTTGGCCCTGCGCCAGGCCTCGAAGGCGGCGCGGTGCTCGTCCTTCGTGCAGGGATAGAGCCCGATGATCGCCGCCCCGGCGCGCACCTGCTCGACCACGAAATCCTCGTAGGCGGTCATCTCCACGCATTCGGCGGCCACCTCCTCGGCGATCTCGGCGGGGATCACGATCACCCCGTCATCGTCGCCCACCACGATGTCGCCCGGGAACACCGGCGCATCGCCGCAGCCGATCGGCACGTTGATCTCGATCGCCTCGTGATGGGTCAGGTTGGTCGGGCTCGAGGCGCGGGCATGATAGGCCGGCATCTCGAGCTCGCCGATGCGGTAGCTGTCGCGCAGGCCGCCATCGGTGACGACCCCGGCCCCGCCGCGCATCATCAGCCGGGTGATCAGGATGTCGCCGGCGCTGGCGGCGCGCGGGTCCTTGCGGCAGTCCATCACCAGCACATGGCCCTCCGGGCAGGTCTCGATGGCGACGCGCTGGGGATGCGTCGGCTTGCGGAACTCGGTGAGCTGGTTGCGGTCCTCCCGCGCCGGCATGTAGCGCAGCGTGAAGGCCGGGCCGACCATGTTGCGCCCCTTGCGCGCCACCGGCTGCACGCCCTGGGGCACCTGGTTCCGCAGCCCGCGCTTGAACAGCGCGGTGGCGATGGTGGCGACCGAGACGGTCATCAGCTTGTCGCGGGTGGCGGGGGAAAGGCTGGTCATGGCTGCGCCTCGCTGTCTTGCGCCGCGCGGGATCGCGGCCGGGGAGGCCCGGATAGCACGTTTGCGCCGGCTGTGACCCCCCGGAAAGCGCCGTTTCAGAATGTGGGCGGCGTGCAGGCCGAGACGATCACGCAGTCGCCCGCGCCGATGTTGCGGAAACGGTGGGGAATGCGGCTGTCGAAGAGATAGCCGTCGCCCGGGTTCAGCACGCGCACCTCGTTGCCGACGGTGATCTCGATGATGCCGGAGATCACCACGCCGCCCTCCTCGGCCTCGTGGCTCAGCATCTCCGAGCCGGTATCGGTGCCCGGCGGATAGCGCTCGTGCAGGATCTGCAGCGTGTGGCGCGAGGCATCGCCGACCTGGCGCAGCGAGACCCGGCGCGCGGTCTGCCCGTCCATGCCGACATCCGCCGGCGAGAGCTCGGTGAACTCGGTGGCGGTGAAGAAGCGCTGCTCGGCGCTGGCCTCCTCGGCGGCGGCGAAGAACTCCGAGAGGCTGAGCGGGATCGCCTCGAGGATCGCCTTGAGCGAGGAGACCGAGGGGCTGGTCTTGTTCTGCTCGATCAGCGATATGGTGCCGTTGGCCACGCCCGAGCGTGCCGCGAGCTCGCGCTGCGACAGCCCTGCCGCCTCGCGCACCTCGCGCAGCCGTCCTCCCACGTCCAGGATCATGCGACCTCCCTGACTGCTTGACGAAATGCGATGGTCGTTCAAAGTGTCAAGCATCTCGTGGCAGTTCTCACCGGATCTCGGGCTGCCGTCAATTCGGTTTTTCCGCCGTATTCACCGCCCGGAGCGTTTCGGGCGTGCAGAATCCGTTTGATCTAAAAAATGAGCACGTGTAGAGAATCATAAACGCTTCTCAGGAGGACGCCATGACCACCACCAGCCGTGCCGCCCCGAAGACCACCCGCCGCCGCGCCGCGCCGAAGAAGGCCGCGCCGAAGCGCGTCGCCGCCAAGGCCGAGAAGGCCGGCGCCGAGGCCGCGACGCTCTCCGCGCCGGCCGCGACCGCCGCGCCGGCCGCTGTCCCCGCACCGGCGGCGCAGGTCACCGGCAGCAATGCCGCGCTGCTCGCGCGCCGCGCCAACGCGGTGCCGCGCGGCGTCGCCTCGGCGATGCCCTTCTTCGCCGAGCGCGCGCTCAATGCCGAGCTCTGGGACGTCGAGGGCCGCCGCTTCATCGATTTCGCCGGCGGCATCGCGGTGCTCAACACCGGCCACTGCCATCCGAAGGTGATGGACGCCGCCCTCGAGCAGGCGCAGCGCTTCACCCATACCAGCTTCCAGGTGGTGCCCTACGAGGCCTATGTGACGCTGGCTGAGCGGCTCAACGCGCTGGCCCCCGGCGTCTCCACCAAGAAGACCCTGCTGGTGACCACCGGCGCCGAGGCGGTGGAGAACGCGGTGAAGATCGCCCGCGCCGCCACCGGTCGCAGCGCGGTGATCGCCTTCGACGGCGGCTATCACGGGCGGACCATGTTCACCCTCGGCCTCACCGGCAAGGTCGCGCCCTACAAGACCGGCTTCGGCCCCTTCCCCGGCGAGATCTACCGCGCGCCGCTGCCGAGCAACCGCTCCGGGCTCGACACCGATGCCTGCCTCGCGGCGCTCGAGACGCTGTTCCTCACCGATGTGGCGCCGTCGCAGGTGGCCGCGATCATCCTCGAGCCGGTGCTCGGCGAGGGCGGCTACATCCCGGTGCCGGCCGAGATGTGGGAGGGCCTGCGCGAGATCTGCGACCGCCACGGCATCCTGCTGATCGCCGACGAGATCCAGTCCGGCTTCGGGCGCACCGGCACCTGGTTCGCGATCGAGCATGCCCGGGTCGAGCCCGATCTCATCACGGTCGCCAAGTCGATGGCCGGCGGCTTCCCGGTGGCCGGCGTGATCGGCCGCGCCGAGGTGATGGACGCGGTCGCCCCCGGCGGGCTCGGCGGCACCTATGGCGGCAACCCGATGGCCTGCGCCGCGGCGCTCGCCGCCATCGACGCGCTGGACGCGGAGGCGCTGCTGCCGCGCTCGACCGCGCTCGGCGAGCTGTTCCGCGCCCGCTTCGCCGAGATCGGCGCCCGCACCGCGCCCTGGCGGATGTGGGACATCCGCGGCCTCGGCGCGATGATCGCGGTGGAGCTGGTCACCGATTTCGAGACCGCGGCGCCGGATGCCGAGCTGACCAAGGCGCTGGTCGACGAGGCGCAGCAGCGCGGGCTGATCCTGCTCGCCTGCGGCATGCACGGCAACGCGATCCGGGTGATGGTGCCGCTGACCGCCTCCGACGAGATCATCGAGGAGGGGCTGGCGATCTTCGAGGCGGCGCTGGCCGCCGCGGTCGCCCGCGTCGATGGGGCGCGCGCGCAGGCCGCCTGAACCCGGGCCGGACGGCACTGAAACGGGGGGCGTCGGCGCTGGCCGGCGCCCCTTTCGCCTGCCGCCCCTTCCCCGCCCGGGCGCCCGGCCCTAGGCTGGGCGCGATCCGATGCGAGACGGGAGAGCGTGATGTCCGACCAGCTGGCCCCCCTCGGCGACGACGACTGGCCGGAGGAGGTCGCCGGGCTGCGCGCGGGCTTTGCCGGCCAGCTCAACGTCTACCGCACCATGGCGCATCACCCGGCGCTGCTCGCCGCCTGGGCGGGGCTGCGCGAGCACCTGGTGCGGCGGAGCGCCCTCGGCCCGGAGCGCAGCGAGGTGGTGATCCTGCGTACCGGCATCCGGCTCGATGCGGGCTATGAATGGGCGCACCACGTGGTCCGCGCCCGCAGGCTCGGCATGGACGACGACCGCATCCGCAGCCTGCGCGGCGCGCCCTCGGCGATGGCGCCGGAGGACGGGCTGATCGCCACCGGCGTCGACGAGCTGGTGGCGGATGCGGCGCTCTCGCCGGAGACCCGCGCGCGGCTGATGGCGGCGCTCGGCAAGGCGGCGGTGCTCGACCTGATCGCGACGGTCGGCTTCTACACCGTGCTGGCCGGCATCCTGAAGAGCTTCGGCACCCCGGTCGATGCCGAGATCGCGGCCGAGCTCGCCGCCCGGCCGATCTGATCCCGGCGGCGCGGGCGGGGCCTCAGCCCTGCCCGTCCGCCCGCTCGCTGCCCTCCGGCGGCGCCGCGCCGAACAGCCGGTGCACCTTCTCGCGCGACCACTGCGCCACCACGTAGAGCGCCGGGATCACGAAGACCCCGACCAGCGCCGCGGCGATCATGCCGGCGAAGACCGGCACGCCGACGCCCTTGCGCGCCAGCATCGAGGCGCCCTCGGCCACCACCAGCGGATAGAGCCCGGCGATGAAGGCGAAGCTGGTCATCATCACCGCCCGGAACCGCGCCGTCGCCCCCTCGATCGCGGCCTCGACGATGCCCATGCCCCCGGCCCGCCGTTCCATGGCGAACTCGACGATCAGGATCGCGTTCTTCGCCGCCAGCGCGATCAGCACCACGAGGCCGATCTGGGCATAGAGGTTGAAGTCGAGCCCCGCCAGGAGGATGCCGATCAGCGCCCCGGCCACCGCGAAGGCCACCGAGAGCAGCACCGCGACCGGGATCGTCCAGCTCTCGTAGAGCGCGACGAGGAAGAGATAGGCGAACAGCACCGCCAGCCCGAGGACGATGACGGTCTTGCCCGAGGCCTCCTTCTCCTGCTGCGCCGTGCCGGTCCACTCATAGCTGTAGCCCTGCGGCAGCGACCGGGCCGAGACCGCCTCCATCGCGGCGATCGATTCGCCCGAGGAGACCCCCGGCGCCGGCCCGCCGGCCACCGTCACGCTGCGGTAGTTGTTGTAGCGCACCAGCGACTGCGGCCCGAGGATCAGCTCGGGCTCGGCCACCGCCCGCACCGGCACCATCTCGCCATCGGCATTGCGCACATGGATGCGGCCGATATCGTCGACGCGGTCGCGATAGCTCTCCTCGGCCTGCAGGTTGACCTGCCAGGTGCGGCCGAAGAGGTTCATGTCGTTGACGTAATAGCCGCCGAGGGTGGTCTGCATGGCGAGGAAGAGATCGCCCACCTCGACGCCGAGGGTCTGCAGCTTCTTGCGGTCGACATTCAGATAGAGCTGCGGCGTGGTGGCGGAGAAGGTGGTGTAGACCCCGGCGAGCTGCGGATCGCCATTGGCCGCGGCCACCAGCCCCTTGGCGGTGGCGCCGAGATCCACCGGGTCGCCGCCCTGCAGGTCGAGGAGCTGGTACTCGAAGCCCGCCCCGGTGCCGAGCCCGATGATCGGCGGCAGGTTGAACGGGAAGGCGATGCCGGAGCGGATGCCCTGGAACTGCTGCCGCGCCCAGGCGATCGAGGCCGGCACGCTCTCCGCCGCCCCGTCGCGCTCGGCGAAGGGCTTCATCATCGCGATGGCGAAGCCGCCGTTCGACTTCGCCAGCCCGTCGACGAAGCTGTAGCCCGCCACGGTCTGCACATTGGCAACCCCCGGCGCCCTGACGAGGATCGCCTCGACCTCGGCCAGCGTCTCCTTGGTGCGGTTGACCGAGGCGCTCTCGGGCAGCCCGACCTCGACGAAGAAGGCGCCCTGGTCCTCCACCGGCAGGAAGCCCGAGGGCACCGCCTTCATCAGCCCGCCGGTGCCGGCAATGGCGACCCCGAGCAGCACCAGCCCCAGCACCGCGCGCCGGGTGATGCGCGACATCACGAAGGAATAGCCGTCGCGGGTGTTGTCGATCCGCCGCGAGATCCAGGCCAGCGGGCCCTTCTTCTCGCCGTGGCGCTTGGTCAGCAGCAGGGTGCAGAGCGCCGGGCTCAGCGTCAGCGCGTTGATCGCCGAGATCAGCATCGAGAACGACACCGCCACGGCGAACTGCTGGAACATCGTGCCGCTGATCCCCGGCACGAAGCCCACCGGCACGAAGACCGAGAGCAGCACCAGCGTGATCGCGACGATCGGCGCGGTGATCTCCTTCATCGCCTCGCCGGTGGCCTCGGCGACGCTGAGCTCGGGGCGCTCCTCCATCACCTTCTCGACGTTCTCGATCACCACGATGGCATCGTCGACCACGATGCCGATGGCCAGCACCAGCGCCAGCAGCGAGACCGTGTTGAGCGAGAAGCCGAGCGCCATCATGAAGGCCAGCGCGCCGATCAGCGAGACCGGCACCGCGATCAGCGGGATCAGCGTCATGCGGAAGCTGCCGAGGAACAGGAAGACCACCAGCACCACCAGCACGAAGGCCTCGATCAGGGTCTTCTGCACCTCCTCGATGCTGGCCTCGACGAAGCTGACCGTGTTGTAGGGAATGCTCCAGCTCATCCCCTCGGGGAAGGCGGCGGCGACGCGCTCCATGCTCGCCTCGATGCCGGCCGCGGTGTTGAGCGCATTGGCGCCGGGGGCGAGATAGACGCCGATCATCGCGGTCGGCTTGGCGTTGAACAGGCTCTCGCTGTCCTGCGACTTGGCGCCGAGCTCGACCCGGCCGATATCCTTGAGCAGCACGAAGGAGCCGTCCTGCTCGGCGCGGATCACCACCTGCTCGAATTCCTCGACCGAGGTCAGCCGGCCCTGGGTCTGGATGCTGAGCTGGAAGGCCGGGTCGTCGGTCATCGGCTGGGCGCCGATCCGCCCCACCGCGGCCTGCACGTTCTGCGCGTTGAGCGCGTTGATCACGTCCTCCGGCGCGATCTCCAGCACCGTCATCCGGTCGACATCGAGCCAGACGCGCATCGAATAGTCCTGCGCGCCGAAGATCACCGCATCGCCCACCCCGCGCACGCGCTTGACGCTGTCGAGCACGTTGATGGTGGCGAAGTTCGAGAGGAACAGCGTGTCGTGCTCGGGGTTGTCGGAGGTGATGTTGATCACCTGCAGCAGCGCCGACGACTTCTTCTTGGTGCTGACGCCGGCGCGGGTGACCTCCTCGGGCAGCGCCGCCTCGGCGAGGCTCACCCGGTTCTGCACGTTCACCGTGTTGATGTCGGGGTCGGTGCCGGGCGCGAAGGTGACGGTGAGGTTGTAGCTGCCGTCCGAGCCGCTGGTGGACTTCATGTAGAGCATGTCGCTCACGCCCACCACCTGCTGCTCGATGGGCTGGGCGACGGTGGCCTCGACCACCTCGGCGCCGGCGCCCGGATAGGAGGTGGAGACCTGCACCTGCGGCGGCACGATGTCGGGGAACTGCTCCACCGGCATCTGGGTCATCGAGATCAGGCCCGCGAGGGTGATCACCAGCGAGATCACGAGCGCGAAGCGCGGCCGGCGGATGAAGAGCTGGGAAATCATGGCCCGGTCACTCCGCCGCGGCGGCGGCGGCACCGGCGGCGCCGGCGGATGCTGCCCTGGCCGGGTCCACCTCCATGCCCGGGCGCACCCGCTGCATGCCCTCGGTGATCACCACCTCGCCCTCGTCGAGCCCCTTGTCGACGACGATCGAGGTGCCGGCTTCGCGGGTCACCACGATATCGCGGCGGGCGACCTTGCTGTCCGCCCCCACGACATAGACGAAATAGCCCGCCTGGTCGCGCTGCAGCGCCACCGCCGGAATCGTCAGCGAGGGCGCCACGCCCTCCTCCACCACGCGCACGGTGACGAGCTGGCCGTCGATCAGGTTGCCGGCCGGGTTCGCGAAGCTGGCGCGGATCAGGATGGTGTCGGTGCCCGCCTGCACCGTGGTGTCGACCACCGAGACCGCCCCCTTCTGCGGATAGGTCGAGCCGTCGGCCAGCACCAGCTCGACCTCGACGGGCGGCAGCTCCGGGTTGGCCTGCCGCTTGGCGCGGAACTTCAGCAGCACCGCCTCCGGCACCGGGAAGGTGACATAGATCGGGTCGATGCTGGAGAGGTTGACGAGGGTGCCGGTCTCCGGCGTGACGAAGGCGCCGACATCGATGTCGGTCAGCCCGACGCGCCCGGCGAAAGGCGCCTTGACGAGGGTGTAGGAAAGGTCGAGCTCGGCGGCGCGCAGGCTGCCCTCGAGCTCCTGGATGCTGCCGAGCACCTTGCCCTGCTCGGCCTCGGCGCGCTGCAGCACCGCCTCCGCCGCGGTCCGCTTCTCGACCAGGGTGCGCTGGCGCTCGACCTCGATATCGGCGAGATCCTTCTCCGCCTGCGCGGTGGCGAGCTGGCCCTTCACCCGCGTCACCGCGGCCTCGTAGGCGTCGGGCTCGATGCGGAACAGCGTCGCGCCCGCCTCGACCCGGCCGCCCTCCTCGAAGCCGAGCGCCTGCACGAAGCCCGAGACGCGGGCCCGGATCGCCACCTTCTGCATCGCCTCGACCCGGCCGGTGAAGACCTCGGTCTGCGCAATCCGCTCCTTGGCCACCGCAATCACCGTGACGGCCGGTTTCGGTGCCTGCTGCTGGGCCTCGGCGGCCAGCGGGGCGAGCAGGCCGGCCGCGAGCAGAAGGGGGAAAAGGCGGTGGCGGAACATGGCGGGCATCCCTCGTTGTGGCCGCGTCGCGGCCTCGTTCTGGGGTCCCCCGCCGCGCCGGGCACGGGCTGCGGGGGAATCAACCGTTGCGGCTTGGCACGCTACCCCCCGCAGGCACGGGGTCAACCGGATTGTGCCTGCCGGCGGGGCGCATGCTTCACGCCCGCCGCATCGGCCGCGGCCGGGCGCAGATCGGCGATCCCGGCCGAGCGGTGGTGGCGATAGGCGATCGAGGTCTCGTAGCGGCTGATCTCCGGCCGCTTGGTCAGGAACTCGTAGGCGAGATGCTTCAGATGGTCCATGTCGCGGGCGAGGATCGTCACCACGAGGTCATAGCGCCCGGTGACGAGCCAGATGTCCTGCACCTCCGGGATCCGCGCCAGATCCTCGATCAGCGCGTCGATCGAGAGCGAGCCCTCGCGCGAGATGGTCACGAAGATCACCGCCGAGAGCCCGTAGCCGAGGCGCGCATAGTCGAGCTCGGTGCGGCTGCCCCGGATCACCCCGAGCGCGTGCAGCCGCTTCACCCGCTCGTGCACCGAGGAGGCGGCGAGCCCGACCGCGGTGGCGAGCTGCTTGTTCATCAGCCGGGCATCGTTCTGCAGAAGGCGCAGGATCTCGAAATCGGTTCGGTCGAGCGTGATCTCGGGGGCGGCCATCCGGATATCCTTCGATTGAGTTCGCGCGGTCCGAACGGCATCCTCGCAGGAACGTTCGGCCCGAACAATCGTCGGGGCTTCAGGAAACCCGCCGAAGGAAGTTCGCATGGAACATCCCATCGTCATCGACAGCGCCCCTTTCCTCGACCCCTCCGACCCCGCCTTCTCGGTGCGCTCGGCCGAGGTCGAGGCGGCCCGCGCGCGGAGCTGGTATGCCCGCACCCCCTTCGGCATCGCCGTGCTGCGCTATGACGCGATGAAGGCGATGATCCTTCATCCCGCGCTCCGCCAGGGCTCGCATCGCTGGCCCGAGCACAACGGCTGCACCGGGCTCTGGGCGGCGTGGTGGAAGCGCATCATGCTCAACCGCGAGGGGCCGGACCATGCCCGCCTGCGCCGGCTCGGCGCCCCGGCCTTCGCGCCGCGGCTGGTGAGCGACCTGGTGCCCCGCTTCCAGGCGCTGGCGGACGAGCTGGTGGCCGGCTTCGAGGCACGGGGCGAATGCGAGTTCATGGCCGAGTTCGCCGAGCCCTATGCGGCGCGGGTGATCTGCGCGCTGATCGGCCTCGACGAGCGGCACTGGCGCGAACTGGCCGATCTCACCGTCGACATGGGGCTGGCGCTCGGCGTCACCTATGCCCGCGAGGAGGCCCGCATCGACGCCGCCACCGAGGCCATGTTCGCCTTTGCCCGCAGCGTGGTGGCGGCCCGCCGCGCCGCCCCGCGGGAGGATTTCATCGGCACGCTGATCGCCGCCAGCGCCGAGGCCGGGCGCCTCGCCGAGCAGGAGCTGCTCGACATGGTCGTGCTGTCGATCTTCGGCGGCATCGACACCACGCGCAACCAGCTCGGCCTCGCCATGCAGTGCTTCCTCGAAAACCCGGCGCAATGGGCGCTACTCGGCGCCCGGCCCGAGCTCGCCCGCCAGGCGGTGGAGGAGGTGATGCGGGTGCGCCCGACCACCACCTGGGTGACCCGCGAGGCGGTCGAGGATTTCGAGTTTGCCGGCCTCGCGATCCCCGCCGGCACCACCATCCATCTCTTCTCCGGCTGCGCCGGAACCGACCCGGCCCGCTTCGCCCCCGGCTTCGACATCACCGCCGAGCGGGCGCGCCATTTCGGCTTCGGCGGCGGCAAGCACCACTGCATCGGCTCGCCCATCGCCCGCGGCGACATGACCGAGGCGCTGCGGCTGCTGGCCGGGCGGCTGCGCAACCTCTCGCCGGGAGACGGCGCCGCCTTCCTGCCCGACAGCGGCAATACCGGCCCGGTGCGCCTGCCGCTGCGCTTCGACCCGGCCGGCTGAGCGCCGCCGCGCGGCGGGCGATTAGGCTTTCCCGAACCGCGCGAGACTGTGCTAATGTGCCACCATTCGTGCAGGAGGGGGGCTCCGAGATGCACCAGATCCGCCATTGGCTCGCCATGGCCGCCGTCATTACCGGCACCGCCGCAGCACCGGCATCCGGTGCCGGCCAGGAGATCGACGGCGCCGACGCCGCCGCCGCAGACATCGCCGAAACCGCCGCCGCCTTCCTTGCCAGCCAGCCGGCGATCGCCTTCGACTGGTCGGCGAGCTTCGATGTGGTCGTCGAGGGGCGCGAGAAGATCACCTATTTCCAGAGCGGTGCGAACCGGATGCTGCGCGGCAGCGGCGTGTTCGCGCGGTTCGAGCGCGGCGACCATGTGCGGGAATATTTCCACGACGGCACAAGCTTCACTGTCGCCGCGCCCTACGAGGATTTCTATGCCAGCGCGGCCTTCGCCGGCAGCTATGACGAGCTGCTCGCGATCGCGCGCGAGCAGTCCGACCGGCCCGTCGCGGTCTGGCAGCTGATGTCGCCCACGCTCGCCGAAGACCCGCTCGCCGAGGTCACCGCGTCGGCCTATCTCGGCACCACGCTGATCGAGGGCGAGGAGGCGCATCACCTGGCCTTCAGCGAGCATGACGAGGACTGGCAGATCTGGATCTCCACCGATCCCGACCGGCCGGTGCCGCTGATGTATGTGAGCACCGATCCCTATACCCAGGGCTGGCCGCAATACCGCGCGCGCTTCACCAACTGGCGCTTCGAGCTGACCGAGGACGAGGCGGTCTTCACCTTCGAGCCGGACGAGGACGACATCCGGATCACCATGCCCGCGCTCGACGCCGCCCTCGGCGCCGCATCTGCCGGCACAGAGCAGGAATGAGACGGGGGACGCCATGCGCAATCTTCTGATCGGAACGCTCGTCGCGGCGCTCGCGGTCTTCGCCTCGCCGCAGGGGGTGGTGACGCTGAAATTCCAGACCGAGACGGCGGAGGCCGGCTTCGTCCGTGGTGGCGGCGGCGGCGGCGGCCGCGCCCGCGGCGTGCGT